>JBARIW010000093.1:0-8512 GCA_049799955.1 Pyrinomonadaceae bacterium
CAATAAAACAAAAATACCCCCAAAGGCGCAAAGCTCGCAAAGTTTTGAAAAAAACGCGATGTTATTTAATTAAAATACTTTATCGTCTTGACATATACGCTCCTCGGCGTATAATTCTAGTTTTATCCAATCAAGCGTGCGATGCGCCGAAAGTGAAGCAAAATGTCAAAGCCTTATCTCTCTTTTTTAAAAAAACACACGATAAAATCCAACGACTCTTTCTTCTTCTTTCCAACTGCGCCTGTTTGTGGTTATAATTGACTATTACGCTAAGTCGAATGTATCACACTGCTTGGCAGGATAGCGGCGATTATACGCTTCATTTTTGAACAGTTATTTTTAATAAGGAAATTTAAATAGATTTAAATGGCTAACGAGGTTATTAACGAAACCGGAGACGCGAACGAAAACGAGACTTCGGGTATTGAGGAAACAAACAATCAGTCTGCGGTAGAAACACCGGCAGAAGAAACGGCGGTCGAAGCAACGGCAGAGGAAACTCCTGCTGCGGTTGAAGCACAAGCGGAAGAAGCTCCGGCTTTGGAAACAAAGACGGAAGAAACACCGGCTGTGCAGGCTTCTGAAACGGAAAGCGGCGACGAGGCGCAAACTTCCAACGATATAGATTTCGGCGCTATTCTCGAAAAATTCGAGGCAGACCAGACTATCTATCACTCGGGCGAATTGGTCGAAGGCAAAGTCGTAGGCGTTTCGGACAGAGGTGTTTTAATCGACTTCGGGTATAAATCCGAAGGCGCCGTGCCGCTTGAAGAATTTACATCGCCGGAAGGCGAAGTTACGGTCAAGCAGGGCGATATGGTCGAGGTCGTCATCCGCTCTATTCACACGGGCGACCAGCCGCCGATTCTTTCGCGCTACGACGCTCTGCGCCGCAAATCGTGGGACGAAATCGAAAAAGCTTACAACGATGAAACACCGATTAAAGGTCGCGTGATGGAGAAAACGAAGGGCGGCTTGAGAGTCGATTTGAACGGCGTCGAGGCATTTTTGCCCGGCTCGCAGATTGATTCGCGCCCGATTCGCAATCTCGATTCGTATCGCAATCAGGAAATCGAAGCCAAAATCATCAAGTTCAGCCGCAAGCGCAACAACATCGTTCTCTCGCGCAAAGTTCTGACCGACGAGGTTTACAACAAGCAGAAAAACGAGACGCTTGGCAACATCGAAGAAGGTTTCGTGATTGAAGGAACAGTCAAAAATCTGACCGAATACGGCGCGTTTGTCGACATCGGCGGAATTGACGGGCTTCTTCACGTTACGGATATGTCGTGGAGCAGACAGCAGAATCCGAGCGATTTGTTCAAACCCGGCGAAAACGTTCAGGTCAAGGTTTTAAAGTTAGACCGCGAGAAAGGAAAAGTCTCGCTCGGCTTCAAACAGCTTATTCCAGACCCGTGGCAGACCGTGCCGGAGCTTTATCCGGTCGGCGAAAAAATTAAAGGAAAAATTTCGAGCGTTACCGATTACGGCGCGTTTGTCGAGCTTGAAAAGGGCATCGAAGGCTTGATTCACGTTTCGGAAATGTCTTGGTCAAAGCGCGCGAAAAATCCGCGAAAAATGCTGCGTTCGGGTGAAGAAGTCGAAGTTCAGGTTCTCGGAATCGACACCGAAGACCATCGCATCAGCCTCGGACTCAAACAGCTTATGCCGAATCCGTGGGAAACGGTGAAAGAACGTTATCACGTCGGCGACCGCGTTCACGGCGCTGTTCGAAATATCACCGATTTCGGCGCGTTTATCGAAATCGAGGACGGAATCGACGGTTTAGTTCACGTTTCCGACATCACCTGGTCGAAGAAAATCAGACATCCGCGCGAGCTTCTGGAAAGAGATCAGGAAGTTGACGCGATTATCACGAGCATCGACCCCGCCGGTCGTCGTATGTCGCTGTCGATGAAAGACATCGCGCCGAGCGAATGGGAATCTTTCGTCGCCACGCACAAACCGGGCGATATTATTCGCGGAAAAGTTTCGCGCTTTGCCGGATTCGGCGTTTTTGTCGAAATGGGCAACGAGCTCGAAGGCTTGTGCCATATCTCGGAGCTTTCCGATGAAAGAGTCGAGCGACCGGAAGACGTTGTGCAAATCGGTCAGGAAATGGATTTCAAAATCCTCCGCATCGAGCACGACGACCAGAAAATCGGACTTTCAGCCCGCGCCGTCAGCCATAGTGCGGATAGCGGAGTCGATTCGCGAAGCTATTCGAGCGAAGCAAAAGGCGGAATGGCAAGTCTCGGTGAACTCGCAAATCTGAAATTCGGAAGAGCAACAGAAGAAGCAACAGCACCGGAAGAGCCGAAGCTTTCCAAGAAAGAACGTAAGGCTTTGAAAATGCAGGAAAGAGCCGCCGCTGAAGAAGCCGCCGCCAAAGCGGAAACCGCAGCAGAGGAATCTGATTCAGCCGAAGCTCCTGCGACGGAAGAATCTTCCGCTTCGGAAACAGTTGAAGAAACTTCCGCCGTCGAATCTGCAACGGAAGAAACAGTCGAGGCTTCGTCGGAAACTGCAACGGAATCGGAAGAAGCCGTTGCGGAAACATCTGAAACCGAAACTACGGGCGAACCGGAAGAACCGGCTGCTGAAGCGTCTGAAGCCGAAGCGGCACCGGAAGCTGAAACTGAAGCGCAGGAAACAAGCGCGGAAACTACCGAAGCCGAAGAAACATCTTCGGAATCAGGCGAGCAAACCGCTTATCCGGGCGCTGCCGAAACTGAAACGACCGCGCAGACCGATACGGAAGGCGAAGCGGAATCTGCTTCCGAAACTACGGAAGCGAGAGACGAAGCGATTGCCGAAACGGCGGAAACAACCAGTGAGTCTGAAGAGACGACCGAAGAAACCGAAGGAAAAACAGCTAATAATTAAGTTTTGCAGTTAATCAGGGTTTAAAGTGAGGAGAACAATAGATGACAAAAGCAGATTTAGTTGAAAAAGTTGCCAACGAAGCGGAAATGACCAAAAAAGATGCCGAGCAGCTTGTCGAGATTATTTTCGACAGTATAATCAGCACTTTGAACAAAGGCGA
This sequence comes from Pyrinomonadaceae bacterium, assembly GCA_049799955.1. GTDB lineage: Bacteria > Acidobacteriota > Blastocatellia > Pyrinomonadales > Pyrinomonadaceae > JBGTFE01. The sequence goes on from JBARIW010000093.1 coordinate 3,047, forward strand.
AAAAATCGAGCTGCGAGGTTTCGGCAGCTTTCGCGTGCGCCAGCGTAACGCGCGTCAGGGACGCAATCCCAAAACCGGCGATGCAGTTAAAATTCCCGCCAAACGCGTCGCTTACTTTAAACCCGGCAAAGAACTTAAAGAAATCATCAATAAGTGAGAAGTGAAAGGTGAGAAGTGAGAACTAAAATTTTCTCACTTCTCACTTCTCAGTTTTCACTTCTCACTTTTAATGGACGTTCTGTGGAGTCCCTGGCGATACGACTATATAAATTCAGGCGGCAGTAAAACGAGCGCCGCTTCGAGCGGCTGCGTGTTTTGCGATATATTAAAAAGCTCGGCGAGCGATGAAGAGAAATTTATTCTGCATCGAGCCGGGCATAACTTTGTTATTTTGAATATTTACCCGTATGTCAGCGGGCATCTGATGATTGTTCCCCTTGAACATCTTGCCGATTTAGACAAGGCGGAAAAAGCCGTTACAGATGAGATGATGGATTTGGCAAAGTTCTGCCAGACGGCTTTGCGCGAAATTTATAAACCGGACGGGATGAATCTGGGAATGAATTTCGGAAAAGCCGCGGGCGCGGGCGTAGCCGAACATTTTCACATGCATATCCTGCCGCGATGGATTGGCGACGTGAATTTTATGACATCAATCGGCGAAACGCGCACGATTCCCGAATCGCTGGAGATGACATACAACAAATTAAAAAACAAATTTAAGTGAGAAGTGAGAAGTGAGACGTGAGAGTGGTTTTTACTTCTCACGTCTCACTTCTCACTTCTCATTTAATAACCCGACTTTTCGCGCAAATCTAAACGGAATTCGGTCGCGGCGCAGAATTTCGATTCGGTTTAATGCGTAAAGGTCGAGAGCTTCGTCCGAGCCGTAAACGGTCGAAAAGGCGGCGATATAACCGGCATTTTTAACCGCTTCTTTAGCGGCTTCGCTGAAAAAACCAGCGGGATAGCAGAATGTTTTGCAGGGTTTTCGAACCAAATCTTCAATTTGTCTCTTTGATTCTTCAACCTCGTAAACGACTTCTTCAGGCGAAATCTGATGCAGGTGTTTGTGATTTACGCTGTGCGAGCCGAACTCGATTCCTGAGTTCGACATCTCGATAATATTTTCAACTGAAAGATGCGCGCGCGCGTTTTCGCCTTCTCCAACGACCGTTGCGGAAGTTTCTCCGATACACGAAGGGACAAGAAAAATCGTCGCTTTTATCCCTAAATCCTTCAAAATCGGGAAAGCGTTCGTGTAATTATCTTTCCAGCCGTCGTCCAGAGTTAATGAAACGGCTTTCGGCGGAAAATTCCCGTAATTCAGATAATGCTCAATCAGCTCCGAAGCCGTGTAGAACACAAATCCGCGTTTTTTCAGATACGAAAGCTGCCGCGCAAAACGCTTCGGCGCGGTAAACGCACCGCGAATGCGTATGTCTTTATCGGGAACGTCTATTTTGTGATAGCAGAGAACCGGGGACTGCATAATTGATAATTGATAATTGATAATTGATAGCTTTCTTAATTATCAATTATCAATTATCAATTATCAATTATCACAGGTTCGGGTGTTCAAAAATACTAATATCGGAATCGCCGCGTGTCAGAAACCATTTGTTCGCATCGTAGAGCAAATCCTGATTCTCGTTCGATTTTACCATAAGCTGTAGAGGATTTTTGACGCGCGCGAAGCCGCAGCTTCGAAGGCGGTCGTCGATTAATGTGTCAACCGCGTCAGTTACCAGAACGCCCGCGCCGCGACCGGCGGCGATTTGCAGCGAGCCGCGCAGAAGCTCGTCGATAATCTCTCCCGAACCGGACGGGTGATAACACAAATCAGTTATCGCCGCTTTCGACACAGCGCCGTTTGCGCCCGCTTTGCGAACAAAAAGAACCGCGTAGCCGAGCAGCCTGTCGCGCTCAAAATAGCCGATAATATCGAATTTTTTGCCCGGCTGTTTGATGTAGAGCCACTCCAGCAAAGCCGAATCACGCGCAACCGCGCAAGTCCATTGCTCGCCCGATTCGTCCCAAAGCTTATCAAAAGACGAATCGAATTTTTCGATGACGCGCAATTTGCCGCGCCCTTCGAATAAAGATTTATCGGCACGCGGGCGAAAGGGAATTGACAGGAAATTGAACGTCTTTCGCAAAGGATTGACACGGGAAATCTCAGGCAGGACATTGCCCGCGTGAAGCATCTTGCTGTAGCGCGGAATTTTTCCGATAATCTTCCAGCCGAGCCCTTGCAAAAGCGCGGGCGCGTGCTGCTCCATAGTGTTCACGCCCAAACCGAGCTTGCAGTATTCTTCGGATTTCAGCGTCAGACGCTTGGCAATTCCCTGTCGTCGGAAATCTTCGTGGACAATCATATCCAGAATCCACATCGCCCGTTTTCGCTCGCCGCCGACTTTTAAGTTGACCGGAATTGCCGCAAGCTGTCCGGCGATTCGCTCGCCGCTTTTCGCCAGCCAGACGGGAAGATTGTCCGAAGTTACATAAGGATTTTCCAGAAAATGCCACGTCCAGAACCGCTCATCGCTCATTCGCGGATTTTCTGCGTATGCCTCGCGGAGAAATGACAGCAGTTTTTCTTTATCAGATAACTGCATCTGCTCGATTTTTACATTATCCGGCATCCGCAATACTACCCGGTTGCTTTTGAAAGCTGTAAATATTCCCAGATATACTCGCCGTAATATTTGCCGCTGTCGCCCTTTTCCTTATGTCCCTGTTTGAAATCTCCATCTAATCTAACTTTCCTCGCGCCCGTGTTATAAGCAATGGCGACAAATACGCTTTCCCTGTCGGTAAGAGTTGTCTTGCCCGAGCCGAAAAGCCCGCGAAGCGCCGACTTTAGCTCGTCTTTTACAAAAAGGTTAAGGCATTCGTCAAAGTTATACCAACGTTTTTCGAGAAAAAAAGCGGGATTGTTCTTAAAAAACTGTAAATCGTACTGGAAAATGCCAAAGCCGTGACAAAATTTATTCGGATTTGTGGCGGCGCGGCGATAATCGGCATTATACGGGGCGATACTTTCCAGCGCGGCGCGGGCGATTGCAAACATTTCAGCGCCTCTCGGCTCCGGCAAAAGCTTGGCTTTAGTCGTTGGAAAGGCATCGCGTCCGGGCGCGTCAATCGTATCGCCGACACAACGTTTCAAAACTTCTTCGGTTGAAAGCGTATTGCGGAGAACTCCCCAGAGATAACCCGTTTCCTGAAGCGCGATAGCAGTCAGCAAATCGACGCTGAACGGCGTACCTCTGGTAATTTGCTCGATTTTAGTTTTAAACTGTGTTTTGAACCAACGTATATTTTCTTTATCAGGCATAAAAATTCCCCGGGTTTGATAAAATTTTTACGAAAGCCGTCCGGTCGGCAATTAAAATAACGTCTTGCTGAAAGATTCTAACCGATTTAGCCGGAAGTCTTCAAACAAGTTGCCTGGCGGGCAAGAGGTATCGGCATCCGGCTTCGGGGCAGACGCGTATCTTTACATCGACGCGCGAAACGAAGCCCGCGCGTTGCACATTAAAAATTATTCGGAAATTATATGGAAATGTTTATTATCCGTTGGCGACGTTCGCTGCTCTGCCTCTGCCGGCGACAATCGCGATAACGCCAATCAGTATGGATATAACGCCAAGAGCGGTGAATATATTTCCGTTACAGGCGATACACCAGCCTCTGCCGTCGATGAAAATAATCAAACCGCCGATAATAATGCACCAAATCGCCGCTACTATGTTAAAATTCATTGTTTTTATCTCCTATTCTCTGCCTAAATATTCATCCTGCATACAATATCAATTCGTTTTTTTTGGCTCAATCAGCGCCGAACAGTTCGGCAAAACAGATTGATTGAGCGCCGCCGGAAAATTGCGATTTGGAAGTTAAAACGTCTGCCATTCATTCCAGCCAGCATTGCTGTCGCCGGTCTTCCAGCAAGTCCAGACGACGCGGTCAACATCCGTTACCCAGAGCTGCGTTCCATTTGAGAGCGCACCGCCGGTTATTTTCAGCACACCGCCGGTCGGCGGCATCTGGAACGGAGTCATCGCAGTCCAGCCGGACGGCTCCGCCCAACATGACCAGAGCTGAAAATTCGTGTCGATTGCAAAATACTGGAGCCTGCCGTCAATCAGCGGCACAACAAAAATCTCATTATATTCAGTTGCCATTTTGATTTCTCCAAGCTAAAAATTTATTAAAGATTGTTCAGAGCCGGTCTCTGCGCGTCTTCCATTAAACTTTAGCCTATGTTTGAGCCGGGAGACACGGATGTCTTCGGACGAATTTTTGCGCGTTCGGAAAATTCCGTCGGCTGCAATATTTTTCGGGTAATGCGTTTGGGAAAGTATTATATATATTAATTTTGGGAATGGCAATAGCAGTCAGGATAAAAGCAAAATAAGGAAATTAGTTCTATAAAGCGAAGATTGCCCGCCTGCGCAAATGATTTAATTAAAGCTCATCCAAATTATTTCATCGCTTTAGCTTCCGCGCGATTCGGTTCGCGTGAACGGTCGATGGCTTCGTCTTCGACCTCGCCGCCGGGCGAGATGGGAATTTCCGCCGGATTTTTGTAGTGCCGACCGCGTTCTTCCGAATCCAAATCGTCGGGGACGAGGATTTTCTGAAGCGATGGCGGCGGCGTGTAGCCGGGATAATCGACGCGCGAATGATAGATAGCGACTAAGGACTTTATCATCGCTTCGCGGATTAAAGTCAGTTCACGAAGCGTCAAATCGCACTCGTCGAGCTGGTCGTCCTGCAAAATCGCGTCGATGATTTTTGTAACGATAAAGCGTATGTTGTCGGGCGTCGGCTCGGAAAGGGAACGCGCCGCCGCTTCGCAGCTGTCGGCAATCATCATTATCGCCGCTTCCTTAAACTGCGGTTTCGGTCCCGGGTAGCGAAAATCGTTTTCGGAAATTTCCGATTCGTCCCGCGCTTCCGCCTGCGCTTTTCGCAGGAAGAAATGCAGCGTCCGCGTGCCGTGATGCTGCGGGATAAAGTCGATGATTCTCTGCGGAAGGCGCATATCACGCGCGAGCTTGATGCCGTATGTAACGTGGCTGATGATGATTTTCGCCGACTGCGAAGGCTTTAATTTGTCGTGCGGATTTTTCCCCAACTGGTTTTCGACAAAATGCTCCGGCGCGGCGCTTTTTCCGATGTCGTGATATAAAGCGCCGATTCGCGCCAGCAATCCGTTTGCGCCGACCGCGCGACAGGCTTCTTCGGCTAATTGACCGACGGCGTGCGAGTGTTGATTCGTTCCCGGCGCGCGAAGTGCAAGCTGTCCGAGAACGGGCAAATCGGCGTTCGACAATTCCAGTAGTTTAACGTCCGTCAAAATTCCGAAAAGATTTTCGCACATCGGCAGAAAAACCGCCGTAACCGCCGACGTAACCAGTCCGCTCGCCAGACCGCAGGCGACGGCGAGAAGCACCGTGT
>JBARIW010000094.1:0-1875 GCA_049799955.1 Pyrinomonadaceae bacterium
AAAGTTTATCGGGCGATATTCTTCATTACAGTTGGGAGAGCGCCGCGCATCACGAGCGAATGATTGGCGAAAGATACGCGCCGCTTGCCGCCGAGCAGAATTTCCGGCGCGGCAAACGAACTTCGCCTTTGAAAATCGCTTCTGCCGGACCTGTAGCATTTCTTCAAAGCTATGTCCTGAAAGCCGGATTTCTCGACGGTTTCGCCGGTTTCTGCATCGCCCGTTTCGCCGCTCATCACGCGTTTTTGAAACATCTTCTTTTATGGGAAAAGCAAAACCAAAAAGAAAAGGCTTTGTAGAGCAGATTTTACAACTATTCAACTTTTCAGAACATCAAACATTCAGTTTCCTGCGATTTTGCGCTATATTGTTTTTATCAAGCCGGTTTCGGTATTTAAATTTTATGAAAAAGATTTTTTATACGATTTCACTCACATTCGTTTTTACATTGTCAATTTTCGCGCAGGAAAAAGGCGTCGATAATCAAACGCAAACAATCAGGAAGGAAGGCGGCAAGACAACGCAGACGACAAGCAATAACGGCGGCGGCGGTCGCACATACGATTGGGGCGAAGGCAAAACGAAAACCCGCGCGATGCTGGCAAATCCGTATAAACTAAATTCGCGCCGCGACGTTTTAATCGAAACTATCACGGATGTTCTGGAAAGCATGAAAATTCTGGTTGACGATTCAGCGTCGCGCCCCAAAGACGGCATCATCGTTTCGCAGCCTTTCGTGTTTGCAAAAGGCGCTGTTATCACAAGAAACGAGCTTAATCGTTACGCCGTTTTGCCGAATTCGGATAATTCGTGGACGCGCGGGCGATTTACTTTAACCGTCGAAGTCCAGTCAATCGACGGCATTCAAAACAATGTCTCGGTAACGGCAAAAGTCGAAGGTCAATCGCAGAACGGTTTCGAATCTGAATGGACGACGCTGCAAAGCTCGGGCGTTGCGGAAGACAATTTTATGGTGAAGCTGGTCGAGTCCGTAACAGGAACGCTGATTGACGTACCGAAGGATAATCCGTAAATTTTTACAAGTGCTATGTTTCTCAAATTCTTACAATCAGTCTTTTTGATGGCGCTTTTCGCGCTCGCGTCCGTTTGCGTCAACGCGCAGATTATTGATTCATCGTCTCCGAGCGGCAGACCGAAAGATGAGGATTTGCCGAAAAGCATTAAGGAAAATCTGGCTAAAGGACGCATCGAGCGTGAGAAAAAAGATTACGAGGAGCTAATCAAACGCGGCGAAGAAGCGATGCAGCTTTCCGAAGACCTTGAAAAATCGTTCGCTGAAAACAATAAATTATCGTCTGAAGACATTAAAAAACTTGAAAAGCTCGAAAAGCTCGTCAAAAAAATACGCACCGACCTCGGAGCGGACGAAGAAGACACGACCGATGAAAATAATCCGTCCACGCTTGAAAACGCCTTTAAATCGTTGAAGGAAAACACCGGCAAATTAATCGGCGAGCTAAAAAAATCTACCCGTTATACAATTTCAGTCGTCGCCATTAACAGCTCGAATATACTTCTTAAAGTAGTTAAATTTTTACGTTTCAGAAAATAGTCCTGCTTTTTCGATTTATGCGGAAAATTCTTTATGCATTCCTGACTTTCCTTTTTTTATTTAACTTTTCCAATTCAATTTCAGCGCAGGACGACGATGAGCCTATCAATGTCGAATCGTCAATCGTCGTCGTCAATGCCGCCATAACCGATTCATCAGGAAAAGCCGTTTCGGGCTTAAAACAACCGTTATTTAAAGTTTTTGAAGACGGCAAAGAGCAAAAAATAGAATTCTTTGCAGCGGAAAAAACGTCGTTCGCGGCGGTAATTCTGCTCGATTCTTCGGGCAGTATGGAGCAGCGC
>JBARIW010000095.1:0-14821 GCA_049799955.1 Pyrinomonadaceae bacterium
CCGCTCAAAAAAAATTAAAAAAAGTGTGAAACGTTTTCGCCTTTTTTATCATACCAATATAGAAAAACCTATTTTATAGGAAATTTTTAATGTCTTTGATTAACAAATTTCCGACAGGCTTTTTTAAATGAGCTTTTTTCTCAGTTTTTAGTGCGTTAGTAATTGAGAACTAATTTCGCAATCAACAAAATGCCGCCGACAAAAGTGTTTCCGGCAGAGTTATTTGACAGATTCCCCGGTAGGGCGGCTATTTCCAGCTATGCATTTTCGAGAAAAATAACGACTTGCAAAAAAGATTGCTATTTAAAATCAACAAGTGTATAGTCCGTTATTCAAGCAATAATGTTATCGATTTATAAGCTGCTCTTAAACTTATAAGCCTCGAAATATAACCATTTCGGTTTGGATTTACAAGCACACTGCGCTTTTTCTCTGTTGCCCCCGTATTCCAAACCAGTAACCAAACGCACCCGGGAAATTGTCACATATTTTTATAGTTTATACGGATTTAATCATCCGTATAGGCTTTGGCAATTAACACAACCGGCAAATCAACTGTGTAAACATTGAACAATCCGTTCGTTCCCACAGTTCTTTTGCCTACAAATCAAAAAGGAGAATAAATATGCAACGCATTGGAATAAGAAGATACAAATGTGCGGTCGGTGAAGTAATAACTATCAAATTTAAACCTAATCCAGCAGCTTGTATCGAAAAAATAATTTTCGATTTTCTTAATGACGGTAATGACCCGAGAAGAGTAGAAAATAACGAAATACAATTTACTTTCAATCAAGCTACAAGTTTGGCTGTTTTTTACTTCTTTGAGCCTACAGCGGTCAACGGAGTTTGCGGGGTTACTTTAAGCGGCAGTGAAGAAGGCAGTTCGCCCGACTTAATTCACTTCGATGATGCGCCGGTAAATCCAATATATCGTTTTGAAGCTTAAATCAATCCGGCTTGTAAAAGTAAAAAGCATTTTTGCTTAGCTTCCGGCTAAGCGTTAGGAGAGCAATATGAAACAGAAAATAGCTTATGTTTTTTTTATCGTTTTAGCATTAACACTTACTCTGAATACCTTTGCTCAAAATAATCAGCAATTGTCCGATGAGCAAAAGAAAGAGCAACTAAAAAAGAAGCTTGCCGAACTAAACCAGAAGGAATTATTAGAATTGGAAAGGCAAGCAGAATTAAAAGAACGCGAGGTTAGGACACTACAGGATGCAAATGCATCTCTGGAAAATAAGCTTAATAAAACAGAACAAGAAAAAAGTCCTTCAACCGTCCAGCCGTCCGGGCAAAAGAACGAAGAATCAATCGTTGTCGAAAACAATCCTCAGGCGACAATCTCTGATACTTCAAAAATTTCTTTTACCCGTCAAAAGGAAGCTGCTTCCGATGAAACAACTCGTGGTTTCTTTGCGACGAGAACAAATTCGAATACTAGTCAACAAAAAACGGTTAATGTTGATTGCGAAACAGTAAAAGTCAGTAGGTTTGACAAGCAAGTTTGCAAATGGGCGAGGGATGCCGTTGAAGCTTTTAACGCTGATCCCAACAATCCTATTTCGCTTCAGCTTGATATTACGCCGAGCACAACCGCGCCGGTATTTTTAGGAGTCTTGCTTAAATCCGGTAAAATCACAGATGAAATTGCTAAAAAATTTCTTATCGACGCCGAAGATTTCCGTGTCGATAAACAGGTCGGCGCGGACTCAAAAAGCTCCGGCACAACATCGCTGGCTGTCAAAGGCGGCGTTCCTGCATTCTTAAACTGGGCGGTCGAGAACGGCGCGGCGAGTTCGTCAGTCAACGGCACTACCTCAACATTTCGCATTAATCCGGTAGGTTTTTTTGAAACGGTGACTGGACAAGCCCCTGTTGACCTGATTCCTAATTATTCTCCTAACTCTTTTCTCGGAAATCTTAAAAGAACGTCGTTAGGTCTGACGTTCGACATCAGCCGAGGGTCAACTCCGAATGTCTTTACAGGCGACAAGCAGCAATTATCGGCAATTTCGTTTCGTTATGAATTCATCAACGAGCGTCCGGAAAAATACAAAGCAGCGCTAAGGGAATTCTTCGACGGTGATGCGCCGATTCAGTATGCGAAACAGCAAACACTGTCATATGACTTATTCTTTGCCGGATTGGATGGTGCCAACATAACATTTAAAAACACCGCCGCTCAGGGCTGGTTCGTGGCGCTTAATAAAAAGTTGACGGCGCTAGGTGTAGATGCAACTTTCATGGGGAAAACAGGAAATGAGCAGGTTGCGGTAGTCGAGGCACTCATCAAAGCAGAACTCGGCACTTTTCCGGTCGATGCGGTAGCTGCGGATAAAACGTTCGTTCAAGGAATATCCGCCTACGTCAATAATGCCCGCGAATATGTCGAAACAACTTCCGGGTTTTTGCAGGCTGCCCGTCGCGGAACTGTTTTCACGTTTGAATATACGAATAATCGTGAGGTAAACGCTTCGGATACTTCCAATTTCCGTTTTATTTATGAACGAAATACATATTTCGATGCGGATTTTACGATGAATGGTTCTCTTACTTTTTACCATAAGAAGCCGACTGGAACGGACGTTAAAAAAATAAAGGACTTCAATTTTGCCGCTCAACTCGACGTCCCCCTAACAGGCATCGAAAGTCTTAAGAAAGGTCTTCTTATATTTGCGTTCAAATATCAAAGGTTGATGGGTGATGCGGTAGCTCTGGACGGAACGGTTTTGCCGAATACGAAAGGGGATATTGCAGTCGGACAGGTAAAACTGCTTATTCCGCTTTTTAAGGGAATTAAGTTTCCGATTTCGGCGACATTTGCCAATCGAACCGAATTAGTCCGGGAAAAGGAAGTGCGCGGCAATTTCGGATTTACGTTTGATATAGATACGCTTTGGACTATGCTTCGTGGACAACAATAGTTTTTTCAATTTTGTTTCAGGAAGCCGGGTATTTGGTAAATAAGCCCGTTGCGCCGCCCAATCGGGGTGATTTTATATCGAAACCGAACGGTTTTGCGGCGCAACGGGACAGTTAAAGAGTTCTACTGAGCCATTGGAGAGTTTTACGAAACCGTTGAAAGATTCTATGGAATGGTCGGGAAATTCTACGGTGCAGCTGGAGAGTTTTACGGAGCAGTTGAAAGATTCTACGAAACAGTTGAAGAGTTTTATGGAACGGTAGAACTCTTCAACTGTTCAGTAAAATCTTCCGGCGGTTACGCGGAGTTAATGAAGCGCAAAAAAAGCTTATAAGGAGAATAAAATTATGGCAACGATTGATGATTGGTATCCGAATACTATTCAGGGCGAGCGGGATTTGTATGGGAATATCGAGGCGAAGATTAATTCTTATAAAGCGAAATATTCGTTTTTGACTGACCCGTATGTGGCGAAGATTCATCTTATGTGCCGGACGTATATTGAGTGTTATGACACGATGATTCAAAACCGGGCGACGGCGAAGCAGATGACGACTTGGTTTGCGAATATCGTCGGGAGCAAGCAGAAGAGTGAGCCTGTCCCGCCTCCGCCTGTTTTTCAGGCTTTTACGATTCCGGTCGGCGCGACGGTCGGACTGGAAGAGCAGGACGGATATGAAAAGGTGGGCTGGATTTAATGATTGAAAAGAGCGAGCAGAGCAAGTTGAATCCCGGCGAAGCGCAGTCGGAATTGAAACCGACCGTCAATCTCGACAATTCCGTTTCGTTCGGTTGGAAAAAGGCGGACTTTGACTTACTCGAACTGCAATGGCGCAAAGCCGGAACCGAAATGAGGCAGCATGCCGATAAAAGCAATGTTTCACCGCTCGATTTCGCGCCGCCGCTGACGACTCTGAGCGTACCTGATTATAAAAAACCAGCGCGTCGGACAATGGTCGCAGATTGTCGCGCTGGCGATTGGGTGATTTTTTTTATTAGCGCGGGCGGTAATAAAATCTTCGCCCGCAAAGAGGAATGAAGATGAATAATTTGTCGAAGCTCGCCTGGACGGCGACACCTTTGTTTTTGATTTTGCTGTGTATCGGACTGTATATTGCTTTCGATTTGTATTTTGTCAGGGGCTGCGACAAGGAAGCCGCCAACGCTATTGTCAACGCCAATGTCGATGAAAAGACGCGCCAAGCCGCCAAAGGCTGCGGCGACCCGATTGATTCGGCAATGATTTCAAACGTGCAGAACGCCGAAACACACGACGTCAGTAAAAAAAGGCTGGTTACGCTGGGCAATACCAGCGAAAATGTTTCCAAACAGTTGGCGGAGCAATCCAGGCAACTCACCAATCTACAGGCGAATCTGGACGAAAAAGCTACGGAAATTAACAATCTGAACACGGCTCTAGCCAATTTTAACTCCGCGAATATCATCAACGTCAATAAGGACATAAACTTTAACGCCACCGCCGCCACCGCCAATCTCACCCGGCTGGGGATTATCAAAACGGAGGTCAGCGAACAGCTGACCATGACCAACGCCAACATCACGCGGCTGAACGGTGAGTTGACGAAAACAAGCAACACGGCGCTTGCCATTCGCCAGCAATATGCGGGCAGATATTCGAGCCGGATGCTCTGGATATTTCTCACCGCCCTGTTTATCGCCCTCTCCGCGCTTGCCGTCGCCGTCGGCGCGCACGTCATCTTCAAATGCAGCCGCATTTTCATCAGCGACCCGCCAATCAATCCGGCGGCTGAACCGGCGAGCAGCTTTAAGATTTTAAAGGATTCCTTTGGTTATCTGAAATCGATTTCATACGGCGTACAGGATTCAGAGATAAGACGAGCCAACCAGCGCACCTTCTGGTGGATTGTCGCGGCGGCGGCGGTCTCGGTCATTTTTTTAATCTTTATTTTTATCTGGAAGAAAGAGTTTATGTCCGTCGCGCTGCCGATGCTCGAACAAACCGTCATCGGGGTTGAAAACGTCGACCTGAATACGCTTATCTCTTTTACAGTTTGCGGATACGTCGGCGCAATCTTTCTCATCGCCGCAAGCTACGCGGTGTTCCGGGCAGCGGTCAAGGTCGATGATGCAGTCCCCAAAAAAGATTCGGAAATCGTGCCGCCGAAAGTTTATGTGAAGGTGGAGTTGCCGGACTCGCAGCCGACTTTTGAGGAAAAGCTGAATTATGTGGAAACCGAGCCGAATACCACTCCGCCAACCTACATGGAGGCATCGAAAGAGTTTATCAAAGTCGAAGACACGGACGCGAAACTGGAAATCTACGCCCGTCTGATAAAATATCTGCGGACGATTCTTTACGTCGGGACGTTTCTGCTGGTCGTCGGCATTCTACGAATCATCTTTATGATGAACTGGCATCTGTCCTTTATATCCACTAATCCCCAGGACAAGTTGGTGGAATTGCTTACGGGTTTCTGGAAAAGCTCGATGACCATTCAGGGAGGATTTTACACAATCCTGCTCGCCGCCATCTACCTGCCGGCGGCATATTGGATCAGCGGAAGAATTGAGCGGCTCGGCAAAGAGAAAGGCGAGCTGGAAGCCCAGGGCGTTAACTTCAAGTACACCGAACTTATTTTCAAGCTGTTGGCAATCGTCAGTCCGCTATTGGTTTCGGGCTTCGGCAGCGCAACAAACTGGCTGGATATTTTTGGCGGCGGTTGAAACCGCAAAGGAAAACTTTTTATGAAACATTATGACCTCAGGTTAATTTTTAATTTTCAGCTCGCGCTACCAGCAATCATTCCGGCGCAGACGAGCAAGTTTAGATGAAAATGTTTTGTCGTCGCTATGCCGGGAAAACTATTTGCGCGTGCTTTACAGGGAAAAGCCCCGTTAGCGCAAACCTTGCCCGATTTGTTCGGTGCCGAATGTGCCGATGCCGTTTAGGCGGAAGCTGAAGACGAGGCGGTTTTCGCGGCGGACGCCGACGTTGTAGGTGAAATATTGGAGCGTCATCGCGCAGCAGTTGCCCGCATAGCCGATGGTGAAAAGCGAGCTGACGAGCGGTGAGCCGCGTTTTAATGTGCGGGTATTTTCAAAATCGAAGAAGAGCGATGTGCCGCCGAAAAGTCCTTTGTCACGGTTGCCGATGAAAACGGACGGGCTCCACTGCGAGCCGCGCAGAGTTCCGGCTTCTTTTGTCAGACTTCCCTGTTCGGCGTATTGTCTGAGGCTCGGAATCAGCGTTACGGCGCGCGTGTAGTAGAAAGTCTGGAAGATTTTCAAAATTTTCGTGTCGTAGCCGATAGTTGCGGAAATATCGCGCAGACCGTCGCCCTGAACTCCCAAATCCATTCTTGTATTAACAAAAATTTTGCGGCGCGGTCGATAGGTCGCGTCCAGATTCAGCGGCGAGAACCGGCGCGGGACTCCGCCGAAAGTGTAAAACGTAAGCGCCGTAATCGGCTCGATTTGATTGCGCCTGCCGGGCGTTAAAGCGCCGCCGAAAGACGGGTCGAAAAAGTATTTTCCGCGAACGGTGAACGTAAAAATCTCATACGGCTGAATCGATAAAGGCTTGTTTGAGGCGAGCGGGTTTTCGCGCAGGGCTTTTTGCGCTTCCGCCGTTACGGCTTCGGTGTATTGGCGCGTGTAAATGCGGTTGGTGATGCCGTATTCGATTTCGTTGGTATCGGTCTGCGTGTCCTGATAATCGAAACGGATAATTTTGTTGAAATTATCGACGCCTTTTATTAAACGATAAGTTAAAAACGGCTCGATGACGTGGCGGAAGCGAAACGCGTTGTTTTTACCGTAAAAGTTTTTCGCCAGCGCGACGGGGCGTAAATCGAGCTGAAATTCGCCGAATTTGCGAATAACATCGCGCCCGACGACCTGCCGAATGTCGTTGAAAGAATTTGAATAATAGTTGACGCGCGCGCCGAAGGTCGCGGTCGCGCTCAGATATTTCGTGTGAAACGGAATTTCGACTTGCGGGTAAATATCGAAGCGTTGACCAATCGCGGGCGAAATTACCGGGTCGTTTCCGGTTTGCAGACGGTAGAGCGAAACATCCTCGACGACTTCGCGGCGCGAGATGCCTTCGAGACTCGCTTTGAAGGAAAAATAGACGTTTTTCAAAAACGAAATCTCGGTCGGGCGTTTTTCAAAATTGATGCTCGGCAGATTTCGCGTTTTGATTTGCACGTTCGGAATCGAAATTTCCTGCGAGCGCGCCAGAACGTTGAGCGTGAACGAATCCCAGCTTTTATTTACAAAAACCTGCGAAACCTCAATCGGCGAGATAATTTGCTGAATGCCGTCCGAGAAAACCTGTCTGAAATCGAGATTTGAAGTAAGGCGAACGTCGGCGACGGCGGTAAAGCCGTTGGCGAAATAATGAACGCCGTCGGCATAGAGAAGACTTCCGCCCTGATCCGGATGGTCGGCGTCTTCGCGCGAGCCGAAGATGCGGTCTTTGACGGCGTAAAATCCGAAATTGAAATATGAGCGTGAATTGGCGCGTGTTCGCAAGTCCATTCCATAACCGATTCCGCGTCCGGTAAAAATATCGCCGCGAAACGTAACGTCAGCCGAGCGTCCGAGCGTCTGGAAATACGCGCCCGAAAAACGCGCGCCTTTCCTCTGTGAAAAACCGAAAGTCGGCGTCAGAAATCCTGATTGACGGTCGCGTTTTTTTATCGGAATCGAAGCGTACGGTACGGGAATAATGGGAATATCGCGAAGGCGAAATTTTGCGTTTTTCAGCTTTATTCTATCGTCCGGGCGAATCGTCGCGCGGTCAGCCGTAAAGCTCCATTGCGGGACGTTGTCCTCGCAGGCGGTAAATTTCCCGTTCGTAACGACAATCTCGTTTAAGCCGACGCGTTCGACGCGGTCAGCCGTAAAATAAATCACCGTTCCGTCGTCGGTCTGATTTGTAAAGCCGGTCGAATCGACAAAATATCCGAGCTTTGTCTTGTAATTCCACTCGCCTTTCGAGCCTGTAATTCGCTGGTCTTCGCCTTGGTCAAAAATGACGTTCCCGTCGGCGACCATTCGATTGTCGGCTTCGTAAATCGTTATTTTATCGGCTTGCAGTCGATAAATTCCGTAGCGCACATCGACGTTTCCCGAGTGCGTTACAACACGCGCGCCCGCCTCGCCTTCGACGGTTTGTTTGTCTGAATAAACGACCACCTCGCCGTCGCCGCCTTCCTGCGAGTAGCCCGATTGCTGCGTTTTTTTCGGCGCTTTGGTTTCTTCCTGCGAAACGGGATTGACGTTCGGCGTATCGGTTATCGGGTTGGAAACCTGTTTATCGACGGGATTTGTCTGCTGCGCAGAAACGGCGAAACTCAGAATTAGAAGCAGTGAGATTGTCGAAATTATTTTGGAACGCATTTTTTAAGATGCTAACACGAGATGTGGTAAAGTGAAAAGTGAATAGTGAACAGTGAATAGCGAAGGAAATTTTCTTAAACTGTTCACTTTTCACTTTTCACTTTTCACTATGAATAAGCCGAATATTTTAGTTGTCGAAGACGAAGAACTGATGCGCTCCATTTTGCGCCAGCTGCTCGAAGGCGAAGGTTTTCACGTTTTAACGGCGGACAGCGCAGAAAATGCGCTTGCCGTTTTTTCGTCCGGCGATGTCGCCGTGACTTTGACCGACATAAAAATGGCTGGAATGGACGGGCTTGAGCTGCTCGACCAGATAAAAACGATTGACGAAGAAGCGATTGTGATTATTATGACGGCTTATTCGTCGGTCGATTCGGCAATCGCCGCGCTTCGCAAAGGCGCTTACGATTACGTTACAAAGCCTTTCGTCAACGAAGATTTGCTGCAAACCGTTCGCAACGCGATTCAGACGAAAGAGCTTTTCCGCGAAAATCGCGCGCTTCGTCGTGAGTTGAACCGGCATTACAGCTTTTCGGAAATTATCGGCAAAAGCGCGTCTTTACAGAATGTTTTCCGCATCGTCGAAAAAATAGCCGACACAAACGCGAGCGTTTTGATTCAGGGCGAATCGGGAACGGGAAAAGAATTGATTGCCAAAGCGATTCATTTCAACAGCCGCCGCGCCGGAAAGCCTTTTCTGGCAGTAAACTGCGGCGCGCTTCCCGAAACGATTCTCGAAAGCGAGCTTTTCGGACACACGAAAGGCTCTTTTACCGGCGCGACGGGCGACAAAAAAGGTCTTTTTCGCTCGGCTGAAGGCGGAACTCTGTTTCTGGACGAAATCGGCGAAATGCCGCTTCCTTTGCAGGTCAAGCTGCTTCGCGCACTTCAGGAACACGAAGTTACGCCGGTCGGGTCAAGCACAGCGGTAAAATTCGACGCGCGAATCATCGCCGCGACAAATAAAAATCTCGAAAAAGAAGTCGAAGAAAATCGTTTCCGCGAGGATTTGTTTTATCGCCTGAACGTCATCGAAATATCGCTTCCGCCGCTTCGGACGCGACGCGAAGATATTCCGCTTCTCGTCAAACATTTCATCGCCCGCACCGCCAAAGAACAAAACACGGTCGAAAAACTAATCTCGGCGGAAGCGATGTCCGCGCTGGTAAATTACGCCTGGCAGGGCAACGTTCGCGAGCTGCAAAATGCGATTGAGCGGTCGTTTCTGCTGAGCGGCGAAGAAATCGACGCGGACAGTTTGCCGCCGAAAATCAGGAATAACTCGCAAAACGTTTTTGAAATGCGCGACCCGGAAGGCGTTCATTCGCCGCTCGAAGAAATGGAGCGGCGCTATATTCTGGAGATTTTAGGCTCGGTCGGCGAAGATAAAACGCAGGCGGCGAATATTTTGGGCATCGATTTATCGACGCTTTATCGAAAATTGAAAAGATACGAAGAAATTTAATTTGCCAACTCCAGAACGAAATAATTGGTGTCGCTGATGCGCGTGAGCTTTGCGTCTTTATAGTCGCGGGAAATGAAATCGTTCGCCGCGTAAGCATTTCCCTTTAAACTTTCGTCGCCCGATTCCTGGCTTTTGGCAATAAGTTCGGGCGGAAACCAGTTTTCGGCTTCGAGTTCGGCTGGCACGGCGGGCTTGTATTTTTCGGCTTGAGCGACAATCGCCTGAGCGTCGGAATTTGAAAATTTCAAGACGGCAATCATTTTTTTCGCGCCCTGCGAATTCGTTTCGCGCCAGGTCGTTTCTTCGGGAACGTAGGGCAAGCTGACGATTTTACCGAGGTCTTCCGTATCATCCTGTGTAAGATTTGCATTACTGTCCGCATTCGCCGCTTGATTTGCAGAATTTACTTTCTGATTCACATTTCCGCCTCTGCCGCATCCCGAAAGAAAAAATGCGCCCGCGAGAAATACGAGAAAAAGGTTTGCTTGAAAAAATTTCATCCGTTGATTTTAAAAGCAATACTTGAGGATTGCAATACGTGATACGTGATACGCAAAAAGAAAGTTTGAGTTTTCCGTATAGCGTATTACGTATTACGTATCACGTATTGCGTATCACACTTTCCCTTTGCCATTTTTCCAGCCTTAAATTAATATGAAAGTTGATTTTAGAAAGCAATTATAAGGAAAATTTTATGCCCGAAACAAAAGAAGTTTTATCAGGAAAACAAGCTGAACTCGCGCGTTGGGAAGAAGAAACGCTAAATCCGGTTATCGAAAAAAAGCCCGAGCGAAAAAAAAGCTTTGAAGGCGTATCGCTCGAACCTGTCGAAAGACTCTACACCGAAGCCGATACGGAAAATATCGATTTGGAGTCGGACATCGCTTTTCCGGGCGAATTTCCATACAAGCGCGGAATTCACCCGACCGGCTATCGCGGCAGGCTCTGGACAATGCGTCAGTTTGCCGGATTTTCCTCGCCCGAAGAAACGAACAAGAGATTTAAATATTTAATGGCGCAAGGACAAACGGGCTTGTCGGTCGCATACGATTTGCCCGCGCTGATGGGCTTGGATGCGGATTCGCCGCTTTCGGAAGGCGAAGTCGGCAAATGCGGCGTGGCTGTTTCGAGTCTCGCCGATTTTGAAGTTCTCTTCGACGGGATAAATCTGGAAGACGTTACCGTTTCGCAAACGATTAACGCTCCGGCGTGGATATTTCTGGCGTTTTACGTCGCTCTCGCGGAAAAGCAGGGCGCGGATTTGAATAAAATTTCGGGAACTTTGCAAAACGATATTTTGAAGGAATATATCGCGCAGAAAGAATGGGTTTACCCGATAAAACCGGCGATGAAGCTGGTCATCGACACATTCGAGTTTTCGGCGAAACATCTGCCGAAATACAACCCGATTTCCGTTTCCGGCTATCACATCCGCGAAGCCGGCGCGACCGCGCTTCAGGAACTCGCTTTCACTTTGCGCGACGGCGTCGAATACGTTCAATACGGCGTCGATAGAGGAATGGACGTTGACGAATTCGTGCCGCGAATCTCGTTTTTCTTTAACGCTCACAACGATTTCTTTGAAGAAATCGCCAAATATCGAGCCGCACGCGTCGTCTGGGCAAAGACGATGAAAGAGCGTTTCGGCGCAAAAAGCGCGCGCACGATGCAGCTTCGTTTTCACACGCAAACCGCCGGAGTTTCGCTGACTGTTCAGCAGCCACTCAACAACATCGCGCGTGTTGCGATTCAGGCGCTCGCCGGAGTTTTGGGCGGAACGCAAAGCCTGCACACCGATTCTTACGACGAAGCTTTGGCGCTTCCGACCGACCAGGCGGCTTTAATCGCGCTTCGAACGCAGCAGATTATTGCCGAAGAAACCGGCGTCGTAAATACGGTTGACCCGCTCGGCGGCTCTTATTATATCGAATCTTTGACGCAGAAAATGATTGACGGCTGTATGGATTATTTCGAAAAAATCGACAATTTCGGCGGAATGGTCGAAGCCATCGAAGCCGGATTTCCGCAGCGCGACATACAGGAATCGGCGTATCAATATCAAAAAGCGGTCGAAAGAAAAGAACAAATCATCGTCGGCGTCAACAAATACGCGATGGAAACCGAGCTGCATAAAACCGACATTTTGCAGATTGACGAAAACGTCCGCGACCATCAGCTTGAAAGATTAGAAAAAGTAAAATCGACGCGCGACGGCGGCGCAGTTGCGAATGTTCTCGAAAAACTCAAAAAATCGGCTGTCGCCAATGAAAATCTGATGCCCGCCACGATTGAAGCCGTTAAAGCCTACGCAACCGTCGAAGAAATCTGCACCGCGCTCCGAGACGTTTACGGCATTTATGAAGAACCGGCGTTTTAATTGACACAAATGATAGACTTTAAACTGGTCAGCGAGATTACGAATACTGAAATTATTGCGATTGGGAAAAGTATTCGTGATTTAGCGCGTTTAAATCGAACTCACGGCAAAGGACGCTGGCGAAAACTGAAAGGTACTGCAAGTGTCGAGCTTCCGATTTTAGATTAAACATGAAAGAACACAGATTCGTAGTTTGCATCAACAATAAAGGGTACGAAGCGTCGCTCGAATTCGGCAAAATTTATCAGGTCGTGATTGATAAAGACGCCGAAGCCGAAGGTTTGATTCGCATTATAGACGAAAGCGGCGAAGATTACGGCTATTCGCTTGAGAGATTTCATTCGGTCGCTTTACCGCAAACTCTGGAAAATGTTTTGCGCGTCGCTTGAATATTTAGAGTGTTTGAGACGCGCTTTGTAATATTTACGGCGTTTATGCAGAGCTTGCTTTTTAATTGAAAATGACTCCGATTTTTTTCGCAAACCAATCCGATTTCCGCAAATGGCTTGAGGAAAATCATGATAAAGAAACCGAATTGCTCGTCGGGTTTTACAAAGTCGGTTCGGGAAAACCGAGTATGAATTGGTCGCAGTCGGTTGATGAAGCGCTTTGTTTCGGTTGGATTGACGGCGTGCGGCGGTCGATTGATGCGGAGAGTTATTCGATTCGGTTTACGCCACGCAAGTCTAAATCGGTCTGGAGCGCGGTGAATATCAAAAAGGTTGCGGAATTAACCGAGAAAGGTTTGATGCGACCTGCGGGACGCGCGGCTTTTGAAAAGCGCGAGGAAAGCCGTTCGAAAATCTACGCTTATGAAAATAAGCCGACCGAATTTCCCGAAGAATTTGAAAAGTTGTTTCGCGCGAACGAAAAAGCGTGGCAGTTTTTTGAAAAACAGCCCGCAGGTTATCGCCGGACGCTGATGTTTTGGGTGATGTCGGCGAAGCAGGATTCGACGCGAATGAAGAGGCTTGAAAAATTAATCAGCGAAAGCGAAAACGGCAAAAGACTTTAGAATTGGTGAAATAAGCGAAATTTGTTTTTGTAAACATTTCTATTTGAAAAACGTAATTACCTCAATCAAAAGGAAATATTATGATTAATGAAATAATTTCCGCGTTATTGCAGGTGTTTGTATTTACGTTGATTCCGTTTATCGTTTTTCTGATTACGCGCAGAACCGCAAGCGGATTTTTTAATTATATCGGCTTAAAAGCGACGACTCGAAAAGCCGTTTTATTTGCCGCCCTGACTTCGCTGATTTTTCTCGCAGGCGGAATTTCGCTGGCTTTTTTGAGCAACGAAATCAGAGAAATTTTGATAAATCCGCCGAGCGTTTCCGGTAAAATCAGGCAAATTGGCTTTCAGCCAGCCGCCATTTTTCTTTTAATTATTATTGCATGGTTTAAAACTTCACTTGCCGAAGAAATTCTTTTTCGCGGATTTATCGCTAAAAGATTGATAAACCGGCTCGGATTTCAAACCGGAAACATTTTGCAGGCTTTAATTTTCGCCGTCGTCCACGTTTTGCTTTTCTGGATTTTAGCAAAATCGGGCGCGGCATTTTTAGTATTTATTTTCCTGCTTTCGGGATTCGCCGGTTATATCATCGAATACATCAACGAAAAATACGGCGAAGGAAGCATAATTCCCGGATGGATTGCGCACGCGACAGGCAATACACTTTCTTATTTTGTGTTAGCCTTTTTAATTTAAAGTAGCAATGATAAGTCTTTTAAGAACAAATTCCGACAACGCCGATTTTCGGGCATTAGTCGCGCTTCTGGATGCGGATTTGGCTGTTCGCGACGGCGACGAACACGGTTTTTACGCGCAATTTAATAAAATCGATAAAATTCGGGAAGTTGTCGTTGCTTACGAAGACGAAAAAGCGGTCGGCTGCGGCGCGTTTAAGGAATACGAACCGAACGTTGCCGAAATAAAGCGAATGTTCGTGCTTCCCGAATCGCGCGGGCGCGGAATTGCGGGCGAAATTCTAAAAGAATTGGAAACGTGGTCGAAAGAGCTTGGATTTTCCCAATGCATTCTCGAAACCGGTTTGAAACAGCCCGAAGCCGTCAGACTTTACCGGAAAAGCGGCTATGAGATTATTCCGAATTACGGGCAATACGTCGGTGTCGAAAACAGCATTTGTATGCGAAAATCGATTGTGTAAATTGTTTTGACAGCCTGAGGGCGAAGCGGCGCAAATCATTCGGCGAACTGCTTCGAGTTTGATTGAATCCAAAGATCGGTTATTAATCTGAAAAGTTCATGCAGTTTATGAAAAAATCAATTTTTGCGCTCGGCTTAATATTTGCGGGGGCAGTTTTATTATTTTCAGAAGAGACTAAAACTTATTTTTTAGAAAACACTCCGGTGAAAGAAAACGAATTTATTAATTACGAATGTTCCGACGGTTGGCGAATTACGGGTTATTTTACGCCGATTGAAACGGATTATGATTCTGCTAAAATGCGCGAAATCGAGATTGCAGGCGTCGGCAGGATGAAATTTAGCGCCGATTTTCTGGATGTCGTTTTCAGTGAAGACAAAGGCTTCGGCGAAGGTTGGGGCAAAACGCGTTTTGGCTGGTATCTGGGAAACTATGACGGCGCGTGGCACAAAAGCAGCGACCCGCTCGATGCGCACAGTACAGCTC
>JBARIW010000096.1:0-54986 GCA_049799955.1 Pyrinomonadaceae bacterium
TTGATTAAATTTTATCTTCCAGATTATGCCGTTTAATCATTCCGTAAAGTCGTGGGCGATATAAGCCTAAAAGATTAGCCGCCGCCTGTTTGTTTCCGTTCGTGCGTTTGAGCGCGGCTAAAACGACGCCGTTTTCGAGCGAGTTGAAAACATCTTTTTGTTCTTCGCCGTCTTCCGGCTCGGTCAGCTTATCGACGATAAATTTTCCGACTTCTTCAAACAGCGCTTCGCCCGACAAATCTTTATGGATGATTGTTCCGTAACCGTTGTTTTCGCTCGTATGCTCAATCGAATCCTCAATCGTGCCTCCGTCGGAAAAGCTCTCGCCGGATTGAATGTTTGCATAAGACACCGACGAGTTCTCCATATTCCGGTCAACATTCAGCTTTGTAATTTTGCCGCCTTTACTCAATAAAACTGCGCGTTCAATAACGTGCTGAAGCTCGCGGACATTTCCGCGCCAGTTGTAATTGAGCATCTGGTCGTATGCCTTTTCCGAAAACTCGGCGTCCTTGCGATTATATTTTTCGGCGTAAATCTGCAAAAAATGTTCGGCAAGCATCGGAACGTCTTCCATTCGCTCACGCAGAGGCGGAATTTTAATTTCGATAGTATTGATTCGGTAATATAAATCCTCGCGCAGATTGCCGTCCTGAATTGCTTCAAAAGGACTTCGATTAGTTGATGAAATCAGGCGAAAATCAACTTCAACAGGTTTGTCGCTGCCGACGCGGTAATAAATTCCGTCCTGAAGAACGCGAAGCAGTTTGGGCTGCAATTCGAGCGGCATTTCGCCGATTTCGTCGAGCAGAAGACTTCCTTTGTTTGCCTGACCGATAAAGCCGACTTTATCGTTGGTCGCGCCGGTAAACGCGCCTTTCGTGTGTCCGAAAAGCTGCGATTCGATTAATTCCTTCGGCAGCGCCGAGCAGTTAACTTTTACAAAAGGCTTTGTCGAGCGATGGCTTTTATAATGAACGGCGTTGGCGATAACTTCTTTACCTGTGCCCGATTCGCCGAGAATTAGGATGTTCGCATCCGATTCGGCAACACTTTCGATAATTTCGTAAATGTCCTGCATCGAACGGCTTCCGCCGATGATGCCTTGATAAAAATTGCGCTCGGTGAGCTTCCCGCGAAGCTTTTTAATTTCTTCGGTCTGCTCTTTGATTTCTTTCGCCTGCTGTTTTCTCTCAACCGCTTTTTCAATAAGGACGAATAATTCTTCAAATTCAATCGGCTTTTCGACATAATAAAAAGCTCCGGCTTTGGTCGCTTCGATAGCCTTTTCCATCGAGCCGAAGCCCGTAACCATTATAATTTCCGTGTCCGGCAAAATTTCCTTGCTGCGGCGCACCATTTCAATGCCGCTGATGTCGGGAAGATGCAAATCGGTCAGGATAATATCAAATTCATTTTCTTCGATAAAGCTCAAGCCCTGCTGACCGCGTTCTGCCGTCATAACATCAAAGCCTTCATCGTTTAGCTGAAATTTCATCAATCTCAGCGTCTCAATATCGTCGTCTATTACCAACGCTTTTTTCGTCATAAATTCTTTTTAAGATTATGGTTTCGTTATTTAACGAGTTAATTCAATTCTATCAAAATAAAAAAAATAATATCGTAAAGAGGCTTAAATTAAAGGAAGAGACAAGCCCCCTTAACTCATCTCTCCCTAAAGTGTCCGCGCTCTCGTTAAAGAAATACGGACTACCTAGCCTGCTTAAATTGTTTACAACATATCAGTTATTAATAATTCTGCCGGTTATTAATAACTCTAAAATTTATCATCGCAACGACTATGCCAATCACGTTAAGTCTATATTTTTCAGCAGTTATCCAAATTATTGTGAGTTTTTGATATTATTACTTTTATTAGATGTGTAATGTTTTGATACACGATGTGTCGGCTGACACGGAGCTTAAATATGTCTATTTTTCAAACAAAAATTGTTGTATGCATTTGATACTTATAGTCATGTAATTATTAAAAAGCAAAAACGACCGATTGTGCTAAACCATTTATTTGCTTGTGTTTATCGCTTTGGCACAATAATTGAAGATAGATGGGCAGCAATGCTTGAAGAAGCATAATTTAATTGGAGGGAGAAAATTCATGTTAGAAACAATTATTGTTATTTTATTGGTTTTATGGCTTTTAGGACTAGTTGCAGGACCGGCTTCAATAGGTGGATTTATTCATCTTCTTTTGCTGCTGGCATTAGTAGTTTTGGTTATTAGGCTTGTAACCGGTAGAAGAGCTGTCTAAACTTATTTAAAATATTATTGCCCAGCAACCAGCAATTTTAAGTTTAGGCTTTTTTACCGACAAACCTCGATTCCGAACGGAACGAGGTTTTTTTCTACTTTTAAATCTTGATACGTAAATTAATAAATAACTTACGTAATGATAGTATATGCTTGGAATAAAATCCGAGTCTTCGCTTCACGAGACGCGTGATTTACCCCTGAATTCTATGCAAATGAGTAATAATGAAGCATTCATACCCGGTCTTTTTACTGAGGATATT
Source organism: Pyrinomonadaceae bacterium (assembly GCA_049799955.1). GTDB lineage: Bacteria > Acidobacteriota > Blastocatellia > Pyrinomonadales > Pyrinomonadaceae > JBGTFE01. The sequence goes on from JBARIW010000096.1 coordinate 2,532, forward strand.
TTAGAGAATATTTTTGCATTTTTCGGCTTTCTAAGCCCGGAAGGCTTTGTTTTGAATCTGAAAGGAAAAGTTTTTGAAAAAACCGAAACCGACCCGAAGCTTTTAATCGGGCAGAGATTTTCAGAAACGGTTTACTGGCAATCGTCCGAATACACGCCGGGAATTTTGGAAAAAGCGATTCAGGATTCGGCTAAAGGTCAAAAGTCCAGAACCTTACTTGATTTCAGAATAAACGCGGAAGAAAAATTAATAATCGAGCTTTTTTCATATCCATTGGAAGACGCCGGAGAAAAGCGAATTTTCATCTGCGCGCAGGACGTTACAACGCGCGAAAAGGAAATCGAATTTTACCGACAGCGCAGCGAGCATCTGCTTTATGCCGCCGAAAACGCCGACATCGGTTTGTGGTTTTGGGATTTGGTCGAGGATAAAATTTTTTCCACGCCGAAATGCAACCAGTTATTCGAAGTTCCGGCTGGCGAGCAGATTACGCTGCTTTCGATTGCCGATATTGTTCACCCTGAAGACCGCGAAAAGGTCGAAGCGGCGATTCAGCACTCGCAGACTTACGGGCAGGATTACGATTCGGAATTTCGCATAATTTATTCGGACGGAAGCGTTCACTGGATTACGACGAAAGGAAAAACATATCTCGATGCCGAAGGAAAGCCTTTCAGTATGATGGGCGTTATTCGCAAGATTACCGAGAAAAAAACTGCTTCCGAGGAACTGGCAAAAATTTACGAGCGCGAAAAAAAGGCGCGCGACGAAGCCGAAGATGCAAACCGCACGAAAGATTTCTTTCTGGCGATTGTCTCGCACGAGCTTCGCTCGCCGCTCAACGCGATTCTCGGCTGGACGAAAATTTTGCTGACTAAAAATGTCGATAACGAAACGCATCGAAATGCGCTCGAAACAATCGAGCGCAGCGCCCGTTCGCAGGCAAAGCTGATTGAAGATTTGGTCGATTCCGCACGCATCGCGTCGGGCAAGCTGCGTCTGGAATTTCGCCCGACCAATCTTTATGAAATCTTAAAAAACGTTTATAACTCGCAGAAACCGACCGCCGAAGCAAAAGAAATCGCGCTCGAATTTAACGCCGACGCCGATAAAATCAAGGTTTTCGGCGATATGGTCAGGCTTCAGCAGGTTTTTACGAATATTCTTTCCAATTCGGTTAAATTTACGCTCGCCGGCGGCGCGGTTTCCATAAACGTCTCGGTAAAAGACGACCGTGCGATTGTTTCCGTCAAAGACAACGGGCAGGGAATCAGCGCGGAAGCTCTGCCGAAAATTTTCCGTCAATTCGCGCAGGGCGACGAAAAAACTTCACACGACCGCAGCGGATTGGGTTTAGGGCTTTCAATCTCGAAAATTTTAATCGAAAAACACAACGGCACGATTAAAGCCGAAAGCGAAGGTATCGGTCATGGCTCCGTTTTTACGGTCGAACTGCCTTTATATATTACAGATGAGGAAATTTCAGCCGAGATAAAAGTTTCCAATCCAAAACAGGAAAGGCTTTTGAATAATCTCAAAGTTTTGATAGTCGAGGACGACCCGGACTCGCGGCAGGTGTTGCAGCTCGTTCTTGAACAAAGCGGCGCTGATGTCAGGTGCGCCGAATCGGCGAAAGCCGCGCTGAAACTGCTTTCGGCGGCAAAAAATAATTTGCCTGACGTTATCGTTTCTGATTTGGCAATGCCGATTGAAGACGGCTATGCGCTGATAAATCGAATTCGCCAGTTTCCCGAAGAAAGCGGCGGAAAAATTCCCGCCATCGCTTTGAGCGCATTTGCCGCCGGCGAGAATAAGGAAAAAGCATACAGCGCCGGTTTTCAGAAGTATCACACAAAGCCGTTCGAGCCGGATGTATTGATAGAAGACATTTTGCAGGTTTTGGGAAATAAGTAGCAATTTTGCTTGGAATCGAGGATAAAAGGTGATAAAGTTCAGCCATTCGTTAATTTAAAAAGTCCTGATTTTGTGTTGTTTGCGCTTTCGAGATAATTAATTTCCCGCAAAGGCGCAAAGTATCTTTAAAATATTTGAATTGAGGACGCTTTTTAACGAAAATTAAGAAAAGGGAGAAAAAGTTATGTCTATTATTTGGCAACTGTTGGTTGGTCTTATAGTCGGGTTAATTGCGAGAATTTTACTGCCGGGAAAAGAACCGATTGCGAATGGCGCGCTCGGCTGGCTGATAACGGCTTTGATTGGCGTGGCGGGCGCGTTTTTAGGGACGATGATAGCCAGAATGTTATGGGCGGACGCGGGCTATGCGGCAGGTTGGATTATGTCAATTTTAGGCGCGATTATACTGCTTATTATTGTCAGGTATCTATTTGGCGGGTTAAAGGCGGGCGCGAGCGGAAGCGTTTCCTAAGCTAAAAGATTAAAACTTAAAAAATAAAAAAAAGGCTTCGACAAAATTTTGTCGAAGCCTTTTTTTTATAGAAAAAATTAATTAATCGCAGCCCGAATGCCCGCAATCACAGGCGATTTCCGTCATATCCTGGTCTTCCGCATCTTCGCAGTGTTCGCTGCAATATTCATCGTCGCCGCTTACGGTGCAAACACATATTTCATGCCCGCATTTATTTTCATCTGCCATAAATCAAAAACCTCCCTTGTTTGAAAAAAATTAGTTGTCATTATGTCAACAATTCAATGATAAATAAATTGCGGTTAATAGGCAATAAAATTCGGTAATGATTAAGTTTGAGTTATATCGATAATGCGGAAACACGCGCGAATTATCTGTACAATTTTGATAAAGAGGCAAAAAAATCTTCGCTTCAAAAAAAAGCGAAGATTTTTTCGGTTTTAATTATAAATATCAGCGAACAAAGGCGTTTGGAGTCGGCATATCGGTCGTGCTGCCAAATCGCAGCGCCGTAAATCCGGCGGTTGAGCGCTGTAGATACCAGTTTGCTTCGCTTGCCCGGAAGATGGCGAAATCCGCCTTGCCGTCGCCGTCATAATCGCCCGGCGTCGGCGTATCTCCGGCAGCGCCGAACGGTGCGGAATAATAGCTCTGATTTTCGCTTCTTAAAATAAACCATTCTCTGGTCGAAGGTCTGAAAAAAGCCACGTCCGCTTTACCGTCGCCGGTATAATCCGCCGGAACGGTTTTATCCGTGTCCGCGCCGAATTGAAAAGCGACCGTTCCGCCCGAACTGCGCTGTATCCACCATTGCCCGTTTGAAGGACGAAAGATGGCAATATCGGCTTTGCCGTCGCCATCGTAATCGGCAACAACCGGAACATCGCCTGAAGCGCCGAACTGCTGAATCGTCGTGCCGCCATCAGAAGAGCGTCGAATATACCAGTTTAAATCAGAAGGTCGAAACACGGCTTGGTCAGCTTTTCCGTCGCCGTCAAAATCTCCGGGCGCGGGAACGTCGCCGGCAGTTCCGAACGGGAAGGAATAATAGCTCGCATTTTCGCTTCTCAAGATAAACCATTCGCCAGAGACAGGTCTGAAGATGGCGACATCCGTTTTGCCGTCGCCGGTAAAATCGGCGGGAACGATTTTGTCTGTGCTGCTGCCGAATTGAAACGCGGCGTTTCCGCCGTTCGACGATTTCTGATACCACCATTCGCCGACCGGAGCGCGATAAATCGATAAATCGGTTTTACCGTCGCCGTCGTAATCGAACGGCGCGCGAGCGGCGACAGTCGTTCCGTTTGAGATAGAAAAGTTCGCGCCGGAAATTCCGACCGGCTCGACAAAATTAAATTCACGAACGCGAATTCGTCCCTGCGTTGTCGGAATATTCGGAACTGTGAAAGTCAGCGAACCTGTATTGGCAACGTTTGAAGCGATTGTCGTCGGGAATGTCGCGCCGCCGTCGGTTGAAAGCTCGACTATCACGCTGCGGTTAAATCCGCCCGTATTCGTCCACGAAACGGTCGCTGAATTTCCGATAACGACGCTGCCGCCGCTCGGCTGAACATTCGTAATCGTATCGGGAATTAAATCGGCGTTAGTGTCGCGAAACCAACCGATGTCGCGCATCTGCTGGCGCGTCAAATCCAGATTAATCGGCAAGCCGACATTAATAATCGGCTCCATCAGCAAATTTGGCGAAGCGGCTGTATCAAAGTGAGAAATCGATGAGCCTCCCTGAAAAGGATTCGGCGAAAATAACTGAACGCGTCCCGACGAATCACGCCCGCCCGTCAGAGCGCCGGACGCGACTTTTACGTTCGCGCCGTCCCACATAATGTTTGAAGTATTTAAGGCGGAAGCGGCGCGCTCGGCGTCTGTCATCTGATTCCAGTATTTGTTCGTCGAGCGGTCGAGCATAAAACGCGTGTAAACATCGGGCAGACCGTTAAATAACGCTCCCGTGCTGCCGTTGGAAAAAGTGGAAAATCCTAAACCGTGTCCCATTTCGTGAAGCAGAACGACCAGCAAATTGATTCTTTGCGAAGGCGTGGCGTTATCCAGACCGTAATAAAATCTTGAGCCTGCGCCGAGACAGCCGTTATCGACATCGGTATTAAATCTGGCTCTGATTTCGGCGCTTGCAGTATTTAAATCGGTTCCGCTCAATTTATTGGCAAGCGCGGCGTGATACCATGTGCCGGGAAACTGCGCGCCTGAAAAATCGGCGTGGACGTTTAATGTTCCGGCTGAGCCGAGAACACCGCCCGAGCTTGTGCATGGCGTAAGCGAGTTGAATTCCGAGCTGACGTTAATCTGCACGTTGCTGTCCAGATACGCGCCCCAGATTCCAGCCGCGAAGTTGAATAAATTCAGACGCTGCTGACCGCGCGTCAAGCCCGTATTATTGCCTTCGGGAGTCGCAACCGTAGCGTCGTTAAAACCTTCGCCCGCGCCGTCGGCGTTGACGATGTTAATGGTTGCGGCATCGGGACGCGCTGCGCGCTGGCGGGCGGCGTCTTCAATCAGGTTTTTATAAAATTCAAATTCCTGCTGCGACATTCCGTGCCGCGCCGCTATCGAAGCATCATTGTCTTTCTGGAAAAACGAGGAGGAAATTACTTCGCCCGTTTCGAGATTTCTGCCGAGAAAAGCGTTGGCTTCGTCAATGCTCGTAATACACGCGGCGACAGGTTCGCCGTCGGTGTCGATTTTTGAGAGCATAACGTTTTGAAAACCCTCGCCGAGGTCAATGGAAACCGCGCCATTGGCGCTTCTGTTTTGTATCAAACCGTCGGTCGAACGATTTGTCAGACGGCGGATAAATGATGCCAGCTCGGTGTCTTTTTCCTGCTGTGCGGGAGCTTTGATAAAGTCATTTTGAGCCGATACGGAGGTAAATTGATACCGGCTGTCTAAAAATAAAAAGCCGAGTGCGAACACGAATACAAACAACAGTAATTTCTTCATATTATTTTTATGGAGCGTAAAGATTTAATTAAAAGCTAAAAATTGAATGGGACAGGTTGAACATTTCAACTGCCAAGAGAACAAATTTTTTCAAATTTTTAAGGGGTAACGGCAAACTTTGATGCAGGTGTTTTGCGATTGGTTGATTGTTATTTTTATCTTCGGAAAAAAAATCTCGAATGTGAAAATAGGAAATTAGAGAGAAACCAAAACGCAGCCGGAATTTCCGCATTCCTGATTTCTATTGCTGAAAGGAAGAAGCTTCGTTCATTTGAACGAAACTTCTTGTAAACGGAAGTCGCTTTAATGTTGCGGACGTTATTACCGCAGGGGGAAAATAAAAAAGCGCGTATCTGAACATTCGAGCCGCCCGCGCAAAAAAACTTTCGGAAAAGTCCGCCTTGCATTATAATGTAAGCGAAATTTTCCAATTCTATTCCGATACCTGTTCCGAGATGTTATGAACAATAATATTCAAAAAAAACATGTTCAAAATTTACTGCAAGGTTTTTGGCGTGTTCGAATCGTGGTTTTGATAATTCTTCTATGTTCGAATTCAATTTCTGCCGCCGGTATTCTCGACAAGAGTTTCGGCGTCGGCGGCAAGGTGAATTTCCGTATCGCCGCGACCACCGACCAGGCGACAGGAGCCTTGTTGCAGCCGGACGGGAAAATTGTGATTGTCGGGGTGAGCTGTCCGAGCGGGCAAAGCAATGGGTTAAGAGATTTTGCCATTGCCCGTCTCAACCCGGACGGCACGCTCGACAACACATTTGGCAGCGTCGGAACAGTTACCACGTCTTTCGGATTTCAGCGCGAGGACATTCCCGGTCCGACCCTTTTTCAGCCGGACGGTAAAATTCTCGTCGGCGGAAGCAGCGACGGCGTTTTCGCGCTGGCTCGTTACAATCCGAACGGGACGCTCGACAATACGTTCGGAAGCGGCGGAACGGTTATGACCGATTTTCCCGAAAGCCTGAGCGAAGGAATCGGCATTTTGTTTCCCCAGCCGGACGGAAAGTTCATTGCCGTCGGAGGCTTGTATTTAGGCGGTTCCAATCCTGTAAACCGGTCGCAAATCGTATTTGTCCGGTATAACGCGAACGGAAGCATCGATACGACATACGGAAATAACGGGATACTTAAGCTCTTTTTCGAAAACGAAATTACCAGCTTCAATGGATTAGCGATACAGCCGGACGGCAAAATACTGGTTTCCGGCAGCTTTACCCGTCGCATTCCGAACTGCACTCCGACGAAAACAACCACTTGCGACTACAGCGTGTATTTTTTAAAGCGCTATCACCCGAATATGACGCTTGACCGAAAATTCGGCAGAAAACAAGGCACAGAGGTTCCGCCGGACATACTCGCCGGCTTGTATCCGCAAGCTGACGGGCGCATATTAATTGGAGGTTTCCCGCTCGTCAAGCGGTATTCCTACAGCGGGCGTTTTGAGACGACTTTCGACCTTGCCAATTACCCGAATCAAGCCTCGTCTTTTCAAAACGGACCCGGCGGATTAACGGTAAGACCGAACGGCACGATTCTCGGCTGCCAGGTTCTGAGCGGCGGAAACGGGTATTACGACATCGGGCTTGTGCTTTTTGATGAGGGCGGTCACGCTATCGGCTACGAGCAGCGCAATTTTTTCGGCGGCGATGATTACTGCACCAAAATCATGATTCAGTCCGACGGTAAAATTCTGGTCGTCGCGAGCGCTCAACTGGAACCGCAAAGCAATTACAGCTTTGCCGTTTTGCGTTATCTGGACATCACACAATAGCTATAAACGATAATATTCAGGTCTGTCGTTATCACAAGCGTTAATTAAAAAAGGCTTTGTTCATTTAAGAGCGAAGCCTTTTTTAATTGGTAATTTCACATTATATTCCCGATTTCATCTCAATTTTCGGAATTGTTCCGACTTGCAGCAGATTTTATTGTTAGTCAAAAGAAAGGTATAATTAACAATTTGGGGTTGATATGAAAAAAATCTTATTAGTATTTTTGATGTTTTTGCTTGCCGCGTTTTGCACCGCGCAGGATAAAAAGATTGTCGATAAAAACATTCCTGACCTGAACGGAACGTGGGTGCTCGATAAAAAAAAGAGCGCTCGCGAACCGGGAGTCTGGGCGATAGTTCGCGCGGAAATAACTCTGGTCATCGTGCAGAATGAGCCGGAAATTAAAATCAAACGGGCGACCAGATATGCTGACGGAAAAGTGTCGGTCGAAAACTTTTTGTATTACACGGACGGGCGACGGATGAGCGTGCGCGGGAAAAATGATAAGAAAAATTACCGCATAGTCGAATGGAAGGATGGAATACTTGTCAAAAGAGACAAATATCGAATCGAAATGGGCGAAGGCGCGGACTGGTTTATTAAAAATAGCGGCAAAACAGCCATCGAGCTGAAAAGCAGACAGATATGGAGATTTTCAGATGACGGCAATACCCTGACATTGATAGAAATAGGCGGAAATATGCCGAATATTCCCACGCTGGACACGTTTACGCTCGTTTTTCGCCGCGTAAAATAAATTCTCCGGTATTTGCAAATAAAAAAAGGCTTCGTTCAAAATCGAGCGAAGCCTTTCGTATGTTGTTTGATAAATAGGGAAATGCTAAGTATTATTTAGCTTTATGAAAAAGGCATTAATATTTCTCTGGATATTTATGTTTGCAGTTTTATGCAGCGCTCAGAATGACAAAAACGCGGAACAAAAGCTTCCCGATTTTAGCGGCACATGGATTCTCGATAAATCTAAAACCGGTCCTATATCAGGCTTCAGCACAGGCATTCTCGTCGATGTAACGATGGTCATCGTGCATAAAGACCCGCAAATAAAAATTACACGCACAACGACATTCGGCAACGGAGCCGAGAAAGTCGAAAATCTCGAATATTTTACTGACGGGCGGAGAATACCCGTTTTAAAAAAGAACGATGAAAATAATTTCCGTACAATCGAATGGCGCGGCAAAACGCTCGTAAATCAAGCCACATTCATGATGGAGAAAATCGATTTTAACAACCCGTCCGCCGCGAATAACAATAAAAAACCGGTGAAAATAAAAAACAAGTCAGAATGGAAACTCTCCAAAGACGGTAAAACATTAACGGAAATAGTAACCGGCGGAACATTACCCGGCGTGCCCGATTACGGCGGCTACAAGTCCGTTTATCGCCTCAAAGAGTAAAACTTTTATAAATGAATGCAAAAAAGGCTTCGCTTTTGATTAAACGAAGCCTTTTTTGATTAAGCATTCGGCTGGGTTTCCGTTTTCTTCCCTTGCGGCGCGCGTTCGACGTGTTTTGCAAACGTCCACGCGGCAAGCGCCGCCGCATCATTGCGAAAAGTTCTTTTGACAATCGGGTCGAGCCTTCGGACGGCAATCATTCCCGCATCGATGTGCGGCGCAAATGATGCGGTCGAGCCGATTTTCGATTGTTTCGCCGTATCCGCTTCGGCTGCCGCCTGCTCCAGCGCGCCGGTCGCGACTGTCAATTTCTCGATGAAATCTGCGTCCAGCTTCATTTCGATAAACTGCGCTTTATATTCGGCGGCATCTTTGGCAAAAGCTCGTCCGGCGGCAATCAGATTCTGGTCGCTGCGATTATATGGCAGTCGAAATTTGTTTTCCAGACCGCTGACGACATAAGCGAGCGAACGCGCGTAACCGGAAATGTCCTGAAGCATAGCGTATAAAACATCACGCGCGTCGCCTCTTACGTCCGAAGCCATTCCCAAGTTTCCCTTTGCCGAAAGCTGCTGCCCGGCAAGCCCGCCAATCGTCGTAATAACCGCCTGAAGCGAAGCGAAAATAGCTCCCGCAAAGCCCGTCGGCGGAAAAAACGAAATATGCGCGAGAATAAACTCCTGCACCCTCAGAAACATCTCATAACGTCTTCTGTAATAAGCATTCATCTTAATTTTCTCCTGTTTTGTGTTAGTTGAGAGCTGCTGCCGTCGGGAACCGGCGGGAGACAGCCTGATTAAAGAAAAAATTGGTCTAACGAATTAGCATTTGCATTGAATCCGTGTCGATAGGCTCTGAATCTTATCAAAACATCTTGAATTCACATCAAAACACTCTGAATTTACGTCGATACGTCCTGAATCCGAATCGAAACATCCCGAATCTCATCGAAACACTCCGAATCGACAACAAACGCTCTGAATCCACATCGAAACGCTCTGAATCCTGACCCGAACATTCTGAATCCTGACTGAAACATTCTGAATCCATATCGAAACGCCCCGAATCGGATTCGGACGCTCTGAATCCAAAACTGAACGTCCCGAATCCGAAAAATTCCCCTTGATTAATTATTCACGCGGAATATTACAAGAGATTTTTGAAAAAGTAAATAGTTTTTGCAAAAAATCTTGCTTTAAATTAATTTTTCATCGTATTATCAACGGAAATATGCGTTATGATTTCAAGTAGGACATCAAAAAAGCGAAAAGCAATTTTCGTAAACACGGAATAAGTTTTAAAAAAGCTACGGCGATTTTCCGCGACCCGAATATGCTTTCGATTCCCGACGAGGAACATAGCGCGACTGAGGAAAGATGGCTTACATAGGCTTTGACGAAAACGGAATACTGCTCGTGCTTTCGCATAAGTTTGATGAATTGAGCGCGTCGGTTTGCAGAATAAGAATAATCTCGGCGCGAAAAGCGACCAAAAGGGAAGAAGAACAATATGAAAAAGGAATATGATTTTTCAAAAGGCGTCAGAGGCAAGTTTTATAACGCCGACGCCGAATTTAATCTGCCGATATATCTCGAACCCGAAATAGCCGAATTCGTCAAAAAACTGGCAGCCGAGAAAAACCTCGACCAAAGCCAAATCGTCAATATGCTTCTGAAGAAGGATAAAGACATTATCGAAATATAATACCGATAAGTATTTTGTAGGGCAGATCTTGTGCCTGCCCGATGAGCTTTACTGATTATAAAATTGGCTGTTAGTAAATATTTGGAGAATAAAAATGCCTTATAGCCTGGAACTTGAAGCAGGTCGCCGCTCTCAATGGACGCAAGCCGCGTTGGGTAAGTCTCAACTTATGGTTAATTGTTTAGACTCCATAGACGCAGCTTTATGGCTTATAGCAGGAGATAGAATTCCACAAGCAGTAGTTATGCTTCAGAATGCTGTTGAGATTGCATTTAAATCTGAGTTGGAGGGAATTCACAAGGTTCTTATAGTTCAGGACTCCAAATTAGATTGGAAAACCTTAAAAAGTCTATTTAAGGAAGACTTTCAAGAGCATCCAAATGGTCATCAAGTACCAATTAATGACTTGGATATAGAAAGGACAATAACTTTTGATACTGCTTTCACTAGAGTTAAGGAACTTTATCCTGCTATTGAAAACTGGAAAAAACAACTCGATATTTCCAAGAAACTACGAAACGATATTGTTCATTATGGCGCAAGTGGAGATAAAGAAGGAAAACATGTAGAAGCTATACTTGAAATACTCTTTCCATTTCTACAAGAATTTCTTTTTAATGCACGCCAAATTAATATTGAGTTAGTTGTTACCAAACCAATTTTCCGAGAAATTCAAGTTGCAAAAAAAGTATGCGACAGATTATTAAAGAAAAATGAATCTATAGACAAATATGTTCTGAAGACTGTAAGTTTTGCTATGTTTTATCAGAACGCAGACTTTCCAAATATATCAGACATAATTGGAAGAGATGATTATGATGATAGTTTTATTTTGTCTGAAGTTACGGAAAGGCAAATAGGAAAAGAATGGAATGATTTTTACATTAAGGAAAGCTGTTTTATCTGCGATTCAAGCGATTTATTTGTTAAAGTAAATCCAATAGAACAATCTCAACCGCTTTTAGCTGTTTTAGCAGTAAAGTGTCCTCATTGCGGTTTAGAAATAGATGAAGAAGAAAAATACTTGGCTGAATATCATGTAGGAGAATTAACTTCAGATGAAGTAGATGATTTTTTTGCACAACTTGTATAGAAAGAAATTTAAAAACAAATATTTCATCTTCATTTAAAGAAAACAAAGGCTTCACTCAAATGAGCGAAGCCTTTTGTAATTGGTAATTTGAAATTCGTAATTTCAGATTACATTCCCATTCCCATGCCGCCCATGCCGCCGCCCATGCCGCCCATGCCGCCGCCGTCGCCTTTTTCGTCGGCAACGTCGGCAATCATAGCTTCGGTGGTGAGCATCAGACCGGCAATCGAAGCCGCGTTTTGCAGCGCGTAACGGGTAACTTTGGCAGGGTCGATGACGCCTGCGGCAACCAAATCTTCAAATTTTTCGGTTGCGGCGTTAAAGCCGTAGTTTTCGCCTTCGCCTTCACGCACCTTTCCGACGATGACCGCGCCTTCCATTCCTGCGTTCTGCGCGATTTGACGGAGCGGTTCTTCGAGAGCGCGACGAACGATTGTTACGCCGATATTTTCGTCCATGTCTTCCGAATCGGTGTTGAAATCGTCAAGCACTTTCGAAGCGCGAACCAGAGCGACGCCGCCGCCCGGAACGATTCCTTCTTCGACAGCCGCGCGCGTGGCGTGCATTGCATCTTCAACGCGGGCTTTCTTTTCCTTCATCTCGGTTTCGGTAGCCGCGCCGACTTTGATGACGGCGACGCCGCCGACGAGTTTCGCCAGACGTTCCTGCAATTTTTCGCGGTCGTAATCCGAAGTTGACTGCTCAATCTGGTTGCGGATGACGCCGACGCGTCCCTGTATGGTTTCGCCTTCGCCGCCGCCTTCGACGATTGTGGTGTTGTCTTTGTCAACCGTGATTTTCTTCGCTTTGCCGAGGTCGTCAATCGTGATTGATTCGAGCTTGATGCCCAAATCTTCCGAGATGACTTTGCCGCCCGTCAGCGTCGCAATATCTTCGAGCATCGCTTTGCGACGGTCGCCGAAGCCCGGCGCTTTGACAGCCGCGACGTTCAGAGTTCCGCGCAGTTTGTTGACAACGAGTGTTGCGAGCGCTTCGCCTTCAACGTCTTCGGCGATAATCAAAAGCTGTCTGCCGGTTTTGGCAACCTGTTCGAGAACCGGAAGCAAATCCTTCATCGAAGAGATTTTCTTCTCGTTGATTAAGATTAAAGCGTCTTCGAGAACCGCTTCCATTCTTTCCGGGTCGGTAACGAAATAAGGCGACAGATAACCTCTGTCAAACTGCATTCCTTCGACGACTTCGAGAGTCGTGTCCATCGTGCGCGATTCTTCAACCGTGATAACGCCGTCTTTACCGACTTTGCCCATCGCTTCCGCGATAATCGTGCCGATTGTTTTGTCGCCGTTCGCCGAAACCGTTCCGACCTGAGCGATTGAATCGCCGGAAACCGGCTGCGAAATGCTTTTAATCTGTTCGACAACCGCCGCGACCGCTTTATCGATGCCGCGTTTGAGCGCCATCGGATTTGCGCCAGCCGCAACCGTGCGAACGCCTTCTTTAAAGATTGCCTGCGCCAAAACAGTCGCCGTCGTCGTTCCGTCGCCCGCAACGTCTGACGTTTTCGAGGCAACTTCACGCACCATCTGCGCGCCCATATTTTCCAGACTGTCTTTTAATTCGATTTCCTTCGCAACCGTTACGCCGTCTTTCGTGATGGTCGGCGAGCCGAATTTTTTGTCGATAACGACGTTGCGCCCTTTCGGACCTAATGTAACTTTAACTGCATCAGCTAACTGATTGACGCCGCGCAAAATTGCCGCGCGCGATTCTTCACCGTGAATAACTTGTTTAGCCATAATTTACTCCTTTTTCGTGATACGCAGTACGTGATACGTAATACGTTTTCGATTTTTCTTATTAAATAATTCCTTATTTTATAATTCGATGCCGTGATATTTAACCGCTTTTGACGTATTACGTATCACGTATTACGAATTACGCAGTTGCGCTCGCGCGTTCGATAATTCCGAGAATTTCGTCTTCGCGCATAATCAATAATTCTTCACCGTCGATTTTGATTTCCGAACCGCTGTATTTGCCGAAAAGAACGCGGTCGCCTTCTTTTACGTCCAAAGTCTGACGCGAGCCGTCTTCTTTATATTTCCCCGCACCGGCGGCGATAACTTCGCCTTCCTGCGGTTTTTCCTTCGCCGAATCGGGAATAAAAAGCCCGCCGGCAGTCTGATTTGTGTTGTCTTCAAGCCGACGAACGATTACGCGGTCGTGCAATGGTTTGATTGTTGTTGCCATATTTAACTTAACTCCTTTTGAAAATTATATTTAAGTTTAAGATAATAACCCGGACAGACAGGACGAAAATTGTAATTCTGGCACTCTCTATCCGAAAGTGCTAGTTTATAAAACAAAGTTTAACTAGTCAAGTTTGCACGTAATATTTTAGATAATCTGACAATGCTATTATCAAATTTTTATGTATCTATCCGAGATAAATATTTATCCGATTAAATCTTTACGCGGAATAACGCTCAACGAATCGACTGTTGACCGTCGCGGATTGCGTTTTGACCGGCGTTGGATGCTGGTTGACGAGAAAAACCAATTTTTCACGCAGCGCGAGTTTCCCAAAATGGCGACTCTCGCAGTGGAGATTTTGGACGAAGGCTTGCGCGTGTCGGAAAATGAGAATAATAAAATTCTGATTCCGTTTGAAACCGGTTCGGATGAAACTGCCCGCGTGAAAATCTGGCGCAGCTCCTGCCGCGCGAAAGTTTATAAAGCTTCGGTCAATGAATTTTTCAGAGACGTTCTACAAACGAATTGCAGGCTCGTTCTGATGCCGGAAGAAACGGAGCGAAAAGTAAATTATTTTTATGCCGTTCATAAAGACGACCACGTAAGCTTTGCCGACGGTTATCCGTTTCTGCTGATTGGGGAAAATTCTCTGGCGGATTTGAACGATAAACTGGAAAATCCCGTGCCGATGAATCGTTTTCGCCCGAATCTGGTCGTCAAAGATTCCGAAGCTTTCTCGGAAGACGGCTGGAAGAAAATCAAAATCGGAGAAACGATTTTTCACATCGTCAAACCGTGCGCGCGGTGCGTGATGACGACGATTGAACAGGAAAAAGGCGTAAAAACAGGCGTCGAACCGCTGAAGACTCTGGCAAAATTTCGCATTCCGAAACGAAGTATCAAGAAAAAAATACTTTTCGGGCAGAATCTGATTGTTGAAAAGGAAGGAGAAATTTTGCGCGTCGGCGATAAAGTCGAGATTTTGGAAACGAAAAATAAGCCCGTTTTCAGCTAGTAGTTTTAGCGCGGCGCGCAAGCAGACGCTTCGGCATTTTCGGTGTTTCCTGGTAAGTCGCAACGCGTTTGGACAGTGTATTTCGATGGATTCCGAGCGCATTTGCCGTATTTGAATGATGGTCGTCGTAACGCTCCAAAGCCTTTTGGATATAGACTTTTTCAAATTCACACAACGCTTCGTTGAGCATAATCTGTCCATCGAGCATTTCTTCAATCAAGCTTTCCATTCGTTTTCGCATATTTGTTAATAGCGAGCAGATAGTAAAAAAATAATTTACAATCTACTCGCTGCTTTCTACTAAGCTTTTTCCTGTTAATAAATGATAAGCCGCAAGGTAACGCTCGGTTGTGGCTTTGACAATTTCCGCGGGAAGCTCCGGCGCGGGCGGCTGTTTGTTCCAGACAAGAGTTTCCAGATATTCGCGCAGAAATTGTTTGTCGAACGAAGGCTGGGCTTTTCCCGGCGAATATGTTTCGACCGACCAGAAACGTGATGAATCGGGCGTCAGAACCTCGTCAATCAATAAAATATTGCCTTCGTCGTCCAAACCGAATTCGAATTTTGTGTCGGCAATAATTATTCCGCGCGTTAAGGCATATTCGCTCGCTTTCCGGTAAATATCGAGCGAAAGGGAAATGAGCCGTTCGGCAGTTTTCGCGCCGACAATTCGGGCAAACTCAGCTTCTGTGATGTTTTCGTCGTGTCCTTTTTCAGCCTTTGTCGCGGGCGTAAAAATCGGTTGCGGCAGCTTTTCGCATTGTCGCAGATTTTCCGGCAAATCGTGCCCGCAGATTTTTCCGGTCGCCTGATAATCTTTCCAGCCGGAGCCTTCCAGATAGCCGCGCACGACGCATTCTACGGGGAAAACTTTTGTTTTCCTGACAAGCATCGAGCGCCCGCGCAATTCTTCCGTCTGCCTGACGATTTCCGGCATTTCTTCAAAATCGCTTGTTAGCAGATGATGCGCGGTCAGATTCTGCAAATGTTCAAACCAGAAGGCGGAAAGCGCAGTCAAAACTTCGCCTTTATGCGGAATTGTCGTCGGCATTACGCAGTCGAAAGCGGAAATCCGGTCGGTCGCAACCAGCAGAAGACGCTTTTCGTCCACATCGTAAACATCGCGCACTTTGCCCCGATGAACAAGTTTAAGCCCCGCGACATTAGTTTCCGAAACCGTTTTAACAGCTGACATTTATTTGAAATATGGGGAGCGGAAATAAATTTGAATAAGCTACTTTAGTATGAATTCGGCTGTTCGTAAAGTTTAAATCAGAAATATTTTCGGGAATTCCAACGAGTTTATCAATTTTATTTATTTTTGATAAACAAAGTTAAAATATTAGATGACAAGTTTGAAAAAAAAATGGTAAAATTATTTTTGGATTTCTTTCCTCTGAAATCCGACAGCTCGGAATAGATATATAACCTCAGCTAAATTTGTTCCTCTTACTTTTTGCGCTTTCAGAAATAAAAAAAATGAATAAATTAACGAAAATTGATTGTAGATTTTGGGTAGATGGATTTAAGCTCAGAAAAATCGTTCCACTTCTGCTTTTTATTACCACAAGCGTTCTGGCACAGATGCCGTCGGTTACGGTTCCGCCGGAAGAAGTCGTCGAAAAAGAAGATTTCACCTGGTGGTATGTTTCGCTTGTAGTGCTCGTAATCGGTTTAGCCGGAGCGATTTTCTGGACTTTAAAAAGCCGGAAAGACAAGAAAACGGCTGCCGCTCAGAGCAAGAAACCGCAGAAGAAAGAAAGTTGGGAAGAAGACCATTCGCTCGACGCCGATAAAGAGCTTGAATGGCTCAGAAAAAATAAAAAAGTTATCAATAAACGCGGCGATAAATTGAATGCCGGTAAAAAAATGCGGGACGGATTGCCGAAAACGACTGATATTTTCGCGCGGAATGCAAAAGCGGAAGAATTGCCGGTCGAGGCAAAAAGCGCGTCTTCGGCGGTTTTGCCGATTTTTTCAGTCCAGAGACTTGAGCTTGCAAGACCTTTTTCGCCGTTGCAGCTTTCCAACGACGATGCTTTGATGAGCGCGATTGAGCAGGTTCAGGATGAATACGAGGAAGACGAAGAAATTCGCGACCTTTCGTTGAGAATTCTCGCGGCGTTCAAAACCAGAAATTCCGTCGAAGCGCTTTCGCAAATCGCGCTTTACGACCTTTCGTCAAATCTGCGCTCGAAAGCGGCTTCGACCTTAGCCGAAATCGACCACGAATCGGTTTTTGTGCCGATTTTGCTTGCCTGCGCCGACCCGACCCGCGAAGTCCGCGCGGCTTCTGCTCGCGGTTTGTTTCGTTTGAGCTTTGACCGCGCCGACGCGTGGACGCGAATTGCCGAAACCAACGATGAATTCATCATGCGTCAGGCGGCGCGCGCTGCTATCGAAGCCGATTTGGTCAAACGCTCGTTTGAAAGACTCGTTCACCCGGATTTGAAATCCGCCTACGAAGCCTTCGCGCTCGTCGCTCTTCTGCTCAAAGCGGGCGAAACCGAAGAAGTTTTCGAAGCCTTGATTTCGCATAAAGATATGAACGTCCGAAAGGCTGTTTTGCATACTATAAAAATCACGAAAGAGCAAAATGCTCTGGAAGGACTTTACACTTTGCTGGAAAAAAACAGCTTGTCCGCCGAGCTTCAGAAAGAAGTTGACGAAACGATTCAGGAAATCGGTCTCGTAACGGCTTAATTGTAAAAATATAGCGGGAAATCTGCGAAATGAGTTTCAAAAGCGATTTTGAAACTCATTTTTATTTGTATAAAAATTTTAAAGTGAAACGATTTTGCCGATTGAAATTTCTATTATCGCGCGCTTTTTTGTTTGCGGATTTTAGGTTAAAATTAATGTATGCAATTTCGTCTCATTTCTGAAAATCAGCCGAAGGGCGACCAGCCGGAAGCAATCAGGCAAATCGTAAATAATCTGAACGAAGGCGTAAAAGACCAGGTTTTACTGGGAATTACGGGAAGCGGAAAAACTTTCACGATTGCCAACGTCATCGAAAAAGTTCAGCGTCCGGCGCTCGTTTTGGCTCATAACAAAACTCTCGCGGCGCAGCTTTATCAGGAATTCAAATCGTTTTTTCCCGAAAACTCGGTCGAGTATTTCGTTTCTTACTACGATTATTACCAGCCCGAAGCATACGTTCCAGCGGCGGATTTGTATATCGAAAAAGAAGCGACGATTAACGAGGAAATCGACCGTTTAAGACTTTCGGCGACGCGCGCTTTGTTTGAAAGACGCGATGTTATCGTCGTCGCGTCGGTTTCGTGCATTTACGGTCTCGGCGACCCGGACGCGTATTTCGGGATGATTATGTTTCTCGAACCGAAACAGAAATTGAGACGCGAAGAGCTTTTGCAGCGTCTCGTCGAGCTTCAATACGAAAGAACGAATATCGAGTTTGAGCGCGGAACGTTTCGCGTGCGCGGCGATGTCGTCGAGATTTATCCGAGCTATCAGGACCAGGCTTACAGAATCGAATTTTGGGGCGACGAAATCGACGGAATTTACACTTTCGACCCGCTTCTCGGCGAGGTAATCGTCAAACACGAATCGCGCCTGCCGATTTACCCGAAGTCGCATTATGTGATGTCGAAACCGACCGTTAAGCGCGCGATTAAAACCATCAGGGACGAGCTCGTTTGGTGGGAAGAAGAATTGATAAAACAGGGAAAACTCGTCGAATCGCAGCGACTGCATCAGCGCACGATGTACGACCTCGAAATGATAAAAGAAATGGGTTTTTGTCGCGGAATCGAAAATTATTCGCGCCATCTGACCGGCAAACCGCCGGGCGCGCCGCCGCCGACTCTGCTCGATTATTTGCCCGATAACGCGCTGATGGTGATTGACGAATCGCACCAGACCGTTCCGCAGCTCGGCGCGATGTATAAAGGCGACCGTTCGCGCAAGGGCAATCTGGTCGAATACGGTTTTCGCCTGCCTTCGGCGATGGATAATCGACCGCTGAATTTTGAAGAATTCAACGAGCGAATCGGGCAGACGATTTATGTTTCGGCGACGCCCGGAAATTACGAGCTTGAGAAAACGGAAGGCGAAGTTATCGAGCAGATTATTCGCCCGACAGGCTTGCTCGACCCGGTTGTCGAAGTTCGCCCCGTGCGCGGGCAGATTGACGATTTGCTCGAAGAATGCCGCGTTCGAAGCGAAAGAAACGAGCGCGTTCTGGTAACGACTTTGACGAAAAAAATGGCTGAAAGTTTAAGCGAATATTTCTCGGAAGTCGGCGTGAAAGTCAACTATCTTCACTCGGATATTCAAACTCTGGAAAGAATCAAGGTTTTAAGAGATTTGCGGCGCGGCGAATTCGACGTTCTCGTCGGAATCAATCTTCTGCGCGAAGGCTTGGATTTGCCCGAAGTTTCGCTCGTTGCAATTCTCGATGCCGACAAAGAAGGTTTTTTGAGAAGCGAGCGCTCGCTTATCCAGACGATGGGACGAGCCGCCAGAAACGCGGGCGGAAAAGCGATTCTTTATGCCGATAAAATTACGCAGTCGATGGAAAAGGCAATCGGAGAAACCGAGCGGCGCAGAAAAGTTCAGGAAGAATACAACACTGAACACGGCATCACGCCGACGACGATTATCAAATCTATCGACGCGACTCTCGTAACGGCTTATGAAGCGGATTATTTCAAAGTTCCGCTTAATTTCGACGATTTCGAGGAATATTCGCCGAAACAATTAAAGGAAACAATCTCGCAGCTCGAAGCCGATATGCGTCAGGCGGCGAGAGATATGAAATTTGAACAGGCGGCGGAAATTCGGGACAGACTGAAATATATGCGCGACAAACAACTCGCACTTGCATAACGAAAAGAAAAACATTGTTAAATATTAATAAATTCTGCTAAAATAGAATCGTTGCCATTCGGCAGCGATTTTTCAGTTTACCTCAGTAAAAACTTTCCTTTTATGCAAGAATCAATCTTGAGCAACCGTTACAGAATTCTGCAAAAGCTCGGCGAAGGCGGTTTCGGGCAGACATTCCTTGCCGAAGATTTGCAGCTTCCGACAAGCCCGCGATGCGTCGTCAAAAGACTAAAGCCGGAATTTGCCGACGCGGAAACCTTTCAGCTTGCGCGAAGACTTTTTGAACAGGAAGCCGATATTCTTTACCGTCTGGGCAATCATCCGAACATTCCGAATCTTCTCGCGCACTTTGAAGATGACGGCGAGTTTTTTCTCGTACAGGAATTGATTGAAGGCTGGACGCTTGCGGCAGAATTTGACGGCGGAAGAATTTACCACGAGCGCGAAGCAGTTGATTTGCTGCGGCAGATTCTCGAAACGCTCGCGTTTGTTCACAGCCAGAACGTGATTCACCGCGACATCAAGCCTTCAAATCTCATCCGGCGCAAATCGGACGGGAAAATATTTTTAATCGATTTCGGCGCGGTCAAACAAGTCAGCGTCAATCCTTTGAATCAAAGCCCGACATTTCAATCGACCGTCGCCATCGGCTCGCACGGTTATATGCCGAGCGAGCAGACCGCCGGAAAACCTCGATTTGCGAGCGACCTTTACGGCGCGGGTCTGGTTGTCATCGAAGCTTTGACGGCAATGAATCCTTTGCAGCTTAATCAAAATCGCTCGACCGGAGAATTTATCTGGCTGCACAAGACGAGAGTTCACGGGGAAATCGGGAATTTTATATCGCGGCTCGTCAGATACGATTTTCGTCAGCGGCATCTATCGGCAAAAGAAGCGTTTTCGGCGCTGAATATGCTTGCATCGAGTCTTGGTTACGGCAGAGTAAATCCGATTCAGGTTCAGGCAAATCAGCCTTTGAAACAATTTCAGGCGGTTCAGCCCGTTCAGCCGCCGCCGGTTGCAAAGTCGCCCGAACAGGAACTAATTCCGCCGACGATGCCGGCTGTTCCGAATAATCAGACGACTTTCGTTCGTCTGCCGCAGCAAGTTTATCAGAACGAGCCGAGACAGGAAGCGAAAGGCTTTTTGAATTCTCTCTGGCATAACGACATCGCGCTCGGAGGCGTCGTCGTCGCGCTCGTTTTCGGATTTTTCTTTATTTTGGGCTACGCGGTCGTCAGTTATGCGATAGCCGGAAATAAAACGGAAACTGTAGCTCCGACGACAGCTTCATCGACACAGCTCGACATCAAAGCTCCGAAGGCGTATGAAGAAGCCGAAACTCAGGCGTACGAAGCCGAAACGAAACAAAATAGAGCGACGACAAAATATGAATGGGACGAAATCGGCAATCAATACAAACGCGCTTATCAATTAATGGCTTCGGTTGACCAGACAAATCCGAATTATACGAGCGCGCAGGAGAGAATGAGCGAATACCAGCGCAAATCGGAATTCGCATTTCAAAAAAGCGCGGAAATTGCCTATAACAAGTCTTCAACAATGCCAACTTCGACAACCACGAATTATCCAACGTCAAGCAATTATCCTTCGTCTTCATATTCAAGCTCGTATCCGACGCCGACGCCCGCGCCGCCGAAAGTTACGATGCCGTCGAAGCAATCGTACCGGACGTATCTGTCTTACTCGTATCTCAATTACGGCAAGCTGGAAACAAAAGTCGTTACTACGGACGACGCGATTTTCACTTCAAGGGTTGAAAAGCAATCCGACAACAGGCGCGATTCGGGCGTTGTCCAGATAAATATCGACGGCGGCTCGTACAACTCGTCGCGTCTTGCGTTCAAAGCGCCTTACGGATACAAAGTTACAGCCGGAACATTTTCAAACGCGCAGGAATATTTGTGGCAATCGCCGACGATGTATGCGATGTCGTTCGACAAGCTGCATTGTTACGAAAAAGCAAATCACAGCTTCACGGTAAACAGCATCATCTACGACGAGCTTTATTCTTCGATTGCCTACATCGACGCATCCTTTACGGTAAACTGCGGAACGAGCAAAGCGATGGGACGAATCCGCTACGACGCGCGATAAATATTTTTGAATGTGATTCCAATACAGAAATACGCGCGAAGTAAGTGTGTTTTGTTCTACACACTTACTTCGCGCGTGTTTCTGCATTATTACTTGTAAATTAAACTGCCCGTTACCTGAATTCTACATTTATTGACATTTCTGAAGCCGCACACTTTCGCTAAAATCAACTTTGCTGTTTTTCGTGTAAGTTCCGCCGCCGGCATACTGCTCGTTGTAATTAAACGCGCGATAGCGACAAAGATTCTCGCCGAAACTTGCGGGCATTTTATAAAATACGAAACCGTATTTTGAACGATAAGTCGGAATTCCGAGATTATTTGTCGTAATTTTCCAGGTCGTTTCGGTCATTCCGGTTCGGAGAATTTTAATTCCCGCGTCTTTCATCAAAACTTTTTTAGCCATTGTTTCGATTGCCGCATCGTTGCCGGATTTGGCGGGCAGCGCGTAATTCGGCGCGAGACGTTCGATTTCCGCCCACAATTCGGAGGCTTTGGCATCGAGCGGCGCGAAATAATCGGCGGGAAATTCAGCACCGGCGGCTTTATATTCGGCTGCTTTTTTCTCGCGGATTTCGGCTTTTGCTTTTTCCGTGTTGAGAATATATTTCGTCGCCCACGGATGCGTCAGAAAACCGTCTTTGGCGACGAGCGTGCGTTTTTGTTCGTCCAGATAACCCGCGCCCTGCAAAACGCCGAACTGCAAATAATTTTGAACTCCGGTGTTGTAAATAGTTTGTGCTTCAACGGCTGTTCGGCAAATGCCCTTGACATCGTAATAACTCAAATCCTTCGGATTCAGATTGGCAAATTTTGTTTTGCACAAATCGGCGGCGATTGCCAGTTTCGGCAAATCGTTGAAAAACATCAGGCGTTTTGTGTCGTCGGAAATCCGCAAATAACCGACTTTACGATTTGCCTCAGCCTGTGCGGCGAAACCTTGATTGGCAGAATCCAAATCCTTAAAACGGTCAACCTGAACGCGATACGGCTGCGCCACTTCGTCAATAAATTGTTTGACTAAAACAGTATTTCTTTGTCCGGCAGCCGGAACGAAAGCGCCGACACAGACGCCAAATATCACCGCCGCTGCAAATCGCAGATAATTGTTTCTTTTCACAAATTCAAACCTCTCAAAATTAGAATAATGGACATCGCAGAATAAGAAGACACAATAAGGCGCTATTATTCACACAAACCTTAGACACCTTATCGACGCATTTAGCCGAAAAATTCAAAAATAAATTTTGCGTCAATAAAAACATTCGCTCTAAAATGCATTCATTATGAAATGTCTCGACAGCGCATCAGTTCTTACAATCGCCTAAAATCTTCCTCAATTTTCCTCACCGTCAACTTGAGTTACAATGATTGTATGCAAGTTAAAACTCAGCTTGATGAACTGCAAAACTACTTAACTGACGCGAGCAATTTGCAGGGCGGGCACGCCGAAAAGCTTTTTATTCCCGAAAGCTCCGAAGAAATTTCGGAAATCTTAAAAGAAGCGAATGAAAAGAAAATTCCTGTAACGGTTTCCGGCGCGAGAACCGGAACAGTTGCGGGCGCGATTCCTTTCGGCGGCTTTGTCGTTTCGCTCGAACGGCTTAATCGAATAAAAGAAATCGGCGAAACTTCCGCCATTGTCGAAAGCGGCGTTTCTTTAATCGATTTGCAGAAAGCGGTTGACGGGAAAAATCTTTTCTATCCGCCCGACCCGACCGAATGGAGCTGTCAAATCGGCGGAACCGTGGCGACCAACGCGAGCGGCGCTCGAAGCTTTAAATACGGCGCGACACGAAATTACGTCGAAAGATTAAAGATTGTCCTGCCGGCAGGCGAAATTTTGAATCTCAAACGCGGAGAAATATTCGCTGAAAACGGTTTCATCGAAATCGGGAAAATTCGCGCCAAAGTCCCGACATACAGCCAGCCCGAAGTCAGAAAAAACACAAGCGGATATTTTTCCGGCGACAAGCTCGACGCGATTGATTTATTTATCGGAAGCGAAGGCACGCTCGGCATCATAACCGAAATCGAATTAAGGCTTTTGCCGAAACCCGTTGGCTTTTTAAGCGGAATCGTTTTTTTCAAAGACGAAAAAAACTTGCTCAGCTTTGTGAATGAAGCAAGAGAAGCTTCATTTAACACAAGAAATCAAATAATCCAAAATCCAAAATCTAAAATCCAAAATCGGGTTGACGCGACCGTAATCGAGTATTTCGATGATAGAGCATTAAATTTTATCAAAGAGAAATTCGCCGAAGTGCCGGACGAAATGAACGGCGCGATTTTCTTTGAACAGGAAACCACCGCCGAAACGGAAGACGAATTATTCGAAGAGTGGAACGCGCTTCTGGAAAAATACGACGCCGATTTGGAAAAATCGTGGTTTACGACCGCCCAGCAGGATTTGATAAAAATGCGCGAATTTCGTCACGCTCTGCCCGTTTCGGTCAATGAAAGAATCGTCCGCTATAAACAAAGAAAAGTCGGGACGGATATGGCTGTGCCGGACGATAAATTCGCCTCGTTTTTAAGATTTTACAAAGAAAAACTCGACGAATCGCGCCTTGAATACGTTATCTTCGGGCACATCGGCGACAATCATCTGCACGCGAACATAATTCCGAAAAACGATGCGGAAGCAAAGCAGGCAAAGCATCTGTACGGAAGATTTATCGCGCAGTCAATCATGCTCGGCGGCACAATCAGCGCCGAACACGGCATCGGGAAATTAAAGTCGAAATATCTCTACGTGATGTACGGCGAAAGATTCCTGAACGAAATGGCGGAACTCAAAAAAGCTTTCGACCCGAACGGCATTTTAGGACGCGGAAATATGTTCGACGAGAAGTTTCTCGGAAATTGATAATTTGGGCGAATTGATAATTGATAATTGATAATTGATAATGAAAACCGGTTCTTAATTATCAATTATCAATTATCAATTAAAAATTATGGCTATAAAAACTATTCTCTTCGACTTTAACGGCGTGATAATCGACGACGAAGGGCTGCAAATGAAGGCGTATCAGGAAATTTTGAAAAAAGAAGACATCGATTTGACCGAAGAACAATATTTGGAATGTCTCGGAATGGACGATAAAACCTTTGTCGAAGCTGCGTATGCGCGCGCCGGTAAAGAGCCGGAAACGAATAAGGTTTTGGAGATAACACAGGCAAAAACCAATCGCTGGCGCGAGCTTGTCGCCGCGAACGTCCCGCTTTTTGAAGGCGTCGAAGATTTTATACGCAAAATGGCACGCGAATTCGACCTCGGAATTGTCAGTATGGCAAAGCGCGAGGAAATCGAATATATTCTCGAAAGAACCGGCTTGGCGGAATGTTTCTCGGCAATCGTCAGCGCCGAAGACGTTACCGCTTGCAAGCCCGACCCGCAATGTTACCGTCTCGGTTTTAGGCTAATCGACGCGGCGCGCACAAGGCGAAATCATCTGCCGATAACTCACGGCGAATGTCTCGTCATCGAAGATTCGCCGCAGGGAATTATGGCGGCGCGAAACGCCGATTTAAAGGCTTTGGGCGTTACGAATACCGTTTCCGCTGAAGAGCTTCGCGAAGCCGGAGCCGACGCGGTGGCAAAGAATCTCGACGACTGGATGCCGGAATCGGTTAAGCTCGTATTTGTTTAGGAAGATTCACCACAGAGACACAGAGACGCAGAGAAAAGAAAAATAATTTAAAAATCTCTGCGCCTCTGTGTCTCTGTGGTAAAAAATTATGTCAGAACATCAAATCTCTTTAGAAGAAGCTCAAAATAACCTTTTTTCCTGCGCGACTTACCTCGCGGAAGACGTTCGAAGCAGCGACGGTCACGCCGAGGCGATGAAGCAAATCGTGCCGCGTTATCTCGAAAAGGGCGACGTTGACCTTGCCGCCGGTTTGGCGGATACGGTTGACGACACGTTTGTGCGCGACCGGCTTTTAACGTTCGTGGCGGAAAAATGCGCGGCGATTGACGACGACGAATATGCGTTTCAGCTTGTCGAAGCAATCGAAGATTACGGGATGCAGCGTCAGGCGCGCGAGCGAATCGCGCTGCAAAAATCGGCAAAAAACGATTTTGAAAAGGCGCTCGAAATTGCCGAAACGCTTGAACATCCCGACAATGCTTTTTCTGATATTGCTTTGCATCAGGCACAGCAGGGCGACGAATCTGCTGCGCTCGCAACGCTCGAAAAAATCGAATTTCCTTACGCGAAAACCATCGCTTTGCAGAATATGGCTTTGCTCAATCTGCAAAAGCAGGAAACCGCAAAAACGGTCGAATATCTCGAAAAAGCGGCGCATTCGGCGGATGAAATCGAATTTGCCGAAGAGCAGATTCGCGCCTATGCCGATATTGCCAATCATTTCACGGAAGCCGGTCAAAACGGCAGAGCGATAGAAACATTCGATAAGGCAAAAACCATTGCCGAAAATCTCGACAGTCTCCAGCGCGATTCGTTTCTGGCTTCGATTTCAAACGGTTTTCTCCGCGCCGGAAGCGTCGATTTAGCCGACCGCACGCTCGATTTGGTTTCCGATAAAACACAGATGACTTCGTGTCTGGTCGGGTTTTCGCAGACTTTTAACGAAAAAGGCGAGCGCGAGGAAGCAATCGACGCGCTCGAAGAAGCTTACGCGATTTTGAAATCGCAGAAAGATTTGGAGATTCGCAGCAGCCAGACGCGTTTCAGGCTCTGGTCAACGATTTCGGTTTTGTTTGCGCGCTACGAAAAACCGGAACGCGCTATCGAAATCGCGCAGGAAATTCCCGACGAAGACGAGCAGACATCGGCTCTCTCGCAAATCGCGCAGGTTTTGACCTCGCAGGAAAAAGACGATTTGGCGCGGCTGGCTCTCAGCGCCATTGCCGAAGATTCGCAAAGATTATTTGCGCTCATCGGCGTGTCGGACGCAAAAAATCAGCTTGAAAAACGAGAGGAAGCCGTAGAAATCTTAAACGAAGCCGCGCATCTTGCTGAAACCGTTTCGCAGCTTTCCCCGCGCTCGTCAGCTTACAACGAGCTTGCCAGACGTTTCAGCGAATACGGCGAAACTGACCGCGCCCGCGAGATTTCTCACGAAAATCTCGAAACGATTTCACAAATCCGCGACGAAGGAAACCGCGCCGTCGCGCTCGCCAATCTCGCCGCGTTTTACGAGCAGTCGGAGTTCGATTTAACCGACGCCGAGAAAACGATTTTGCAGGAAATGACAAAGAAATAAAGAATGGTAAATTCGGACAAATTTTTCGATTTCACCAAATATCATTAGAAATTAAATCTTCAAAATCATCGCGCCTGCGGATTAGCTCAACTTCGCCGTTTTCTTTTATCAAAGCGACGGCGGAAAAAACGCGCCCGTTGTATTGCGACATTTGCGCGATTGAATAAGCGCCGCAATTTAGTAGCGCCAGAACTTCGCCGGGCGAAACTTTCCCAGGCAAAAGTCGATAATCAGGAAGTCTTCCTTCGCCTTCGATGTCGAAATAAACGTCGCCGCCGTCGCACAAAGGACCGGCTAATTTGTACGGGAAATTATGCGCTTCGCCCGCCCGATTTGCGGAAATCAGGTGATAATACCATTTGTAAGTTTCCATCGAAAGCAAAATATTAAATCCCGCGTCGGTCAAGAGCCAGATGTCAGTGGTGAGTGGTGAGTGATGAGTGGTGAATGAAGAATCTTTTTCTTCAAACTCACCGTTAATCACTAATCGTTCACCGCTATTTACGGGTCTTTCCTTTCGATTGCAAACGCTCGTCAGGCAAACGCCCGCGTCGGAAATTACGCTTCTGCCGGGTTCGAGAAGAAGCTCGATGTTTTCGATGAGATGCGCTGCGTTTTCGCCGCTCGCGGCTTGGCTTATCGCCTGCCACGCTTCGCGCAGAACGTCTTCGGGTTCGAGCGAGGCGCTGAAAAAATCGCGCTGCGCCGGCGGAAAATCGACTTCGTGCGATTTGTCGAGCAGATAGTTGACGGGAAATCCGCCGCCGAGATTCAGATGCGACAGTTTATGTCCGGTTTCTTTGTAAATTTGCAGAAGATTTTCGAAAAGCGTTTTTAATGCGTCGGCGTAAGGCTTTGAATGAGGATTTTGCGAGCCGATGTGAAGGTGTATGCCGCACAAATTCAAAAATTCCGAATCGTGCCAGCGCCGGAACGCCTCTAAAGCCTCGTCCGGCATCATTCCAAACTTGGAAGTTAAAAGCGCGGTTTGCAGACCGCTCAGCGTCTCGCTTTCGATTTCGGGAACGAGCCGCAGGGAAACATTCGCGCGTTTATTCAGCTTTCGCGCGACTTTTTCGGTCAGTTCGAGCTCGTAAACGGAATCGGACTGAATCGCGTAAACTCCCGCGTTTATCGCGTCTTCAAGCTCTTTTTCGGTTTTGCTCGTCCCGTTGAAAATAATTTGTTCGCCGCGAAAGCCGACTTTCAAAGCTTTCCAAAGCTCGCCGCCTGAATTTACTTCCAAATCGATTCCGGCTTCCTTTACGGTTCGCAGAATTGCCATCACCGAATTGGCTTTCGCGGCGTAGCAGATTTTTAATTTACATCCGATTGAGTTTTGAGCTTTTCTGAGCCGCTCGATGTTTTGTTTTATACGCGACCGGCTGAAAACGAAAAGCGGCGTGCCGTATTTTTCGGCTAATTCAATCGATGAAACGTCGCCAATGTGAAGCTGCCCGTTTTTTACTTCGAGAAAATTTTCTATTGTCCATCCGGTTTTTTCTGTCATTACACATTAATTGTAAATGAAAGGAAACAGAACTATAAACTCCCCGAATTAATACACAATAATTTTATAGGGATATGTAAAACTCTGACTTGCCTTATAAAACGTTATTTTTTCATCGCTTGGGTCAAGAAGAAAAAGAAATGTAATAGTCGCAGTTCTGTTTTCAGCCTTTTCCGTTTTTTGAAATTTCCAAATTTTAGCGGCTTTTTCAGCCGGTTCGAGAAGAAGCTGATTTCCGCTGAGAGCTTTTGTTTCCGTTACTGCGCCGTCTTTATCAAACACAACTTGTATTTGAACTTCGCCTTCCGCTTCTTGAAATTTGGCGGCGGCAGGATAAGCGGGTTTTGATGCGCTCACTGCTTTGGGCAAAACATTAAGACCCGTTCCGCGCGGATAATTGCCGACCGTAATCGGAAGTTTTCCTTTGAAATCGATTGCGCCTGAAACGGCTTTCGCCGTCGCTCTTTGCAGGCTCGACATATCGCCGTATGAAACAACATAAGTCTTCATTTCGGGAAAGCTTCTGAGCACGTACGGGTTGCCGAAACTGAGCGAGATGACTTTTTTATCCATTTTCAGGATTTCGCGCAAAAGACGCGAAGCCGCTTCGGGAAGCCCGCCGCTGTTGGCTGAGCCTGAACGCACGCGTCCGAAAAGTCCGGCTAGAACGACATCCGATTCGTTGGCTTTCTTGAGCGCGAGGCTGATTTCCTTTTCGGTCGAGCGCTCGTCTAAAGTGATTGATTCAAACTTATAACCGCTTGCGCGCAGCTCGCGTTGAAAAGTCGTGCCCGAAAAGTTACGGTCGTCACCGTTTGTGATGCCGAGATAAAAGATTTTTTTATCTTTTGCCAGAGGCAGAGCATTTTCGTCGTTTTTGACCAGAGTTATCGAGCCGTCCGCAATTTCGGTGGACAACTGGCGGGTTTCATTGCTCGAAATAATTTTGTCTATCTGCTCAATCGGCGTGATTTTTTCCTTCGCCAGCCCGAGCTGGTATTTCCACGCGAGAATTTTTCGAACCGATTCGTTGAGCCGTTCTTCGCTGATTCGACCGGATTTTACGGCGTCCTTTAAACCTTTGAGCGACAAATCGACATCGGCAGGTTTGAGCAAAACGTCCGCGCCCGCCAAAAATGCGCGAACCGCCGCTTCGTCCTGATTAAAATAAAGCGTCAAGCCGCTCATACTCATCGCGTCCGTAACGACCAGACCGTCGAAATTCATCTCTTTTTTCAATATTTGAGAAATAACTACGGGCGAAAGCGTCGACGGCAAAGTCGCTTTTTCCGTAACGATTTCCGAATCCGTGTCGGTTGCCGCAATCGCCTGTTTCAAAGGTTTGGCTTCGGTGTTATCAATCTGCGGAAGGGAAATGTGCGCGACCATGACCGAACCGATTCCGGCGTTTACGACGGCTTTGAAAGGAACGAGCTCGACCGATTCGAGCCGCGAGCGCGGCAAATCGATAATCGGCAGTCCGCGATGCGAATCGACGTTCGTGTCGCCGTGTCCGGGAAAATGTTTTGCCGTTGCCAGAATATTCTGCGACTGCAAGCCTTCGGTAAAAGCGACGGCAAAACGCGCTACGTCGTCGGGATTTTCGCCATACGAACGAACATTTATGACCGGATTATCGGCATTGTTGTTGACATCGACGACGGGCGCGAAAACCTGCTGAACGCCCATCGCCTTCGCTTCGCGTCCGGCAATTTCGCCTTCACGTCTTGCAAATTCGGGATTTCCGGTCGCGGCAACCGCCATATTCCACGGGAAATTTACCGTGTCGAAAAAGCGCATCCCGACGCCGGTTTCAAAATCGGCGGAAATAAGCAGAGGCGTTTTTGCATTTTCCTGCATCCGGTTGACGAGATGTACGGTTTCATAAAGCCCGCCGACGAAAACCGTAACGCCGCCGATTTTGTTTTCGACGACGTGCCGCATCAGTTCCTTATATTCGTTGCTGTCCTGACTCAAATACTGCGCGTTGACGCCGATGTGTACGAGCTGCCCGACCTTTTCGTCCGTGCTCATTTTTTTGAGCTGTTTGTCAGCCCATTTTTGAGCTTTGTCCGACGGGCGAAATTTCGGTTTTTCGGTTTGCGCCGAAAATGGAACGGCGAATAGAAAAATAAGAAAAAGTGCGATTAGTTTTGAAAAAAAACGTAAATTCATTTTTACAATATATTAAGACAAATAAATTTTGAGATTCAAGGCAAAGTCAATTTTTTGCTGCTTCCGGCGTCTTTGAATTAAAAATCAAGCTCGCCAGCCACGCGACGAGCAAAGTCGTCAGGCTTCCGATTAAAACATACCACGTCCAGGCGACCGGCGTGGCATCGGGCGCGACTTCAAATCTTTTGACGAATTCGAGATAAAGCAGGTAGCTCATCAGCGCGATGCTCGCTGACATTCCGATTAAAGCGTGTTTTTGATTGGCTCGTTTGACGAATGTTCCGACCAGAAAAACGCCTAAAATCGGACCGTTTATCAGAGACGCAATCGAAAGCGCCGAATCGAGCGCCGAGCGCTGCTGTTTCATAATTGCCAGAGCGATTCCGATTTGGACGACGCCGATGATTAAAGTCAGCCAGCCCGAAACTTTTAATAAATGCTTGTCCGTTTGATTTTTGGCAAACGGCTTGTATAAATCGTTGACGGCGGTTGCCGCGATTGAATTTAAGGACGACGAAAGCGCCGCCGCGAAAATCGCCGCTACGACCAGACCGGAAAGTCCCGGCGGCATAAATTTTGTGATGAAATCGGGAAAAACCTTGTCGCCGCCGGTAAACGGAAACGCGCCGGTCGCGGTCGCATATTCGGGCGAGTTGAAAGGCTGGTAAAAGGCGAAAAGCAGCACGCCGATAAAAAGAAAACCGATAAATTGTCCGAGAACGACCGCGCCCGAAGAAAGCAGCGCGAGCGCGGCTCGTTTCGGTTTGTCGGTGCAGAGATAGCGCTGAACGAGATATTGGTCTGTCCCGTGCGTTGACATCGTCAGAAAGCAGCCGCCGATGAGTCCAGCCCAAAACGTGTAGGTTTTTGTAAAATCAAACGGCAGCGAAAACCTCAAACTGTCCGACCAAAAGGGAATCGAGAAAACATATTTCGTTTCCCGAAAACCCCAGTCGAAAAGGCTGAATTTATCAAAGTTACTACCGATTTCAAACGCGCCGCCGAAGCCGTTCGGAATCTGATTGGCTAAAACAATCGCCGCCGCGACCGCGCCGCCGATATAAATGCCGAGCTGTACGACTTCGACCCAAATTACCGCTTCCATTCCGCCGAAATACGTGAAAATAATCATCACGACGCCGAGCAGTATGACCGAGCCGACAATAACAAAATCGGTATTTGTCTGCGGCTGAAACGCTGTGTAAACTGCCGCCAAAACAATCGCCGTCAGCAGAAGCCTGATGCCGTCGGCGATGTTTCGCATGACGACAAAAAGTGCAGACGCGAGCATTTTAACTTTCGTCCCGAATCGTTCGCCGAGAAGCTGGTAAACCGTTTGCAGCTCGCCCTTGAAATACATCGGAATAAAAAGCAGCGAAATCACCACGCGACCGAGCATATAGCCGAAAACGAGCTGCAAAAACTGGAAATTTCCGCCTTTGGCATAAGCGACGCCCGGAACGGAAATAAACGTAATCGTGCTCGTTTCAGTCGCGACAATCGAAGCGGCAATCGCCCACCACGGAACCGAACGGTCGCCGACAAAATAATCTTCGGTCGTTTCCTGTTTGCTCGAAAACCAAACGCCGAAAAGCGTTACGCCGATTAAGTAACCGAAAATTATGATTAAGTCTATTGTCTGCATTTTATTTTGCCGATTCGATTGCTTTTTCTATTACAAAATTATTTTCAGCCAAAATCTTTTCCGCCATTTCGCGTGAAATATTCGCTTTTTGCATGACGATTGCCACGCGCAAATCGCCGTTAGATTCGTTTAATAATTCCCGCGCCGAAGTTTCGTCCAAATTTGTTTCCGCCATCAAAATACGCAAAGAACGCTCTTTGAGTTTTATGTTCGACGATTTTACGTTCGTCATCCGGTTGCCTTTGACGTAGCCGAGCCGAATCATCGCGGCGGTCGAAATCATATTTAAAATCATTTTCTGCGCCGTTCCCGCTTTCATTCTCGTCGAGCCGGTTATCGCTTCCGCGCCGACGATTGGAACAATCGCGATTTCAACCGATTTTGTAATCGGCGAACCCGGAACTACGCTGACGCAAGCCGTGAAACAACCGATGTTTTTTGCGTATTCAACCGCGCCGATTGTATAAGGCGTTCTGCCCGAAGCGGCGATGCCGACGACCGTATCCTTTCCGGTTAAACCTCGTTTCTGCAAATCTTTCGCGCCTGCTTCGCGGTCGTCCTCGCTCGATTCGGTCGCTTTATAAAGCGCGTCGTAACCGCCCGCGATAATGCCTTGAATCAGCTCGTATGAAACGCCGAAAGTCGGCGGAATCTCGCTCGCGTCCAGAACGCCCAAACGCCCGCTCGTTCCCGTTCCGATGTAAAAAAGCCGTCCGCCGTTTTCGAGTCTTTCGACGATTTTATTGACGCATTCGGCAATCTGCGGCAAAACTTCTTCAATCGCAAAGGCTACTTTTTTATCTTCGTCGTTGATTAACCGAAGCGCTTCGAGCGTCGAAACTTTGTCGATGTTTGAAGTTCGCTCATTATCGCGTTCGGTTATAGGAATCATTTTATGTATAAGCAATTATTTTGGCAAAACTATCAAGCAAGTTTACGCAAATATTTGATACAAAATCAACTTAAAACAGGACGAGCGCAGATTTTTCAATTTCCGCGCTCGTCCTGTTTTGTCGTCCGGCTGAATTTATTGATTGCGCTCGCTTCTCGTTGAAGTTAAATACGCGATTCCCGCGCCGAGCGCGACCAGCGCCGCGCCGGTAACGAACGGGTGAAGGCTCGCTTTTGTGTAAAGGCTGCTTTCCATCACGTGTCCTTCGTAGCCGCCGCGCTCGCGCAAACTCGCGTCATTTGATGCGAAAAGACCTTCTTTCGCATTATCGTCGGCAGGCTCATCCGACCTCTGAATTCCGAGCATCGTTTTTTCCATTACAATATCGGTCAGGCGCGGAGCATATTCGCCCATCGCCGAAAGCCCTTTCGCGCCGCCGCCGACAAAAACATCCCGAACGGGATTTTCCGCGCAGTGCAAAATCGCTTCGGCAACCGTTTCCGGCGCGTAAACCGGCGGCGGATTTTCCGGCTGAGTGCCGAGATAATTTTTCGCGTGGTCTTTATAAGGCGTGTCGATTGCCGCCGGTTTTATCAAGGTAACCGAAATCGGCGCGTTGTCGGATTCAAGCTCCATTCGAAAAGCGTCGGTAAAACCTTTGACGGCGTGTTTCGAGGCGCAGTATGTTCCCTGAAGCGGAATCGCGCGGTCGGAAAGCGTGCTGCCGACATTGATTAAAGCGCCGCCGAAAAGCCGAAGATGTTCAGCAGCGATTATTGAGCCGTAAACCACGCCCCAGTAATTCGTTTCAAAAAGCTGCCGCATATCTTCAAACGGAACGTCGAAAAATTTTCCGTAAATCGAAACACCGGCATTATTTACCCACGTATCGAAATTCCCGAATTGATTAATCGCTTCCGCCGCGATTTTCTTTATGTCGCCTTCGCTTCCGACATCTGCGACGACATAAAATGCTTCGCCGCCCGACGAATTTATTTCACCGGCTAATTCCTTCAAAGCCTCTTCGTTACGCGCCGCGAGAACGAGCTTCGCGCCGCGTTTCGCCGCCATTCGCGCCGTCGTCAAACCGATGCCGCTCGTCGCACCGGTGATTACCATTACCTGTTCATTTAAATTTTTTAATTTTAATCCCATATTTCTCCCTTTAGCAGACAGTTCGGTTTTGATTATTCTACGATTAATTCGAAAACCTACTGCCTGCTGCCGCTGCAAACTGCCTGCTGACATTAAGCCCTGCTTGCAGTTGCTTTGCCTGTCGCGTGCGAGTTTGTTAATGAACTCGGCGCGTCCAGATGCGCTCCGTCATCTACTCCGACGCCTAATCTTTCGACCAATTCGCCGCCGAGCCAACCGGCAAGCATCGATAAGGCGACGCCCGCGAATGAAAGAATACTGGCAAACATTTCAGGTTTGTCGGGCGCATCGCGTCGAAGCCACCAACTGCCGATAAATAAAAGCAAAACTCCGACGTTCGCCAGCCCGTGTATCATCCCGATTGATTTGGCGCGCGTTCCCGAAGGAATCGCCAGCCAGTCAATCAGTCCAAACGGCGCGGCTAAGAAACCGCCGATAATGCCCGCAATTATCATCCAGTAAGCGACAATAGCCATCATCGGATTTCCCCAAATCAAATGTACAACATCGAAAACAACGCCCGTTCCGAGCAGCCCGAGCGGGAACACAATCATAATCGGATGAATCGCGTGCCCGAATAATTTTGCTCTGCTTTCCATTTCTAAACCTCCAATTCAAAGAATAAATGTTTGAAATTAAGACACAAATTAATTACGGAAATGACCAAACGCAAATGATATGCCCGAAATGGATTTTAGATTGAGAAAAACTTAAAAACAGGTAAATTTATTTAGTTCGGAAGTGTTCAAATGCCATCTGCGCGGCTGCCTGTGCGGGCGAGAGTTTCGGCGCGGCTAAATAAGCTTTCGGGGCGAAGCTGTGAACGGTTTTCAGAAGCGAGTCGGTGAGCAAACCGCCCGCTTTGAAAATGCTTCCGACATAGCCGATTGGAACTTTTTTCTTTTCCAGATTCAGTTTTTTTATCACGGCAAAAGCGGCAAGACCTAATTCAAAACCGGCTTCCTTCAAAATTTCGATGGCAATTTCGTCGCCTTCGCTGGCAGTTTCGACTACAAAGCGCGCAAATCCGGCGATTCGGGCGTTATCGACCTGCGGCGCGTAAATGGCAATCAATAAATTTTCCGGCGTCGATGTGCGAAAATATTCAATTCCGGCTTCGCTCAATTTCGTCGGTTTTCCGCGCCCGTCCGACGCTTTGGCAATCGCCTGCAACGCGCGACGGGCGATGGAAATTCCGCCGCCTTCGTCGCCCGCAATCGGTCCCCAGCCTCCGGCGGTGGCGACTTTCCCGTTTTCGTTTTTCCCGTAACAAATCGAGCCTGTTCCGGCGATGACGACAATTCCGGCTTTTCCGAGAGTCGTGCCGTAAAGCGCGATTTCGGCGTCCGTAACGACCTCGACTTTTTTTATTCCGAGAATATTTCCGAAACGCTCGCGGATGCGCTGGCGCAAATCGGCGCGGCGAACGCCAGCCAGACCGAGCGTTGCCGAAACAACGTCGCCGCGACTAAGCTGCGCCTTATCGCAGGTTGTGTCCAAAGCCTTGATAATATTGGAAATCGCCGTTTCGACGCCGACGCGCAAAGGATTCGACGCGCCGGAAAATCCTTCGCAGATGAGATTTTTTTCATCGTCAATCAGGACAATATGAGTTTTCGTTCCTCCGCCGTCCGCGCCCAGATACAAATTATGTGATTTAAGCGTTCTTGTCGATTTAGGCGAAAGGTTCGGCATCAGAAAAATTTAAAAAATCCTCTCTGCTATTCTAGTAATGCTTGACATATAATCAAAACTAAAAGATTTTATAAGTGCGATAAGATTCGGTAATACGTGATACGTAATACGTAATACGCTGGCAAATCAGGAAAAGAATTACGTATCACGTATTACGTATTACGAAATTTATGGAAATCAGACAATTAAAAGCCTTTTTAGCGATTGCCGAAGTGAAAACCTTTACAGCCGGAGCGCGGCTTGTAAACGTAACGCAGGCGGCAATTTCGATGCAGATTCGGCAGCTCGAAGACGAAGTCGGCTTGCCGCTTTTTACGCGCACGCCGCGCCGCGTGATTTTAACCGAAGCGGGCGAGCATCTTCTGGAACGCGCGCGAAAGATTTTACGCGAGCACGACGCCGCCGTTGCCGAAATCGCCGAGCTTGCCGGCGCGGAACACGGGCGGCTCAGAATCGGTTCGGCATCGGCGATGTTCGCAACCTCGCAGCTTCCGTCGATTTTGCAGAATCTGAAAGGAACGTTTCCGAACGCGGAAATCACCGTCAGTTCCGGCACGAGTCAGGCTCTGGTCGATAAAATTCTGCACGGCGAGATTGATATTGCTTTCATTTCATTGCCCGTCGATAACTCGCACGTTACGACCGAGCTTTTATTCAGCGACGAAATCGTCGCCATCGCGCATCCCGGACACCCGCTTGCCGACCAGAAATTTATCAGCGCGGCGGCGCTCGCGGGCGAGCCTTTGATTTTAGGCGAAAAAGGCGGCAACACGCGCCGTCTGATTGACGATTTTTTCGCGGCGGCAAATGTCCAGCCGAACGTCGTGATGGAACTTTCGCGTCAGGAAGCCATCAATCAGATGGTCGAAAACGATATGGGCATCGGCATCGCGGGCGCGAAAACGGTTTCAAAGGAAATCGGCGAAAAAAGGCTCGCGTCATGGATGATTGAAGGCGCGGAAATCAAATGGGATTTAGGTTTGGCGCGGCTCAGAGGCGGATATTTTTCGCCGATTGCCAAAGAATTTGTGCGTTTCTGCAAGGAAAGCTTCAAAGAACGCGAAAAGGAATTTAAAGCGAAACGATGAATCAATTACGAATTACGAATTACGAATTACGAATTACGAACAATATTTCCGCTTTGCGCCTTTGCGCCTTTGCGGGAATTATTTTTTCTTTTTGTCTAATATTTGCCGCTTTTGCAAACGCGCAGGGTTTACCCGTTGCTTTGCCGCAGACGGTCGGAATGTCCGCCGAAAAGCTTAATCAAATCGATGCTTTAATCGAAAAAGACATTCTCGATAAAAAGCTTCCCGGCGCGGTCGTGCTCGTCGGACATAAAGGAAAAATCGTTTTCCGCAAAGCTTACGGCAATCGCTCGCTTGTGCCTACGGTTGAAAAAATGACGGTTGACACGATTTTCGACGTGGCGAGCCTGACGAAAGTTGTGGCGACGACGACTTCCGTTATGATTCTGGTCGAGCGCGGGCAGATTCGTCTTTCGGACACAATCGGCAAATTTATTCCCGAAATCGAGGACGAAAACGCTAAACGAGTTACGATTCAGCAGCTTCTCACGCACGTTTCCGGCTACGCGCCGGATTTCGACCTGCGCGAAAAATGGACGGGACGCGAAGGAATGCTGCAAGCGTTGAAAAAAGAGAGGTTAAAACAGCCTGCGGGAACGAAATTTGTTTATTCGGATATTGGTTTTATCGTGCTCGGCGAGATTGTTCAGAGAGTTAGCGGAAAAGCGATTAATGATTTCTCAAGCAATAATATTTTCCAAAAATCAGGAATGACAAATAGTGAATTCATTCCATGTTTTGAAGTTGACGGCAGTTCTGCAAATGATAATTGTTTCGTTGTCGATAAAAAAAATATTTCTCAATATGCTCCAACCGAAAATATTAAAGGTCAGCAAAGTTATTTAGGCTCGAAATTTGAAGGCGATGAGAAAGCGGCTAACAGAATTTTGCGCGGATTTGTTCACGACCCGACATCTTTTCGGATGAACGGAGTCGCCGGACACGCCGGACTTTTTTCGACTGCCGACGATTTGGCGCGTTTCTGCCAGATGCTTCTGAACGGCGGAATTTTGAACGGAAAACGCATTTTGAGCGCGGCGACGGTTGCGCGAATGACTGCGCCGGTCGTCGTTTCCGAAGACGGCGCGGCGCGCGGGCTTGGCTGGGACATCAATTCCGCTTTTTCGTCGAATCGCGGCGAGCTTTTTCCGCTCGGCTCGTTCGGGCACACGGGTTTTACGGGAACTTCAATCTGGATTGACCGCGTTTCGCAAACTTTTGTCGTCTTTCTTTCCAATCGCGTTCATCCTGACGGCAAAGGCGACGTTACGCCGCTTCGCGCCAAAATTGCAACCGTTGTCGCTTCGGCGCTTGAAGATACGCCGATTGAAACGACGCGTCTTGCCGAAGATATTTACTGGTCGCAGGTCGCGCCGCAGATAGAAAAATTCAAAGTTCAAAGCTCAAAGCTCAAGGTTGAAGATTCCGCAATCCGCAATCCGCAATCCGCAATCGTTTTGAACGGAATCGACGTTCTCGAAAAAAATAATTTCAAAGAATTAAACGGCTTGAAAATCGGTCTCGTAACAAATCACACGGGCAGAAATCTCGCCGGACGGCAGACAATCGATATTTTGAAGGAATCGGCAAACGTTAAGCTCGTCGCGCTTTTCGCGCCCGAACACGGCATTCGCGGATTGGTTGACGAGAAAGTTTCCGATTCGGTTGACGAAAAAACGGGCTTGCCGATTTATTCGCTTTACGGCGACACGCGGCGACCGAAACCCGAGCAACTGAAAGATTTAGACGCGATTGTTTTTGATATTCAGGACATCGGCGTGCGGTTTTATACTTATATTTCGACGCTGCAAAACGTGCTGGAAGAAGCGTCGAAGGCGGGAAAACCTGTTTTTGTGCTGGACAGACCGAATCCGATAAACGGCGTTGACATCGAAGGCGCGATTGCCGACGCCGACAAACTGACTTTCGTTGCCACGCATACTTTGCCCGTTCGACATGCGATGACGATTGGCGAAATCGCGCAGATGTTTAATGCGGAAAAGAAAATCAACGCCGATTTGCGCGTCGTCAAAATGGAAAACTGGACGCGCTCGATGTGGTTTGACCAGACGAATCAGATTTGGACGAATCCTTCGCCGAATATGCGCAGCCTGACTGAAGCGACGCTTTACCCGGGAATCGGGATGATGGAATACACGAACATCAGCGTCGGGCGCGGAACCGATACGCCTTTTGAAATCGTCGGCGCGCCGTGGATTGACGGGCAAAAACTGGCGGCTTTTCTAAACGAAAAGAACTTCGGCGGAGTTCGTTTCGTGCCCGTCAGGTTTACGCCGAAAGCGTCGGTTTTTAAAGACGAAATGTGCGGCGGAATCAATATTGTTATTACCAGCCGCGAGCAGTTTAAGCCTGTAAAAACGGGCGTCGAAATCGCGCTCGCCCTGCACAGGCTTTTTCCGAACGACTGGAAAATGGATAAGTATAACGGCTTGCTCGTAAATAGTGAAATATTCGAGATGGTCAGGCGCGACGAAACTTACGCGAATATCGAAAACGCGTGGCAAAATAAATTAAATGAATTTAAATCGCGTCGCGCACAATTTTTGCTTTACAAATAGCGAATTTAGGTTTATAAATTTTTTTAGTTCCTAAATTTTTCTTTAACTAACCGAAAAATTAATGTTTTTAGATTTTTTGCGGCTTCAAACGCCGAAAAAGCTATAACGAAAATTTGGAGATTTCTCCAAAAACCTAAACGATTCTTATGGATCGCTAACTGAAATTTTGCAAAATTTATTGAATATTGAAAGAGGAATCAGAAAAAATATGAAAAGCCGAATCTTTTCAACTGCTAGTTTTTTGGCTGTTGCCATTGCGATTATCTTAACTCTCAATTTTTCCGCTGCTGCGCAGGGTACAATAACCGGTACCATTACCGGCAGCGTTAAGGATGCGTCCGGGGCATCTGTCCCCGGCGCGACTGTAACGATTTCCGATGCCCAGAAGGACAATATTGTCGTCCGAACCGTAACGACAAACGAAGAAGGACTTTATTCCGCTCCGAATCTGGTTTCAGGCGTTTATACAATTACGATTGAAGCCCCGAATTTCAAAAAATCCGTCAATACGGATGTGAAGCTCGATGTCGGAGGACGCTATAATTTAGATACCACGCTCGAAGCCGGAAATGTTTCCGAAATAGTAACGGTCGAAGCCGACCCGGTATCGGTGGATTTAAATACGCCGACTTCATCGACGCTGATTAACGGTGACCAGGTTCGCGAGCTTTCAATCAATAACCGCAACTTTGTGCAGCTTGTCGCGCTTGCGCCCGGTGTTTCATCGGATTTAGCCGACCAGGTTTATGTCGGCACGACTAATCCTGACGGACAGGCTAACACAGTAAACTTATCTGTCAACGGCTCGCGCTCAAGTTCAAATACCTTTACGGTTGACGGCGCGGATATTACCGACCGCGGTTCGAATCTTACAATTCAAGGCTATCCGAGCGTTGATTCGATTGGTGAATTCAGAGTTCTGCGCTCGCTCTATCCGGCAGAATCCGGTACCAGCGGCGGCGGACAGGTCAATGTGATTACACGAAGCGGCACTTCCGAATTTCACGGAAGTTTATTTGAGTTTGTTCGTAACGAAAAATTTAATGCAGGCAAATTTTTTGATAACCAGCGCTTTCCGCTGGGAATTGATGAAAACGGTAAGGCTATCCGCGCGCCGTTTCGATACAACAACTACGGCTGGACTGTAGGCGGTCCGGTTTATTTCTTTAACTTTGGCGAAGGCGGCTCAAATCAGGGAATGTTCAGAAGATGGGACAAGACATTTTTCTTCTTTTCGCAGGAATTCAGAAAAGACCGCCGCTCGACGAGTTTTACGCCGACCGTTCCCAGCCAGGCTCTAAGAAACGGCATTTTCCCGATTGATGTTTGTATCAATCGTAACAATGTTGCGACGGAAAACTGCACTCCCGGAAATCCCGGCAGATTGACAATGGGAAGTCCAATTCCGGCAAATATGTTAAGCCCTGCGGCAGTGGCGTATTTAAACCAAATTTACAATCAATTCCCGCTGCCCAATGCCGTTACGGCAACCAATCCGTTCGGTTTGGTTTCGTCAATTCCGGGAATTGCCGATTTTGAACAGGAAATTTTCAAAATTGACCACAGCTTTACCAAAAATTGGTCTGCTTTTTATCGTTATCAAAGAGATTTAATTCCGACATTGGATGGAAATGGTCTTTTCGCCAGCGGTTCCGGGCTTCCCGGACTTTCCACACAGGAGACGGACTCGCCGGGACGCGCGCAGACTATACAATCAACCTATGTCGTCAGTCCGAAATTTATTTTGGAAGGACGTTACTCCTATTCGTACGGCGCGATTTTGAGCGATACCACCGGAACAATCGCCAGAGCGAATTCAACCATACCGATAACTTTACCGTTTCCCGTTGTACGAGATAAAAACCCGACAATCTCAGCTAACGGATTCAGCGCTTTGCAGGCTTTTGGAAATTACGATAATTTTTCCGACAAAAACAATTACAGCTTCAGCGCAACTTGGCTGGAAGGCAATCACACGATGAAGTTCGGCACTTCTCTTTCTCTCTTCCGCAAAAATGAAAATGCCATTGCGGGAAGCAATGAAGGTTTGTTCAGTGCTTTTCCGGCAACGCTCGCTTCGGGCGTCGTTTCTACGGGAACGCAGGGAACTATTAACGCCAACATTCAACGTTTTGCCAACTTTTTGGTCGGCAACGTTACTACCTTCACGCAGGCGAGATACGATTTAACGGCTGATTTGCGGCAGAAAAATATTGAATGGTATGCACAGGACGAATGGAAGGTTCGCAGAAATCTGACATTGTATCTGGGCATTCGTTATTCATATTTCGGTGCGCCTTCCGATGCTAACGGACGCCTGACAAACTTTTTCCCGGAATTATGGAATCCGGCAAACGCTCCGTTCGTTACCGGAGCCGGTAATCGCGTATTGCCGTCCGCAGCTAACCCTAACGCGAATTTCTGTAATGGTCTGGTTTACAACGCGCAAAATCCGGCTTTTACCGCTCCGACAGCCTGCGCGCTGACTCCTTCGCCTTATGGAAATAAGGTGGTTAAAACCCCGACCAGAGATTTTGCTCCGCGTGTCGGTCTTGCCTGGGACCCGTTCGGAACAGGAAAAACTTCGGTTCGTATGGGCTACGGCATTTATCACGAACAAGTTTTGAATGGAGTCTACCTGACAATTATCGGAACAAATCCGCCGTATCAGGAAACATTGTCAATTTCCAACACAAGACTCGATAATCCGCTTGGCGGCGGAACGATTGGGGCGGCATCGCTGGCAGCGCCTGCCCAAATTCGTGCTATTCAAGGCGATTGGCAAACTCCGTATATGCAGCATTGGTCGCTTGATGTGCAGCAGCAGATTTGGAAGAACACGATATTGACAGCCGGGTATTACGGCTCAAAGGGCACAAACCTGATTGGCATTGTTGATATTAATCTTTTGGCGCCGGGAACAGCCCGAAATTCGCTGTGCGCTCAAAACACCAACTTTATCGGTCAGGCAGCAGCGCAAACGCTTGTTCAGTGTCAACCAAACGGATATGCGTTTCGCAATGCGGCAAACGTAGCATTAAATCCGCAGGGAAATAATTCGACGACCGATACGCTTATACTCGACCAGATTCGCCCGTATAAAGGTTATCGCGCGATTAATATGATTCAGCCGCGCTTTAACTCGATTTATCAGAGTTTGCAGATTTCGGCACAGCATCGCTTTAGCGGCGCGTCGCAGATAAATCTGGCTTACACATGGTCAAAGAATTTCACCGACAATCAAACCGACCGTTCGACCGCGCCGCAGAATCCTTACAACATTGCAGGTGAATACGGACGTTCGCAGCTCGACCGGCGGCATATTTTTACCTTCAACTATGTTTATGAATTACCGTTTTTCGATAAGCAGGAGGGCTTTATCGGAAAGATTTTAGGCGGATGGCAGGCTTCGGGAATTGTCGTATACAACACGGGACTTCCGTTTACGGCGACAACATCGAACTTTGACCCGGCAGGCATCGGATTTCTCGGTTCGTCCGTTTCAGGCGGCAGACC
Source organism: Pyrinomonadaceae bacterium (assembly GCA_049799955.1). Classification (GTDB taxonomy): domain Bacteria; phylum Acidobacteriota; class Blastocatellia; order Pyrinomonadales; family Pyrinomonadaceae; genus JBGTFE01. The sequence goes on from JBARIW010000096.1 coordinate 45,580, forward strand.
GAATATTCTTTGCAATCCTAACGAAGGTGCGCCCAATACGCAGTTGCAGTTTTTTAACACAAGCTGTTTCCAGCTAAATCCGGCATCTCAGGCATTCGGCACGGCTAATCCCGCTCTGATATCGAACATCGAAGGGACGGCGGGACGCGGCGTGATTGAAGGACCGAGAACTTTTCGCATTGATTTCTCAATGATGAAAAACATTCAGTTTTCTGAGCGGTTTCGTCTTCAGCTTCGCGCTGAAGCCTTCAACGTTACAAATATGACCAACTTCCGCACGCTCGACTTAAACGTCATCAACGCCACTTTCGGCAACGTAACGGCGCCGACGCGCGACCCGCGTGTGCTTCAATTTGCGGCGAAGTTTTACTTCTAAAATTTTCCGAAAGGAAAACATTTAATGCTCGCGCTGTTTTTATCAAACAGCGCGAGTTTTTTTATTTGCTTCTTTAGAGCTAGAATTAGAAAATTTATTTATGACCAGTCTTTTATTAAAAAATGGAGCTGTAATACTGCCGGGTGAAAAGCTTCAAGGCACATCGATTTTAATTGAAAACGAAAGGATTGCGGAAATTACTGGCAAAGCAGTCAATGCAGATAAAATTATCGACCTTGCCGGTTCGACTCTTTTTGCCGGATTTATCGACATTCATATACACGGCGCGGTCGGCGTCGATGTAAATAACGCGAGCGCCGACGGATTGGAAAAAGCGGCGAAATTTCTCGCAAAAAACGGCGTAACCGCGTGGCTTCCGACATTCGTTCCCGATTCGGACGAAAATTACCGGAAAGGAGTCGCGGCAATCGAGAATTTGGTGAAAATTCAATCAGCCGAGCCGATTGCGCAGGTCTTAGGCATTCATTACGAGGGAGTTTTTGCAAACGAGAAAATGTGCGGCGCGCTGCGTCCCGAATTTTTTAAGACTTTCACGCGCAGCGATGAAATCGATAGCCTTCCGAAGCTCGCGGAAGGCATTCATTTCACGACACTCGCGCCCGAAATCGAAAACGGAATCGAGCTTATCAGGGAACTGACAAGACAAAATTGGATTGTCTCAATCGGTCATACAAAAGCCGATACTGAAACGCTCGACAAAGCCAAACGAGCCGGAGCAAAGCATTTAACACATTTTTTTAACGCGATGACCGGAATTCATCACCGCGAAATCGGCGTTGTGGGCTGGGCTTTGACAAACGAAGACGTTACATTCGACATTATCGCCGACGCGGTTCATGTTGCGCCGCAGATGTTGAAATTCGCCGCTCGGATAAAGTCTACGGATAAAGTCTCGCTCATCAGCGACGCCGTTTCTCCGGCAGGTTTGGGCGACGGCGATTACGAAATCTGGGGCGAGAAAATCTCTGTTATCAAAGGCAAAACGCAAAACGAGCGCGGAAGCATCGCCGGAAGCGTTATCACGATGCTCGACGCCGTAAAACTTATGCTTTCGCTCGGCTTTTCCGATTCGGAAGTATCGAAAATGGCAAGCGCCAATCCGGCAAAGCTGCTCGGAATAGAAAATACTCACGGCACAATCGAAGCAGGCAAGCGCGCCGATTTGGTCGCGCTGGATGAAAAGGGAAATGTGAAATTGGTTTTAGTCGGCGGAAAGATAGTTTGAACCGCAGAGACGCGGAGACGCAGAGAAAACTAAAATAGGATGAGCAATATTTACAGGATAAAATCTTTTTATAAATCTCTGTGTCTCCGCGTCTCTGCGGTGAAATTCTTCAAATCTTGGAAATAACTTCGCGTTTTCGATTGCGCGTAACCATATAAACGCCGATGAAAATCAGAATCATCGCCAGAAATATGCGCGAGCTCCATTCTTCCTTCAGCAGAAAAATCGCCAGAACAGTTCCGATAAGCGGCTGTAGATAAACATAAACCGCGACGACCGAAGGCTCGACCCGCGCCAGCGCCCAGGTGTTCCAGAAATAAGCCAGAATCGTCGGGAAAATAACGATTGCCGCGAGCGCTGCCCAAGCCGTCGCGCTGATTTCCGAAAACGCGACCGTCTGCATAAAAAATATTCCGATTGGCACATTCACGCAGGACGCGAAAAGAAAAAGCCACGCGATTGATTTGAGCGCGCCGTAATGGCTAATCAGTTTTTTCGAAATGGCGATATAAGCGCCGTAGGAAAGGCTGTTGAGAATTATCAGAATATCGCCCTGCGTCGTCGCGGAAGAAAAGCTCGCTTTGGTCGGGTCAACCAGATAAATCACGCCGCAAGCCGCCAGACCGATTCCAATGATTTTGCGCCACGAAAATTTATCATTCCCGATAAACGCGCTGATTGTAAACGCAAAAACCGGAATCATTACGGCAAGAAGCGATGTGTTTGTCGCTGTTGTCAGCGACAAACCTTTGAAAAAAAGCAGTTGATTGAGCATCACGCCGAAGAAGCTGAACAGCGCGAAATAAAAATAATCTTTCCGGCGTTCGAGCGCCAGAGAACCGCGCGCTTTTTGCAGAATATAAAACGCGAGCGCCGCGCCGCCGACGCGAAAGCCGACAATCGAGAACGCCGGAAACGTTTGCAAAGCAACCTTGCCGAGCACTGCCGCCGAGCCGAAAAACAACTGTACAAAGACAAGCGCGACGTGAGGCGAATAGTTTTTTTCAACCGGCTGAAGCATTAATTGAATGTAATCATAACATTTGAAGCGGGCTTTGCACTTCGACGGTTTTTGCAAAATTGCGAAATTTTTTTCGTCAGAAATGAAAGTCGTTTAAATTTTCTGGTATTATTCGAAAACAAACGAAAAAACCTGTTCAAATATGCTAAACGAAGGTAGGGAAATCAGAGTTTACACATTAAAGAAGTTTCTCGGACGAGGCGGTTTCGGCGAAGTCCGGCTGGCGGCAAGAGGAAAAGTCTTTGCCGATTACGACAAAGCCGTTGAATTAGAACCCGATTATTTTGAACTTTATTACTATCGCGGAATCGCCTTTATACGTAAAGGCGACTACGGACAGGCTTTAGCGGATTACAACAAGGCGATTGAGTTAAAACCGGAGTTTGCCGAAGCCTACAAAAGAAGGGCTGATTTGTTTTTGACAATAAAAGAAAAAGAAAAGGCGGAAGCCGACATTCAGACATATAAAGATTTATCGGAAAAGCTTTAACCGTAATACGCTACAAAAATATATGAAAAGGGAACTGGAATATTTTAAGGATTTTTTGGAGAATCCCGGTTCTTATAAAGTCAAAGAATTTTATGATTATATCCGCGAATGGGTGAAGTATATAACCGACCACAAGGACGAATTTAATTATCTCGAAGACGAAGAATGGAGAGAGATAAAAGAACGTGTTCTCGAAGCGCTGGAAATAAAAGAAGATTTAAGAGACGAGTTTGAGGAGTTGGAAGAAAGGCTCGATGCGACTGACAAACTGGAAACCGATGCGGAGAAAATTGAAGTTTATAAGGAATGGCTGGCGTTTATGAAAAGAAATCAGGCTGAATATAAGTTTGCCGATGAGGATATTGCCGAATATGAAGCGCAGTTGGGAAAATTAATAATTGATGTTCTTGATGCCGAGATTATTGACGAAAGATTGAAAAGATATAAAACCGGGTATGAGAAGTCGCTCGAAGAATTGGACAATATGCTTGCCGAACAATACCGGCGCACCGGCAAAAGAGCGGTTTTGACCGCGCTGCAATTTAAATTCAGCAAAAGACTTAAAGGAAATTAAAGCGGCGAAAGATTCGGGCATTTACCCGGAAAAGCGCAAAAACTTCGCTAAAATCGCGTCGTTTCGATGGCAAAATGTTTATTTCGGAGTGTCGAAGATGAAAAGTTTTTTATCTCTATGTATTAATCTACGCAAATCCTGCTTTTTTGTGTTGTGCGTCGCTTTGCTGGCGCTGAATGTTTCGGGGCAAAGCGCGAAACAGGCGGTGAAGCTTTCGGTCGAAGATATTTTAAAGGAGCTGCGTGTTAAGAAAATTTCAGCCGCTGCTAAAAACATCTCGCTGATTAAAAAGGCGCAGGCGCAGGGACTCGATTTTATAATCAGCGAGGAAATCGTCCACCGGCTGAAAGCGGCGGGCGCGAACGCGGCTTTGATAAAAACGCTTTATGAAGAAACTTCCGATTATTTTTTCGATTTGGGCTACGCCTGCCGCGAAGACGACGAAGATTGCCAGATAAAAAATTATACCGGGGCGATAAAGTTTGACCGGAAATATGCCAACGCTTACTACAATCGCGGGCTTGCCTATTATAATAAAAAGGAATATGAGAATGCCGTTACTGATTTTAACCGCGCCATCGAATTAGACCCGAAAAAAGCCGACGCATACTCCGGGCGCGGGCTTTCCTACAATGACCTCGGAGAATACGATGCAGCCATAGCGGATTTTGACAAGGCAATCAAGCTCGACGGCAAAATCGGCGATTATTACTATAACCGCGCACTGGCTTATCACAATAAAGGCGAATATGACCAGGCGATTCTCGACAATACGAAAGCTATCGAACTCGTTCCTGCCGAGAGTGATTATTTCCTGAATCGAGGGCTTGCATATTATGAGAAGGGCGATTATCCGAACTCTATCAAAGATTACACAAAAGCTATCGAGCTGAACGCGGGTAACCAGACGGCATACTATGATAGAGGGCTTAGTTATTATGAGATGAATGACAACGAAGCGGCGCTCAAAGATTATTCAAAAGCAATCGAACTAGACCCGAATGATTCGGACGCGTACACTAATCGCGCGCTGGTCTATGAAAGATTGGGTGATGAGGCAAAAGCTGAAGCCGACCGCCAAAAGGCTGGAGGAATGGAAAAGCCTTAAAGAGTTTTAGCCACGAACAAACACGAATGGACACGAAAATTATTTATCTTTTTTCGTGTCCATTCGTGTTTGTTCGTGGCTGATTTTCTAATCTACATCAGCATTAAAATCGGATTTTCGAGCATTTGTTTGAACGTCTGCAAAAACTTCGCGCCGGTTGCGCCGTCGATGACGCGGTGGTCGCACGACATCGTAACGTTCATAATGTTGCGAACGACAATTTCGCCGTCGCGTACGACCGCGCCCGGTGCTGCCGCGCCGACGGCGATAATCGCGGCTTCAGGCGGATTAATGATTGCCGTAAATTCCTTGATTCCGAACATTCCGAGATTTGAAATCGAAAACGTCGCGCCGGTGTATTCTTCGGGCTGAAGCTTTTTCTCACGCGCGCGACCAGCCATTTCTTTGATTTCTTTTGAAATTTCCGTAATGCCTTTGCGGTTTGCGCCGCGCACGACCGGCGTTATCAAACCTTCGTCGATTGCCACAGCAACGCCGATGTCTGCATCCTCGTAAAAGCGAATCGTTTTGTCCTGATACGAAGAATTGACAAACGGATGTCTGGTCAAAGACTGCGCCGCGACTTTGACGATGATGTCGTTTACGGAAACTTTTTCGTCTTCTTTAAGCGTCGCGTTAATCTGCTTTCGCAAAGCCAGAGTATTGTCCATCTCGATTTCGACCGTCAGATAAAACGTTGGAATCGGACCGATTGACTGAGCAAGCCGCTGCGCGATAACCTGTCGCATCTTTGAAGTATTTTCTTCACGATACGCGCTCGCGCCCTGAATATTTGCTGTTTGGGTAAAGCTCGGCGCGGCTTGCGTCTGGGATTTGGGACTTGAGACTTGAGACTCCATCGCCGCTTCGATGTCGCGCTTGATAATCCTGCCGCCCGGACCGGAACCGGAAATCGAGCGCAAATCGACGCCGTTTTCCGCCGCCATACGCGCCGCAATCGGCGAGACAATCATTCTGCCGGAAGATTGGGATTCGGTTTTCGGTTTTTGGTCTTCGGTTTTTGTTTCGGAAACTTCTTCCTTTAATTCCTTTTCGCCTTGTTTGGCGACGACTTCTTCTTTTTCGCCGGCGGGTTCGGCTTTTTCTTCCGGCTTTTGATTTCCGTTTGAAGAGGCTTCGTCTAAAAGCGCCGAAAAATCTTCGCCTTTTTCGCCGATGATGCCGATGATTTGACCGAGCTTGGCATTGTCTCCGGCGGGAACGATGATTTTCAGCAAAGTGCCGGGTTCGAGCGAGGTCATTTCCATCGTCGCCTTGTCGGTATCGACTTCGGCAATCGTTTCATTCGCTTCAATCGGGTCGCCTTCCGCCTTTATCCAGCGTGAAATTTGTCCTTCCTCCATCGTCGGAGAAAGCTTGGGCATTAAAATTTTATTAGCCATATATAATTTACAGTTTTCTGTTCGCGCGAATCATTTGCAGCCTTTCTTCAAATGTTTTTTTGCGCTCGTTATAGCCGTTATCCTCGTAAGGCTCAAGTTTTTCGAGCCATAAATCTTCCAGAACTTCCAAATCCTGTTTGTAATCGTAACCGGGATTTTCACGCGGCGGCAGCTCTTCCAGAATCTCAAAAGCAAAATTTTCTGCTCCGAGCGCGTTCCAGTCCGTCTGAAGCTTTTTGTTCGGATGACCGTCCATTTTCAACTGAAACTCGAAACGGTTGAAAATCCCGTCAAGATTCAGCGTCGAACCGACAAAGACTTTCTCATTCGTTAAATTACGAACCTGAAAAACGCCCATCGGTCGGAGAGTTTCCTTGTATTGGCGCGTTAAATCCTTCTTGTTCATTCTGACAACATTACAAATAACAAACTTCTTTGACCGCCGCGACGATTTTCGGAACGTCGGGCAAAGCAAGTTCTTCCAGATTTTTCGCATACGGCATCGGCGTTTCGGCGGTCGAGATTCTTTTGACCGGCGCGTCGAGATAATCGAACGCGTTTTCCATAATCTCAGCCGAAATCTCTGCGCCGACACCGGCGAAATAGTGCGATTCTTCGGCGATTACGAGCCGATTCGTCTTTTTCACCGATTTGATGATTGTGTCGATGTCGAGCGGTTTTATCGTGCGCGGGTCGATGACTTCGCATGAAACGTCAAATTCCTTTTGAATCTGTTCAGCCGCCTGCAAAGCGAGCGGAACGGTCATCGAACGCGCGACAATCGTGCAGTCCGTTCCTTCGCGTTTGATGTCGGCAACGCCGAGCGGAATCGTGAAATCATCATCTTCCGGCACTTCGCCCTTCAAGCCGTACATTCTTTCCTGTTCGAGAAAAATGACCGGATTATTGTCGCGGATTGAAGATTTTAACAAACCTTTCGCGTCGGCGGCGGTCGAAGGCATGACGACTTTTAAGCCCGGAAAATTTGCGTAAAACGCTTCGAGCGCCTGCGAGTGCTGCGACGAAACCTGATAAGCCGAGCCGTTCGGACCGCGAAAAACAATCGGGACGCTAAACTGCCCGCCCGACATATAGTACATTTTCGCCGCGTGATTGATGATTTGGTCGGACGCGAGAATCGAAAAATTCCACGTCATAAACTCGATAACCGGACGAAGTCCAGCCATCGCCGCGCCGACGCCGACGGCGGCAAAACCAAGCTCTGTAATCGGTGTATCGACCACGCGCTTGTCGCCGAATTCTTTCCAAAGCCCGCGCGTAACCTTATACGCGCCATCATATTCGGCGACTTCCTCGCCCATTATGAAAACGTTTTCGTCTCTTAAAATTTCCTCGCGCAGTGCCTGATTCAGAGCGTCGCGGATTGTAAGTATTGCCATAATTTATCTTTTTGCCTTTTTCCGTATTGATGTTGGATGAGTGAATTTACCTTCAAAATTACAAGCGGCTCCATGCTTTTTATCACAATTTAGTTCTCTAACAATTACGTTTTTACCAGAAAAGTTTAACGTAAGACGGCAACTTGTAGCCTCTCCTGTGTCTGAATCCTTTTCGTTAAAATCTGAATTGTATTCATAAATATTTGATGATACTTCTTTTGCTATTCCGCTTAGTTCACCGATACAAAAGCCAAACATATTACTTCCGCCATCTTGTCCAACCCCAATTTTGAAACTAAGCTGCTTTTTTCCGCTTTTCGATTTTTTTATTTCTCTAATAGTAATTTCACCGCTGCTATTTTTCTTTATGTAAGAATATTTACCATTCAAACCTTGAGCATTTGCCGAAATGATACTCAAAGCGAAAATTAAACAGAGATTAATTACTATAAAAATACGCATTTTGTAAGCTAATCTCTTAAGCATAAACATCCGTATATAATTCTTTCGGGTCGGGAAGCGGACTTTCGTCGGCGAATTTTACAGCTTTTTCGGTTGCTTCTTTCGCCTGCGCTTCGATTTCTTCAAAATCTTTGTCGCCGAAAACTTTTGCTTCCTTCAAGCTGTCTTTGAAAAGCACAATCGGGTCGCGTTCCTGATATTTTTTGATTTCCTCGGTCGTCCGGTATTTTCCCGGGTCGGACATCGAATGTCCCATGTAGCGATAGCAGCGAATTTCGAGAAGCGTCGGCGAGCCGTCTCGTCTGGCGCGTTCGATTGCTCTTAAAGTCGCTTCGCGTACAGCCATTACGTCCATTCCGTCAACAAATTCGTTTGCCATCCCGAAAGCATCGGCTTTTCCGGCGATGTTGCTCAGAGCCATCGCGCGTTTTTGCGACGTTCCCATTCCGTACTGATTATTTTCGCAGATGAAAATAACGGGAAGCTTCCAAAGCTGCGCCATATTCAGAGATTCGTGAAACATTCCCTGATTGACCGCCGCTTCGCCGAAAAAGCAAAGCGTTACGCCGCCGGTTTCATTGTATTTCTGCTGGTAAGCCATTCCCGTTCCGACGCCGATTTGCCCGCCGACGATGCCGTGTCCGCCGAAAAAATTATGTTCTTTCGAAAACATATGCATCGAGCCGCCTTTGCCGCCGACGCAGCCGCCTTCTTTGCCGTAAAGCTCAGCCATCACGGATTCGGGCGTCATTCCGGCAACCATTGCCTGAACGTGGTCGCGGTAAGCGGTAATTACATAATCTTTTTCTTTGTCGAGCGCCATCATCGTGCCGATTCCGACGGCTTCCTGACCGATATATAAATGACAGAAGCCGCCGATTTTGCCGATGCGATAGACTTCGGCGCATTTCTGCTCGAAAATTCTGCCCAGAACCATCTGGTAGAGCATTTCCCTGAGAAGCGCTTTATCGGTGTTCTTAATTAAACTTAACTGCGACTTTTTGCGTTTAATATATTCAGTGTGCGACTGTTTGGCATCGACCGTGTCGGTGATGTGTTTTCTGAGTTCTTCGGAATTTTTAGACGTAGTTTTACTTCTACCGTTTGTAGAAGTCTTAGCTGTTTTCGTTTCTGTTTTCCGGCTGGTTGCTGCTTTTGACAAATTCAAAACCTCCTGCCGCATTTTTCGTAAAAATCTGCGGTTTTTTGTAAAGATTACAATCTAATCTTTCTTAAAATTATACGCAAAAGATAAGGCATTGTGCAAAAAGAGGCTAATATCAAATTTTGGTGCTAAAATTACAAACAAACTTTGCGAGCTTTGCGC
>JBARIW010000097.1:0-3789 GCA_049799955.1 Pyrinomonadaceae bacterium
CAAAGCTCAATAAGTAGGAAGATATGTTCAGATTTCAACTTAAAATTTTTGTTTTTATCATTTTTCTGCCGGTTCTCGCTTTTGCTCAAAATCCGACCAAATGGAGTCTGGAATCGGAAGCCAAAGGCAAAACTCTGAAAGCGGGCGAAAAATTTAAAGCCGCGCTCAAAGCCGAAATCGAAGAAGGCTGGCATCTCTACGCGCTCGAACAGCCCGAAGGCGGACCTGTTGCGACGACGATAAAAATTCCCGAAAATTCTACGTTTAAAATTGAAGGAAAATTAGCTTCGTCCCTGTATATTTCCAAATCAGACCCGAATTTCGTTGTAGATGAAAAGCCGCTGGAAACGAAATTTTTTGAGAAACAGGCTGAATTTACAATTCCATTGCAGGCGGCAACCGAAGCAAAAGCCGACGATTTAGCCGTAAACGTTCGTTTTCAGGTTTGCAACGACACGGTTTGTCTTCCGCCGAAAACCGTTAATGTTACATTTTCAGGCTTTGAAGATGTCAAAAAAACGCCCGTTGCCAGCAGTTCGCCGCCCGTCGCAAGTAATGAAAATCAAACGAATTCAATTTCAAACAACGGACAAAGGACAACGGACAAAGGACAAACCACCGACCAGTCTCTTTGGGGCTTTTTATGGCTCGCCGCGTCGCTCGGCGCTTTGTCGCTTTTGACGCCGTGCGTTTTTCCGATGATTCCGATTACGGTTTCGTATTTTACAAATCACGCGAGTCATAATCGGGCGAAAGCGATAAAACTCGCTTCGATTTATTCACTCGGAATCATCGCTACATTTACGCTTCTCGGAATGCTTCTGGCAATTTTCGTCGGCGCGGCGGGAATCAATTTATTCGCGGCAAATCCGTGGGTGAATATTATTATCGCCGCGATTTTTCTCTTTTTCGCGTTCAATCTTTTCGGCGCTTACGAAATCCAGATTCCGACCGGAGTTTTAACGAAGCTCGACAATTTGACCAGAAGCAAAGAAGGCGAAGGAAGCGGAATCGTCGGCGCGTTGCTGATGGGCTTGACGTTTACGCTCACGTCTTTCACCTGCACGTCGCCGTTTGTCGGGACGATTCTGGTTTCGGCTTCGCAGGGCGCGTGGAAAATGCCGCTGGTCGGAATGCTCGCGTTTTCGACCGTTTTCGCGCTGCCGTTTTTCATTCTCGCGCTCGCGCCTCAGCTCGTTTCGCAGCTTCCGCGCGCGGGCGGCTGGATGAATTCGATAAAAGTCGCGATGGGTTTTCTGGAAGTCGCGGCGGCGATGAAATTTATCTCAAACGTCGATTTGGTCTGGCATTGGGGAATTTTCACGCGCAGCGTCGTGCTTTCAATCTGGATTGCCATCGGCATCGTTCTGGCGATTTATCTTCTCGGAAAATTCCAGCTTCCGCACGATTCGAAGCCCGAAAGAATCGGCGCGTTTCGCCTGATGTCGGCGATTTTGAGCCTTGCGATTAGTTTTTATTTGATTACAGGTCTTTTCGGCGCAAAGCTCGGCGAGGTGGAATCTTTCCTGCCGCCTGATTTGGAAAATGCTTCGTCGAAACTTTCCGGCGCGAAAAATCAGGAACTAAATTGGATTAGCAACGATTACGAAGCCGCTTTATCAAAAGCAAAAGCCGAAAACAAGCGCGTTTTTATAGATTTCACCGGCTATACCTGCACGAATTGCCGCTGGATGGAAGCGAATGTTTTTCCGAAAAGGGAAGTCGAGGCGGAAATGAGCAAATACGTGCTCGCGCGGCTTTACACCGACGGCGAAGGCGCGGTGTATGAAAAACAGCAGCAATTTCAGGAACAAATATTTAAAACCGTAGCTTTGCCGTATTACGCGATTTTAGACGCGGACGGGAAAACGATTGCGACTTTTCCCGGCTTAACGCGAAACACACAGGAATTTGTTGACTTTTTGCGCAAATCGCTGAACAATTAACGAAGCATTTTTACCATTCGGACAATTCGGAGAAATTGAAGATGAGAAAAAGATGGTGCATTTTTCTGTGCGCGTCGGTTATTCTGCTCGTTTTTCCTCTGCAAACGGCGGCTCAGTTAAACATTCAGGCAATCGATGTGGCGGGCGACAGCATTTCCAAAGGCTTCAACGCGCGCAGCACATTTCCTTGCTCGAACGGCGACCAGGAGCAATATAACTGGCTGACGAGCGACACGCACGGCGCGACTTTCTGCGGCGCGGGCAGCGAAAGCGTGAACAGCGTGCTCGAGCGTCTGGAATGCGATTTCGGAACGAATGTTTTTGCGCCCGTCGCAAATCACGCCGCTTCCGGCGCATCGCTTTTAACCGATTTTCTCATTCAGACAAACGGAATAAAAACTTATCTCAATTCGCAAAGCTCGCCGCGTCTGGCGGTTGTTTTTCTCGGACACAACGACGTTTGCTCGGGAAAAATCGCCAAAGTAAACGCTTCCTGCGCGAGCGCAGACCAGGACCCGAATAATCACTGCCGGACGAAGCCCGAAGCCTTCGAGCGCGAATTTCGAAAAGGTCTGGAAGTTTTAATGACCGTTCCAAACACGAGAATCGGCGTCGCCGCGCCGGTTCGGGCTTCGCAGCTTTGCAATTTCGCGGGCAAAACAAATTGCCAATTCGGCGGAAGCTGCCAGTTTCTATGGCAGACGGCGACGCAGTTCGGCGGCGTTTTCGGGAGCGGCAACGGAATCTGCGGCTCGCTTACTTCGGATTGCTCGCCCGCAAGAATCGCCGACGCTTACGCGACTTTGAAAGGAATGCGCGATATTTTGAAGCGCGTTACGGCTGAATACGCCGCGATTCCCGACGGCGGAACATCGATGGTTATTAAAATCGGCGGTCAGACCATCGGCGGCGCGACAAAAGCTTCGGGCACGAATTTTATATACAGCGACGCGCCGTGGTACTATCGCTTCAGTTCCGAACAGCTTTCCTGCTGCGACTGTTTTCACCCTTCGGCGTTAGGTCAGGACACGATTGCGAGAATGATGAAAAACGGCTTGATTTGCAACAAATTTCAGCCTTGCTGCAAGGATACGGGCGACGATTTGAGCGACGGGAAATGCTCCGGCACACAGCGGAAAAGAGTTTATTACAATGGATTGTTTTGATTTGAAACGTTTGATTCAACATCGCAGCTTTGATATTTTCTAAAAAGCTATATGATTTCAGTCGAAAAACTTATTAAAGGGCTTTGTAAAATTTCGGACGACGATTTTACGTGCGACAACGTTTATCGGTTTTTAAGCGAAAATCCGGTCGATGTCGCGTCGATTGAGCCGTATTTTTTCTGGAGCGAGCGATGTTATACGCGTAATTTGATTTACAAGGACGAGCGTTTCGAGATGATGGCGATTTGCTGGGATAAAGGGCAGGTTTCGCGCGTTCACAATCACGCCGAGCAGCAATGCTGGATGACCGTTCCGCTCGGCAGGCTGCGCGGGCAAAACTTTTCGGTCGTTGAAATCGACGAAGAAAAAGGCTTTTGTAAATTAAAAGAAACCGACCGTTTCGACCTTTCCGATTGTCTCGCCGCCAAAGTCGAGCTTGAAGAACCGATTCATCAAATCTTAAATCTGCCCGAATTCGACGAGCGCGCCGTCAGCCTGCATATCTATTCCAAACCGTTCGATAAATGTCTTTCATATTGCCTGGAAACAGACAAATTTGCGGAAGTCCCGCTTTTTTATACGAGCGTGGACGGCAAGCTTTGCGAAGGCGTGAAACTGTAATAAGTGAGAAGTGAGAGGTGAGAAGTAAAAACTGTTCTCACTTCTCACCTCTCACT
>JBARIW010000098.1:0-145106 GCA_049799955.1 Pyrinomonadaceae bacterium
AAAAAGTTCTGTGATAAAGTGTTCTTGAGTCACGGCATCGGTTTCCTTGCGTTTTTGGTTTCGTCACCAATACAGTAGAAACTTTCCCGTGACTTTTTCAACTAGCACCAATGGTTAATTAGAAAAATCGAAAATGTTGATGAATCCGTTAAGGAGCATTATTTAACACAATTACTGAGACTTATCTTTTTGACACGACCTAAAATATTAGGTAAAACAAAAACTCTTACCTATGAAAATGTTTTAGAAAGCTACCCATCAATGGACACACTTTTAGAAAAAATGATTGAAAAAGAGTTACGAGAACTTTTCTATAAATCGCGACGAGACTTGCTTGAGATTATGAGAGAGAAATTCGGATTTAGACAACTAACATCAGCTTATGATGAAAAAATAATTCAGTTAAGTCTTATTAGAAATTGTTTGGCACATAATCGTGGATTAGCAGATTCAAGGCTTGAAGAGGCTAATAATACATACAAATCAGAAGCACAAATACCAGTCAATATGGAAATGATATTTGATGCAATAAGGATTTTTAGGAAATTTGCCATTGAAATTGACAAGATTGCAGAAAGTCAGCATTTAAATAAAAATGAAGTACAATGAGAAATTGAAAGTAATCTATACCAGCATTATGTACGTTCTATTTTAGATGGAATTTGAGCTTTTCTTAGAACATCACCAAAATGGCTGGTAATACCCACATTTCCGCGTAAAATAATTCCTTCATCTGTTTTCTGAACATCAGCAATTAACTGTCTCAATGCTCCAATTCCATCTTTCGTTTCAAAATAGCGATAGCTTGCCGGACTTCCCGGATAAATAAATTCGTTTGATGTTGAAGTGGTACCTCGATGTAATTGAGCGACCCAAACCTGTTTTCCGTCAAAAACCCACTCCATTTTGACTGAACCGAGAGTTGCTCTGACACTTGCGTAAAACTCCTTAACTTTGTTTACAATTTCGGTAGGCAAAGTTTCTCTACCAGAAATCCCAAGCATGAAGTCATCACCAAAACCACGAACACCTTCGATAATCGGATTACCTGACTCGTCTGAAACAAGTGCACCGGAGTAAAGAGCTTCAACCCCTTCTTGAGCTAGGACCGAAGTGATAGCAACGCCTTCGGTATCCTCTTCAGCTAAAAGTTTAAAAGGGTCAATCCAACCTCGATGAGTTGTAAAAAATCCCGGCACAGGCTCTTTCGGACAAGTTCTAATCCAAATCTCAGCCGTTCCGGTCGGGTTTCCAAAACTAAACGGCGCAATTGCACGAGGGATAACAGTTGTGCGCGGAACCGGCAATCCATATAGGTAAGCAATTAATAATCCGAATGCTTTATCACCTATTTTCCGACTGAAGTTATTAGGCCACTTTGGAGTGGTAGTAAACTCATTATTCCCTACACCTTCCAATTCCCAGACAGTTGTATGGTCATTACGATAGCCTCTTCGCAGCGGATGAACGCTGAATTCGACACGCATTGACGGCGGATAATCAAGCGCGGCATCAAACCCGTAAACTATTTTAATGAAATTTAAGCCGAGTTTACGTGGCAGAGCTACAGTTCCCGCCTTTTCTACCGCTCGGGGAATATCATCAGGAGAAAACTCAATCACATCTCCGACCGCGACGCCTGAAACGCCTCCGTCTTTTTCGTCGATAGTTTCATTTATAATTGTGTATAAGCCTTGACTGGCAAGCCGGGAAACGTTAGCAATCACTTCTTCAACGCTTTTCAGCTTGGAAACAAATTCCCGACTTTTTGGGTCTTCGGGCGTGTAGCTGCGCACATTTACCAGTTTTTCCGGTGCCTCATTTAGGAGAACTTTTGCTGCTTCTTCCAATGATAGAAATTCATGATTTCTCTCAAATCCTCGCACTAGTGAATAACGCTGCTCAAGCTGAGGATTGAAGCTGATGAACTGAGCAATATTAGCTTCTGCTCCTAATCTATCTAAAATTACATCTTTGTAATGATTATAACCACTATTGGTGCTGGATTCGCTCATTTTTGTGTTGCTGGAATATTTAAGCTCAATATTTGTACTTCCGCTGTTTTTCGTCCGACTAATTCAGAACAAATAGATTCATGAAATGCTACTGGCAAGTCATGAGATTTCATTAAATTAATTGCTTCTCTTATCAACCGTAGTCCTCGTTCTAAAGTTATTTCCTGTTGCTCTTCATCAAAAACTTTAATACCGACACGTTTGCCTATTAAATACTCATATATACAGCCGCAGCTAAACTGCCAATCATTAGAGAGAACCAAAACTTTAGTATATTCTTCGATGACGCGTCCCCAAGAATATCGATAATCATCCTGGTTCCAGCCCGATATGTCTGGCACTGCCGTCGGGTCAATTAAAACCTCGTCGGAAAACAACGCGCGCATTTTTTGAATGACTGTTTTGGAATGCTCGCGGTTTTTTTCAATGACATTGGTGATAAACTCAGGATTTTGATTGTCTCCCGAAAAACTTCTGTTTCCCGGGTGTTTTTTGACCCACTCAATATAACGCCGTCCTGAAGTTATCGGTGAACTGACGTAAACAGCGTTACGGTCGTGGATAAAACTCTGCAAAAAAGTCAATAAAACTTCTATTTCGCTATTATGAGTTGAACGAGGCGGAAAATTACCTGACACTTATTATTTAACTCCTCTCAATTAAGTTTGCTCTCAAGGAAAATAATACCTGAAAATTTAAGAATAATGAAAAACCAGCGGGAAGATAGTATTAATCGGTAACATGGATATACTTTTTAATTATTGTTTTTGTTATCTTTTATTGATTGATTTTGCTCTAGCTCCTCCATTTTTTTCTTATTCAACTTTACTAATTTTAATTTACCCTTTTCATTTACAAATGCTGTTGTAAGCAATTCCTTACCGTCTTGCCAAACCCACTTTACTGTGTTTAAGTCAGGAATTGTCCATATTCGTAGTAGTAAATTTACGTCCTTGCGCCATATTAGCTTGCTAAATTCACTCAATACATCCTGCGGCACATTAATTGTTTCCGAACTTCCATTTTCGTTAAGTGATACTAAATTCAATGCACTTTCGGTTTTTTCAAAAAACGTCAATTTGAACTCAGACCAAAGTGAGAGGTAAACAATTATTAAAAATGGTGTAATGAGCAATAAAGTCTCCCATGGGAATTTTGGTGGAGAAATTATAGTATCGCCATAAGCGGCTTGTAGAACGCATCGATTAGTTATCGTTGAGCCTTCTATAAAATTTGAAGATGCAACGTATGTGTTTTTACACGATTCCACAGAGTTTCGGTTAACCTCATTCAACGAAAGAGGCTCACCCGCAATTACTTTATTAAAATCATAAACTAGATTTTGTTGGAGTTCCTTCGTCGGTGCATCATAACCACTACTCTTAAAATCATATAACAGTTTTTTAGTAGTCTCGGATAGCTTAGCTTGTATTTTCCGGTCAATGTCCTTTTCTGCCGCTGGTAATTGATAGTTCTCGGCGGCTTTTTTATCCGTTTCATTTCGGCTATCAGGAAAAAGCCGTCGGGCAATTTCTTCGGTTTTACTTAAATCGCTTGTTTCGAGGAGAGACGAGCGGTTAAAGAAATATTGATACGCGAAGAAGCTCGAAAAGAGCACTAATGTTAGTCCGAAAAAGAACATCACATGTCTTACTCTTGGAAAACTTCTTATAGCAAAATTTGTAAAATGTTTTAATTCTGTCCCAAACCTTTTGTTCAGTGTATCTTCAATATCTGCCAACCTATTGTCGGTTTTATATCCGTAGCGGTTCATTGGTATAAATGTGCCAACATACCAAAATACCAGAGGCAACGAGGCTAGAAATGTAAGCAACGATAAATTTGAAGAGACATTGCCGCCAAAAGTTAGAATCGCACCGGCGACCACAGACATATATGAGAAATTCGTCCAGATAGATGTATAAATGCTCTGGTAACGCTCGGCGGCTTTTTGATATTCGAGCGAGTATAGCGCAATTGCATTTTCCGCATCGCTTTTTGTTTTTTCATCTAATCCCAACGCGGCTAACTCACCGACAATCGAATCTATTAAAGTAGGATTATCCGTGATTTTCTTACTCAATACGCTTTTTATATCATCGCCGGTTAATGCCATAAAATTTTTCTAGCTTATATTTATTTGGTTTTATATATTGGTGATAATAGTTTGGAAGTAAAGAAAATGTCAAACAATTTTTCTTTCAGTGAGGAAGCTCGTAAATATATCAGTATTTGAATTTGTTTATATCTCGTAATTTTTAATTGCACTAGAAGGACACCGGATGCTTAATTTTTACACTTTCGGCGAAGTAAAGTTAAACGATTATCTAAACCCGATATATCGGCAACAAAACTTAATTCTCGAATCTTTCTACCCAAAGCTCACCCGATTCCATCAATACGCCGAATTCAATCATACAGGGACGACTCGTTTCGTCGGAATAAATAGGACGGTTAAAGCAGAATGTGCCGGGATGTTTTGTACAGTATTTTTCCATTGACCTGAATACTTTTCCTCTTGCAGACCAGCCACGATTAATATCCCTGCGCTGTGCGAATATATTAACCTCAAGACCGCCGCCGATTGTATGAGCGATAAAATGTCCTTTGTCCGTATTTTTACCGAAGTATTTTTCTGTTTGACCGACCCAGCCCTTTAATCTTGAAGCGTCACGCCGCTCCGAGCCCGGACTGGAGCGTCCTAAAACTCCGATAACGCGGCTTTCTATCGTCGGGCTGACAGGAACAACGCCCGTAGCTTCAAGCGTCGCGTAATCATCGTAAATATACTCGAATCCCTTGAAGAAATATCGACATAGATTAACTTTGTGAGTCGTCATCAGCAGACATTTCTCGTGAAAGTCGTGCGGTAGCTCTTCCGCCAGAAATGCAATTTTTGTTTCCATATCGCAATCCGACACTTTAGAGAATATTCCCGCGTAATCTATATCGTAATCTTGCACAGGCATTTTCTTATTATCTGAAGATTAGTTGCATTAAGACAAATTTCCTGTGAAAAGAAATGAAATTATAAGTAAAGCTCAACATATAAGAGATTTGCTTATAACCTTCAGCAGTTGCGTATTTGAAGTTGATTTTCAGAAAAATGTTGACTTCCAATTTTAACCTGTGATAGGTTTAACAAACCGACGACATGACGGCTTATGGAAATGTTCTGACGGGGAAAATTAAAGAATATTTCCGAAGGGGATAAGCCGAGAAGATTCAGTGAGGAGTTAATTAATATAAACAGTTTGAGTTGTAATTTTACGGCTCAAATAGTTATTGCTCTTAGCTTGAATATTAATATTTGTTTCGATTATTAAAACGAATGAATAATTGAAATAGAGGAGTAATATTACTATGTCGGGCATTTCCTGCAATTTAATAAAAGAACTTAATCCGGAAACCGAGAGAGCTTTAATTCAAAAAAATATTTGGGGAAAGCTGATTATTCATTTGGATAATCAGCTTTTCTATTTATCGGATGTTTCACAAGAAAGGACATAAGTATTTAATAAAAACAATAATAAGAAGAGGTTATAAAAAAACTTTTAATCTAATCAGGTTTTTATTAATAACGAAGTGAGATTTTATATTGTCAGCGATTCATTTATGGCATACAACAGGATGGCGGTAGGCGCCGGAACATGATTTTCTTTAAGTCTTAGATAAAGACAAGTGGAAAATAGCAAAATATGAAATTCAATTAATGATTAATTTGTTAAAGATATGAAAATTAATGAAACATTATCTAAAGAAATGATTCTTCTTTTAATAAACGGAATAGTTTTGTGCGTAGCCGCATTTTTCCTTAATAATTACTATAATTCTTTAATAAATTTTGAAGACATTAAGTGGGAAAAAGAACAAATCGAGTGTTTATCGGATGATTGTAAAGAAACTAGACAAATGATAAATATTTATCGTTTTGGTAAAGATGTCGCCGAAGTAAAGCTCTCATTCAAATTGACTAATCCAAACTTTGAAATTAAGAACTGTTCGGTAAAGCAGTATGAAAGGAGCATTACAAGTTTTATTATACCTCCGCAGCAACGGGACTTAATAGGACGGCGAATAAGTTTAGAAGATTCTGAACTTAACGAAAAAAATAGTTGTAGTTATGAAATGAGCACCTTAAATCCTACCTGGAATTACATGATGATAATAGACTTCGTAAACAAAACGGGTAAAGGTCCTCCAAATGAAAAGTTTGGTATTTTTCAAATAGAAGACTCTAAATTTACCAGATACAATCACGAAAATTTAGATTTTCAAGATTATCTTAGATTGTATTTAGTCCAATTTGGCGCTTTGGCTATTATTTTGGTGTTTATATTAACGGTGGTAATTTTTTTATTAGGCAGGCGTATTTTGGGGAGCACATCAGAGGAGCCAAGTTAAATGATATTAGATTTGCCGATAAAGAAACAATTTTTATTCCTAATTGCAGGAATAATGTTTCTTCCTATTTTCACATTTAACGTTTTTGCCTATGGTAATGGCAAAGTTACTGGAGTTGTATTAGAAGACGGAACCAATAAACCACTTATAGATGTAAAAATAATGGTAAAGCAGAATGAAACGATTACACATTCCGCGCGAACGGATAAAAGTGGAAAATACAATATCCTTTCCTTAGAAGTAAATAAGGAATATACACTCATTATGATTAAAGCCTTCTATGAGTCAAAACAAGTTAGTGTGAATGTTAAAGAGAAAACAACTACCGTCGTTTCAGAGGTGAAGCTGCGCCCGTCAGAAAAAAACGTCAGGTTGATAAAATCTTTGGACAAATCATTTAATGAGGATGACAAAATTGCCTTCATTGAATATATGCGTATCTTGAATGAGATATGCAAAGAGGATTTTGGCTCAGAATGTCAAAGTGTCAGGGATATAAATAATTATTTCAATAATAAAAACCCGTTAAGAACTAGAGAAGAATTAGCTAAATTACTAAATAAAATTCCATTGATAAAAAATCTTAAACCTGAGATGCTGCCCTCCTCTATCGTACCGATTGACAATGTAAAGAATTTATTGGAACAACTTAAATCGGCTATATCGGCATATAAACGCGAAACCAATAAAACACTAGACGAAAGTGCTCTGAATGGCACAAAAAGTGAAGATGCAATTATTGCCGACATATCAAAAGTTGAAGGCGCAGTTGACGGCTTAATACAAAAGCTCAATAGCAGTGATTCGTCCCTTAGCGATGTCGATGAAATATTAAATCGCGCCTATATTATAGACAGTTTTATAAGTGATTATAGATTATCTGCCAACTTAGAAAATCAATGGAAGCGTATTCGTAAAGATTTAACGACTTTATCTATTTATTATGGAGGCGGTTCAACTCCACCGACTAAATTTAATCAAATTAGACTCGACCAGATGCTGAGCGGAACTTACCGCTTGAATCTTACGCAGAGCGATAACGTCTCTGAAGTGGTCGACCGCGCGACGACAACCGGCTATCAGACAAACCAGCGCGACCGCGTCAAAAACAATCTGGAACGACGTCTGACATCGCCCGATATGCTGGCGATTGAAAAAGTCAGCACGCAGGTAACGGTTGCTTCGAGCAGCGCGCCGCAGGTTTCATTTGCAGCTGACGGTATAACCAGAACCGAATCCACCAACAATAATCGAACGGTTAAAATTACGGCAACAACGAGTTACAACGGCGTTTCGCTTAACTATGAAGGCGAAAGAATGAACGACTTTTACGTCAATTTCATCACGCTGAGCAACGGGCAGTTGAGAGTCGTTCGCCGCATCTATCTGGAAAATAGAAACGAAACCGTAACTGTTGCCAGTGTTTACGACAAAATCAGCCCGACGGCTCAATGGTCGAAGATAAATGGCGACATGAATGCCACAACCGCATCCCTGAACAATACATTTGTCATTCCAAACAATACTAAATTGACGGCTGTTTTGACGACACCGATTTCGACCAAAGCGAGCCAGAGAGGCGACCGCTTTCAGATGGAAGTGACTTCGCCCAATGAGTTTAACGGTGCGATTATCGAAGGTCGCGTAGCCCGTGCCGAGCGTTCGGGTCGCGTTTCGGGCAGAGCAACAGTTTCGCTCGAATTCGACACGATTCGCCTGCGCAGCGGTGAAACTTATCACTTTGCCGGATTTGTTGACAGTGTCAAATTAGCGAACGGAGAAACCGTCTCGGTTAACAACGAAGGAAGAGTTCGCGACAATAATCAAACGACCAAAACCGCTCAGCGTGCTGGTATCGGCGCGGCGCTCGGCGCGTTAATCGGCGCGATTGCAGGCGGCGGGCAAGGCGCTGTCATCGGAGCCGGCGTTGGAGTAGATGCTGACGAAGGAACGGTCATTTTGCAGGGACGCGATGATGTCGAGCTGAATAATGGAACCGAGTTCAGCATTATCGCTTCGGCGCCCGCAAGCGTCAACTGAAATCGCTAGACATTAAAAAGATAGGAAAATTATTTATGAAAGTCGGAATTTTGCAAATCACTACTGCTTAATTTTCGTGCTGAATTTCAGCTTGACAAGTAATGGCACAAGGTATGGTGAAGGAAAAAGCTGTTCTGTCGCGATAAACCGCCAGTAGAAATGTTCTGACGGGAAATTAAAGAATATCTCTAAGGGGATTAAAGCTAAAGCCGAAGCTTTTGCTGCAAGCTGCGGAGCGAAACCGAAAGATTTCTGCTGCGGACTGCCAAAGAAGGAAAGTGAAAAATTCACTTAAAACGCGAGGATTTTTTAAATCGTTTTGGTGTAATTTTAATTTCTAAAACCTATCGCAGAAAGGTTCCGGTTCAAAATGTAGCCATTACGGTTTTAATCTCAATTGAGATTAAAACCGTAATGGCTACATATATAGACGCTAAAGGGTTTTCAGAAAGCTAGCGATATTGGAGTTCTATGAAAAAAACTCTCTTATTTTTAATCTCATCTCTTACAATATTTTTGTTTATCTCGCCTTCTTACGCGGAGCATCAAAGATTAGGAATTTCTCCGCAACCGACGATATATCTTACTGCCGAAAAATCATCGGTCGAAGTAGAAGCCTTTTGTCTCGACAGACATAAAATAATAGATGGTGAGTACATTTATAATTATGTGCTTACTTCTGATAGTAAAACAATAGTTATTGCCGGGGAAAGAAGATTGTCTCTCCAACAGGCTATAGACGAGCAAATAATTAGAATATTAGGTCGCTCCGGAAGGGGAAAGGTTTTCGGCTCACGAATCGGGTTGGTGTTTTTCGGGTTGAAGGACTTTCCTATAACTATAGAGATACAAGATTCACTGGCAATGGGAGAATCTGCCGGTAAATTTAACAATTCGTCCATTTTGGAAATACTTAAGAAACCTAAACCGAATCTTGAAAGCGGAAGTGAAGTAAAACAAGATGAGATTTGGGAAGCGGATATTGACAGGTCTAGACTAGAATCTCTCGGATATAATTCTGTTGAAGAATTTCAGAAAGAAAAGAATTTATCTCAAACCGGCATATTCGACAGCTTAACAAAAACGACGCTCAAAGAAGAAGAGGCTGCGCTTGTAGAGAGATTTGAAGCCGTCGGACTTGATTCCCCCCGCAACGATACAAAAGTAAAGTCAGTTTCGGACAATATTAGAAAATTCCAAAAGCAGACTCTCAACGAAAAAATCCAAGCCGGCATTTTTAGTTCCGATGTTCGCACCCGCTTTGAAAAATATGTAGAAGACGACTTTCCGATAACTAAGGAAGTTAAAAAATATACAAGCACTTTAGATAACACTTTGGTGTTAATAATAAAATCGGAAACAGGACAGGAAAATCTATATAAAGTTTATTCTCAATTCAGAAAGGAATTTGAAGCAAATAAAGTTTCGGAAATAAACAATTTCTTTTCCGGAATATACCCGCGTTTTGAAAATGTTTATTTAATTTTAGATTTTCCTTCACAAGCTAAAGCAGATGCTTTTAAGTCCTCCGTTGAAATTGCCCGAATCAAATCGAGAGCAATTTTTTTTGAAGGAAAATCCGAAGCGAGAGATGTTCTTTTTTCAGATAAGACGATTTTTGAAATAGAGACTGTGACGAAGCCGGTTCGTAAGAATAAAAATTATTTCACAAATACCGATTTAGAAGCTACAAGGTCAAACGAAATAAATAAAAGCTGGATAATCACGACTGTTTCTAAAGTTAAAATCAAGGCTATTTCTAAACTTAAAACAACTGTCGTGAAGTTTACCGATGCTTTTAAGGCTTTAATAGAACGAAAGGAAAAACGGAGTTTGGCAAATATAGTTAATGAAGCCCGGAAAATCGATTCGAAAAATAAAACAAAAATGGAAATTAGAATTAACTATATTGATGAATTCGGAGAAATACATATAGTAAAAATATTCTTTGGGAAAGTGGTCGAAGTAGAGGCTGATTAAGATGGTGTCTGTTTCTAACCACACATTGAAACCGTCAGACTGTGTTTTAGTTTGTGGCATCCCAATATGCGAAGAAGATTTTTGGGATGCTAAGGATGATGGACTTGAACGAGATTTTGCAATTAATTGTTGTCCGGTTTGGGATAAATATTATGTCGAGGCAATATGTTATCTCGAAAAAATCGAGCCTTACCTTAAAAAATTAGGAGTAAGGATAATTCACAGGTTAAAGCTTTCAGATTTTAGAAATCTTTTCGATGATAACTTAAACAAGGTTATCATTCTGTTTTCTCACTGGAAGGATGATTCGGTTGAATTTTTTGACGGAATGGCGACTTCCGATGCCGTAGTAAATGAAGTGCCTGAGAATTTTGAAGGGATAATTGATTTGTGTGTCTGCCATCCAACAAATTTAGTGATTAAACTTCGTAATCATCTGCCACCCTCATCCTTAATAAGATTCATCGATAAAAAAACTACGCCTTACAAATGGTTATATTTTTACTGGGCGGTTTTTACCATTTTGCACGATTCCGAAGTTTCATACCTGGAAGCACTGGAACAAAGTGTAAAGGCATTTGCGGAGATATAATAATATGAAATCCAGACTAACTTCTATTCTAGAGGAAACATTAAAAAAAACAGGCGGTCTCAAACCAGCTACCCTTGGGGAAACCGGAATACTTTCTGTCAGTAAAGAAGACAAAAAGCAATTACTTTTACATTTGAAAGAGGAATCCAAATCTATAAATAAGATAATAGTTGCAATAGTCGCAGCGCATTTTCTTATATTTGCACTTGCCGTTCTTTTAGTTTTGTATTTTCGGGATTCGCCTTATGTAATTATTCCATCGCTAGGCGTGCTTGTTCCGGTTCTCATAGCAATTCTAACCAGCTTGATGAATGTTTTGAAGACAAAAAACAAAATGGATTTAATGCGAACAATTTTGCCTAATCTTCCGCCAGAGGAAGTAATGATAGTCATTCAAAGTATTTATTTTGAGGAAAAGAAACGATAACTCTCGGATTTGGACTTGCCGCTATAACAACTCTTGAAAATCCTGATAGCAAAGACACGAGAAATAATGAATTGGGCAGCAAGTACGTGAGAGGGTTAAAAATTGGAGAGTCAGAAAATGGTCGCGGCGATTTTAATGCTCGCAACTTTGTTGTTTGCGGTTTTGACCATCTGGGATGAATTTTTGGCTAAGTCAACAGATTCATCGCTAACGACTCTGGAAAATATTTCACGAATTGCCTGAAGGATTCCTTGATTGATTATATTCAATTAATAATTTTAGAGTTATTAAAAACAAGTGAATACAAACAAAGCATACTGCCGTTATAGTTCCATTATTGGATAAAGAATAACCAATACAAACATAAAGCAATGGATAAAGTGAATTTAAAAGATTTTTATTTTCGTTTGGAACGAAACCATTTTTGGCAGGTGCTTGGCTGTTTTCATTATCATAAGTAATCAATTTATTATTTAATGTTGACTCTTTTGGTTTTTGATAAATTTTCATTTAAGTAACCTCGCCCTCTAACTATTGAGGCTTAAAATTTGCTCAATTATAAAGAGTCGGTTGCAAAAAAATTGAACCAAAATTTTTTTGGTTCAATTTCCATTCTGTAGACTCTTTATAATTATTAGTTCTATTAGGATATAGGAGAGTAAATTAGATTATGGAGAATTTATTAATTGTTTACGACTTTAATCTTGTATTTCAACATTTTATTCAATCCCGCGAGATGCAATCTTATATTAACTTTTGTAATCGCTTTTATGAAAAACAAGAAAGTCCTTTAATTCTGCATTTAATTTCACGTCAAGAACTACCAAAAATCAATGAGCATGTAAAAAATGCTTATTTCAATGCCTATCAAATATTACAAGAGCCTTTTGAATCAATGGAGGTTGTTTTTGAAGTACTTTATCGAATTGAAAAAAGTCCTTATGAACCAAGAAATTTTGCCGCTTATTTAATGGTGTCCGTTAGGAATGAAGCTAGAAAGCGAAGTATTCGAGCAAAAAAATATAATCACATCTCAACAGATGATTTTCAGGGAATGATAAATCTTATTACTTTTGAAAATCCTGAAAGAAAATTTTTGAGTGATGAAATATCTTCGATGGTAAACCAAATAGTGAATGAGCTAATCCCTGAATTACGAGAAATTGTAGAACTTCATTACTTTGAAGATTTAAGTGTGAAAGAAATCGCAAATTTACGAGGCATTACAGTACCGTCTGTTAATTATAGGATAAGAAAAGCCTCACAAATAATGAGACCGAAATTTATTGAATTACTTTAAGCAATAAATCTTAAGAAAATCAAAGGGGCAAAAAACAAGGTTCTTGGACACAAATAAACCTGTTGGCATTGAAAATGTAGAAGTAGACGAAACCTTGAGAAAAGAAATTTAATTAACCTTAGAAGTACACATTTAGAATGCACATATTTGAAAATTCGCAACTCTGCAAACTGAGAGTTTAATTTGCACTAAAGGACACCAGATGCTTAATTTTCGCACTTTGGGACAACGGATGGTTAAGGCTTTGCACCAAAAGTGTGAAGCCTCTGAATAATCGTCGGCATAAGTTCGATAAAGTGAATAATGTTCACAATTCAGATTGAAAACCACCCTAAAACCGAACATTATTCATTGCTCAAAGACTTTTGGTGCAAAGCCGATGGTTAAATAATCGAAAAAGTGTAAAATTAAAATCCGCGCAAATCCTTTATTTTTCGTTCGCTCTCGGACAAAGGATGGTTTATTGCGCGGACAATGGATGATTAAAGTGACAATCTGTGAAACTAGAAGCATGAGTTGTCCGCTTTGGCAATCTTATGCTTCCAATAACTTTCGGCAAACTTATACTTCCCATTCTGCCTCTGCTTCGGGCGGATGCGAGTCCAGCATTTGTTCTTTCACGAATCAATTCTCTTTCAAATTCCGCCGGCGCGCCGAAAATATGAAAAATTAATTTGCCGCCTGAAGTTGTCGTATCAATACTTTCCTGCAATGAAACGAAACCGACTTTCTTTTCGTGAAGTTTATTAATCGTTTCGATTAAATGTTTGAGACTTCTGCCTAACCTATCCAGTTTCCAGACGACGAGTGAATCTCCTTTCCGGCAAAACTCAATTGCGTCAAGCAATCCTTTGCGGTCATCTTTAGAGCCGCTTGCTTGGTCGGTGAAGATTTTCTCGCAGCCGGATTTTTCCAGAGCATCGGTTTGCAGCTCCAGATTCTGGTCAATGGTGGAAATTCCTGCGTATCCGATTTTCATTGTTTTTGAATTTTCGGGACAAGTTTTGGAACTATTTTGCGGATAAATTTGCTATGTTTATGAAGTTTAATGCAGGAGTGCCGAAAACGTGCGTTTTTGACATTCGTTATTCACCTGGCTTTTAGTCTTGAAATTAGCAGATACGCCGCGAACAAATCCAGGATAGCCGGACAGAGACATTACAAGAGAACGAAGAGAAAACTGGCTTTTCAATACATTTAGAGATAGAATAGGAACGTTTTTACCGTCAAATCAGACTAAGACGATTTACCAATAGCCCGGCAGTCATTTAGCGGATGCGTTAGGCTATTAAATTACTTTTTTTTCAAAAGTAATTGTTTTTCGATTTTCTTCTTATAACTGACCCAAAATAATAGATCATTAAAATATAGAAACCTGTTTTTATAATCGACGAATGATTCTCCAAACTAAAAAACAGCTTAAGAAGGATTGGTCTCTGACTGCCGAAGCCTTTGCAGATTTATTAGCGAGTTTTGATGATGACCGGGAAAAAGCGTCTTTAATATATGAAGATATTAGAAAAAGGCTGATGCGCCAGTTCAAAGTCAATCAATCTTTAATCGCCGAAGAACAAGCCGACGAAGTTTTTAATCGAATCGCCAGAAAGATTTCCCAGGAAAATTTCATTCTTGACAGAGAAAATCCGTATCCGTATTTTCATCAAACCGCCAGATATGTTCTGCTTGAATATCAGAGACAAAATCGCCGCAGGATTCTCGGTTTTGATGACTTGAACGCTTCTGACGAGCCTGCCTATAATCCGGTTGAAGCGTTTGAAAAAGCGCATGAAAAACTGAAAACCGAACTCGGATTAAATGCTTTGAGGCAATGCCGTAAAAGTCTTAAATCACAAGAACTTGAAGTATTGGATAATTATAATTCGGCAGCCGGCAAGGATAAAAAATATCTGCATCAGCAGCTTGCCGCCGGTTTGGGCAAATCGCAGAACGCCTTGAAAATTTCCATCAACCGCACCAGAAAAAAACTAGTCGAATGCGCGAAAAAGAAACTGGCGATTATCTTGAATTGAAAAAAAATGTGAAACTTTTTCCGAAAATTATCAATTAATAATTAGGGGTACTCTCTATGCAAATTTTTAAATGAACGGGTTAAATGAAAAAGAACAAAGAATGCGGGATTACTGGCTTGGAATTCTAAGCAGCAATCAGACCGACGTTTTTGAAACAGATTGGTTCGGCAATGATGAAGATGCGGAATTACTGGAAATTGCCAGAGCCGATTTGATTGATGATTATCTGTCTGAAAATTTAACTGAAACTGAATACTCTCAGTTTGAAAATAATTTTTTGCTCAATAATTTAGAAGATGTGGTTTTAGCAAAATCTTCCCTGCAAATAAGCAGGGAAAAACTCGCTGATTTGGGGAAGCAAACTTTTTTTGAAAGTTTTTTTGGTAATGTCCGAAACTTTATCAATATTCCGCAGGTTGCCGTTGCCGTTTTATTGTTGGTTTGCTTCGGTTTGTGGTTCAGGTTTTATTACAATGATGCTTCTCAAGAGATAGCTCATCGTACCGAGCCGGTTGCCAATTTGGAAAATAGTATCGGCACGGATTCTGACAATAGGACGAATTCTGATGCTGACGACGCAAATTACAACAAGAAAGACGCTGCCGAAACGGAAGTCAAAAACGTAAATACCAAAACAAATAAAGAATCCGATGAAGCGCAAAATTCCGGTGTAAATCGAAATTCGAATAATACTAAAAAGCAATCAAATGAAAGCGCGGCGGTCGTAAACCGGCAAATAGTATTTTTGACGGTTTTTCGCGGCAGCGTGAAAACCATAAATCTTACCGGGAATAAGGAAATTGTCACGCTGAAATTAACTATGCCCGGCATTGATAAAGCGTATAAAAATTATCAATTAAAAATTTATGACGCGGGTAATAATTTGGTTGTCAAACAAGATTTAGGCAATAAATTATCATTAAAAAAGAGCGGAGCAATCCTGACGATGCCGCCTTTAAAAGGCTCGTTGTTTAAGAAAAACAATACATATAAAACTTATTTGGTCGGCATTGATGAAAATAATGCCGAAAATGAATTAATCAATTATGACAGCTTCAGGGTTGAATAGATAATTTCAACAGAAGCGAGTTTAGCTAAAAATATAAACGACGGAGTAATTTTTTTACTCCGTTATTTTTTTTTGAAACTTTTTTAATTAATTGTCAATTATTAATAGTCGGGAAAATTTTTATGTCTTTGCTTAATTCAAAAGATAAAACCAATTTTATCTTTTGAATTAAGCAAAGCACCGGCAAAATCAAAATAAAGAAGATAAAAAAGGAGATAAAAAATGAACAAAATATTTACGATTCTATCTGCGGTTTTAATTTCTGCCCTTCTTTTTGGCTCGTTACCAATTGCGACTGTGCAGGCACAGGAGCCTAAGAGTTTCGAATCAACCGGAATTGAACCGGGAACGGATGAATATAAAAGAATTGAGGAAACTAGCGTTAAAAGTTTAGATGCGGAGCTGGGAAAGGAAGAAAGTGAGGAAAGAGGAAACACCGACTTTAAAGTTCTTTCAATAGCGCGGGACGGGTTTGGATTCGTTCATACGAAAATTCAACAAAATTATCGTGGAATCCCGGTTTTCGGCGGCGAAGCCATTGTGCATTTGGACAGAAGTGAAAAACTTTTTGATGTTACAAATGATGTTGCGGCTGAAGTGGACGAAGCGGAAATTGATACAAATCCGAAAATTTCGACAGACGAGGCTTCTCGCAAAGCGCTGGAATTCGAAAACTGTAGTCAATGCTCGGTTTCCAGAGAAAACGAACCGAAATTAATGATTTACGCGGAAAAAACTGATTTGCAGACAAAAGACAGATGCGATATTCCTCCCAAACTGGTTTATCGCGTTCAGCTTACGCAAATCGATGCGGTAAAAGAAGATGAAGAACCCAGACTGCCCGTTTATTTTATCGATGCCGCGAACGGAAGTTTTGTGGCGGGTTATAACAATATTCAAACGCAAAGCGTAACTAATTCCGGCTCGTCTCTTTACAGCGGCAACGTTAATTTTACCGCTTTCCGTTATTTAGGAATTTATTATCTGGAAAATCTGAATCGCAAAGTCGGAACGTTTAACGGAAGCACTGCGGTTCGTTTTTCGGACACGGACGGAATTTGGAACAGCACCGTTCAAAGAGCCGGCGTAGACGCGCATTGGGGCGCGGAAAAAACTCTGGAATATTACGGTAACGTGTTCGGCAGAAACGGCGTTAACGGAAGCGGCGGACCATTGACCGTATCGGCGGTAAACGGTTCGACAAACCTGCTGCCTTCGGTAGTTCACTACGGAACTAATTACAATAACGCGTTTTGGAACGGCAGTTCGATGACTTACGGAGACGGAAACGGCGTTACTTTTTCCCCGCTCGTTTCAATCGATGTTGCCGGGCATGAACTGACGCACGGCGTTACGCAATTTTCCGCCGGACTTATTTACAGCGGTCAATCGGGCGGATTAAACGAAGCTGTTTCGGATATCTTCGGAAATATGGTCGAACGTTCCGCAAAAGGCGCAAGCGCGAACAACTGGAAAGTCGGCGAAGAAATTTATACGCCTTCAACCCCGGGCGACGCGCTTCGTTATATGGACAATCCGCACAATGACGGACATTCGATAGACCATTACTCGGAATACTATAACGGCTTGGATGTGCATTATTCGTCCGGCATCGCGAATAAAGAATTTTATTTGCTTTCACAAGGCGGAACGCATCACCTGGGCGGCTCGATGTCGGGAATCGGCGCAGACCGCGCTGCCGCTATCTGGTATTATGCCTTAACAAATTTCATGACATCCAGCACGACTTTCCTCGGCGCGAGAACCGCGACAATCAATGCGGCAACCGTATTGTACGGTCAACCCGAAATCGACGCAGTTGCCAAATCATGGTGTATGGTCGGCGTCGGCGCGTGCGGAAACATAAATTACCGCGCAAGAGTACAAGTCGGTATTTTCAATATCTGGCTTCCGTGGGTTGCCAACGGCTCGACTGCCGGAACGACCGGACAAAGCCGCCCGATGCGCGCAACGCAAATTTACATAAGCAATTTCCCCGGTGTCGGAGTTACATACCGCGCCCATTTATCGAATCTTGGTTGGCTTGGTTGGGTTTCAAACGGGGCGACGGCGGGTTCGTCAAATGTTTTCCTTGGACAACGAATGGAGGCTGTCCAGATTAAACTGCTAAACGCTCCGGTTAATTGTCACGTTAATTATCGCGCGCACGTCGCGTATCTCGGCTGGCTGGGTTGGGTATCCGACGGGGCGACTGCCGGAACGACCGGGCAAAGCCGCCGGATGGAGGCAATGCAGGCGACACTTCAATGCCCGTAATTCTCGTATTTCTTTTGCAGAAAGCAAAAGAAAACAGGACATTTAATTTGATTTAATTTCGGGGCGAGCAATCGCCCCTTTTTCTTAGAAAAATTGATGAAACCTTTTTGGGAAACTGTCTATTATAAGTAGAAACAGTTCACAAAAACACAAATTTTTCGAGGTGATTAAATGTTGAAAAAATCAATTTTCACGCTATTATTCTGCGCCGTCCTGGCTTTAACGGTTTTCGGCGCAAAGGCGCAGGAATCGGCTACGAAAGAAACTGAATTAGCGAATCTGGTATTAAAAGCCGATACGAGTTTGGATTTGAATGAATCTGAACCAGCTAAATATTGTTTATCTCAGGCGAAAGAAATCATTGCTCAAAATCCCGGAATTAGCATTAATTTACAGGGACATTTCAATAAAGTCAGCGGAAAGCTTTACATGAAAAGCTCTTTTAATCAGGCGCTCGAATATTTCAACATCGCCTTATCACAGTTTGCCCGTGAGCCGTTAGAACAGGCTAGAGTCAATTTTTTTGTCGGAATCGCTTATTATTATGCGAATGACCCGATAACGGCTAAAGTTTACTTTAGTCAGGCAAAAGAGTATTTTATCCTGAACAAAGATGACGCAAATTTAGCACAAGCTTTAAATAATTTGGGCGTGATTGCTTTTAAACAAGCCAATGAAGAAACGGCGGTCGGCTTTTGCCATCAAGCCCTATTAATTAATATTGAACTTAAAAATTCGCTTAATGCTTCAAGAAACCGGTTTAATTTAAACTATTTTTCGGATTCGTCGTCGTTAAACGTCGAAGACGACTACAAATCAATAAATAACGAACTCGAAGGCGGCGGCGGCAACAGTTCGGGAAGCGGAACAACTATTAATACCGGCGGAAGCGGAACTGTGGTTGTCGGCGGCGGAACTCCCGGATTTACAATCAATTAAACGAAAGGTGATTTATGAAATACATCAAACTTCTGATATTTGTTTTCACAATTATTTTTATTTTATTTTCGACTGTAAACGCCTGTGAATCTAAAGGCGAGCTGAACAAAATCACAACTTTTCCTCTCAAAAAAAATCAGTGTCACCAATTTACGCTCAATAAAGAGTCTGTAAATTATTTTCAAATTACCGTTCAGCAAAACGGAGTCGATGTCGAGCTTCGCTTATTTGAAAACGAACGGGAAATTAAATCTACCGACAGCGAAAATTTGAACAGCGGTTTCGAGTTTTTGCCGTTTATAGCCAACGCTTCTTTAAATTATATTCTTCAGGTCAGGTGGGTTGACGACAATCAATCCATGATTAAAAACGAAGGTTTTTACACTCTGGAAGCTGAAAGCAGAGCGTTAACCGGGCAGGATAAAATTTTTGTCGAACAATTTGAGAAAGCGAAATCTTTTTATGACAGAGCAACGTTAGAAAGATTAAACGGCAATAAAAACAATGCGGTCAATATGTATCTTTCCGCCGCCCAAATTTATCAATCTCTCGCGCAGACCAAACCGGTCAAATATAAGCTGTTTTTAACAAATTATTATCTTGGCGTTTCTTACAATTTATTAAAAAAATATCCCGAAGCCGTAACTATTTTCGAAAAGATTCGCCCTTCGGCTGCCGAAAATCAAGATAAATATCTGGAAAATTTAGTTCTTAAAGAATTGGGAATCGCATCTTTCAAGATTGGCAATTATCAAAGAAGCGATGAAGTTCTGGAAAGCGCGGTTAAAGGCTTTGAGCAATCCGTATCTGAAAACGTCGGAGAAAAACAAGCTCTGTCTTCCGCGTATATCAACCAGGCGGAAACCTTTTTGAAACTTAACAAAATTGAACCGGCTATTACGAATTTAGAAAATGTACGGGCGAATTTTAAAGAAATCGTTTCCGAAAATTTGCTGGCTTCATTAAAGCTCGCCGACATTTATCTCGAACTCGGCAATCAACGAAAAGCCGAAGAAATCATCGCTTCTTTATCAATTTCAGAGAATTTGCCCGACTATATTAAAGGCGTTTTTTATAAAATTTCCGGCAAGCTTTCTATGAAAAGCGACAAGGAAAAAGCTCTCAACTTTTTCAATAAGGCAAAATTATTATTCGGCGGAAATGAAGACGAATCGGCGCAACTGTTAATATTTTTCGGAAATACGCATTATTACGCCAAAGACTATGCATCCGCCAAACCTTTTTATGAACAGGCGAAATCGAGTTTTGAACGGCAAAACAATCTCTCCGATTTGGCGCAGGTCTTAAATAATCTCGGCGTTATTTATTACAGTCAAAAGGAATATGCTCCGGCAATCGCTAACTGCGAAAATGCTCTAATCATTAATATCGAAATTCAAAGCGCCTCAAATCAGGCGCGAAATCTCATAAATCTGATGTATTTTCACGAAACGGCGGGCAATGATTTATCGGCTATTTTTTACGGCAAATGGGCGATAAACACGATTCAATCAATAAAATACTTGCAGCTCCAAAGTCTCGAAAAAGAAATTCAGGACAATTTTCGCGATTCTTTCGCGGATGCTTTTCGCAAGCTCGCAAATTTGCTGATTAAAGCCGGAAGAATTTCCGAAGCCGAACAGATTCTGCATTTTATCAAAGAAAAAGAATATCAGGATTATATGCGCGGCGAAGGAAAGTCGAGCGTGGTTGATTATACGAAAGATGAAGAGAAGCTTTTGGAAGATACAAAAAATAAAATCAAAGAAAAATCTTCGCTGCAAAATAAATCAACGGAAAATTCCTCCGGCAATATTGTTTCTCCCACAAAGAATTTGATTGAAGAACTCAAAACCCAAAAAATGAACGTTTCGGAAATTTTGTTTGTTTCGACGCTCGTAACCGAAAACAGCATTACTATTATTGCGACAAATGACCAAACCCAAAAAGTCTATGTGCAGAATATTCCGCGTGAAACACTTAATAAACTCATTTTCGAGTTTCGGGAATCGGTTACGGACATTGAGAAAAATCCAAAAATCGAAGGTAAAAAACTTTATGACATTCTCGTAAAACCGATGGAAAACAATATGCTTTCGCCGAAAACCAGAAAAATCGTCTGGTCTTTGGACGGCGTTCTGCGTTATGTTCCCATTCCGGCATTGTTTGACGGGGAAAACTATCTGGTTAAGCGATTTGCCAATATACAGCTTACGCTTGCCAGCGAAGAAAAAATTCTGATGCCTAAATCTCTCGAAAGTTCGGTAATCGGTTTTGCTTCTTCAAAATCATTTGAAAACCTTTCAAGTTTGCCGAACGCAAAAAATGAATTGGATTGTATATTTGAAGACGAAAAAAGGCTCATCATCAATTCAACCTGCAAAAAAGGAATTATCAGAGGGAAAAAAGTTGTTGACGAAGAATTTACGCAGGATGTGTTTGAAGATGCCTTGAAAAGATACAAACTGATTCATTTAACGAGCCATTTTGTCATGCAGACGGGCGACAATTCAAAATCCTTTTTGCTTCTCGGCGGCGGAAAAGACCGCAAATATACAATGCAAACCTTTTCAAAACAACAATTAGACAATACCGAAATTTTGATAATGTCTGCCTGCAATACCGCCAATTTCAGCTCCGACGGCGCGGAGTTCGAGAGCTTTGCGACGATGGCTCAAAAACAAGGCGCGAAAGCCGTAATCGGTACGCTTTGGTCAGTTGCAGATGATTCTACCTCAAAGTTTATGACGGAGTTTTACCGTTTATTCGAACTGGAAAAACTCGACAAAGCAGAGGCAATCAGACTAGCCCAAATCAATGTTTCCAGAAATAAGAATTATTCACATCCTTTTTATTGGTCGCCATTTGTGCTTTTCGGAAATTGGAAATGATTTTGTTTGAATTTTAAAACTCTTTATAAGATTAAAAATAGACAAAAAAAGAATTAGATTTTTAGAACCGGATAAGGACATCAGGATTTTAATGAACTAAATCGAATTAATCTATTAAGTTCAAACATGTTGCCGTTTTCATCTATCGTCAATCGTGATTCTGCTTGACCTCGAAATTATAACTCAAAACCTTGTCGCCCGCTTTGATTTTCTCAATCGGCGCAAGCCCGTTTTCGGTTACAGCCACTTAAATTTCACCGGATTTCCCTTTCCTGCCGATAAATTAAGAAAACTTTAATAAATTTTTACTTTTTTTAAGGACTTTTTTTACCTTTAAATATACTCTACCAGTAGTTAATAAATACAAATTTTAACAGCTTTCAAAAGATTCAGAAAAATCTTTTTGAAAGAGCATTGGACACATTGGTTTTGGTAAGTTATAAAGAATCTCTTCCGTAGTTCGCCAAATTCTTTGTCGCCGGCACAAAACCTGAAAGTTTTTCACATCAAAGTTCGATATGACTTTCTCCTGACTTAAGATTGCCCGAATAGATTGGCAATAAATTGTCTTTATTTTACTTTAACAACACTTTAAGGAGAACAATGCAAAAAGAACAATCAAATTTACGTGTATCCGAAATTATGAAAAAAATTTCGGACAATGTCTTTCAAATAGTACGAATAAATTTCGTCATATTGAGTCTTGTCATTTTATTGGCAAGCAGCTACCAGTGTTTAGGAGCGAACCCTCCTTTGCAGAGCATCAGTCTTAATATCGTCCAAGGTCCTTCGGGCAATAGAAATCTACAATTCAGCGTGAATGACCCAACCAGAAACAATGCTCTCAAGACCGGAGAAACAGGACAAATCGGCTTAAGTTCGTGGACTACTAACAACGGAGTAGTTTCCTGGCTTTATGACGAGCGGCAGCCCGACCAATCCTTAAACAGATATGTCGGTTTTGCCGTCTATGACCCGCGAGGCGGGGTGTGGAGAATACAAACCAGTAAGAGTTATCAGACTAATAGCGTCGAATCCGCATATCTTAATGTCGGGGGAATGGTCAGTTGGTATCCGTTTAACACCGGACTGATGCGCTTTGCAATGTATGATTCGGAACTCGGTTTCTGGGTATCCGATACCGAAGCCAGACCGAGCGCGTATAGTATCGATGCCTCGGGAACAATCGCCCTGAGAAGCAGCAACGGAGTCGGGGCAATCGTTTATGACCCGGTGAGAAAATCTTTTAGAAAAGGAAACGTGGCGTTATCAATTCCCGTGTCCTTTAGCCAGAACGGCAGCGGAACTATTTCATATTCGGGCGGCAACGGCGTTTCCGGAACGTTCGGCTATAATTCTACTTCGGGAGGCTGGGGCTCGGGAAATACTCAGGTTCGCGCGTATTTTATTACTAGCTCGAATAGCGGAAATTTTCCGCTGACCATTACTTTCTGGAATATGTCGCTCGGTGCAAGTAGCTGGAGCTGGATTTTTGGCGACGGAGGGTCGGCGAATATTTCAAATCCTACTCACACATACGGCTCTGCGCAAGGCGCGCCGTTTACGGTAACGCAGTCGGCTTTCGGTCCGGGCGGAAGCAATTCGACCTCGCAGCAAATCAGTGTGCCGCCTATGGCGACTATCGGCTTTCTTGATTCGGTTAATCCGATAACGCGCCGCGCCAAAGGCTGGACTTTGGACCCGAATAAACCCGAAGCCTCTATCGTCGTTCATTTTTATATTGACGGACCGGCTGGCACAGGAACCTTTGTCGGACAAGCTATCGCCAATATTCCAAGACCCGATGTCAATACGAATACGGGATACCCGGGAGACCACGGCTTTTCATTCCCGATTCCGCCGCAGTATTTTAATGGCGTTAATCACACAATATATGCTTACGGATTGGATACGAGCGGCAGCGGCAATCAGAATTCGGTCCTGACAGGCTCGCCGAAGACCTTCAATTTCACTGCGTTGGCGCCGAAAACCAAATACGACTTTAATAACGACGGTCGTGCCGATCAAACGGTGTTTAGAAACGGAGTTTGGTACAGCAGTTTCTCTCCGAATAATACGTTTTCCGCTTTTAATTGGGGTGTGTCGGGCGATATTCCCACAGCCGGTGATTTCGATGGAGACAGAATTGCCGATTATACCGTTACCCGCGCAAACGGAACGGCAAAAGTGTGGTACATTTATCAATCTTCGACCGAACAGCCGCTGGGTTTTACCTTCGGATATACTTCGGATATTTCGGCTCCGGCTGATTTCAATGGAGATTCGAGAGATGAAATTGCCGTCTTCCGTCCCGCGGATGGAAACTGGTATACGCTGGATGTCTTTACCGGTCAATACAGCGTATTTCACTTCGGTGCATCCGGTGATAAACCTGTTCCGGCAGATTATGACGGCGACGGAACAGATGATTTTGCTGTCTTCCGTCCTTCGGATAGAACCTGGTATATACAGGGAAGCACTCAGGGTTTTTCCGCGCTGCAATTCGGTTTAGCCGACGATAAACTGGTTCCGGCTGATTATGACGGCGACGGAAAGGATGACATTGCCGTCTTCCGTCCCTCGGATGGAAATTGGTACATCCAGGGCTCGACCGCCGGTTATTTCGGCTTTAACTTTGGACAATCAGGCGATATTCCCGTTGTCGCTGACTATGATGGAGATGGAAAAGCTGATGCCGCTTTCTACCGCGCCGAAAATGGCTATGGTTATTGGTACGTTCGGCAATCATCAAACAACCAGACCAATTTCCTTCAATTTGGTTTAGCCAGCGATATTCCCGGTATCGGCTTAAATCAATAGCAAGCAGTCCGGGCATTAAACGAAAAAACAGAGCGGGTAATTATCCGCTCTGTTTTTTTAATCTTTTCAATCAGGTCAAAGATAAATTCCATAAAGAAATCTGTAACAAAAACGCCCGTTTTCGAGTTGGAAAAGACGATTTTCAAAATGTTCCTCATTTTAACCTGAAACTCGTTCGGGTTCTCCCGGAATAAGAATTTTATTGACACGAATTCAAAGCAGTGCTAACGTTACTATCAACCGACGATTACAATTAATGGGAAAAAAGCACTAAGCGCATATTCAATGCGTATTTCGGCTTGAATTCCCGCCATCTCGCCCAAAGATAGTCAGGAGCAATCTTTTGCGCGCGAAAAATCGTGTTTTTGAAGTCTTTATGATTCATCAGAAACATACAAAGGAGAAATTATGTCAATTAATTTGGAGCAAAGCCGCATAGACCCGAAAGATTTGCAATTTCAACCGATGTTGTCGAATCTTCAATGCAATATTCTTAAATCACATGGACGCGATTGCGCCGTTCATATTTTCCTAAAATTTACCGCTCAACCGGATGCGGTAAAAGCCTGGATCAGGAAATTTTCACAGGCTCAAGTTACCTCTGCCTTGCAGCAGTATCAACAAAGCGAGGAGTTTAAAAGAACAGGGATTTCGGCTGGTCTGGTCGGCTCCTTCTTCCTTGCTGCAAAAGGATACAAATATCTCAAACTTAAAGTTGACCTCTTTGAAGATGACGACGAGACTTTCCGGGAAGGTATGAAGCACAAAGATTTTGACCCGCTCGGTAAGATTCTTGACAAAGACAACAAAGACCCTAAACCCGATAAATGGGAAGCCGCTTTTCAAAAAGACATTCACGCGATGATTTTACTAGCCCGCGACACTCATGATATTTTGAAAACCGATGCTGACAGGGTTATGGCTGATGTTGCCAGCGTCGCCACCGTTCTGACCGCAGAGTATGGCGAGGTACTTAGAAATAATACTCTGCAAGCAAACGGCAAGGGACAGCCCATTGAGCATTTCGGTTACGTTGACGGGCGCAGCATCCCGGTGTTTCTGAAGGGAGATGTGGAGAAGGATACAGCGGCAGGCAGCGACCAATGGGATCCCGCCGCAAATCTGAGCCTTGTGCTTGTCGACGACCCTCACACCACGGTGGAGGATAGTTTTGGCAGCTATTTTGTGTTTCGGAAATTGGAACAGAATGTTGCGGGGTTCAATTTGGGAATAGCAGACCTTGCCAGCAAGCTCGGCACCGACCCGAAGCTGGCGGGTGCTTTCTGCGTAGGACGCTTCAAAGATGGAACGCCTGTAACGCTGCAAGGCGCTGACGGGCTTGGAGCCGTGAATAATTTCGAGTACAAATCTAACGATAAATCAGGCAGCAAATGCCCGGCACACGCGCATATACGAAAAGTCAATCCCAGAGGAACCACGCCGTTCACATCAAATAATAGCGAGCGAAACCGCCGGATTATTCGGCGCGGTATCCCTTATGGCAAGGTTAATGAGCAAAATCCTCCGCGTGAGGGTGTCGGACTGCTGTTTATGTGCTATCAGAGAGACATAAATGAGCAATTTGGATTCATCCAAAGGACATGGGCTGATAATCCTAATTTCCCGAAAAATCTGATTCTTCCCGAGACAGGCGACGACCCGCTCATAGGTCAGGATGATGACCGCAGCGCCGCCCAAAAATGGTCGAAGGCTTGGGAAAGTTCAGACCGTAAGCGCGTCAATTTTGGAGGGTACATAACCTTGATGGGCGGCGAGTATTTTTTCGCGCCGAGCATAAGCTTCCTGAAAAATATCTAACCTTACGCTTCAGGCGCGGGCTGCCCGTTTGAAATGATTCCTGTTTCTTTCATTGCTCTTCGCTCGTTTGCATTGCGCGGTCTAAGCCGTAGGCTCAGACCGCGCAACCGTCCGCCGTTAAACAATAGTCGGGTTATTGTTCGTTCTTATAGAAAATAGATTCTTAAATTGCTAAGCCCGTTTCCAATTGCTCACGGTCATACTAATCGGGCTGTTGCCGAGTTCTGCGGGGCAGTTACGAGTCAAAATATCGCGTAGAGTGTGCGTATTTTGGATTGCTTCCCAGCCCGGCTTTGAAAAGGTATCGACATT
Organism: Pyrinomonadaceae bacterium; assembly: GCA_049799955.1. Classification (GTDB taxonomy): domain Bacteria; phylum Acidobacteriota; class Blastocatellia; order Pyrinomonadales; family Pyrinomonadaceae; genus JBGTFE01. The sequence continues at coordinate 26,915 of JBARIW010000098.1, forward strand.
AAATACATGCTCGGAGAGTAAAGGATTAGTCAATGCCTGGGAGAAAGCGTCAACCGCGACCAGGCGAAGAAGCAGCGGCGGCAGAGGTGAATTTATGACATTATCTTCGGCAAATAATCCCACATAAAAATCAATATCATTGACGCTTTTATAAGCGTTTTTCAGAAAGGCGACAACCTCCGGGTCGCCGGATATATCACTGAAATCTTTCGGGCGCGAAAGAGAAACATATTCCCGATAGTCGCTATAAGTTGCAAGGTCGCACTGCCGCCCCTGCTTAATCGCATCTTCTTCTAAATGCAGCAGAGCCTTTGCCGTATTAAAAGCTCCGAGCTTCCCGGCATTCTGTGAGCTCATATTGGAAAAAGCGATTGCCAGTCCCGCATCGAGCAAGGGGCGATTATTCATGAGCGTCATAATGAGCGGGTAAGGCTTTCCGTTCCAGCCAATCGTATTCGGAATAAGCGAGTGCCAGCGATATAACAAGCTGAATTCCGTGGTCATCCAGTTCGGTTTGTTCCACGGCGCGTTCCAGGCGACCGATGGATTTGCCCGAAAACGGAATGACGGCGAAATATGATTGATATATTCCTCGACGACAATCTTGATAAACAAAACAATCAGCGAATTTCTTGCCGTCTGAAAAACTCGCTCGTCACCCCAATCCTGATGAGCGCGTTCAATATCGCCGGCAAGACGATTATGTTCTCGCAGAAAAAGCGTATTCATCATCGCAACCTGCGGAGCGGCATTTGCCCTGTCTCCGCCGAAGGCAAAAATCCGGGAGCGCACCTCGTCCGGGTCTGAATGAAGAACAGGGTCTGCCAGAATAGCCAAAATCCTGTCCAGTCCGAGAGGTTTGTCAAGGTCAATAAACTCTGTCTTTATAGCTTTACCCTCATAAAGAAAGGGCGCATATTCTTCGTCCCCGATAAATTGCGATTTCAGCCGCCCTCGCTCTCCTCTGGATTCGCTTTTCAACCGAAGCGCGTCCGTCTGTTTTGGCAAACGTCCGTAAAGCGGGCACATATCAATCTGGTGATTCGAGGTGGTTTGTCGCCGGACATCGTCCGTTTCGCCGGCGCTGGTGTCGGGCATCCGCGTGCGAATAAAACCGTCAGTTAAATATTGTGCAAAAGCCGGAAACAGGCATGTCGACTTAGTGCTTAAAATCTGATTTGCAGGGGATTGTTGGAATAGCCCGACTAATTGCGCGGGGTCGGGAAGATTAGGAAGTCGTTTCGCCGGCAGGTGACGGGCGCTAAAGCGTTGGTCGGTCAAAGAAGTCCAGGAAACATAATCGTGCGCCGTACTCCAGGGATGCGGTCGATGCCTGCTTACATTAACAATGCTGTTTATCGCAAAGGCGTTGAGCTTATTGCCGAACCACGACCATTTATCGCCTAAACTCATAATGGGCTGCAAAATAAAATATGGAATCTTGTCAATCATCACCGCCTCCTGTAATTGTATAAGTGAAGTTACTTATACAGTAATATTTCAATAAAATCGAATAAGAAAAGAATTTAACGTTTTTGATATTTTTGGAGTAGAGAGGTTGGATTATGAATTGACGTTTCCAAAGCCGATTTGCCGAATCCGCGTTTTTTATGCCAAAGTATTGATAATATTTAGCATCAGGATTCAGATTTTGCGAAAATTTCGTTCAATTTTCCCGTTTGTTTTTTGTATTTTCTTTGTCGCTGCGGCGGCAACGGCGCAATACCGGTCTGATTTGTGGACGACGGAAAACGGTTTGCCGCAGAATACCGTAACTTCGATTTTGCAAACCGGAGACGGTTATATCTGGTTCGGCACTTTTGGCGGTTTGGCGCGGTTTGACGGGATAAAATTTAAAATCTTTAACACCATCAACGCGCCCGCTTTCAAAACAAACCGCATTACGGGCTTGTCCGAATCCAAAGACGGAACGCTTTGGATCGGCGGGCAAAACGGCAGTTTAGTTTCGTATAAAGACGAGATTTTCACGCCGGTTATCGAAAAACCGGTTGCCCAGCGCACGCCGCTTTTTACAATTTGCGGCGACAAAAACGGCGCGGTTTGGATTTCCGGTCCGACGGGTTTGGAAAGATATGCGCCCGGTGCTTCGGGAAGCTTCGTCGCGGAACATATCGAATTGCCGAACGAGCCGAATCCGCAAATCTCGGGAATCGTTGAAGATGATGCAAATAATATTTGGATTTCAACTTCAAACGCGCTTTATCAATATCAAAACGGCGCGATTAAAAGCTTTTTTTATCAGGATAATTTTCCTTTGGCGAAAGATGAAAGCGGCAAAATTATTCCGCAAAGAGTCAGTATTTCGATTGACCGCAAAAATCGTCTGTGGCTGGCTTCAAACGATTTTTTGGCGCGGTTTGAAGACGGAAAAATTATTCCGGTCATTCAAAAAAAAGACGCAAATTTCAGCATTGTCGAAAATATTGACGGAAGTTTTTTGCTCAAATCGGAAAACAAAATTTACCGTTTCGCCGACGATAAAATCGGCGAATTATTGATTGACGCGCCGGATATATTTGCCCGTTTTCGGGGAATGCTGGCTGACCGCGAAGGCAATTTGTGGCTCGGCACAACCGGGAAAGGCTTGGTCAGATACAAACAGCAAACGGCGCGGACGTTCGGTAAAAACGAAGGATTAACCGATTCGGATGTTTTTTTCGTTTTCGAAGACCGCGACAAAAATATCTGGATTGGCTCTGATTATTTATACAAATTCCGCGACGGAAAATTTGAAATCGTCGAAAAAAACGGGCGTTTCACTTCGGCTTTTCAAACCAGAGACGGAACGCTCTGGTTTGGAAAGGGCGATGAATTATTAACCTACAAAGACGGCAAATTTACCGACTTTGCCAAAGAGTTGAACTCGCCGAGCCGGATGGTTTTTGAAGACCGCAAAGGAACGCTCTGGTTTCCGACCGAAGACGGTTTGATTACTCTAAGCGAAGGCAGGCGCGAGCAATTTTCCGCCGAAAATGGTTTTATAAACAGCCGCGTGCAATCAATCTTCGAAGACCGCGACGGCGGAATCTGGTTTGCAATGGCGGGCGGCGCAAGTCGTTTTAAAGACGGCGCGTTCACCAATTTTACGAGCAAAGACGGTTTATCGGACGACAATGTACGCGATATTTATGAAGACCGTGACGGCGTGATTTGGTTTGGAACTTACGGCGGCGGTTTGAATCGTTTCAAGGACGGGAAATTTTTCGCCGCCACGACGCGCGAAGGAATGAATGAAGACATCGTTTCGCGCATAATTGTTGACGAAAAAGACAATTTTTGGCTTTTGGGAAATCGCGGCGTGTCGGTTATTTCGCGTGTCGCGCTGAATGATTTGGCGGATGGCAGAATAAAAACGATTGCCTGCGCCTCTTACGGCGTTTCCGACGGAATGCTCAACAGCGAAGGCAGCGGCGGAAATTTTCCGGCTGGCTGGCTGGCGAGCGACGGCAGATTTTGGTTTCCTTCGATTCAGGGCGCGATTGTCATCGACCCGAAATTCAGCGATTTGCCGCCGCCGCCCGTTTTTATCGAAGACGTTTTTTTGGCTGGAAAACAGCTTGAAGCGAAGCCTGAAATCGAAGTTTCGCCCGACACGGGAAATTTGGAAATTTATTACACGGGCTTGCATTTTACCAAGCCGGAACAGGTGAAATTTAAGTACAAACTCGAAGGTTTTGACCGGGATTGGATAGAAGTCGGAACTCGACGAACGGCTTATTACACGCAAATTCCGCCGGGAAATTATTGCTTTCTGGTAACGGCTTCGACGACGAACGGCGTTTGGAACGAGCAGCCGGCAAGCAAAACGGTCGTCGTTTTTTCAAATCCGATTTGGAAAAAATGGTGGTTTATTTTGACGGCTTCCCTTTTTGTAATCGCGGCGATTGTCGTATTTTATCGTTTGCGGCTGATGCAGCTTGAAAAATCGCGCGGGCGTCAGCAGACATTTGCGCGCCAGCTCATCGAATCGCAGGAAAAGGAGCGCAAACGAATTGCCGGAGAATTGCACGACGGTTTGGGGCAGACTTTATTAATCATCAAAAACCGCGCGTTTCTCGGCACAAAAGCGGAAACCCGCGAAATTGCCAACGAACAATTTAACGAAATTTCCGCGTCTTCGGGCGCAGCCATCAATCAAGCCCGCGAAATCGCGTATTTTCTGCGACCTTCGCAGCTCGAAAGATTGGGATTGACGAGCGCGATTGAGGAAATGATAACGCAGGCGGACGAATCTTCGGAAATCGATTTTGAATGCGAAATCGATTCTCTGGACAATTTCTTTTCGCCCGAAGACGAGATAAATTTCTTCCGCATCGTGCAGGAAAGCGTCAACAATGTTCTGAAACATTCGGAAGCGTCAAAAGCCAAAGTTTTCGTCAGCCGGAATAATGACAAAATCGAACTTTTAGTGCAAGATAACGGCAAAGGTTTTGCGTCTGAAAAATCGAATATTCACGGCAAATCCGGTTTCGGTCTGATTGGAATGGAAGAAAGAGTCCGAATTTTGGGCGGTAAAATCCATTTCATCTCCGAAATCGGTAAAGGCGCAAAAGTTTTTGTAGAGATTAAAAAAGAGCGTAAATGAACAAGGAAATCCGTATCGTAATTGCCGACGACCATCCGATTTTTCGGAGCGGTTTGGCGCAATTATTGAAAACGGAAGAGAAAATAAAAGTGGTCGGAGAAGCGTCGGACGGTGAAAAAGCTCTGACGATAATTCGTGAAAATTTGCCCGACATTGTTATTTTGGACATCGATATGCCCGAAAAAGGCGGTTTTGAAGTGGCAGGCGAATTAAATTCGGCGCGAATTTCCGTCGAAATTATCTTTCTGACGATGCACAAAAACGAATCGCTTTTCAACGCGGCATTAAATATCGGCGCGAAAGGTTTTGTCCTGAAAGACAGCGCGATGGAAGATATTTTGAACGCCGTCAAAGCTGTTTCCAGAGGTGAAAGCTTTATCAGCCCGGCGCTTTCGACATTTTTGATAAAACGCGGAAGTCGTACCGCAAAATTCGAGAAAAACAATCCTTCGATAAAAGACCTGACGCCGACCGAACGCCGCATTTTCACTTTCATCGGCGATAATAAAACCAGCAAAGAAATAGCCGACGAGCTTTTTATCAGCTACCGCACCGTCGAACGCCACCGCGAAAATATCTGCGCCAAATTAGACCTTCACGGCAGCAACGCCCTGCTCAAATTCGCTATTGCACATAAAAGCGAACTGCACTGAAAAATGACGGAAAACGAATGAAATAAGCTTTTTTCATCTCTCATTCCTTTTATACTGCGTATCTCCACCCATAACGAAATGGGCAGCATCACCCATATCAAAATGGGTGGCGGCACGAATACCCAAACGCGCTGTAACAAATAATAATGTCAATACAAAACGAAGATGGCGCAACGACGCAGGGAAAATCGTTTCCAATGCCTTTGAGTCATCCGATATTTTGAATTCATTAATTTATAAAGGAGAAAACACATGACAACAGCAGCAACAACAACAGCAGCAGACCAACAAGCACAAGACCAAATCAAAGCATTGGAAGCAAAACTTGCCAATGACCCCGCGCTTCAGGCGCAGATGTTGGCAAACCCGTATCAAACCATGATTAACTTCGGTGTTCCTGAGAAATCCGTGGCTTCTTTCCTAGCTCCGCCTGCGGCAACGGCAGCGGATGCTAAATCCAGTTCAAGCGATTCCGACCAGGGCATGACAATTAAGTCGGAGTGGTGGGGTTTTCAACTGAGCCTCAGCAGCCAGCTTTGCAACGATATAGAAGGCGGTCTGGTTACTTCCGCCGGCTTATCCACAATTATAGCCGTCTGCCAGCCTGAATTAGCTCCTATTGCCGGTATTATTGCCGGTACATTGGCGATTATGGGCGGCGTCATACAGTTAGCAAATCAAGGCAACGGAGTGCATTTTGACCTTCACTGGTCAGAACTTGCGCTGGCAATACCCACGTTGGGCGCCTCTTTGACTCCAGCAATGATTCCAATCCCGAACTAGTCTTCTGCCAAAGACAGTGAAATGTCCGGGAAATATCCGGCAATCAACACCTTGAGTGACACAGTACTACAAGAATACCTTTAAGTTCTCCCGTGCTGTGTCTTTTTAATTGTTCCTGCCGGCTCGCGTGAGCGATAAACGGAAAATGGCGCGATGTGGGATGGAGATGAAGTTACTAATCGTCGAAGACAACGCCGAAATGCGTCGGTTGATAATCAGCATTGTCGGCGACCTTGCCGATGAGGTCGCCGAATGTGCCGACGGCGCAGACGCTTTGGCGTGTTATACGAAGTTTCAGCCGGACTTGGTTTTGATGGATATAAAAATGGCGCAGGTTGACGGCATTACGGCGAGCCGCAGAATTATTACCGATTTTCCAAACGCCAATATCTGTGTCGTAACCGATTACACCGACGAAAAAACAAAGGAAGCGGCGCGTCAGGCAGGCGTTTCAAATTACGTTGTGAAAGAAAATCTATACGAGATTCGAGAGATTATCGAAGGGCTTTAATTTCAAAATAAACGAGTGGAGAAAATAATATGAGAAGAAAATATGACAATTTACTGAAAACAAATCTCTCCAAAATATCATTTATCGGTAAAAATATCGGACGGCTTTTACTGGTTTGCGGTTTAATGCTTGGTTTCAGCATCGTCGGCAAGGCGGTTACGCTTTCGCAGACCACGAATCAAACGACGATTCTCGACAACAACTCGATTTCCTGCAACCTCGACGGCGAGCACGCCAACAACAGTTATTGGCGTGCGTTTATGCCTTCAACATTCGGACAAACCGGAACATTTACCGTGACGGGCGTGAGAATCGGCGTTGAAGAGGCAACAGCCGGTTCGGGTGGAAATCAGCCGATTACCATTAGGATTTATACAAACAGCGGCGGCGCATTTCCTGGCGGAACGCGAACTTTAATCGGCACGACCAATACGACGGTTGCCAACGGAGCTTTATTTTTTCAGGACATCGCCGTAACCGCTCCGATTCAGCCTGTTACTACCGAAATCGTGGTCGAAGTTTTTACGCCCGACGGTCAGACGGTGGGTAATCGTTTCTTCATCGGAAGCAACAATCTTGGTCAATCCGCGCCGAGCTACATTTCCGCCGCCAGTTGCGGCGCTCCCAATCCGACAAACGTAGCAAGCGCCGGCGCGCCGAATATGCACACTTTGATTGCGTTGGTCGGCAATAATATCCCGACTGCGGCTTCGACTTCCGTGTTGGGTAGGGTCGTAACCGCCGACGGGCGCGGTATTCGCAATGCCCGAATCTCGATAACCTTGCCAAACGGCGAAGTCCGAACCGCTTTATCCGGCTCGTTCGGCTATTACCGCTTTGACGATTTGGAAGTCGGACAAACCTACATTTTAAGCATCGCGGCAAAACGCTACACATTTATCAACCCGACGCGAATAATCTCTCTCAAAGACGAATTAGCCGGCGAAGATTTTATCGGCGAATAGATTTTGCTAATCTTTGCAAATTAGGTTATCCGGAAACCTTAAATGCCATTAATTGCCTGAATGAAGTTTTGCCCGAAATGAAACAATAAAATTTACAAATAGACAGAAGATAGAAACTAATGAAATTCTTAATAACGCCTTTTATGAGTTAATGGATTTCGGAGAGTAAAGCGTCAAACATAAGCGTTGATGCGGAAAACGCGCTATAGTCGAGTGCAACGAACGATAACATGCTCGACTATCGCGCGTTTTTCCGCATTTGCTGCATAATCTGCCGCGCTGCGGAGAACCGAATTTTATTGACGATTAATGCGACATAACTTATAATTTGCCCCATAAAGTAATAAGTAAAATTCCTTTACGCGCCGGCTTCAGATATTTCTCTTTCAAGCAAAAAAAAATTTATGGAAGAACATGACGTTTTTATCAGCTATGCACATCGGGATAATAAGCCTATCCTTCAAAATACTTCCGAAAAAGGCTGGGTTTCCAATTTTGACGAGATACTCGGCAATTTTCTGACCCGCGAGCTCGGCAGAGACGCCCGCATCTGGCGCGACCCGAGCAACGGCGCGGGCGATTATTTCTGGGATAAGATAAAAGGAAATCTGCTCAAGAGCAAAGCGTTCGTATTGATTCTTTCTCCTTCCTACGTCAATTCCCAATACTGCCGTGATGAATTCGACACATTCTTTAAAGAAAGAAAACCCATTCGCGTCGGCGACAAATCGTGTGTTTTTCCGATAGTAAAAAATCCGTTTGAAACGGAAGAAATTCCGTCGAGCCTCCAAAATTTGCTGAAAGATGTGCTCGTAACGGAATTTTACAAGCGCGAAGAAAACGAAAAAATTCTTACGCTCGATGTTGAATACGGCGACGATTTGAAGCGCGATTTGCTCAAGAAAATAGATTTTCTGGCGCAGGATATTTTTCTGCTGCTCAAGGAAACCGCTGGATTACCGGAACCGGAAGAACAGACGGCGCTCAAACCGTTTCAGGGAAAAGCGATTTATATGGCTGAGCCGACGCCGGATTTATGGGACGAATATTTGAAAATCCGGCGCGATTATATCAAGCGCGGCGCAACGGTTCTGCCTTCTTCGTTTGATTTTTCCAGACCTGAAGCTATCGAAGATTATAAAACCACGATGCTGGCAGATTTGGAGCAGTGTAAATTGATTGTGCATTTTATCGGCTCGGAAGACGCCGAATATTCGGAAGAAAACCCGCAGTCGTTCGTCCAAATGCAGATGAAAATTGCCGCCGAATATCAAGCAAAAGCAGATTGCACGAGGTTGATTTGGCTGCCGCCGACGGTCGAGCCGGTTGCCGAAGCGCACGCCGGTTTTATCGAACAATTATCGGCGATGACTTCGCGCAGCGTTGACCTTTTGCGAACGCCGCTCGATTTGCGAACCGAGATGGAACGGATTCTTCTGGACAAACCGAAACCGAAACCGCCGCCGGTTGAAGCAAGCGTAAAACCGACAATTTATGTTCTGCACGACGGTCAGGACGCCGCCGCCGCCGGGCAGCTCGTCGATAAATTATTTGCAAACGGCTGCGAGGTCTGGACGGTTTCGCCGTCAGGCAGCGATTTAATCGAGGAACACAAATGGTATCTGCTCAACTGCGACGCCGCGCTGGTTTACTGGAACAATGCGCCGACGTTTCGCGTTCGCGCGATGATGAGCGAGTTTCAGCGCATTTTGGACAACGGGCGCGAGCGCGCTTTTCTGGACAGAGGCGTTTTTATCGACGGCAGCTCGCCGGAAAAAGATAATTTCAGAAGTCACGAAACGCTGGTCAGAAACGAAGCGGATTTTAATGCGTTTCTCGCCAACCTGATAAACGGAGGATAAGGCAAATGAGCGACGAATTTCCGAATCCGTATCCGGGCTTGCGCCCTTTCAAATTGGAGGAAAGCTATTTGTTTTTCGGGCGCGAAGGACAAAGCGAAGACCTTTTGCGAAAGCTCCAGCACAGTCATTTCGTCGCGGTCGTCGGAACCAGCGGCAGCGGCAAATCTTCGCTCGTTCGCGCCGGTCTTCTGCCGCTTCTTTCGAGCGGTTTTATGCCGAACACGGGCGCAAACTGGCGCGTGGCGATTTTTCGTCCCGGCAACAGCCCGGTTCACAATCTGGCGCGGGCGCTGATTCAGCCCGAAGAAGCTAAAATACTGCCTGAAAATAAAGCAAAAGATGAAATGAGCATCGGAATTGCCGAAACGATTTTGCGCCGGAGCGCGGTCGGATTGCTCGATTATGCGAACGGCAGCGATTTTGCGCCGGAAGAAAATCTGCTCGTCGTGGTTGACCAGTTCGAAGAGCTTTTCCGCTTCAAAAAAGATTCGGGACTCGAAAAATCCGAGGACGAAGCGGCGGCTTTCGTCAAGCTTTTTCTCGAAGCGACGCGCGATAAATCATCGCGTGTTTATGTCATTATCACGATGCGCTCGGATTTTTTGGGCGACTGCGCCCAGTTTCGCGATTTGCCCGAAGCCATCAACGACGGGCAATATCTGATTCCGCGTCTTTCGCGCGAACAGCTTCGACAGGTTATCGAATCTCCGGCAAAAATTTACGGCGCGCAGATGTCGTCCGCTCTGGTTACAAATCTGCTCAACCAAATCGGCGACGACCAGGACCAGCTTCCCGTTTTGCAGCATTCATTGATGAGAACGTGGGACAAATGGACGGCAAGAAAAAATCAAAATTCGGAAATTACATACAACGATTATGAATCAAGAAATAACACTCGATGATTACAAATCAATCGGCACGATGGAAACAGCGCTTTCGAAACATGCCGACGAGGCTTTTTTTGAATTGTCCGGGGACAAACAAAAAATTGCCGAGAAAATCTTCAAATGCCTGACCGAAACCGACCGCGAAAACCGCGAGATTCGCCGCGCCACGACCATCGAAAAACTCTGCGCCATTTCCGATGCCGATTTTGAAGAGGTCGCGTCGGTCATCGACGTTTTTCGCAAAGAAGGTCGCACGTTTTTGATGCCGCCGCCGGGTGTCGAACTAAACGAAAATTCCCTGATTGATATTTCGCACGAAAGCCTCATCCGCAAATGGGAACGCCTGAAAAATTGGGTCGAAGAAGAAGGACAATCTTCGCGCACCTATCGCCGGTTAGCCGAAGACGCGCTTCTTAATCAACAAAACAGAATGGGTTTCTGGAGCGACCCGGAGCTGAAAGACGCGCTCGAATGGCGCGAAAATTTCAAGCCGAACGAAACGTGGGCGCAGCTTTATAAAGAAACGGGCGAAAGACAATTCAAAGCCTCGTTTGCCGATGCGATGCAGTATCTGGACGAAAGCGAAATCAACCGCGACGAAGAAATTGCTGAAGACACGCGACAGCGCGAAACATTGAGAAAAAGCGCGAGAAATCTTCGTTGGATGCTTGCCGGACTCGGCGTTTTTTCAATTTTAACAATCGGCGCGGCGATTTTCGCTTTTTATCAAATGAACAAATCTATCCGGGCTACAAATGCGCTGGAAGCGGAAAAAACGACGAAAGACAAGCTGAATCTGAGACTGATGGATGAAATTAACTTCTCGGAGATTGCGCGAAAAGATAAAGAAAAAGCATTTGACGAGCTTAATGTTAAAACGAATGAGCTTGAATCTAAAAAGGAAGAGTTAAGCGTCTCTTTGGACAAGCAGGAAGAAGCTACGGAAAAAGCCGAAAGGGAAAAGGAACGCGCTCAAACCGAGAAAAAACGCGCCGATAATGAAGCGCAGCAGGCAAAACTCAGCGAAGCGGAAAAGGAAGAGGCTTTGGAACGTCAAAAACAATTAAAGGATGAAGCCGATATTGCCAAAGAAGACGCGATAAAAAAGAGAGAAGAAGCCGAACTGGCGCTGAAGCGCTTGGCTTCGACGAAATATCGCGAAGAATTAAATCGAACAGGCTTGGTTTTACTCGAACAGGGCGAATTCAATCAGGCTTTGAAGAAATTTGACGATCTGCTCAAATCTTATGAAAATCAGAACGAATTGATGAGCATTGAAACCCGAACCGACGGCAGGTGGTGGGCTTCGCATAATCTTGGAATCATCAATTCGAAGCTGGATAAATTCAATGAAGCCGAGAAATTCTACAAATACGCTCTTAAAATTCTCGGCGAATCGCCGGAAACCGTTCAATCGCAAGATTCAGGACAATATTTCCGGCTCGTTTCCTATCAAACCGGAGACGAAATAAATCGCAACAAAGTTACTACGCTCCGCCGCCTCGCGCAGCTCTATCGCGCGCGGGCGGAAAATGTCGCCACCGACAAGGAGTGGGAAGAATTACTTCTTCAGGCAATTGGAAGATACAACCAGCTGCTTCTGATTCTGGACAAGGAGCCCAGAGATGCAAAACAACCCAATTATCCGGCTGATGTTTATGTCGAATTAGCGGATTGTCTCGCCGATTTATACGATTCGACCGACTACGAGAAAGCAAAATATTACTACAACGAAGCGGTTAAAGTTTACGGACGGCAATCGGATTTTGCCAAACAGGTTGCCGCGCTCAAAAAATGGGCTGACGCCGCCGTAATTCAGCACGAGTACGAAGCCGCGGCTAAATTGCTTATACAGGCGCTCAATATTCAGGAAAACAGAATGAATCTATCGCCGCTTAATCCTGAAATAGCCGACAGCTACGACCGGTTAGCTAAAGCCTACGTGCCTGCCGACTGGAATAAATACAAAAAATCGCCGCCTTATGCCGAACTGTTTGATTTAATTCGTGATTTGAATTACGCGGCTAACAAAACAGATAAGCTTGCTTACGAGACTATCAAAAATCTGGCAAACACTTACATTCAAGCCGGAAGATGCCGGAGAGCCGGAGGAGTTTATTTTTACGCGATTAATAACACAAACTCAAAAACTATCGACAACACTTTGCTTGATAATCCATATTCTGAAATGGTCTTTTTCGGTGAGCTGGCTGACCTTTATCAAAATAAACTGCGCGACGACGAAAAGGCGCTAGAGTATTTTGATAAATTCGCCGCGATGGTTGAAAAGCCTGACTTTAAAATTCCTTTTATTATTTTCGATTCATCGGAGGAATTATTCTTAAAAGCAGGCGATTTTTATCTTGCCCGCGGCAACTTCGAACGGGCGGAAAAGATTTACAAACAGGCTTTGCAAAACGATACGGCAAAGCTCAATAAGGTTGAGAACTCAAGGCTTGCCGTAGAAAATCTTCTGGGCAAATTAAAAATTCCCATATCTGACGATATTATAAAAATAGCCCGTCTTTATGAGGCGCAAAACAAACCGCAGGAGGCGGAAGCGAAATATATGGAAGCCGTCAATTTTGCAGTTTCAAAACTCGGCGAATCAGACTTTCACACGGCGAGAATTTTAATTTATCAGGCTGATTTTTACGAAAGCCGCAAAGATGCGAAAAAAGCACAGGAAATTTATCTCAAAGCCAAAACTATTTTAGCCAATCACGATTCTGCTCTCAGAATTAAAAATCAGCAATTTTCGGATAATTCCTTACTTACGACAACCGCTCTGCAAGCTCAGATTTATAAAAAACTCGGAGATATTAACCGGAACGATGCCAGAATTGCCGCCAAATATTACCGCGAAGCAAATGACGCTCTCAGCCAATATGATGATGAATTTTTCAGTCTTAAAAATAAACCGGGCGTGAAAGATTATTCCCGATATTCGGAAAACGGCGAATATTCCGCCGGATACTATAATGACAAATTAGAAATTCTGGAAGCATTGGTGAGACTGAATGCGGTAGAAATTAACCAAGAGATAAAATTGGAAATAAGCAGCACGAAAGCGAAAATTGAAGACCTAAAGGAAAAATCTCCATGTCAGCAGGATTAGCGGTAAAAATATTAAATACGCGGGCATTGCGCGTTAAATATCTATTATGAAACCGGGAGCGCAGGCTCGTTAAATAAACGAGTCCGGGACTCTTCGAAAATTTTCAATTTTTAAGCGAGGAAAAAACCATGAAAGATAACGATAATTCTATCGAACAGGAAAAACCTTCGGCACAAGCGGCGGAAAAAATCGGTCAGACTCCTTCGAATAAGGTAAAAATCGATGCGCCTTATATCAAAGAGGCGCAGGACATTCTGCGCGGAAAAGTCGCGTCTTCGAATGAGGTGCTGGAACTCGCCAAAAAATTGAAAAACTTAAAAGCTTTCAATTACGCGCGGCGGATTCTGGCTCGCGCCGCCGGCTGTCCGAAGCTCAAACAGGATGACCCGCAAAAATTGAGAATATGCCAGGAATGGGCGCTTTGCACTTACAAAGATTCCGATTTGCCCGCTGATATGCGGCTCGATGAGGCTTTGGATATTCTTTCCCGGACTGAAGACCTCGCCACCACGAAAAATCAGGAAACGCTCGGCTTGGTCGGAGCGATTTACAAGCGCAAATGGGAAGTCGATAACCAGAAAATTCAACTTGAACGCTCGCTTTTGTATTATCTGCGCGGCTATCGCGAAGGCGCGGCAACCGACCAGGGCTATACCGCAATTAACGCCGCTTTTATTCTCGATTTACTCGCGCAGCAGGAAGAAGCCGAAGCCAAAAAAGCTAAATCGGCTTCGGAGACGGCGGCGGACAGAAAAGCCGAAGCCCGCCGTATTCGCGCCGATATTGTCGAAACGGTCGCGCCGCTTCTCGATAAAAACGACCGGCTGCAAGGCTCGTGGTGGTTCTATAGCACCATCGCCGAAGCTTATTTCGGACTTAAAGAATATGAAAAAGCGGTTGAATGGCTAAATCTCGGGAGAGAAAAAATCGAAGAAATTCCCGACTGGGAGCTTGAAGCAACCATCCGGCAGATGGCGCGACTCGCTAATTTGCATAACGATTCGAGTCTTTCGGTAAAAGAATGTCAGGACACAGACGCGTGGAAGGCGCTCAGACAGTTTTTCGATTCGCCCGACGCTTTTCACTCGGCTTTTATCGGCAAAATCGGCTTGGGACTTTCGGGCGGCGGTTTTCGCGCTTCGCTTTTTCATATCGGAACGCTTGCCAAGCTCGCCGAATTAGGCGTTCTGCGCCACGTCGAAGTTTTATCGTGCGTGTCCGGCGGCTCGATAATCGGGGCGCATTATTATCTGGAAGTTCGGAAGCTTTTGCAAACGACGCTCGATAAGGAAATTACTGACGAAGATTATATAAACATCGTCAAAAAAATAGAAAAAGATTTCCTCGAAGGCGTCAAGCAAAACATCAGGATGCGCGTTGCCGCCGAAATTAAAACCAATGTGAAGATGGTTTTATTCTCGGATTACACGCGCTCGACACGCGTTGCCGAGCTTTATGAAAGCGAGATTTTTTCGAAAGTCGATGACGGCGGCGCGTCGCAATGGCGCTATCTGGACGAATTAAAAACGCTGCCGAAAGACGAGCCGAAAAACTTTAATCCAAAGCTGCATAACTGGCGGCGCGCGACAAAAGTTCCGATTTTAATTCTGAACGCGACGACGCTAAACACCGGGCATAATTGGCAGTTTACGACGACCTGGATGGGCGAGCCGCCGTCAAGCATCAAAACGGAAGTCGACACAAACGACCAGCTCCGGCGGATGTATTACACGGAAACCCCGGACGAATATAAAGAGAAAAAACGAATCCGGCTCGGCGATGCCGTTGCCGCTTCGGCTTGCGTTCCGGGGCTTTTCGACCCGGTTGCTCTGGACAATCTTTATCCCGAACGCGTCGTCCGCCTTGTTGACGGCGGCGTTTGCGATAATCAGGGACTGAACAGCCTTTTGGAACAGGACTGCACGGTAATTCTAATCAGCGACGGAAGCGGGCAGATGGCTTCGGAAAATATGCCGAGCAACGGCGTTGTCGGCGTTCCCCTGCGCTCAAATTCGATTTTGCAGGCGCGCATCCGCGACACGCAGTATCACGATTTGGAACGCCGCAAACGCTCTTCCCTGCTGCGCGGGCTGATGTTTATCCACCTGAAACAGGATTTGGACACAGACCCGGTCGATTGGGTTGACTGCGCCGACCCGTTTGCAGGAAGCACCGACGCGCGCGATGCTTCGCGCCAGGGAATTCTGGCAAGCTACGGCATCGCCAAAGAAACGCAAAAAAGTCTCGCCGCGATTCGCACCGACCTCGATTCCTTTTCCGATGTCGAGGCTTATGCCCTGATGACGAGCGCGTATCGGATGACCGAAAATGCATTTAAGAACTTAAAATGCGTCGAAGGCTTTACCGAGCCGGATGAGGCGGCTGACTGGAATTTCCTCGAAATCGAAGACGGAATGAAAGGAACCGGCAAAAAATATCGACACGTCCTGAAACTGCTCGGCTTCAGCAACAGTCTGCCGCTAAAAATCTGGAAAATGTGGTGGTCTTTCTGGAGCCGAACATGGTATTTAAAGTTAGCCGCGTTTCTTCTGAGTCTTGTCGCATTATCAATCATTGTCGCCGCCGTCGCACTTCCCGTCTGGTTGTTCGTTCATTATTTGTCCGGCATTCAAATAGGCGCAGTCACGCTCGGCGCGGCAGTCTTCTGGCTGGTAATCGGACTTCTCGCTCTTTATATAACCGGCGGCGTGATTCAGGTTTTACGGCGGAAGAAAAGTCCGTCTCAAATCATCATCGGAATCGTTTTGAGTTTATTCGGATGGTTCACGGCGCGGCTTCACCTGTGGATTTTTGATAAAATGTTTCTAAGGCGCGGCAGCATCGAAACTTTTCGGCGGCAGCCGTGATTTAGGAAAATGTTAAAAATAGAAAATTATATCGGCGGAGAATTGCTCAATCCCGCTTCAGGCGAATATCTGGACAATTTCAACCCGGCGACGGGCGAAGTTTACGGCTTGATTCCCGATTCAAACGAAACGGATGTTGCGGCGGCGGTCGAAGCGGCGAAAAATGCTTTTCCGGTCTGGTCGAAAATGAGCGCCGAAGCAAGACACGATATTTTGATAACGCTCGTATCTTTGATTGAAAGAGATTTGGACTTGCTGGCGACAGCCGAAAGCATCGATAACGGCAAGCCGAAATCTTTGGCGAAAGCGGTCGATATTCCGCGCGCGGTTTCCAATTTCAAGTTTTATGCGACCGCCGCGATGCACACGGCAACCGAAGCGTTTGAGACGGTCGGGCAGGCGATAAATTATACGCTTCGCCAGCCGCTCGGCGTCGTCGGGTGTATAAGTCCATGGAATCTGCCGCTTTATCTTTTCACATGGAAAATCGCGCCCGCGCTCGCCGCAGGCTGCTGCGTTGTCGCCAAGCCTTCGGAAATTACGCCGATGACCGCGTATCTGCTTTCTAAACTTTGCATTGAAGCCGGACTTCCCGCAGGCGTTTTGAATATCGTTCACGGTCTTGGCACAAAAACGGGCGCGGCAATCGTTTCGCATAAGGACGTAAAAGCAATTTCGTTCACCGGCGGCACAAAAACCGGCGAGTGGATTGCGCGAACAGCCGCGCCGATGTTCAAAAAATTGTCTCTGGAGCTCGGCGGCAAAAATCCGAATATTATTTTTGCCGACTGCAATTATGAGGAAATGCTTCAGACGACGATTCGCTCGTCTTTTTCGAATCAAGGTCAGATTTGTCTGTGCGGCTCGCGGATTTTTGTCGAGCGTCCGCTTTACGAAAACTTTTGCGCGGATTTTGTCGAAAGCGTAAAAAAACTGGAAATCGGCGACCCGCTCGAAGAAAAAACGGATGTCGGCGCGGTCGTCTCACAGCCGCATATGGAAAAAATCCTTTCATATATCGATTTGGCTCAGAAAGAAGGCGGAAAGATTTTAATCGGCGGAAAGCAGGTAAAGCTTGACGGCAGATGCGCGAACGGTTATTTTATCGAGCCGACCGTGATTGAAAATCTCGCTCACGACTGCCGTACGAATCAGGAGGAAATCTTCGGTCCGGTCGTTACGCTCACGCCTTTCGACACGGAAGAAGAAGTCTTAAAATACGCCAACTCGGTCGAATACGGTTTGTCGGCGACCGTCTGGACGGAAAACGTTTCGCGGGCGCACCGCGTCGCGGAAAAGATAGAATCGGGAATTGTCTGGATAAACTGCTGGCTTCTGCGCGATTTGCGAACGCCTTTCGGCGGAGTAAAAAACTCCGGCGTCGGGCGCGAAGGCGGTTTCGAGGCGCTGAAATTTTTTACGGAAGAGAAAAATGTTTGTATTAAAGTGAACTATTAGAGAAAAAATATGAGCCGGGACGATAAACAACTTATTCGGCTAAATGAGCTAACTCAACAAGGACTTTCAAAAGTGCAGCAAGAAATAGCTCGTTATGAAATGGTTATTGTAAGTATTGAAGATTAAATTTAATTTTATAAAATTATGAGTCAGGAAACACAACCAATCAGAATCGAAACGGGCGAAGAAGTGGCGTTTGAATTAATGAAACTTATCGCCGAAAAAGAAAATAAATCGCTCGCGCAGGAAGAAGTGCGCGATTATTATCTCGATTTATTCGTCGAATGCGCCGCAGCCGTTTACGACGGCGAGCGAAGCGCAGAATAGCTGATGAGCGAGAATATTATCAATTCGTCAAAAGCGCCTGAACCGGTCGGGCTTTACCCGCACGCGCGCCGTGTCGGGAATCTTTTATTTTTGTCGGGCGTCGGACCTCGTGAGCGCGGAACGAAAAAAATTCCCGGCGTCGAATTGGGCGCAGGCGGCGAAATAATTTCTTACGACATCGAGGCGCAATGCCGTTCGGTTTTCCGCAACGTTAAATTTATTCTGGAAGATTCGGGTTCGGCTTGGGAGAATATCGTTGACGTAACGGTTTTTCTCACGAATATGAAAGACGATTTTGCGGTTTATAACAGAATTTACGCCGAATATTTCAAGGAAAATCTGCCGTGCCGGACGACGGTTGAAATCAATAAACTTCCGACGCCGATTGCGATTGAGCTGAAGGTTATTGCTACTATTGATTGAATTTCAAATGAATTTATTAATACATGAAAGTAACCATCGAAACAGAAAATTGTGACTTTCAAAACTTCTTTTTAATCAACGAAAGTGCTGATAGTATTGTAAAAATTCGACTTGAAATACCAAATATTGTCAGCATACAATCAAGAAAACAAATCATTGATAATTTGGTTTCGTTGATTCAAAGGGAGTTGAGCAAATTTGAATGGATAATAGTTGGAAGCATTTTGGTTGATTTTCTTTGGTATCTAAATGGCGTCGAAAGGCAAGAAACTGACAAGGTAGGAGATTTGGATAATATCTCAAAACCAATTCAAGACGCTTTATCAGGACCTAATGGGATTATAGTTGATGATTCTCAAATCGGTGGGCTTTACACATATTGGCAATCAAGAAATGAGTTAGTGCTGGATAATATTCTTTACATAGATATTAAATTTAATAATGATTTTGTTTTGTTTAAGAAAAACTTAAAATTCGTTCGCTATAATAATGCCATTTGCCTACCTATCAATATAGATACCACAAGCCGTAAGGATTTAATTTGGGCGAAGATAGTTATTAAATCAAGACTGAAATTGCGGAAACTTGCAGTAAAGATAAAGTCATTGGGCGGAGATTTTGATAATTACCTTGTCCGTTCAGAATATGATTTTCACAGGACAAGATTAAATGAATTTCCAAATAATCAAATTATAACAACTGACCAACTAAATATATTTTGTCGGAATGTAGGAATAACAATTAAAGATTTCATTCATTTCTTTCGTTCTAAAAATAAGAAAAGCGTTTCTTAACTACAAAGCCGGAATTGAAAAACTTATCAAAAAACCAGAGAATTTTGTTATGTCTATTCAGAGACCTTTTAATTTCAAAAAATGGATTGAAGAACACAGGCATTTATTAAAGCCGCCGGTCGGAAATCAATGCGCTTACGACGCCGAGGATTTTATCGTCATGGTCGTCGGCGGTCCGAACGCGCGCAAGGATTATCACTGGGACGAAGGTGAGGAATTTTTCTACCAGATCGAAGGCGATATTACTGTGAAAATTCAGGAAGACGGTCGAGCCGTCGACGTTCCGGTGCGCGAAGGAGAGATTTTTCTCCTTCCGCCTCGTATTCCGCACAATCCGGTTCGCGGCGCTGAAACGGTCGGAATGGTCATAGAACGCAAGCGACGGATAGGCGAAAAAGACGGGCTTCTCTGGTTTTGCGAAAACTGCAACGAGAAACTCTACGAAGAATATTTTCAGTTAGAAGACATCACGACACAGTTTCAGGGAGTTTTCAAACGTTTCTACGAAAACGAAGATTTGCGAACCTGCAAAAACTGCGGCGCGATAATGCAGCCGCCGGTTGTGAATTGAATGTGTAATAAGAATAAATTAATAAATGGGATTTAAACCAATAACATTAAACGGTAAGGAAATATCTATCCATAAAGGATATAAATCTCCAAATTTTGGAGAAAAAAATATCTTAACTGATAATCCTTGGAATTATGTGGAGTTTTACTTAAAAAGAAACTCATTATCTAATGCTTTATTCTTTTGGAATCAAGCTAAAAATTTTTACAACGCCTCGGAACTTCTTGATAATGTTGCTTCACCTTTAACTTCTTATTATTGTTGTCTTAATGCTACTAAAGCACTCTTGCTTTCAAAATCAAAGACGTTTTCTAATAGGCATGGCGTGTCTGGTTGGACTATTGCAAATAGAACTACATTGAATAGCGAAAAAGTTAAGTTCAAGAATTCGGGTATATTAAGTTCATTGTGTCTTTATTTTGATGAGCCTGCAAATAATGAAGAATATTCATTATATGAAATGATGTATAACATGCCATTTATTCACAGAGCTTTTGATCTAACCTACAAATCTCCACCTGAGCTTTTCATTCCAATTCAAAATTTAAGATTCGTAAAGAAAAATAATTCAACCGAGGCATGGTTTTGTGCAGAAATATGTGACAAAAAATATCAAACGGAACATATTCTAAATAAACTTCCACCGACCTTTGAAAAAGACAATGGTGTAACAGATAAATTTATCATAAGAAAAAAGAAAAGATTTAAATGGCAGAGCGGTCAAGTTAATAAATCAGCAAATCTGTCAAGATTAACGAGTTATCACAAAACTGTAAGGAAAGATATTTATTGTATTCAAGGAAGAGGAAGAACTTGGTATATTAAACGAGCAGCAAATATTAACCAAACAATTATTGAACGTAAAACGGCAACTTTGATTTTTGCGGCTTTGCATAAATTAAGTGAATTGTCACGGTATTCTCCTGACAAACTAAGTAAACACTTTACCTGCTTACATAACTGGGTATTAAATGATTTTTTGGAATTAAGTCTTTACCAGTTTATTGATACAGTCGCATCTGAAATAACTGGAAATGAGTTTGTCATTCCAAACAACAGATGATTTATGGCAACGCTTTTAGATGAATTATCACAAATAATTTCCGCGCTCGATGAAAACGAAATCGAATACGCGGTGTGCGGCGGTTTGGCTTTGACAATTCACGGATTTCCGCGCGCGACGTTTGATATTGATATTTTGATTCGTGCCGAATCGCTTGAGAAAGCTTACGAGATTGCAGCGAGATATGGATATGACATTCGCGGGCTGGATATTTCTTTTAAGGAAAGAGCAGTTGAAATACGGCGCGTTTCAAAGATTGATGATGACGGCGAAGTTTTGCCGCTTGATTTTCTGCTGGTTACGCCGCACGTTGAAGACGTTTGGCAATCGCGTGAAAAATTGGATTGGCAGAATCAAATTTTATGGATTGTGTCCCGGACAGGCTTGATTAAAATGAAGGAATTAGCCGGAAGGGCAAAGGATTTGATTGATATTGACAGGATAAAAAATGAAGAAAGTTGATATGTCCAGCGAAGCCATAACCAGACGTTTGCGCCAAACCGACCAGTTGCGCGAGCTTTCGCTGTCATTGATGAAGGCGAAAAAAGTTTCGGACGAAAAATCGGGAAAGAATAAATTGACTAAACAAAAAAATGAACAAACAAATCACGATTCCCTTTAAAGTTACGCTCTGGGATTTAAAGCCTTACGACGAAATGGCGGACAGCCCGATGCTTTCGCGCGGAACGGTTAAAAAAGCGTTCGAAGGCGAGACGACGGGCGAAAGTGCGGGTGAAATTTTGATGTTTTCGGCAGCGGACGGTTCGGCGGCTTACACGATTCTGGACAAATTCAGCGTCGAGCTCGGCGGGCGCAAAGGCACATTCGTCGCCATTCACGGCGCGACGCATTCGCCAAAGGAAACAAGCCGCGCGCTCGGCACGATTTTGCAGGGTTCGGGAACGGGCGAGCTTAAAGGAATCAGCGGAACTATGGAATTTAAGTCGGACGAAAACGGAAAAAATATTACTCTCGACTATTCGATTGAAGATTGATGTTAAAAATCGACATTCACACACATATTTTGCCGAAAAATATTCCCGGTTGGAAAGAGCGTTTCGGCTACGGCGGATTTATTAAACTGGAGCATCACAAGCCTTGCTGCGCCCGTATGATAAAAGACGACGGGCATTTTTTCCGCGAGATTGAAGACAACTGCTGGAGCGCGGAAAAACGCGTCGAAGAATGTGCGAATTTTGGCGTCGATGTGCAGGTTTTATCGACCGTTCCGGTGATGTTCAGTTATTGGTCTGAGCCATTGGACGGCGCGGAAATTTCAAAATTTTTGAATGACGGAATCGCCGAAGTCGTCCAAAAATTTCCGAAAAAATTCGTCGGTTTGGGAACAGTTCCGATGCAGGACACGGCGCTCGCGGTCAAAGAATTGGAACAATGCAAACGAATCGGTCTGGTCGGCGTGCAAATCGGCTCGAACGTTAATCAGTTGAATCTCGGCGAGCCGCAGTTTTTCGATTTTTTCAAAGCCTGCGAAGAGCTTGAAATGGCGGTTTTCGTTCATCCGTGGGAAATGATGGGCGAGCGGGATATGCAGAAATACTGGCTGCCGTGGCTTGTCGGAATGCCAGCGGAAACTTCGCGGGCGATTTGTTCTCTGATTTTTTCGGGCGTTCTCGAAAAATGTAAAAATATGCGGATTTGTTTCGCGCACGGCGGCGGCTCGTTTCCCTTCACGCTTGGCAGAATCGAACACGGTTTTGAAGTCAGACCTGATTTAGTCGCGGTTGATAATCTGCGAAATCCGCGCGAATATCTCGGCAAATTCTGGCTCGACTCGCTCGTTCATGATTCTTTGATGCTCGATTATTTAGTGAAATTAATCGGCGCTGACAAAGTTGCGCTCGGCTCGGATTACCCGTTTCCGCTCGGCGAACTCGAACCCGGAAAAATGATTGAATCGATGCCGTTTGACGAAGAAACCAAAGCCGAACTGCTTCACGGCGCGGCGCTCGAATGGCTGAATTTGGATAAGAATTTATTTATTGATAATTAAAAATATGGCGATTTATTGTTTTGAACAAAATTCTCTAAAAAAGATTGAAAAGACAAGTTTTTCCGGCGAAGGCATACGAGAAAGACAGCATTTACAATCGGCTTTGAAAGAGCAAATTGAAATTATAGCGCCGAATTGTCTTGTCATCGCAGAAGAATTTTCCGAATGGTCGGAGAGCCAGCGAAGAATTGACCTTTTGGCTATTGATAAGCAAGCTAATATCGTTGTTATAGAATTAAAGCGCAACGAAACAGGCGAGTTTATGGAGCTACAAGCAATACGCTATGCCTCAATGGTTTCTACTCTGACTTTTCAAAAAGCTACGGAAATTTATCAGAAATATCTTAACTCAAAAGAAACACACGAAGATGCAGAAACAATACTACTTGGGTTTTTAGGTTGGGAAGACGTAAAAGCCGAAGATTTTGCTTCTGACGTTCGCATAATTCTGGTGTCAGCAAACTTTTCAAAAGAACTCACGACATCGGTGATGTGGCTCAACGAGCGAGACCTTGATATTCGATGTGTGCGGCTAATTCCATATAAATTTGAAGATAGAATTTTCGTTGACGTGCAGCAAATAATCCCTTTGCCCGAAGCGGAGAGCTATCAAATAAAAATTAAACAGCAATCGGAAGAAAGAAGAGAAGCCAGAAAATCTTCCAAAGATTACACGCGTTATTTATTCGATGGTAATGAATACAATAAACGGAAACTAGTTCTTGCTGTAATTAAAAAATGGATTGTTGAAAATTCTCCGCAATCATTCACTGAGTTAGTTTCCGTTTTTCCCCAAGGTCTTCATAGAGGTGATTTGTTTGTGTCTGAAGATGAAGCGAAAATAATCTGCGAACGGCAAGGAATTGACAGGTATTTTATAAATGATGATGAAATTATTCGTTTCCCTGATTCGAGTAGTTATGCCGTTTCCAATCAATGGGGCAAAGGTAATATCGAACCTGTTATTTCTCACGCCCAAAATCTAGGCTTTGAAATTGAGGAAACGCAAAGTTAAATCGTGCAAAATAAATCATTAATATTTGAATCGTCCGCGTCATTTGCGCTCGAAATGGACAAAACGGACGCGCTCAGACACTTCCGCGAGAAATTTTATATTCCAAAGCAAGCCGGCGGCGAAGATGTTTTGTATTTCACAGGAAATTCGCTCGGACTCCAGCCGAAAACCGTTCGCGCTGCCGTCGAACAGGAATTGAAAGATTGGGAAACGCTCGGCGTCGAAGGACATTTTCACGCGAAAAATCCGTGGATGCCGTATCACGAATTCGTTACAGAACAAATGGCAAATCTGGTCGGCGCAAAGCCCGTCGAGACGGTTGTGATGAATTCCCTGACGGTGAATCTGCACCTGATGATGATTTCGTTTTATCGCCCGACGCGGGAAAGATACAAAATCGTTATCGAATCCGGCGCGTTTCCGTCCGACCAATACGCCGTTCAGTCGCAGATAAAATTTCACGGTTTCGAAGTGGAAAACTCGCTGATTGAATTAAAGCCGCGCGAAAATGAAACTTGTTTAAGAATGGAAGATATTGAACGAGCGATTGCCGAAAATGCCGATTCGATTGCTCTGATTATGCTCGGCGGCGTGAATTATTATACGGGACAAGCCTACGATATGCGGCGCATCACCGAAATCGGGCACGACACCGGCGCGACGGTAGGTTTCGATTTGGCGCACGCGGCGGGAAATATCGAATTAAAGCTTCACGACTGGAACGCGGATTTTGCCGTCTGGTGTTCTTACAAATATCTGAACGCCGGTCCCGGCGGAATTGCCGGATGTTTTGTTCATGAGCGCCATGCAGGCGGCTTCGATTTGCCGCGTTTCGCGGGCTGGTGGGGACACGATAAAGCGACGCGCTTTCTGATGGGCGATAAATTCGTCCCGATGCCCGGCGCGGAAGGCTGGCAATTATCGAATCCGCCGATTTTTCAGCTCGCCGCGCTTAAAGCCTCGCTCGACATTTTTGAAGAAGCAGGAATAAAGGCGTTAACGGAAAAATCGAAAAAGCTGACCGGATTTCTGGAATTTCTGCTCGGAGAAATAAAGGACGAAAGAATCTCGGTCATCACGCCTTCAAACGCGGACGAGCGCGGCTGCCAGCTTTCGATTCGCGTTAAAAACTCGGATAAAACTCTTTACAAAGCGCTCACGGACAAAGGCGTAATCGCCGATTGGCGCGAACCGGACGTAATCCGCGTCGCGCCCGTTCCGCTTTATAACAGTTTTACGGACGTTTATAAATTTACGGAAGCTTTGAAAAATTGCCTTGTATGAAACTTGGAAAGATAATGATTTTTGTTTCCGACATTGTAGAAGCAAAGCGGTTTTACCGCGATATTCTGGGCTTTCCCGTAAAATCGGAAATGGAAAACCATCTCGAATTTGCACACGAAGCGGTTGATTTTATCGCGTTCAAATGCGACAAAAACGCGGTTATCGAAGATTATAGCAACGTCGCGCGCTCGGTTTTCGTTTTTGAAGTCGAATCGATTGAAAAAGCGCTGGTTGATTTGCGCGCAAAAGGAGTAAACTTTTTGCACGACGCGCCCGCCGAAAACGATTTTTCGCGCTACGCAGCGTTTTCCGACCCGTTCGGAAACGTTCATGAGATTTTCGAGCGGAAATAATTTTTATGACGAAACAAAAAGTAATCATTATCGGCGCGGGACTTTCGGGTTCGCTGCTCGCCATTTATCTTGCCAAACGCGGCATCGAAGCGGACGTTTACGAAGCGCGCGGCGATATGCGGCGAGAGGAAATGTCGGCTGGACGCTCGATAAATCTCGCGCTTTCAAATCGCGGAATCGCGGCTTTAAGAGAAGTCGGACTGGACGAATATATGCTGTCGGAAGCCGTTCCGATGCTCGGGCGAATGGTTCACGCCGTCGATGGAAACACAAAGCTTCTTCCGTATTCGGGCAGGCAGGGCGAATATATCAACTCGGTTTCGCGCGCCGGTCTGAATATCGCTTTGATAAATGAAGCCGAAAAATACGACGGCGTGAGATTCTTTTTCAACGAAAAATGCGTCGATTTCGACTGCGCGAGCGGCGAAGCGAAATTCGAAACAGGCAAAACCATCAAAGGAAACACTCTAATCGCGACCGACGGCGCGGGTTCAGCCGTCAGAAACGCGATGCTTCACGGCGGCGTTCCGCGTTTTAATTTTTCGCAAATCTGGCTCGAACACGGTTACAAGGAACTGCATATTCCGCCTGCCGAAAACGGCGTTTTTCTGATGGAGAAAAATGCCCTGCACATCTGGGCGCGCCGAAGCTTTATGATGATTGCGCTGCCGAATTTTGACGGCAGCTTTACCTGCACATTGTTTTTAGCGCACACGGGCGAAAATAGTTTTGAGCTGTTAAAAGACGAAAAATCTTTGATGGATTTTTTTCAAACGAACTTTGCCGACGCGATTCCTTTTATGCCGACTTTAACTGAGGATTTTTTCACAAATCCCGTCGGAAATCTCGGCACAATCAAATGTTTCCCGTGGAATGTCGGCGGGAAAGCTCTGCTTCTCGGCGATTCGGCGCACGCCGTCGTGCCTTTTTACGGTCAGGGAATGAACGCTTCGTTCGAAGACTGCCGCATTTTGAACGCTCTTATCGGGCAGCACGGCGCGGATTGGAAAACGGTTTTTGACGAATTCACGATTTCGCGTAAGCCCGACACTGACGCGATTGCCGATATGGCGGAAGAAAATTTTTATGAAATGCGCGACGCCGTCGCCAATCCGGTTTTTGTGCGAAAAAGAGAGCTTGAGACAAAATTAGAACACGCCTTTCCCGATTATTTTTCCAAATATTCGATGGTCACATTCCGCGAAGATTTGCCTTACTCGGTCGCAAAAAGTAAGGGCAATGCCCAGGACAACTTATTGATGGAGCTATGCACCGAAGTTGAAGATACGAACGAATTAAACTTGGACGAGGTGATGGAAAAAGTAAAATCCATCAATCTTTCGTAAAAATATAAAGACTTATGGAAGAAGTTTCTGCGACAGTTTCATCCGAGAAATCAAACGCTTTTAAAGCAGTCGCTTTCGGCGGTTTGATTGCCGGGATTTTGGATTTAACGGCGGCTTGCGTTACGAATTACTGGATTAGTCCGGTACGCATTTTTCAATCGATTTCCGCCGGTTTGCTTGGCGCAGAAAGCGCGAAAGGCGGCGCGGCGACGGCTATTCTCGGCATTTTTCTTCATTTTGTCATCGCTTTTACCGCGACGACGGTTTTTTATATTGCCAGCCGTAAGATTAAATTTTTAATAAATCAAACCGTCGTCTCCGGCGTGTTTTACGGCGTCGCGGTTTACTGGTTTATGCAGCTTGTCGTTCTGCCGCTTTCGGCTTTCCCATATAAAAAGCAGTTGATTCCCGAACCGAATCAATTTTTCGTCGGAATGATAGTTCATATTCTTTGCGTCGGGCTGCCGATTGCGCTCGTCGTTCGCCATTTTTCAAAATCAGAAAGATGATTATTTCCGTCGAAATAAATAATCAAAGTTATCGAATAAACCCGGACGAGCCGATTAATATTGCGCTTCCGCTCGATTTCGCGGGCGCGCAGCCGAACATTTACAGCGTGGAAAAAGCGACTTCAAAACCTTGTGAAGCGGGCGAACTCGTCGGCGATACGCGTCGCGGCGGAAGCTGTAATTTTGAGCAGATTACGTTTATCCCGCACTGCAACGGCACGCATACCGAAGGAGTCGGGCACATCACGCGCGAAAGAATTTCGATTCACGATGCGCTGAAAGACGCGTTTATTCCGGCGACAATCGTTTCAATCGAGCCGGAAAACGCTTTGGAAACACAGGAAACTTATTCGATAGAATTAAAGGAAACGGACAAATTAATTACGCGAAACGCGATTGAAAAAAGTTTACAAACTCTCGAAAACGGCAATCCGAAAGCCCTTATTATTCGCACTTTGCCGAACAGCGAAAGCAAAAAAACGCAAACTTATCTTGAAGATATTCCGCCTTTTTTCTCGACCGAAGCGATGCAGTTTATGGTTGAGAGAAAGATTAAACATCTGCTCGTCGATTTGCCTTCGATTGACAGAATTTTCGATGAAGGAAAGCTTTCGAATCATCGAATTTTCTGGAACGTCGAACAGGGCGCGTTTGAAACAAACAGAGAAAGTTTTATCAACAACACGATTACCGAATTAATTTTCGTCGAGGACGAAATTGCCGACGGAAATTATCTTTTGAACCTGCAAATCGCCGCTTTTGTCTCCGATGCTTCTCCGAGCCGTCCGATTCTTTTTAATTTAATTTGAACTTTTATCCAGACTGCGGCTTCCCGCGTAAAGCACAATCGCGCCCAAAAGACACGAAACAGGGCAAACGAGCAATGTGTAGCGCATCATTTCGGCGTTTGTCGTAACGCCCGTCTGCGGATTTGTTACAATTCCGGCAAGGTCGTTTAATTTTCCGATTAAATTCGAGCCGATGAGATAAGCGGCGATATTTACGGAGAAAAAATAAATTGCGACAGCCAAGCCGCGCAGATTCGCGCCCGCGATTTCGGTTGCGTCCGCCGCCGCCGCACCGAGCCACGCGAGAGCCGCGCCGAGCAGTATAAAATTGGCGGCAAAGGCGATTTTGTAGTCGGGCGCGAAAAGCAAAATAAGCCAAAAAGGAATCGAAATTGCCGAAAGAATTGCGCCGTAACGCATTCTGCCGCCCGGCGATTTGCACCGAAACCAGTCAGCCAGAACGCCGCCGTAGAGCGTCGCGGGAATGCCCGCGACAATAACGAAAATTCCCGTGTAAAATCCGATTGTCGCAATATCGAGCTTGAAAATGCGAATGTAAAAAACCGCGCCCCAAATTGAAAGATTGTTGGTCGCCAAGCCCAGAAGCGCGTAGCCGACGCAAAGCAGAACGAAGGGCTTGCTCGCCAGAAGCTTTTTCCAATCGGCGCTCGTGTATTCGATTTCGGCTTTTTTCGCATCTTCGCGCCGAGCCGGTTCGCGCAGTAGAAAAACCATAATCGCCAGCGCAATGCCCGGAAATCCGAGCAGGTAAAAAGCCCAGCGCCAGCCGTAATGCTCGCCAATCCAGCCGCCTAAAAACGCCGCAAGTCCCGCGCCGACGGCAATTCCCATCGAATATGTGCTCGTTACGGCGGCGCGTTTCGTCGGCGGAAAATAATCTGAAAGAAGCGAGATTGCCGCAGGTCCGAGCGTCGCCTCGCCGACGCCGACCATTACGCGGCAAAAGAAAAGCGTCCAGAAATCGTTGGCAAAACCGGTCAAACCCGAAAAAAGACTCCAAACCGCAAGACCGACCGCAATCATTATTTTGCGCGAGCGTTTGTCCGCCAGCCAACCGAACGGAATGCCCAAAATAGTGTAGAAGATAACAAAAGACGTTGTTCCGAGAAGCGCGAGCTGCGTATCGGAAAACGTCATTTCCGTCTTAATCTTTGAAAAAAGAATATAAATTATCTGCCGGTCAAGAAAATTCAGCGTGTAAACCAGCGTCAGAAGCGCGAGCGCGTACCATGCATAGCCTGTTGCCTTTTGTTCGGTGTTATTCATTTGAGATTCAAGATTCAAGATTTAAGATTTAAGATTCAAGATTTAAGATTATAATTCGATTTTCAGTTTTGAATTTTGAATCTTAAATCTTGAATCTTGAATTATTCAGGCAAAATCATGACGACGGCTTCGCCTTTGACAACCGTTTCGCCCGATTGATTTGTGCAGACGGTTTCCAAAGTTACGACCGGTTTATCTTCGCGTATATTCGCAACGGTCGCCGTCGCCGTAACGGTGTCATCGAGAAAAACCGGCGCGGTAAATTTTAAAGTCTGCGAAAGATAGACGATTTTCCGCTCTTTAAATTCATAGCCGAGAACGGCTGAAATCAACGCGCCCGAAATCATTCCGTGCGCGATACGCCTTCCGAATCGCGTTTTCGACGCAAATTCCTCGTCCAGATGAATCGGGTTAAAATCGCCCGAAAGCTCGGCAAATGCGCGAACGACCGAATCGGTAATTTGTTTGCTGGTGGAGAATTTGTCTCCTATTTGTAAATCCATAATTTTTTGATCTTTGAGCTTAGACCTTTGACCTTTGATTTCTTCTTTCAAAGGTCAAAGGTCTAAGCTCAAAGATCCTTTATTTTCCTTCTAAAAATTTCAAAACTTCCCTGTTAAAATCTACCGCTTTCTCGACTTGCGGAACGTGCCCGCACTGGTCGAAGACTATTAATTGCGAACCGGCGATTCCTTTATTAAATTTTTCGCCGTCGGCAAGCTTTAATAAACCGTCCTGCTTGCCCCAGATAATCAGCGTCGGTTTTTTGATGCCGGCAAGCTGCGTGTCGAGAAAATCTTCGTCGCGCTTGATTGATTCAATCAGGCTGTTTATCGTGTAGCCGTCGTTTGCCGCGACGCGCAGGCTCAGAGACTGCTCGACGAAAATATCGCTTCCGAAAATCGCCTGATTATAAAAAACCATCTTGACCAGCGCGCGAACTTCATCGCGCGTCGAATAGTTGAGCGAATAGACAAGCTTCAAATCAATCTCGCTCGGCTTTATTCCGGCGGCGTCCGCGAGCACGATGCGCTCGACGCGATTCGGATATTTAATCGCCGCGAGCGCCGCAACCCAGCCGCCGAGCGAATTTCCGACGAGCGAAGCTTTTTCGATTTTCAGCTCCGACATAAATTTGTCGAGAAAATCGACGTAAGTTCCGACACGATATTTGAGCATCGGTCTGTCCGATTTCCCGAAACCAATCTGGTCGGGCGCAAAAACGTGATAATTCGCCGCCAGAGCCGCAATATTAAACTGCCAGTTTTCCGCCTGTCCGCCAAGCCCGTGCAGCAGAATAACCGCCGGCTTTGCCGCGTCGCCCGCTTCGAGATAGCGAATTTTCGCGCTGAAAACCGTTACGGTCTTTTCCTGCGGCGCAGTTTGCGCGGCGGCGACAAACGAAAGCGACGCGAAAATCGATAAAAACAATGAAACGATGAATATTTTTTTTTTCAACATGTGTTTTTCACCCTAATTAATTTAAATTCCTTTCGCGAAAATAGAATTTCCACTCCTGTTAATTTAATTTCCGATACTATTAATTCAATTTTTTTTGCTTCTAATTGAATTTCTATTGCTATTAATTGAATTAATAGTTATGGAAAAGTAATTGCGAATCCTGTTAATTTAATTAACAGTGGCGATAATTGAATTTTTAGTGCCGAAAATTGAATTTCCGTTTCACTCATACAGAGACTGTATGACGTCTTTAAACTTTTCGGCGATAACATTTCTTTTCAGCTTCAAAGTCGGCGTTATTTCGTCCGCTTTCTGCAAAAAATCGCGTTCCATTATTTCAAAGCGCTTGATTGATTCGCTTGAAGACACGCGCGAATTTGCCTTTTCAATCTGTGCGGCGACCACTTGCCTGATTTCTTCTTTCTGCGTCAATCCGGTAAAACTTTCGAACCCGATATTATTCGCTTTTGCAAAGCTTTCCAGTTCAACCTGATTGAGCGTAATGAGCGCGACGCAGTAGCTTTTCCCGTCGCCGAAAACGAAACATTGGCTTATCAGATGATTTTCCTTGACGAGATTTTCGATGAGCGCGGGCGCGACGTTTTTTCCGCTCGAAAGCACGATAATTTCTTTTTTGCGTCCCGTAATTTTCAAAAAACCGTCTTCGTCAAGGCTTCCCAAATCGCCTGTTTTGAGCCAGCCTTCGGCGTCGAACATTTCGGCGGTTTTGTCCGGCGCTTTGTAATACCCGGAAAACATCATCTCGCTTTTAATTAGGATTTCGCTGTCTGCGGCAATTTTAATTTCGCACATCGGCATCGCTTTTCCGACCGTTCCGAAACGAAAATCGTCGGCGCGATTGAATGCGACGCAGATGTTTTCAGTCAAGCCGTAAGCCTGCAAAATCGGCACGCCCGCGCGAGCGTAAAAATCGGCAATCTCACCGGGAAGAGGCGCGCCGCCGCTCGTCAAAAGTCTGACGCGCCCGCCGAAAGCGTCTTTCAATTTCTGCGCGTCGGGCGCATTTCCGTGAAGGCTTACGACTTTAGCATAAATTTTCTCGAAAAATCTCGGCAAACTGGCAAAAACCGTCGGCTTTACGTCGAGCATATAACCGTAAAGCTTCGATAAATCATCGACAAAATGCGCGGCAGTTCCGTTGTAAAGCCGGTTATAAATGCCCGAAATCCTTTCCGCGACATGGCAGCCCGGCAAATACGAAAGGCAAACGTCGTCGTCGAAAACCGGAACGGATTGTTTCAGCGATTCTAACGAATTCAAAATATATTTGTGCGAAAGCATCGCCCCTTTCGGCTCGCCGGTCGTGCCTGAAGTGTAAACCATTATCGCCGTTTCTTCCGGTCTGGCATTGAAACCTGTTTCTTCGACTTTTGCTAAAAACTTCCCGCGATTTTCATTGCCGAATTGAAGAAAGTCGCGGAAGCTTGTTGCTGATTCGTCTTCTTCAAGACAGATAATTTCCCTGACTTTCTTCAATTCGTCGCGGACATGCAGAATTTTTTCGAGCTGAACTCGCGTGTCAACAAAAACAAATTCCGCGTCCGAATGATTAATAATAAATTCGCATTGTTCGGTCGAGTTTGTCGGGTAAATTCCTATGCCGACGCCGCCCGCGCCAATCGTCGCAATATCGGCAATCGTCCATTCCGGCACATTTCCCGCGAGAATCGCGACAGACGCGCCTTTCGTCAAGCCTTTTGCCAGCAAAGCGCACGCGAAATCGTGAACCTGTTCTTCGAAATCCTCCCAATTCTGCGAGCTCCAATCGTCGCCGCTTCGCGTATAAAAAACAGGCTTGCCGCGATATTTTTCGGCTTGCGCGCGAAATATACTGTAAATATTCGGATACTTCATCAATACTTGAAAATCATCGCCGCCATGTTGATTCCGCCGCCCGAGGCGCACATGACAAGCGTGTCACCGCGTTTTAATTTTCCCGCACAGATTGCGTCGTGCAAAACCATCGGAATACAAGCCGAGCCGGTGTAGCCCCATTTCTGCATAATCGTGTGCGTTTTCTCGAACGGCTGACCGAGCGACGCCATAACGTCCTTGATTGTGTTCAGATTAACCTGCGTCCAGAGAAACAAATCTATATTATCGAGCGTCAGATTAACACGTTCAAGAAGCTCTTTGACGATGCGCTGCCAGCCTTCGAAATTGATTTCCGGCGGCGTTCGCTTGGCGAAACGAACTTTGTTGTAATAACCTTCGCGCAGAACTTCTTCGGTTATCGGCATCTTTGCGCCGCCCGCGAAAATTCCCAGATAATCATGATATTCGCCCATCGCTTCGAGCTTCGAAGCAAGCTGTCCGACATTTTCGTTTTCGGTCGCCTGAAGAACGACCGCGCCCGCGCCGTCGGCAAAAATCGTGGCGGTTTTCTTTTCCGTCCAGTCAAGAAATTTCGACATCGCGTAACAGCCGATAACCAGCACGTTTTTGTAATTCGCGTCCGCCGTGATGTATTTGCAGGCAGTGTCGAGCGCCGTTACAAATCCGGCGCAGGCGCAGGTCGTGTCGAAAGTTCCCGCATTGCGCGCGCCGATTCGATGCTGAACGACGACCGACGTAGCGGGCGAGAGATATTCGCCCGTATCGGTCGCCAGAATTATCAAATCGATTTCTTCGGCGGAAATTCCCGCATTTTTCAACGCATTTTCAGCCGCGCGCGTCGAAATATCCGCCGCGCTTTCGTCTTCGGCGAGAATATGACGTTCGAGAATTCCCAGATTTTGTGAGACAAATTCGCTGATGTCTTCGCCAAGCATCCGGCTTAAATCGTCGTTTGTTAAAACCCTGTCTGGAACGGAAACGCCCGTTCCGATAATTTTTGCGTTTCGCATAAAATCATAGGTCCTTTGTTTTTTGTCCTTCGTCCTTTGCCGGTTGAAATTAATTACATTCTAAATTTAAGTTCAAGCGAGCAAAGGACAAATGACTAATGACCAAGGACAAATTGTGAAACAATTCTATTAAATTCGTTCGCTTTTTCGATAAAAAACATATGGCTGCCGCCTTCGATTACTTTCAGTGTCGCATTCGGAATCGCTTCAGCCAAATTATAAGAATTCTGCGGCGGCACGACCGCGTCGGCGTCGCCCGTCAGAACTAAAGTTTCGGCTTTTATCCCGGCTGCGCGCTTTTCGGCATCAAACGTCGTCGCCGATTGTAATTGCGCGAGATACACATTTTCGGGAACGATATTTTGCTCGCGCAGCTTGCATACTTTTTCGACAATTTCCGCGTTTTCCGTGCGAAATTCGGGTGTAAATGCCGGAATCATAAATTTTCTGATGCGCTCCGAAGAATTCATCGCTTCGGTCGAAGCAAACGCCATCAAAACTTCCCACGCGGGCGGAACGTGATTCGCGCCGCCGAAGCTCGTGCAGGCGAGAACCAGTTTGTTCAGCCTTTCGGGAAAAGCGAGAGCGAATTCCTGCGCGGCAAATCCGCCGAAGCTTGCTCCGAGAACATTCGCTTTTTCGATGTTTAATTCATCGAGCAAAGCCGCAATATCGCCCGCGATTGTCTCTAAAGAAACTGCTTCTCCGTCCGCAATTTTTGAATTGGCAACGCCTCGCGGGTCGAATGTGATAATCCGAAACCGCTTTGATAATTCTTCAATCTGCCTGAACCATGTCCACGCGCCCGAAGCGAATCCGGGAATTAAAACCAGCGGTTCGCCCGCACCGTGCGATTCGTAAAATAATTTCATCGAATTGACTGCGTTAATGACCTTTGATTTTTGAGCTTTGATTTTTTTATTTCAAAGGTCAAAGCTCAAAGGTCTAAAATCTAATTTGTAGCGTGATATTTCACCATTCGCCATTGATAATAGCCGGTCAAATCTTTTGAGTTGATATGACCGTAAGGCACGGAGCTAAAACGTTTTTCGCCGTCTTGTCCCGGAATCTGCGAGGTGTAGCGACCGTAAACGACATCGCCGTAGCCGATAACTTCGTCAACCGTCGACCAGATTGTGTAAACAAAACTTCCCTCGTAATGCGAGCCGGAATAATTTTCGTTATACAAAATATTCGACAATCCCCAGGGCGGCGAGCCTGCCGCGTAACCCGGATAAAGACCGTTCGTCGCGGCGCACGTCGGCGTCGAGCCGCCGGTTTGATAGCACGAAACCAAACCCCAATTTGCGCCGGAAATTCCGACAAAGGCATCGACGCTCGATGTCAGGGACGAGCCGAGATTATAGCTTCCGCCGTTTGCCGCGTCGTTTGCCGCGCCGCCCAGAACGGCTTTCCGAGCCAAAGTTACGCCCATCGAATGCGTAACGATGTCAACTTTCGTCGCACCCGTATAGGCTTTGACGGCTTGGATAAAGGCGCGAATTTTTTGCAGATTCGGCTTGGAGTGATATTGATAAGCCGACAGCGCGGGATTTGCGTCGCCCCATGTTGTCGCGTAAAGCTCCGATGTTTTATAACCCTGCGATAAAAAATAATTCAGGGAAGAGTTCCAACCGGTTAAAGCCGAGCTTTGACCGAGCGCGGAATCCGAATTCCCGTGAATAAAAATCACCGGCTGATTAACGACCGTATCGCCCGCATTTGCCTTTCCGCCGTAGCTGTTGCCGCTGTAATTAAAATTATAACCGCCGTAGCCGTTGGCGTTCAGCCAGTTCTGAAAATCAGACGTAAGCTGCGCCGAAGCCGTCAAAACAAAAACGAAAATCAATCCAAAAACCGAAAGCGCTTTTACAAAAATCCTGCTTTTAAACATCATTCAATTCTCCTTTTTGAATAAAGAAAGAGGCTTTTAACTTTGCGGGCTAAAAGCTTCTTTTTCGAGTTTAGGCTTCCGCCGATTTTAGAAATTCAGCTTGAAGCTAAGTTGAATCACGCGCGGTCCGGTCGAAGCGCTTGTGATTTGACCGAAAGTTCCGAGCGCGATGTTGTTTACCGGGTTGGCATAATTTACCCAGTTAAACGCGTTGAAAAATTCGGCGCGCATCTCGGCGCGGAAACGCTCGTTTATCGGGATAAATTTTATCAGCGAAACATCCACGTTTTTCTGTCCGGGTCCGGTCAGGAAATTACGCGGCGTGTTTCCAAACGGATGCGCCGGGTCGAACGTCGCGTTGTTGACAACGCCGATGCCCGTATTTCCGGCAAGAATCGGTCTGGAAATAACAAATGCCGCCTGATTGAAATAAGCGCTCAGACGCGACCTTATTGGAACATCCGACGTAATTTGCCCGCCGAAAAGCGGATTGAAATTAGCGCGGCTGATGACGGCGTTGCCCGGATTGTCAACAATCGAAAA
Source organism: Pyrinomonadaceae bacterium (assembly GCA_049799955.1). GTDB lineage: Bacteria > Acidobacteriota > Blastocatellia > Pyrinomonadales > Pyrinomonadaceae > JBGTFE01. The sequence continues at coordinate 63,161 of JBARIW010000098.1, forward strand.
CGGCAAGCCGCTTTGAACGACAGCGATTCCGGCTATTTCCCAGTTATTCAAAATCGCGTCCGCAATTTTCGAATCGAATTTGAATTTCGGCAAATCGTAAATGCCGCTGACGACGAGTCTTTGCTCCCGGTTAAAATCAGAGCGCCCGTAATTCGTTTTCCAGTCGAACTGGTCGCCCGGAACCTGCGTCAGCTCGTTAATCGCCGCGCCCGAATAATAATCGAACGATTTTCCGAATGTGTATGCGGCAGTCATCTGCAAGCCCTGCGAAAAGCGTCTGGTCAAAGTCATCTGAAGCGACCTGTATGTCGAGTTTGAAGACGTTTGAATCTGATGCACGCCGCCCGTTACGTTTTTATTCGCCGAAACAATCGTCGCTCCGGCAAGTCTTGGCGAAAAACTGTTCGTCGCCGGATTGTAAACCGGCTGATTTATATTAATGGTTTGCAGCAGATGCGTGCCTTTGTTGCCGACAAAACCGACTTCCAAGACCGTGTTTTTGTAAAACTCCCACTGCGCGCCGAAATTAAATTGCTGAATATAAGGCGTTTCGAGATTCGGGTCGACGAAAACTCCGCTGACGGCGACGCCGACAAACGGTGCAAGCGGCGAAAGAACCGAAGGAATTGTCGCGACGGTCGGAAAAGTGGACGGCTGAGGAAGCGGAACAAACGGCGTATTAAATGTTTGCCCCGGAACAAGACCAGGCAAGCCGACGCCCAAAGCCAGATACGGAAAATTAAAAAGCTGCGTATTGGCGTAACGCGTCGAGATGCGGTCATAATAAATTCCGTAACCGCCGCGAAGGACGAATTTGCCCGCATCATCTACGCGATAGGCAAAACCGACGCGCGGCGCAAGGTTGTTTTTATCGACGGGAACGAGCGTTTTTTCAACCGTCGGAACGCCGGCAAGTTGCCCGCCTTCCGCCTGTACGATGCCGTTCGGCGCGACGCCGACTCGAAACTGTTCGGGCAGGAAATTTACGAGTCTTCCCTGCGTTTCGACCGGAAGACCGTAAAGGTCGTAGCGCAAACCCAAATTGACCGTCAAACGGTCGGTAACTTTATAATCGTCCTGAACGAACGCGTTGAAGTCTTTAACCTTAAACGAGCGGTCGAAAACGCCCGAACCGAGAATCGAAGTGCCCGCGCCGAGCAGAAAATTGTTAAAGCTTCCGAAAATAATCTGTCCGCGCGAAAACGCGTTGAAGTAGAATTTGACGGTCGAATAGCGAAACTCGCCGCCGACTCTGATTCTGTGTTTGCCCGAAACGATTGAAACCGTGTCCTGCGCCGTATATGCATTGATGCGCGAAGACTGGTCGGCAAGCGTTGACGAGCCGAAAAAGAAGTTCGAGTCGAGTCCGGCAACCGTGATGGTCGGCGCGCCGGGGAAAAGATTGGCGAGCGGATTTGTAATGCCGAGCTGCGACGCCGTGAAAGGCTCTTGCGGAACGCTCGTTACGCGCAGGCGATTAAAGCCGAAACGCGCCTGATTGCTGATATTCGAGCTGAGAACGTATGTGTCCGTGAAAGAATACAGTTTCTGTTTTATCGCCAAATCGCCGCCGAAACCGATAAGCTGGCTGTTTCCGTTGCCGAGTCCGGCAAAATTGTAATTAGCCTGAGTCGTCGGATTATCGGCGAAAAATAGTTTGGCTGAAAGCGAATGATTGTCTGTGAAATTAAAATCCAGATTACCGTTAAACTGATTTTCCTTAAACCGCGAAACTCCCGTTTGCGGCGTTGTAATCGGGCAGCGAAGCGGATTGTTGTTTAGTAATGCGAGTGGGCAATTTGCCGCCGGAGCGGTTCCGCCCGAAGAAGGAATCACAAAATTTCCGTTTGGCAGTTTTGCGTTCAAAATCGCCAGCGCAACCGGATTAATGCTTGCTGCCGGAACGCCGAAAACCGCCGAAAGCTGTGCCGCTGTGCGATTTGTATCGGTCAGACCGAGCGGAACTTGCGGAACGGTCAGACTGTTCAAAAGCGAAAGCCCGTTGCGCTCGCGCGTTCCCTGATACGAGCCGAAGAAAAACGCTTTGTCCTTAATAATTCTGCCGCCGAGAGTCGCGCCGAACTGATTGCGCGTCAAAACCGGACGCTCAATCCCGCGCCCTTTTATAAAAGGCTCGTTCGCATTCAGAGCTTTGTTTCGGAAAAAGTAATAAACATTGCCGCGCAAATCGTTCCCGCCGCTTCTCGTAACGGCTTCCACATTGCCGCCCGAATTACGCCCGTTCGACGCGTCGTAAAGCGAAGTCTGGACGATAAATTCCTGCAAGCTGTCGGTTGCGGGAACGGCGATGTTCGGCGTCGAGTTCGTGCCGATTGAATTTGCGTCGATGCCGTTGATGCGAACGCTGTTCGAAGTCGTGCGCTGACCGTTGACCGAAATCGTCGCGTCGCCGCGTCCGAGCTCGGTGGTGTTTGAAACCGAAGACTGCGCGCCCGATTGCAGCGTCAAAAGCTGCTGGAAATTGCGCGTCGGAAGCGGAAGCTGCCGAATCGTAATTCCCTCGATGACGCGACCGTTCTGCGAAGTTTCCGTTTGCAGAACAGGCGCGTCAGCCGTTACCGTAACTTCGGCATTCGGCGCTCCGGCAATCGAAAGATTAGCGTCAATAGCCGTAGTTTGCGTAATGTTGACAACAACTTCTCTGGTCGAAGCCGCAAAATTCGCCGCCGATATTTCGACCTTGTATCTGCCGGGCGGCAGAAGCTGAATCGCAAAGCTTCCGTCATCGCCGGAAGTTGTTTCGCGCGTCAGATTAGTATCCAAATTCGTAATCTTTACGCTCGCGCCCTGCACGACGGCACCGTTCGGGTCGGAAACCGTTCCGCTTATTTGTCCGGTCGTGCCCTGCGCGAAACTTAGCCCTGCGCCGAGACATAAAACGATGGCAAGCAGCCACATAAAATTAATTTTCCGAAACATTTCTTGTTTTCTCCTAAGATTTTTATAGTTTTCTATAGATTTATAATTACCTTATAAAATAAAAACGAACGTCCGTTTTTTGTTTTTCCTTTGTAATAAAATCGTTGATTTAATCGACGATTTTTAAGTGTTAGCAACGATTTGTTTTTTAAACTGAGCAAGCTTTTCCTCGCTCAAAACGCCGTAGCTGAAAATTTTTGTCAAAGAGTTCAAAGCCTGTTCATCGGTCAAGCCGAAATGAGAGTTTCCGCCGAAAAGCTTTTCGACCAGAAAATAATTAAAAAACTGCATGTAAGCCGCCGTGAACGCGACCGCCGGGTCAACGCCCGTGCGAAGGTCGCCTCTTTCCTGCGCTTCGGCAAATTTACCGGCGAAAATGCGCCGGAAACGGTCAGCCAAGCCTTCAAACATTTTGCGAAAATGCTGATTTTGAAACTCCAGCACGTCAATATACATCAGCAGCCAAAAATCGTAATTTTCATTAACCAGCGTCCCAACCATTTCGCCGAGATTATGCAGGTTTGTCGGCTCTAAAGGTTCTTCGATTTCGTCGAACATTTCCTTTAATTTCCGGTCGATTTCCGTCAAATAACGGTTAATGATTGATTCAAATATCGCTTCTTTCGTTTCGTAATAATTATATAAATTGCCCAAAGATACATCCGCGCTTTTGGAAATATCGCGCATCGAAGTCGCGTGAAAACCCTGCTTGATAAATAAATCCTTAGCGGCGGTTTCGATGCCGGACATTTTTTCCGCGATAACGGCTTGGCTAAGTTTGGGCATATAATGAACGAACGTTCGTATTTTTATAAGCTATTTTTTTTCTGTTGTCAATCGAAGTTTGTTCGTTTTCCCAATTAATTAACAAAATAATAAAAAAATGGCGGCAAACAATTTAATGTTTGCCGCCATTTTTTATTTTTATTAAACCGAATTATTTAGTCGGAATTTTTATCTCGCGTCCGGTCGGCAATTTTGAATTAGGAAGTAAACCGTTAAACTTGGCGACTTCTACTGCCGAAACGTTTTCACGCGCCGCAAGCGATGCGACCGTGTCGCCATTCTGCGCTTTGACGACGCGAACCGGATTTGCCTGCGTCGTTATAACGGGCGTGGTCGGACGTGAATAATTTGTGCTCTTCACGTTATTTCCCTGCGGGACGAAAACCTTGCTGCCCGGAACTTTCGCGTTGCCGTTTGCCGCCATTAAATCAGCGACGCTAACGCCTGTTTTGCGCGAAATATTTTCCCACGTTTCGCCTTTCGATGAATTTGCAAGACTTGCGTTATTGTTCAGATTCGGGTTAACACGCTTGAAAATTGCGACAACTTCGTTGGCTTTGCCAGCCGGAACACGAATGATGTAGGGTTCGGGCGGCGTCATATTTGTGCGAAGCTCGGGATTGAGATAGCGCAGATATTCGACGCTCGTATCCGATGCCTGCGCGACAAGATTTAAGCTCGTCGAAGCCGGAACGCGGATTTGGTCATACGTCAGTTGCGGCGCGGGACGAACCTGTCCGAAACCGTATTGCTGCGGATTGTTGGCAATCAAAATCGTCGCCAGAATATTCGGAACATAGTTGCGGGTTTCTTTCGGCAGATATGGATACGCGACCCAGAAGTTCGAAACGCCGGCGCGCGAGATTGCGCGGTCAACGTTGCCTTCGCCCGAATTGTATGCCGCCATCGCAAGCTCCCAGTTTCCGCCGTAACGGTTTGCAAGGAATTTCAGATATTGAGCCGAAGCGCGCGTCGCTTTTTCAAAACTGTTTCTTTCGTCAACGTAAGCCGTGCGCTTAAGTCCGAAACGGCTTCCCGTTCCCGGAATAAACTGCCACAAGCCGGATGCTGCTGCCCACGACATCGCCGTCGGCTTCCACATACTTTCGACCTGCGCGAGCCACGCGACGTTTTCGGGAATTCCTTCTTCCTTGAAAATTCGCCGCGCCATACGCATAAACATTCCCGAACGATAAAGTCCGGTTTCCATCGTTCCGCGTCCGCGTCCCTGATAATAATTCACATACTGCTGAATCATCGGGTGAACCTGGAAGCTGAAACCGAGCGATTTGTTCGAAACCGCGTAAGCTATGTATTGATATTGCTGCTGCGCGACAGGGCTGTTTTCAACCTGCTGCTCTTCCTGCGTCAGTTCAAGCTTTGAAAGGTCGTCGAGCGGCGAAGCTTCAAACTTCTGCTCGTTAAAGCCGACCTGCATTGCCGTTTCGATTGGAGTGGTTTTATTATCCGCGACCGATGAAATTAAAGTGGTAGAATTGCCGGTTGTCGGCGTCGCCGGATTCGTCAGGACGAGTTTGGCAACGTCGTCCGCCGTTTGATTATCGATATTCCAGCCGCAGGCGGCGGAAAGAGTTCTGATTTGCGGCGGCTGCTGGTTGGAAGGAAATTCGATGCGATAAACCGTTTCAACTAACTGGTTATAGCAGCTCGAAAGCTTCTGATTATTCTGCACATTCAGCGTCGAATAAAGAAACGCTTCAACGGATTTATTGAATTTTTCGCCTGCCTGCGGACGAAGATTGTCCTTCATCGCCGTCAAACCTTCTTTGAAGTATCTGCCTGCATCGTTGGTTAATTGATTGACCTGCGCTTCGGCGTTTTTTACTTCCTGAGTCTGTCCAAAAACTGAAAAACCGGATATTAAAAATATTATTGCGGTAAAACTGAAAACCTTATAAAGGTGTGTTTTCATCAAGTTCGTCTATACTCCTTACAAATTGTTTCTTCAGGGTTAGGGCGAATCGTTAAAACGACCTAATTGATTATTTGCGCTAAATTTCTAACGCTTAATATAAGAAAAAGTTCCTATTTGATTGATTTGTTTTGAAACTTAAAACTTTTCCAAAGTAACACACGAAAAAAGCGATGTCAATTTTTATAAAGCCGATAAAATCTGGACTTTATTCGATTGACTGATAAAAACCGCCGACTTTATCAGCATTTTTTATCGCGCCTGTTTCGCCGAACGGCTCCTGGTTTTTTCAACCGGCTGTGCCTTATCTCGAAGTGCGTGGCGGAAAACCTGCCGCACATTCTCTACAAATATAAATGTCAAATCCTCGACAACTTCCTGAGGCAGGTCTTCCAAATCGCGTTTATTCGGTTCAGGTAAGATTACCGTCTTTACGTGCGCTCGCCTTGCTGCCAGAATCTTTTCTTTGACGCCGCCGACGGGAAGCACGTTGCCTCTTAAAGTTATCTCGCCGGTCATCGCCACGTCCTTTATCACGGCGCGCTGCGAAAGCACTGAAACCATTGCGGTTGCCATCGTAATTCCGGCTGAAGGACCGTCTTTCGGAATCGCGCCTTCGGGAATGTGTACGTGGATGTCGTAGTTTTCAAAATCCGCCTCGTCAATGTCGAGTTCCGCCGCGCGCGACTTTGCATACGAATACGCGGCTTGCGCCGATTCCTGCATCACTTCGCCGAGCTGTCCGGTCAGGCGAAGATTTCCTTTGCCCTTTGTTTTCAGCGCTTCGATAAACAAAATATCGCCGCCGCTCGCCGTCCACGCTAAGCCGGTAACAGTTCCGATTTGGTCTTTTTTGAGCGCTTCTTCGGGAAAAATCTTCGGCGCGCGCAGATAATCTTTTACATTCTGCGCGATAACTTTGACAGGCTTGAAATTTTCTTCTTCCTCGGCTTTTCGACGCGCAACTTTGCGTGAAACTTTGCCGATTTCCCTTTCGAGATGTCTCAAGCCCGCTTCCTGCGTATATTCACCGATAATTTTCGCCAGCGCCTTGCGGTCAAATTTAATATCGTCCTTTTCCAGACCGTTTTCTTCGACCTGTTTCGGAACGAGATGCCGCCGCGCAATCTCCAATTTTTCTTCTTCGGTGTAGCCTGAAAGAAAAATTATCTCCATACGGTCGCGCAGAGCGGGCTGAATCGTGTCGAGCACGTTTGCCGTCGTCATAAACATCACATTCGACAAATCGAACGTAACGCCCAAGTAGTTGTCTCGAAAAGCATAATTCTGTTCCGGGTCGAGCACTTCAAGCAAAGCCGACGACGGGTCGCCTCTGAAATCCGCGCCGACTTTGTCGATTTCGTCGAGCATAATCAGCGGATTATTCGTCCCGGCTTGCTGAATCGCCTGAATAATTCTGCCCGGCATCGCGCCAACGTAAGTACGGCGATGCCCGCGAATTTCGGCTTCGTCGTGCAGACCGCCTAAAGACAGGCGCATAAATTTGCGTCCCAGCGCCCGCGCGACCGAGCGACCGAGCGAAGTTTTACCGACTCCCGGCGGTCCGACGAGACACAGAATCGAGCCTTTCGGCTTTTCCTTCAATTTGCGGACGGCGAGCGCCTCGACGATTCTTTCTTTGACTCTTTCCAGCCCGTAATGGTCTTCGTCGAGAATCTTTTGCGCCTTTTTCAGATTCAGATTGTCCTTCGAAGCGTTCGCCCACGGAAGCTCGGTCATAATGTCGAGCCAGTTTCTCAAAGTCGCCGTTTCAGCCGTGTCGGGATGCATTCTTTCAAGCTTTTTGAGCTGGCGAAAGGCTTCTTCTTCGACGTTTTCGGGCATTTTCGACTTCGTGATTTTTTCTCGATACAGCTCGATTTCCTCGAAAAGCTCGTTGCCTTCGCCAAGCTCGGACTGAATCGCTTTTAGCTGCTGGCGCAGAAAATATTCGCGCTGCGAGCGGTCGATGTCGGCGCGCGCCTGCGTGTTGATTTCCTGCTGGACGGTCAGAACGTCGATTTCTTTGCTCAAAAGCTCGTTGACGCGGCGCAGGCGCATAATCGGGTCGAAAATATCGAGAACGCTCTGCGCGTCTTCAACTTTCAATTCCAGATTCGAAGCCGACAAATCCGCTAGTCTTCCGGCGTCGTCGAGATTGGCGATAATCGCAAGCACTTCGGGCGAGATATTTTTGCCGAGGTTTGCGGCGCGTTCCATCGCGGCGCGAACGTTTCGAACGAGCGCTTCGACTTCCAGAGAATTTTCCGGGGCAATCGGCTCGGAAATCGGCGTGATGTTCGCCTTTGCAAATTCGCCCGCCGAAACGACCGAATCGATGCGGGCGCGCGAAAGTCCCTGTATCAGAATACGGATTCTGCCGTCGGGAAGCTTGAGCATACGCATAATGACGGCGACCGTTCCGACCTTAAAGAGGTCTTCCTGAACGGGTTCTTCCTTGTCAACGTCCTTTTGCGAAACGAGCATAATCATCCGGTTTTGGCTGAGTGCCTCGTCAACCGCGCGGATTGATTTATCGCGGGAGACGAACAGCGGAACAATCATAAACGGGTAGATAACGATGTCGCGCAGCGGCAGAATAGGCAGCTCCGAGGGAATCTGCATTTGAATCTCATCGGTTACGGGTTCGAGAGTTTCTGAGAAATTTTCACCTGATTCAATCATAAGTTTAATGTTAGCCGATTTGGAGAGAAAAGGAAAAATACGCGAAAAGCGGAATCGTATCGCGCATCGCGTATTACGTATCACCTCTCATTTTTTCTTGACTTTTTATAAACAAGTCGGATAAGTTTATTAATCGATTTTCTCATCGGAGTTGCCGCCATGTCCAAAATAACAAAGATAAATTTCTTTTTTAAAAAGCCTTTCAAGTCGCTTTCGCATATCGTAAAATCCTTAACCTTTATTTTAATTTTATGCTCGCTGGCAAATGCGGGCAGAGTTTCGCTCGACACGACATTTAACGGGACGGGTTATCGCGTTCAAACAATAACCGCCGGCGGTTCGGTCGGCGAATCGCTTGGTATCGGGTCGGACGGGAAAATCGTTTTAGGCGGCTGGACTATCGGAACCGCGCTTTATGACAGATTTGCCGCGATGCGCGTAAATCCGACCGGAACGCTTGATACGGGATTTGACAGCGATGGATTCGTGATTACCGCCGTCGGAAATTTTGACCGCGGAGATACGCTTCTGGTTCAGCCTGACGGCAAAACTCTTTTGAGCGGCGACCGTTATTTCGGGTCATCGAACGATGATTTTACAATTCTTCGCTACAACACGGACGGAACGCTCGACAACAGCTTTGACGGAAACGGAGTCGCCGCGCCGGTCGTAAACGGTTTTTCGGATGAACACTGTTACGATATGGCGCTCCAGCCGGACGGCAAAATCATTCTGGTCGGAACAACCGCCGGTGATGATAATCTTCCGACGGACATCGCCGTTATGCGTCTGAACACAGACGGCTCGCTCGATACGACATTTAGCGGAAGCGGAATTCTGGTCATTACCTTCAATAATGTCAGCGAAGCCGCAAACGCCGTCGTTATTCAGCCGGACGGCAAAATAGTTATCGGCGGATTCCTGAACGACACCTTCAAGAACGAGTATCTTTTGATGCGCTTAGAGGCAAACGGAATGCTTGACGCCTCTTTCGGCTCCGGCGGATTGGTTATCACATCGGTCAGCGCTTCAAATAACAGTATTTCGACGATGGCTCTCCAAAGCGACGGGAAAATTCTCGCAGGAGGAACAGGATTTATCGCGCGATACGACGCGAACGGAGGACTTGATAATTCGTTTGGAACGGGTGGAACCGCCGCATCGCCGAACAGCGTTAACAAGCTTCTCTTTCTTAACAGCGGTAAAATTCTGGTCGGCGGCACGCTTAATTCCAATATTGCCGTATCACGCTTTAACCAAAATGGCACGATTGACACAAGCTTCAACGCCACCGGAACAGCAACCGCGACTGCGCCGGGAAATCAATGTTTCGGCAGGTCGATAGCCACGCAAACCGACAATAAAATTGTCGTCGGAGGCGACTGCACCAATGGAGGAGGCAACAGATTTGCGGTATTCCGCTTGCAGGAAGCAACGAAAAGCTTCTGCGACTTCGATGGCGATGGCAAAACGGATATTTCGATATTCAGACCGAGTATTGGCGAATGGTGGTATTCGAGAAGCATCGACGGCGGAAATTACGCCGCTCAGTTTGGAAATTCTGCCGATAAGCTCGTTCCCGGAGATTACACCGGCGACGGACGCGCCGATATTGCCGTCTTTCGTCCTGTCTCAGGCGAATGGTTTATTCTTCGCTCTGAGGACGGAAGTTATTATTCTTATCCTTTCGGAACAAACGGTGATATTCCTGCTGTCGGAGATTTCGACGGTGATGGTAAAGCTGATTCGGCAGTGTTTCGTCCATCAGATACAAACTGGTATATTCGCCGTTCATCCGACAGTGGCTTTACGATTCAGCAGTTTGGAGCAAACGGAGATGTTCCGGCAGTAGCGGATTACGACGGCGACGGGAAATCAGACATCGCCATTTGGAGAGCATCGGTCGGAGAGTGGTGGATAAAGAAAAGTTCAAACTCAAGTGTTGTTGCTTTCCAATTCGGAAACAGTGCGGACAAACCCGTGCAGGGAGATTACACAGGTGATGGAAAGGCGGATGTAGCAATCTGGCGACCAAGCACAGGAGAATGGTTTATCTTGAGAAGCAATGATTTCAGCTATTATTCATTTCCCTTCGGAACTTCGGGAGATGTTCCGGCAGCGGGAGATTTCGACGGCGACGGGCGGTTTGACGCTACTGTATTTCGTCCATCGCAATCGACTTGGTATGTGCAAAGGTCAACCGCAGGAACACTTATTCAAAACTTCGGTCAAAGTGGCGATGTGCCTGTTCCCAATGCTTTTGTACAACAGTCTGGAAAGTCTGAAATTCGAAATTCGAAATCACGAATAAGGTTTTAATATTCAAATTTCCTAAAAAAAAGGACGGGCGAAAAACCTGTCCTTTTTATCTTTTATTTTACGCGGACAAACTGTTAATCACTTCCACCTTTTTATGCCTGTCGAGCGTTTGCTTCTTAGCTGAATCAGCCAATTTTCCAGTTCCTGTTTTACTTTTCTGCGGTGGCTGACGAGTTCGGGTTGTCTTGTAAAGCAAAAATTGCACAATTTAACCCTGCGCTCCTTGTCGCTCACAAGAAAAATTCCACAACTTTCGCAGAAATCAGCCATGACTTAAAAAAGAATGCTTTAAATTTTAAGGGGCTTTGGAGAGGTTCTGACTAAAATCAGTTCTTGAAACGGAATATTAACACAGGTAGCAGGAAAGGTGGAAGTAAAAAGTAAAAAGTAAAAAATTAAGAGCGTCTGATTTCGATTCTAAATTCGAGATAAGACGCTTTTCTTCACTTTTTACTTTTTCCCTCTTTTTCTCTTAACGGCTTTATCGCGCGAGCGGACTAAATATTTCAGCTCGGTCATAAACTCGGAAACGTCTTCGAATTCGAGATAGACGGACGCGAAGCGAACATACGCTACTTTGTCGAGCGATTTCAGGCGTTTCATAATGATTTTGCCGACATCGTTGGTGGAAAGCTCGCGGTCTGACGAATCCTGCACGTTTTTTTCGACCTCATCGACGATTGATTCGAGCTGCGAGGCTGAAATCGGGCGTTTTTCGCAGGCGCGCAGAAGTCCGCCCATAATCTTATTGCGGTCGAAAGTTTCACGTCGCCCATCTTTTTTGACGACCATATACGGGATTTCGTCGATGCGCTCGTAGGACGTAAAACGCCTGCCGCATTCGAGACATTCGCGCCTGCGGCGAATCGAATCGCCGTCTTTCGATTCACGAGAATCGACGACTTTATCTTCCAGAAATCCGCAAAATGGACACTTCATAAATTAGTGAACAGTGGATAGTGAATGGTGAAAAGGCTAGGAAATTTCAGCTTTCTTTGCTTTTCGTTTTTCACTTTTCACTTTTAGTTTTTCACTCTCCGTCTCGCCTTCTTCAATTTCTTCGACCGCGTGCTCGCTCGAAAGCAGGCTTCGGAACTGCGCGACGGAAATATCGCCGTGGAAAAGATAATAAAAGCCGAAAAGAAGCGCGGGCGCGAAATAGACGAGATGCATCACAATCGAAACCGCCGCCGCGTCTTTTGCCGGAACGTTCAAAAATATCAAGCCGCCCGCCGTTACCGCGTGAAACGCGCCCGCCGCGCCGCCCGGCGTCGGAATCAGCGAACCCATCGCCGCCCAGAACATTATAAACATAGCACCGCCGAGCGAAATTGTAACGGGCAAATCGAAGGCTAAGATAACCAGCCACGTCGGAACGGCGATGGAAAGCCAGAGCATAATCGTCCAGAACACGACCGAGACAATCTCGCGCCAGTTTTTCAAAATTTTCAAAGAGGCGGCAAGTTGATTCAAAAGGCTGATAAAAAGTCTTCTGACGCGGCGCGGAATAAACTTTTTGTCGGTTATTTTTTCTGCCCATTTGATAAGCTGCGGCGAGTATTTTTGATAAATATACAAACACGCAAATGAGACAGCCGCGCAGGCGAGCATCACGTTTCCGAGCAGTTTAACGTAGCCGAATTCCCTTTCCTTTCCGGCGGGCGCGTCGAACCAGATTAAATTGACCGAAAAAAAGCAAATCAGCGCGGCTAAATCGAAAATACGCTCGACGCCTAAAGTTACCAGAGCCGCTGACGGGCGCACGCGTTTATCGCGCATCGGAAGCCACATCGGGCGCACAATCTCGCCCGCTCTGCCGACAAAAAATACCGCCGCAAATCCAACGGTCGTCGTCGCAAAAAGCTCTTTGAGCGAAGTTTCGGTTATCGGCTTAAGCAAAACCTTCCAGCGCATGGCGCGCAGTAAATAGCCGAGACAAATAATCGCAACCGCGAGCGCTATGTAAAAAGGATTAGCCTGCCGCAGGCTGCCCGCGACTTCGTTCCAGTCCAGATTTCGCCCGAAAAACCAAAAAATAAAAACGGCGAATAAAAACAGTAATAAAAACTTTATATATTTCTGCAAATCGATGTCCGACCTTGATGATAAAAACTTTTCTTTAAAAAATATGCTTATAAATTCCTGCATATTTTACAGTTCTGTAAAATATGCAATAAAGACACAAAGATACTATAAACCACTGGAAAGTGGAAAATGGAAAACGGAAAATGAAAGAATCTCTTCAAATTTTCCGTTTTCCGTTTTCCATTTTCCACTTTCTTCGGAACTTTTCCCTTCCGGCTTACGTAGAAAAACATTGACAGAGCAAGATTTGTCAGCTTTGTTGCTTTACCGGGAGCATTTGCTTTTTGGAGAAAACAAACGTTGGAAGCATTAAAAGTAGCAACGGAAAATAACGGATTTGAACTTGTGCGTCGTTGCCGCGCAGGTGACGGGAGCGCTTGGGAAGAGATTGTGTCGCAGTTTTCGCGCCGCATTTTTAATCTCGCCTTTCGTTTTACATCGAGCGTCGAAGCGGCTGAAGATTTGACGCAGGAAGTTTTTATCAGGATTTACAAAACGCTCGACCAGTACGACGCGAAACAGGGCGATTTGGCAAACTGGCTGATGCGGCTGGCGAGAAATTTGATAATCGACGATTACCGGCATCGCCAGCGCAATCCGCAAAATTCGATGGCGGACGATGTCGAAGACCACACGTTTCACCTGCGCGCCGTCGGGACTTCGGCGCAGAAGGAAATCGAGCGCCGCGAGCTTTGCGTTCAGGTGCAGGAAGGAATTGACAAGCTGCCGGCGGATTTGAGAACCTGCGTGATTCTGCGCGACATCGAGGAACTGAGTTATCAGGAAATCGTCGATGTTTTGAAAATACCGGAAGGAACGGTGAAATCGAGAATCAATCGCGGACGCATCGAACTGGCAAAGATTCTGCGGAGAATGAGAGTCGTAAATATTTAACAATTATGAATATGGTTACGCCGATTTAATTTACCAAGGGGTTAGTTTTATGAATTACACGGATGAAAAAATCTTAAAGTGTTCGGAGTTCGAGGAGCTTCTCACCGATTATTTGGATGATGCTCTGGACAGGCAAACTCACAAGGCGGTCGCCGCGCACGCCCTGCGCTGCCCGATTTGCCACGCGCTGCTCAACGAAGTAAAAGACGCGCTCGCGCTTTGCCACGAAATCACCGCGCCGAAAGCTTCGATGACGCATCTCGAAGCCAGAATTCTCTCGATGACCGCGCCTGAAACGGCGATGTCGTGCAGTCAATTTGAAGAATATTTAACCGATTACTTAGACGGATTTTTGCCCGCGATGCTTTTTCACCGTTGGGAACGCCACGCGGTTTTGTGCGAAAAATGCACGGATTTGCCGGGCGAAGTCGTGCGCTCGATTGCCGCCTGCTACACATACAAAATGGAAGAACTGCCGATTCCCGCCGGTTTGCACGAAAAGATTCTTCAATCGACGCTCGGAACGACCAAAGCGAAAGCCGTCAAAGCTTCGTGGAGCTCGCAGGCAGCAGAGTGGATGCGCGGGCTTAAATTCCCGATTAGTATTCCGCAGCTTGCGCCGGTCGCAATGCTGATGCTGTTTGCGGTTCTGGTTTTCGGACAGACGGTTTCGGCTGACGGAACGCTCGGCGGAGTTTACCAGACAAGCATCGAATTAGCCGAACAGACTTATAAACAGAGCGCTGACGCTGTTATGGGAGGCGAACAGACAATCGAAAAAAAGTCGAGTAGCCAAGAACCCGTTCGGGGAACATTTGTAGATAACGAGGAAAAGAAATAATGAATTGTGCATATCACGGGCAAAATGTAGCGGTCGTCGGTTGTAACGGATGCGGAAAACCTCTGTGCCCGACGTGCGACCACCGCATCAAAGGTTTTCCGTATTGCCAGGATTGCATCGTTCAAGGCGTCGAGCTTTTAAGAAATCAAAATCAAACGTCTTACGTTCCGCTGATAAAAGCGCAGACTTCGCCCTTTATCGCCACGATTCTTTCGTTTATATGTCCGGGCTTGGGCGCGGCGTATAACGGTCAGACTTCGAAAGCCTTGATTTATTTCGCCGTTTTTGTCGGTTTGATTCAGATGGCGATTCTGACGGGCGGAATGCCGCTTTTCGTCTTCGGCTTCCTCGGAATGTGGCTTTATACGGCGGTTGACGCATGGAAAACGGCGAAGCTGATTCGCTCCGGCGTTACGCCCGAAGGCGCGGAAGATTTTATCGTCCAGAGATTTTCGGGCAACCCGAAGCTTTGGGGAATCGTCTTAACCGTTCTCGGCGCGTCGTTTTTCCTTCAGGCTTTCTTTGATTTCCGTAGATTTGTAAGAGGCGTTTTGCCGGTTCTGCTCATTGTTTTGGGCTTGTATCTTCTGCGGAGCTACGTTTTCAAATCAAAGGACGCGAAACAAAATTGGACGGATTACGCAAATCCGGCGGAGACGCCGAATTATGCGATTGCAGTCAGCAGCGACACGAGTTTTCGCACGGGCGACTTTCACGTCCACGATGATTTTGAAACTCAAACGCGCGTCCGGTCGTGGAAAAAAGGTTAGGAAATTTTGTATTATAGAAAACGGACGGTTTTAGACATTTAATTTTATTAAAGCTGTTCGCAAGTTAAATCAGCAATTTTGAAAGGATTTTAGATTATGAAAGCTACAGGAGTTGTCGGAAGCGTTTTGGTTATACTTGCTTTAGTTATAGCCTTTTTGAAACAAATTATCGCCTTTATCGGTTTTTTAACCTTCGCGATAAAAATCCTGGTCGTAATCGTTTTCGTCGCCCTCTTTATCGGTGTCGGATTATTGGTTTTGAGAGCTTTTAACGACCGTCGCAAAGCTAAAGAATAGGCTTTTCCTTTCAGGTTTCAGGCTGCTGCAAAAACTTGCGTGTTTGCATTTTGCGGCAGCTTATGATACTTTTCTTTTTTCTATCATAAGGTAACTAAATACAATTTTGGTTAATTACATCCCTTAATTAATAAGAGTGTTTTTGTGTTTTTAAAAACACTCGTCAGGATCGCGTTAGTCGCTCGCGGCTGAACCAGCGTGATTCCGTGTGCTGAAAGAAGTTTTTTCGGCGCGAAATCAACAAAGGAGCTTAAAAGCAGATAATGCAGAAAAACAATAAATATTATACTTTTCTATTTTCGCATTCATTTAAATCAAAGATATACATTCGCAGAGTTAAGGTTTCAAAAGCAGTTTTACATTCAACGGGTTTTGCAGGTCTTTTCTTATTAATCGGTTTCTTTTCATTCGGTTTTATCGGGTTAGCGGATAAAGCGGCTTTAGCCAAATCATCCGAAACAATTACTCCCGCGCAGGCAGAAATAATTGCTCAGCTTTCCATTCAGGAACAATCCAATCAAACAGAAGAACCCAAATTAGTCAGTTACGAGCGTCCCGAAAGTTATTCGCCTAACAGCGGCGGACCTGACATTCAACTGACGCAGAACGAATCTGAAGAAGAAGAACAGCAGATGGAAGTCGAGCTGAAACGCATCGAAGCGACCAGCGACACGCAGTTTCTTCCGACAATGTGGGCGCATCTCGGCAAAATCAACAACGAATTCGGTTTCAGGCGCAATCCGTTCGGCGGCAGAACTTATGAATTTCACGCCGGAATGGACATCGACGGCGAGCGCGGCGACACGGTTATGGCTCCGGCAAACGGCGTTATTACAAAAGCGGAATGGACAGGCGGCTACGGCAATATGATTGAAATCGACCACGGCAACGGCTTGACCACGCGCTACGGTCATCTTTCCAAAATCGAAGTTACCGTCGGCGACACGATTACACGCGGTCAGCTTATCGGTTTAATCGGCTCGACCGGACGTTCGACCGGACCGCATCTCCACTACGAGCTGCGTCTGAACGATAAATCGATTAACCCGCGCCGTTTTCTTCCGCCCGAACCGGTTGAACTCACGCAGTTAATCAAAAAATAAGAAAACTTTTTCAATTTACTAAAGCGAGCTAATTTTGGCTCGCTTTTTCTTTTGCTGAAAAAATGATAAGAAATAGTTATCTATATTTTTATAACCAAAGTTTTTATTTTAATTTACAAAGGGAAGGTATCTAGGACAATGCGATTGAAAATAAACATTTTTTCATCTTTAATTTTGACGTTTGCCGTTCTGCTTTCGAGCTTTTCACCCGCGTTTGCAAAAGACGAAGGGATGTTCACGCCCGACCAGATTGCAAAACTGCCGCTAAAGGCAAAGGGCTTAAAAATCAGTCCGGCAGAGCTTTATAATCCGAAAGGCGTCGATATTTCCGACGCGGTTATACGAATCAGCATCGGCTGTACGGGCGAATTTATCTCGCCGCAGGGTTTGATTTTAACCAATCATCACTGCGGTCTGGACGCGCTCGTCGCCGCTTCGACGCCGCAGAACGAATTCGGCAAAAACGGCTATAAAGCCGCTTCGATGGCTGAAGAATTATCTGCCAAAGATTACAGCATTTTTATTACGAACCGTGTCGAGGACGTAACCGCCAAAATCCGCAAAGGTACGGAAAATCTCACCGGCGACGCGTTTAACGCGGCTGTCAAAACAAACATCGACAATCTCACCAAAGAAGAACAGGCGAAAGTCGGCGACGCGAATGCGATTCGCATTCAATCGCTGAACAGCGGCTATTATTACTATCTCTACGAAACGATGCAGATAAAAGACATTCGCGTCGTTTACGCTCCGGCGCTCGACATCGGATTTTTCGGCGGCGACCCGGATAATTTCGAATGGTCGCGGCACACGGGCGATTACACATTTTTGCGCGCATACGTTGCGCCCGACGGGAAATCCGCCGAATATTCGCCGAATAACGTTCCTTACAAACCGAAAAAGTTTTTGACGCTTTCCTTAAACGGCGTAAAGGAAAACGATTTTGTAATGGTGATGGGCTATCCGGGCGGCACGACGCGTTATCGTGAAAGTCAGGCGGTCGATTATGCCGAAAAGGTAAACTTCCCTTTTCTTTATCAATACCTGCAAGCGTGGAGCGACGCGCTCGTCAAAGTCGGGCAGGACGACGAGGCAAAACGAGTCAGGAATCAAGGCTTGGTCGCCAATCTGGATAATTCCAGAAAGCTTTATAAAGGCGGCGTCGCGGCAATGAAACAGGCTGACATTAGTATGAGAAAATCCGACGACGAGATGAAATTTTCGTCTTGGACAGATGCAAATCCTGCGCGTAAGGCGAAATACGGCAGTGTGCTGCCGGGACTTGCAAATACTTCCGGCGATTTTTATAAAACAATCGCGCGCGACCGCGTTTTACGCACGTATCCGGGCGCGAACACGCCGATTTTTAATCAGGTTTACAACGCAGTTTTGAGCGTTCAGCAGGGCAAAACTTTATCGACCGAAGAAAAGGTGAAAAAGCTCAACGAAATTCAAACCGCGTTAAAAGACAGCGACCCGGTTGTCGAGCGCGAATTGATAAAATTTTTCTTGAAAGCGACGGCTGAACTGCCCGCCGACCAGAAATTTGCGGCGGCTGAAACGCTCTTTAACCGTTTCGAAGGCAAAGAACGCCGCGCGGCGGAAGAAACTTTTGCCGAATCGATTGCCGAAAGCAAAGACTTCGACACAGCCGACAAGATTCTCGCTCTTTATAGTATGTCGATGCCGGATTTGAAGAAAAAATATTCGAACATCGTCGATTATTCTCTCGCGCTCGCCCAGCAGCGAACCGAAATTACGGCGCGAACCGTAAAATTCAACTCGGAAATCGACCGCCTGCGTCTTTTGTATCAGCAAGGAATGGCGGAGATGAAAAATTCGACGCCTTACCCGGACGCCAATTCGACGCTGCGCTTTACATACGGCAACGTTAAAGGCTACAAACCGCGCGAAGCCGTTGTTTACACGCCGTTCTCGACCTTAAAGGGCGTCATCGAAAAAGACACGGGCGAATTTCCGTTCGACGTTCCCGAAAAGCTGAAAGATTTGCAGCTCAAGAAAGATTTCGGCAGATACGGCGTCGGCGATAGCGTGCCGGTCAATTTTCTCGCTTCGACCGACATCATCGGCGGAAATTCCGGCAGCCCGATTATGAACGCATTCGGCGAACAGGTCGGCATCGTCTTCGACGGAAACTATGAAGGCTTGGGCAACGACATTTTCTACAACCCGGACAGAGGACGCACGATTGCGGTCGATATTCGATACGTTCTTTTCCTTGTCGAAAAATACGACAATATGGGCTGGATGTTGAAGGAAATGACCATCAAAGGCGGCGCAATGACCAAACGCGCCGGAGCATAAGAGTAAAGAAAAGAATAGACCGCGGATAAACGCGGATTAGGCGGATTGACACGGATAAAACAAATATAATTATTTTCTTATCCGCGCCTATCAGCTAAATCCGCGTTTATCCGCGGTCTATTTCTTCTGTTTTTTAATAAGCAAGCTTGATGTAATTCATCCCGCGGAGGATAACTTTTTGTCTTCGCACGACGCGTTTCGGATTTTTCTGCGGGTTAAAAACATTTAAAGGACTGGGAATCATTGCCGAAAGATACGCGGCTTCCTGCTGAGTTAAAGCGGAAGCCGATTTTTTGAAGTATGTGCGCGATGCGGCTTCCGCGCCGTAGATGCCGTCGCCCCATTCGATGACGTTCAGATAAATCTCTAAAATTCGTTTTTTCGACAAATTGCGTTCCAGAAAATACGTGATTGCCGCTTCGCGCCCCTTTCGCATAAACGAGCGTTCTTCCGATAAATAAAGATTTTTGGAAAGCTGCTGCGTGATGGTCGAAGCGCCGCGCTTGAACGACGGCATCGGCGGAATCCACGCGTCCGGGTCGTAGTCGCCTTCTTCTTTCGCTTCCTTTTCGGCTTCCTTCTGCGCCTCGTCCCAAGCAGATTGAATCGCGTCCCAGTCAAAACCGTGATGCTCGAAAAAATGCGTGTCTTCGCCCGCCAGAACGGCGCGCTGCAAGTGAGGCGAGATTTGCTCAATCGGCATCCAGACCTGATATTTGCGCGGCTCGCGGTTTTCCTGCTTGGCTTCCGAGATGCGGTATTCAATCATCGAAGTCGTCGTCGGATTTTCGTTTCGAAGCTTCGCCGTGTTCGGAAAAGTGATAAATTCATATCCGAGCCAGACGACAACCGCGCCGATTAAAACTAAAAATAAAACTTTTGTCCAATACCACATAAAGTCAATTACGAATTATCAATTACGAACTACGAATTGTAAAACCGCAAAGTTCATGGAGAAGTGAGAAGCGCGAAATGAGAGGTGAGAAATAAGAGGCGAAAACTGAAAAGATTTTCACCTCTTTCTTAATTTACTTTTGTTCCGAGGTCGAGCCGGCGTCTTTTTGCTTGTCTTCCTGATACTGGATGTCAACGGTTCCTTTTTTGTAATTGCTGAAAGTAAATTCGACCTCGAAGGAAGCATAGATTTCAGGATGTTTGGAAAAGTTTAGCCAGACGATTTGCGGAAACCAGAAGCCTTCGGCTACTTTTGTTTGCGAAAAGAGAAAAACAGCTTCCGGTTTTCGCTCGTCGTCGGTTTTTTCCTTTAATTTCGCAAACTCGCCGGGCGCAAAGCCTTCGACTCTGATAATCCGTTTTGCCGTTTCGTCAATCCAGATTTGTCCTTCGATTTTTGAAAGATATGACAGCGATTTTTCAAAAATCGCTCCGGTATTCGGCGCAAACTCAATGACGACCACCTCGTTTCCGTCTATCTGCTTTCTCTGCAAATTGCTCAAACGCGCGTTTTTCAGCAATTTCAAAACATCGACTGTTACATTTTGCGAGTCGGCGGAAAAGCCTATCGTCCAGTAGCCGCCGTCTTCGGCTTTCGGTTTGTCTTTTTCGGTCAGCGGCTTCTCTTCCTCGCTTTCAGCCTTCATAATGTCTTTGGCAATCGCTTCCCGCGCATATCTGACTGCATCTTCCGTAATCTTTTTTTCGCTGTCCTGAAGAAGTATAAACGGGTGCGAATAAGAGCGATTGAGCGAATAACGCGACGGAATTATGGCTTCGTAAAGTCTCGAAAATTTTCTGCCGCCCATTTTATGCCGGTCGTAAGAAAACTTCATCAGATACGAATAACTAAAAATCGCGCCTTTCTGCGAATCGACCGAAACTTCCCTGACAAGCTTTTCGAGTTCGGATTCCTGAGCCTTGACCGTGATTCCTGAAATTAAAATGAAAGTAACGCAGAGCAAAAAAAGAGTTTTCGGATTATATCCAACGAGTAAATTTTTGAGCTTCATAACAACCTGTTTAATTTATTAGAGCCTCCTGTCGTATTTACGCGATTATCATTCAAAATCGCACACGAAAATTTTGCATTCCGGCGCGTTTTTCTGTGCGAACAGATAAAAATTATTGAATTTAATCAGTTATCGGTGGGTTAAGGCAGATAAATCTCCGCCAAGTATTATTAATTTATCAAAGTATTACGGATTTTTGAATAAAAGGTTTTGAAAAAACGTCGAGTTTTACGCGTTATTTTTTCCAATCATATTCGCCGTAATCTTTCCCGAACTCATCACGCCCGGAAGTCCCGCGCCCGGATGCGTTCCCGCGCCGACAAAATAAAGGTTTTCGATGTCTTCGCTTTTGTTATGCGGGCGAAAATATGCCGACTGCGTTAAAGTAGGCTCGACCGAAAAGGCGCTGCCGAGATAGCTGTTCAGAGTTCCTTCAAAATGAAGCGGGTCGATATAATGTTCGGAAATAATATGCTTCGACAAATCCGGCATATAATGTTTTTCGAGATAATCGATTATCGAATCCCGGTAAGGTTTTGCTTTCGTCTTCCAATCTATATCCGCGCCCAAATGCGGAACGGGCGAGAGAACATACCACGAGTCGCAGCCTTCGGGCGCGAGCGATGCGTCCGTCGCCGTCGGACGATGGAGATAAAGCGAAAAATCTTCCGCCAGAATCTTTTTATCGAAAATATCCGCCAAAAGCTCGCGGTATCTCGCACCCAAAAGAATTTCGTGATGCGCCATATTTTCGTATTTTTTGTCCGTTCCGAAATAGATAACGAAAAGAGACATCGAATAGCTTAATTTTTTCAAATATCCGTCCGTATTTTTAACGCGAAATTTCGGCGCGATAAGGTTCATATAGGTAAAAGAAATATCCGCGTTGCTGACAATCGCATCGGCTTCGAGCGTTTCGCCCGTTTTCATCCTGACGCCTTTTGCCTTGCCGCTTTCAATCAAAATTTCCTCGACTTCAGCCTTGGTGAAAATCTCGCCGCCGGTGTCCAGAAACAAATCGCCCAGAGCTTTGACGAGCGCGCCCGTTCCACCCATCGCAAACCAGACGCCGAATTTCTGCTCCAATTCGTGAATCATCGCGTAAATCGAGGTCGCCTTAAACGGATTTCCGCCGATTAAAAGCGGGTGAAAACTAAAGGCTTCGCGGAGTTTTTCGTTACGGAAATAACGTGAAGCGAATTGATAAACCGAACGGTCGGAGCGCAGCTTTATCATTTCGGGAACGACCTTGACCATATCCCAAACCGTCGAAAACGGCTTGTCGATGAGTTCGAAACCGACGCGGTAAATCTCGCCTAAATCCTTGGCAAAGCGATTGTAGCTTTCCTCTTCGTCCGGCGCGATTTTGCGGATTTGTTCGAGAAGATTCGCCTTATCGTCGTTATAGTTGAAAATTGTGCCGTCTTCCCACCGGATATTGTAAAAGGGGTCGATTTTTACAAGCTCGACGTAATCTGATGTTTTCCTGTCCGCCGCTTCGAACATCTCGTCAATCAGCCACGGCGCGGTGATAATCGTCGGTCCGCCGTCGAACTTAAAGCCGTCCTGCTCATAGACGTAAGCGCGACCGCCGAGTTTATCGCGTTTTTCCAGAATCGTTACTTCATGCCCGCTTGCCTGGAGACGAATCGCACACGACAACCCGCCGAATCCGCTTCCGATAACAATAATTTTCATTTTTTAAGTTTACAAGAAATTGAGGATAGATGCAGAAAGCGACTTTACAGGCATTATAAACCTTGTATCAACATTTTCGTGCATATTCGAATATGCCGAAAAGAAAAACGCCGGCTTTGTTTTTCAAAAACCGGCGTTACTCTTAATCAAATTAGGAGAATAATCCAGATGGCTAAAAGATTATTCCTTTCAATTAGTGATTATACACAAAATTTCTCTTTTGCCAATATCTTTTTTTCACTCCCGAAAAATATTTTCTTCACTGTCCTAATCGTATTAGCATGAATCTCAACCGTGTCGTTGATGTCCAGGGCATAACCGCCGCTCATTGTTGTAACAATCGGCGTTTGACGCTCAAGGGCAAATTGCAGAATTGTTTCGTCTCTTTCCTTTAAGCCTTCGATTGATAAGCCGAGCCTTCCGAGCTTGTCCTTTTCATACGGGTCAGCACCGCCGAGATAAAAGATTATGTCGGGATTATGCAGAAAAATGCGCGGCAGAGCTTCGTTTAGAACTTCTAAAAATTCTTTATCGGAAGTTTTGTCGGGCAGTTCCAAATCGAGGCTCGACTGCTCTTTGTGAAGCGGATAATTCTTCGCGCCGTGCATCGAGAAAGTGAAGACATCAGCATCGTCCTTGAAGATAAACGCCGTTCCGTTGCCCTGATGAACGTCGCAGTCGATGATTAAAAATCTCCGCGCCGGATTTTCTTTTTGCAGAACCCTGACGGCAACGGCGACATCGTTCAAAACGCAGAAACCTTCGCCTCTGTCGGGATAAGCGTGATGAGTTCCGCCCGCAAGATTTGACGAAACGCCCGTGTTTAAGGCTTCTTTCGCCGCGTTGATTGTGCCGGAAGTTGCCAGAAACGAGCGCCGGACGAGAGATTTCGACCACGGCAAGCCGAGCTTTCGGATTTCTTTCGCAGTCAGCTCGCCGCCGACAAGCCGCGAAACGTAATCTTCGGTGTGAACGAGCCGAACGTCTTCGACGCTCGCAGGCTGAGGCTCGACGATTTCATCCGGCGTTAAAGCTCCTTCTTCAAGCAATTTGTCCCTGACAAGCTCAAATTTGCGAATCGGAAAAACGTGTCCTTCGCCAATGTCGGCGTAATAGTAAGGCGAATAAAAAAGTTTGTAATCGCTCATTAATAAAAATAGTAAACGCCGCCGGCAAATCAAACAAACGCGCAATTCTCATAGCTTTTATTTCATAGATGAATTTTGTTCATTCACAAGTGAACAACGCATATTCACACGTGAAGATTGCAGGTTCACAGGTGAGGACGGGAGATTCACAACTGATGGTCGCGCATTCACAGGTGATGACTGCACATTCACACGTGAGGATTGCACATTCACAAGTGATGGAAGCAGATTCACAAGTAAGGGCGACGCATTCACATCCGAAGATTCCACATTCACAGATGATGACAGCATATTCACACGCGATGTTTCCACATTCACAAGTCGCGGTCAAAGATTCACATCCTACATACATTCGTAATTCGTCTTTCGTAATTCGTAATTGATTTAAAAGGAAGTGCGGCTTGTGTTCTCGGGAAACACAAGCCGCGATTTTTGGCGGAAAGCTTAACTGTAGGCAAAGCGGAGCGGATAGGCAAAAGGCGGATTAAGTAACGGGCAGGGTATAATCTGTGCTTGGATAACAAACTCTCCGCTAAGTTAGTTTAATTACCCGGCACAAGAATCTTTTCATTCGGGCGACTCATCCCGATTTTTCGGGCTTCGCGTTCAATCGCGCGCGGGTCGCTTTTCAAACTATGAATCTCCTGTTGAATTATCAAATTTTCATTGTTCAAACCTTCAATCTCTGCATTTAACTGCTCAAACTGTATCGTCTCCCGGTTCATCTCCGAATATGCGCGCAGGTTGATTGCCATGCAAAGCATAAAGGAAATCGAAGCGACGACGGCAAATAAAAACCATTGCGGAGTTGTACTTCTAGCATCGCGCCGGACGCTCTTTGAACGATTTCTCATGGGCATCGAAATTGTTTGCGTATTATTCCAGTAAGTAACTGCGACCTTGCTCAAGTAGCACCTCCAAATCTTCTGCATTTTCACTTTCGGCGTAAATTCTAACCAAAGGCTCCGTCCCCGAAGGACGCATCAGCATCCAGTTTCCATCCGTGAAGAGGAATTTCACGCCATCCATTCTATTAATTCTTTCAATCTTGCGCCCGGCGATGTCCTGTGGCTCCTGCGCGAGCTTTTCTTTCAATCTTCGGGCAACGTCATCGGTCAACTTTACTCCGATTCTGCCCGATTCGAGCTTTCCGACGCGTTTGTAAAGCTCGTCTAACTGCCCGGTCAAACTCTTACCTCTCACAGTTACAGCTTCGACCGCTAAAAGACACGCTAAAATTCCGTCCTTTTCGGGATAATGTCCTTTTATCGAAAGACCTGCGGATTCTTCTCCGCCAAGAATTATCTCGTCTTTATTTATCAATTCGCCGATAAACTTAAACCCGACCGGCGTTTCGTATAACTTCAAATTTCTGTCTTTAGCAACCCTGTCAACCATGTGCGTCGTCGCCACGCTGCGCGCGACGCCTTCCGTCCAACCGCGACTTTCAGCTAAATAATCTGTCAAAACAGCGATTAATTGATTCGGCTGGATAAATTCGCCGTTGCTGTCAATAACTCCGAACCTGTCGCCGTCGCCGTCGGTCGCAAGCCCTAATTTCAATCCTTTTGATTTAACCGCTTCGCGAAGCTCGTCCAGATGTTCTTCGCCCGGTTCCGGCGGCTGTCCGCCAAAGGTTACGTCGCGCCAATCGTGAATCGTTTCAACCTCTAAACCGTGGTCGCGCAGGATTTTATCGAGATAGCCGCGCCCTGTTCCATAAATCGCATCGTAAGCAAATTTGCCTTTGCCCTCCGCAATCAGGTCAAACCGAATTTTAGTTTTCAAATCGTCCAGATAAGCCGGACGAGCATCGTATCTTTCAATCGAACCGCCGCTCGCGTCTTCAATCTGCGGCGTGTTCTTTATAATCTCTTCAATCCGCTTCGTAATCTCCGGCAGCGCCGGCGCGCCGTCTGCGCCAGAAAACTTTATGCCCTGATATTCGGGCGGATTATGCGAAGCCGTAAAATTTATTCCGCCGGCAGCTTTCTGGCTGCGAATCGCGTGTGAAATCGTCGGCGTCGGCGTCGGATTTTCGCAGAGCAGAACCCGAAAGCCTTTTCGTTCAGCAATCTCCGCCGCAACTTCCGAAAACTTTTCGCCCATAAAGCGCGAATCGTGTCCGACAATCAGCGTTTGATTAGCTTCGCTCGAATTTTCTTTCAAATAACTGCAAATCGCTTCCGTAACGAGACGCGCATTTTCAAATGTAAAGTCGTCGGCTATAATTGCTCTCCAACCCGATGTTCCGAAGCGTATGTTCATAAAGAAAGAGTAAATGTTTTCAACACTTCCGATTTTACCGACCTTGAATTTTTACTGCTATATGGGAGTGGTATAACTCAAAATGCTCTTATTGCAAACTGCTATTATTCCCTTAAGGTGAAATTGACTTTACCATAAAAAAAATCTATGTGTAAAGACATTTTTTACACCACATAACCTCTTTTCATACAGCGTTTTACAAGAAGTCTTTCAAGTAAACGTTAAGCTATCTGCTTAAATGTGAACACTAGGTGAACGAAAATCCTAAAAATAAAACTTTCGCTCTTTTCGTCCTGTAAAACCTTGTAAATATCGGACACGGAAGTTTTCCACAATGTGCAAATTTATTAAGCACTAGTTTAATGTATTCATACAGCTCATAATAAACAAGCTGCGTTAAATTCAATTTTCGTTGTGTCAAATTGGAATAAATATATCAATACCACGCAATCTGTGTCAACCTGCCACAGATTGAAATTTTATTTATATTACTCCTTTACGGCATAAGTTGTTTTCAGTCAATGATTTACGCTGCTCAAGCGAGCGGCACGATTTTTGCTATAAATTATAAGGTAATAATACGCGTTCTCTTCCGTATAAATAAATTAAAATTTAGTAAGAATGAGTGCAAGCGTTCTGCGGAAAGAACATAAAATATTTATTTATATAGATTGTTTTCATTTGGAGATAAGAAATCATGAGACCTATAAAACATATAGAAAAAGGCTTGACGGTATTCGCAAGCGGCGTTTTTAACGCAATTAAATCTGTCAATCAGTTCAAACCCAACCCATCTTTTACGCCGAAATGGTCGGATAAGCCGCTGCTTAAGTCGTGGCAAAAATCGAAGCCGACATTGGGTTTCCCGCGCACGACCGATAGTTTGTGTCCGAACTGCGTCATCGAGGCGCGCGAGCAGATTTTGAGCGGCGAACGCGATGTTTCCACGCTGATTAACGAAAAAGTTGGTGAAATCAAGGCGCAGATTATCGAACGCGACGGTCAAATCTGGATGATTAAAGATTGTCCCGACCACGGGCATTTTGAAGATTTGATGGCGATTGATTCAAAGTTCCTTCAGCACATCGAATCACTGTTTCCCGGGCGCGACATACAGGCGCACAACGACGAAAAACTTCACAATCACGGTTCTTCGACCATTAAATACGGTCGCGGCGCGGTTTTGACGGTCGATTTGAAGAACCGCTGCAACATGATGTGCGACCCGTGTTTTATGGACGCGAACCAGGTCGGATTCGTTCACGAGCTTTCGATGGAAGACGTGAAGGAAATCCTCGACAACGCGATTTCTATCAAACCGCGCCGTCAGATGTCGGTTCAGTATTCGGGCGGCGAGCCGACGCTTTCGCCTTATTTTCTCGAAGCGGTTCGATATGCGCGCAAAGTCGGTTATAACTCGGTGCAGGCAGCGACCAACGGAATTGAATTCGCCAAATCGAAAGAATTCTGCCGCGAAGCCGCCGAAGCCGGTTTGAGATTTGTTTATCTGCAATTCGACGGAATCGGAAACGATGCAAACTCGCACCGTCAAATCGGCAATCTGTTTGACGTAAAACTCAGAGCAATCAACAATCTGCACGAAGCGGGCGTTGATATCGTGCTTGTAACGACGCTTGTTAACGGCGTCAACAACGACCAGGTTGGAACGATTGTTCGTTTCGCTTTGGAAAATCCCAAGAAGATTTCATTTGTGTCATTTCAACCCGTTTCGTTTACAGGTCGCGATGAGCACATTACCGAACAGAGACGCTTACAGCAGCGTTACACGCTTTCGCATCTCGCGCTCGACGTTCAGAGTCAGGTCGGAATTACCGAGCCGACGCGCGATTGGTTTCCGCTCAGCTTAATGGGCGCGTTTGCGGATTTCGCGGACGTTGTTCACGGCGAAGACAGCGAATGGGGACAGGTTTCGTGCGGCTGCCATCCGAATTGCGGCGTCGGAACGGCGGTGATGATTAACAAGGACACGAAGGAAATGGCTCCGGTTCCGCAGTTTCTGAACATTCAGGGACTGGTCGGCGATATGCAGCATATTACCGACACGAATCGCGGCAAATGGATGTCGAATATCCTGATGGGATTGGCGCTCTTGAAAAACTACAATCCTTACGGCGCGCCGAAAAGCCTGACGCTTGCCGGAATCTTTGCAAAATTCGATAAATCGTTCGGTTTGTCGGGTAAAGATTACGGAAAGGTCGGCGCCGACCGCACTGCCGAAGACATCGAGAAACGCCGCAAAGACCCCTGGAACTTCCTTTTTATCGCGGGAATGTGGTTTCAGGATTTGTTCAACTACGATTTCCGACGCACCGAAATGTGCATCATTCCCTACGGAACGCAGGAAGGCGAAATTTCCTTCTGCGCATACAATACGGGCATCGGCTGGAGAAACATCATCGAGCACATGCACCAGAACGCGACGGTCGCGCAGTGGTATAAAGAACACGGTCGTCACGAAGTCTTCGCTCGCGGCAAGGAAGTCGCTCTGGAAGACAAGACGCACAATATGATTCTGAACGAAACAGACCTTGCGCGTCCGAACAAACCGGAAATGGAAGGACCGAAAACGGCTGCCGAAGAAATGCAGATGATGAAGAAGCTCTACAACCAGATGCTCATGGAGAAAAACGGCATCAAAGGCGAAAAGCTCGTCCAAATCGGCGGCATCAAACGCGAAAAGAAAGCCGAAGCGAAAGCTTAATTCGGAAAGCTAATAACAAACAGAAAAAGCCTTGCAAGAAATTGCAGGGCTTTTTCAATTTCCGCGAGATGCTGATAATTTCCGCCGAGTGCTGACCGATATTGAAGAAGTGCTGCGCGATTATGAAGAAATGCTGATGAATTTCAATAAGTGCTGTGCAATATTGATGAGATGCTGGTGATTTTCGACAAGTGCTGAGTAATTGTGAAGAGTTGCTAACCGATTGTGAAGAAATGCTGACTAATTTCAAGAGTTGCTGTGCAATATTTAAGAAGTGCTGACGAAATTCGAGAGATGCTGTTGAAATTTAAGAGTTGCCGAGCGACTTTTGATAGGTGCTAATCGATTTTTAAGAAATGTCGTTGAATTTTTCAGAACTGTCAATGAATTTCCGCCCCGCATCCATTGAATTGTTCGGCGGCGAGTTTAACTGTCATTTTATTAAAGTTGAAATAGGGCTCGATGGCATTAAGAATGGCTTTAGAATTGCCCATGAATAGAAATATTCAGACGATGGTTCCTCGCTCAAAACCGACATAGGCAATCCTATGGTCGTATCATAATAAAAGCTAATTCCCTTGGTAGTTACTTTAAACTTTTCCATTTGTATCTCCGAATATTCTTTTTTCATTTTTTCCTTCCATCCATCTTCATATTCTTCGTACCAAAGATTTCGAGACCCAATCCACCCACCTGTCTCATTGTCCATATCTTTTTTTACTATATTTTTTACGCGGACGAGTCTTTTTTTAGCATCATCACAAACTAATTTTTTTATTTCGCCTAGCTTTGATGGCATTATTATTTGATTAAGAGTGAAATCGTAACCCTCTTTATACCGCCTACCATTGTATGTATATATCGTAGGAACATACGGACCAAAGCCTACTTCTAAGTCCTTATAACCATTAGTAAAAGTATTTAAAGGAATAGCACTATCAGCAAGAAGTAGTTCATACTTGCCTGATACCTCACGGTAAATCCAACTCGAACAGACACGATTACCGCAGAAATCACTTGATGAGCCTGATATAAACCACTCTGGCTTTCCATCTTTATTGAGGTCAATAAGTTCTGCAACAAAGTTCTTAGCAGCAAACCTTACGGTATTGCCGCCTTGTTTTCTCAAACCAGACTTAATATCGTCATCATCTCTTGCCATTTGAAGAACAAGTTCTTTTGGTAGTTTGGCGGTTTTTCCTTTTTGTGCCTCAACCTTTTTAGGTGCGGCTATAAAAAGAACAGCCATCACACTTGCGAATATAAATAAAGTTTTCATTTTTTTCTCCTAACTTTAAGACTTGTCGGATTTCACCACGACACGCCGGACTTGGGATTACGCAAGTTTTTACTTATTCAGATGAACAAGGTTTAATTTTCTTCGTTTTTCCTGTAAATGTGAAACTTTGTGTGTCATATTCGCCGTCTTCGTTGGTAACGTATTTGACGACATATTCAGCACCAATTTTATTGCTTCCTTTTTTCTTGAATCCGAAGAATGACGTTGGCTCTCCCCATTGATTATTTACTCCAGAGTTGAAAAGATAAGCGAATTCCAGCACTCCTTGTGTTGTCCTAAGAAATTTGTGTGCGATGACTTGACCCGAATATCCATCTCCACAAAAATAACCTGTAATAGTTTTGATTTTGATTTTGATTTTTGATTTCGAGCTTGTTTGCCCTGTTATTGAAAGCGTTCCGAAAGCCATTGCACTCCCAAGCAGAGCCATCATCAACAAAGTTTTGTTTGTCTTTTGCATTAAATTTTCTCCTGTTTTAAAGGCTGTCTGCTTTATTGGCAAGCCAAAAAGAAAGACAGGATTCCTGTTCTCGTTACTGTCCAGCGAACGTGAACGTCTTGCCGTTGAAGTAAAGTGGCAATGTAAGTTGGGTAGTAATTCCTTTTTCATTTCGAGGACCGTTGACCAATTTTACCAACAACGCATTGTGCCCCTTAATCTTTTTCGTCCCTGCGAAACTGCTGAAAAATCCGCCGCAAGCAGTACAGGCTTCCCATTTAAAAATGAGATTCATGTCAGCATCAAACACTATAATTCCGCCGTTCGATGGGAAGAGTTCAGGTCGCCCCTGCATGTTAATGAAGGCTTCGTGAATTCCAAATGAATCACAACCAACAACAACTACCCCTTTATTGGGAAGTAGGTCATTTCGCACCACCACAGAACACTTGCCAGCCTGAGCGGTGGGCGCACTCCGATTTGATTTATTGGTGGCTTTTTTTTGTGCTTCAACCTTGATAGGTACAACTATAAAAAGAACAGCCATCAAATTTACGAAAATAAATAAAATTTTGTTTGTATTTTGCATTAAGTCTTCTCCTGTTTTGAAGGCTTGTCGGGTTAACTACAACGCACTCACTCATCTCCCCTAACTCCAAAAAAACGCCAGCTACCCTTCTCAAATACAAAAAGCAAACTGTCGTCCATTGTTACTCTCCAAGGTATTTTTTCACCTGAGTTATATAGTTTTGTGCCTTTAGCAACAGTCCTTTGTACTTCTCCCCATAGCTTCTGTTTGTCCAGATTCTTAAGCCATTGGTTTCGCGTTCCACCTTCGGCACCATTGGAAAAGTCCCTCTCTGCAACCATTAATTGCTTAACGGCAGCTTTGTTTTTGCTTTTTACAGCAGCCGTAAATTGTGTCCAAAAAGGTTTCCAGCTTTTATTAGCGGCGGTAGTTACCGAACGAGATGTTTGGGCAGCTGCCAAAGACGGAATAAACAAAAAAAGCAATATAAACAAGAAAAATATTCGAGACATTTCCATTTTTTCCTCCTAACTTTAAGCCTCGTCGGATTTCACCGCGAAGCCGCCGAACGGCGGCGTTAACACAGGCGGAAACCGCTACGCGCAAGCTAAGGGACAAAAGACAACGCGATAACAAAGTCGCTGTTTCCGCCCTCGCGTCCAATAACTTGTTGGGCGCATCTTTATCTTCCAAGTTGTTTCGTTCCTAATCGCCACATTCACCGGTTGCTCTTACAATTTGCGTTCGATTGCCTTTTCGCATCGTAAATGTCGCTGACATCTTTGACACATATTTCCCTAACTTTGTAATTACTTCTACTATATCAACAGTAATATCGCCAGACACGTATCGGCTGGTAGAGCGGCTTCCAGCTTTCAATTTTCCCTTTGGACCTATTTCTTTAACAAGTGTTAATGTTACTTCTCTACCGTCAATATTCATCCATGTACCATCAATAGCATCTAAAACAAAGATTAGCCTGCCGCCAACAAAATAAGAACAACCGGGGTTGTTTCCCGCTCTTGCGCTATTGACAGTTCCAATCAGTTTCTTTTGTTGAGCAGAAACAACTAATGGAACGAACAAGAAAAGCAATAGTAACAATAAAAAGATTCGAGATAGTTTCATTTTTCCACCTATTTTTAAGGTCGTCGGGTTTCACCACGACGCGCCCAACTTTGTATTATACCGACTTAAATTCCGTTGAATAATTTCACCGGAATTTACAAATAGTCCTTATTCTTAAGTCAATTATCAAAATTTCTGCGGACAAATGCCGAATTTTTTCGAGTTCGGCATTTGTCCATTTATTTTTTCTTACGCAGACGCGACGGCATGACGAAGCGCGTTTTGGCGATGTTTTTGTAGTGGGTGTCTTTGAATTTTGATTTGAAATATTCTTTTGACGAAATCAGGGCGTTTAGATAGCTGTCATCGCCCGTGTAGGTTATTTGGTCGTAGAGCGACTGCGAGGCGTTGGATTTGGCTTCGGCGGTGATGACGCGATTGTTTGCCGTCTGATATTCGGCGGCTTTGTCGCGGTGGGTGTCGGCTTTGTAGAAGTCTTCGCTTGTTTCGATTTCGAGCGCGTCGTAGGCTTCGACAAAGCGGGAGTAATTGTCAGCGCGGCTGACGTAAGCGCGGTTTGAGACAGAAATGTGGCGGTTGGTGTCGTCTTCCGCGATTGTCTCGGCGCGGACGCCTTTGATTTTGTTTGAGATTGATTCGAGCGCGGCGATTTCGTTTTCTTTTTTACCGGCTGATTTGGCGTAACCGACGAGGCGCGTCAGGTCTTTGTCCATCTGTTTATAAAGATTTTCGCGGTTGTTGCGCCCGGCTTCCTCGTCAGCGTCATCCGTTTGTATGATGCCGCGCTGCGCGAGTGATGCGTCGCGCCTTGTTTTCAGGCTGACGGTTGTTGAAATTGAATTCGGCGGCTGGTATTCGCCTGCGGCGACGCTTTCGGTTTCGGCGATTACTTTATTGCCGTCTTCAAAAAATCTGGCTTCGGTTCGCTCGTTCTGTCTGCGTGTTTTCGGGGAAACGGCATTTTCGTTTCCAATCGTTTCGGGCATATTGGTTTCACCTCAAAAGTTTGGAATAAATTGTCGTCGGTGCAGGTACAATAACCTGAGACGCTTTTGTTTGTCAAGAAAAAAGTTAATTGTTTCAATACGTCGGATTGCCGCGCCTTTGCTCACGCGCCTCTCTTCCCTTTTGGCGCAGTTTGTCCCTTACTTCGACATACGCGCTCACGATTGTGAAGGCGTGAACGGCGATTTATGAAAAACGACCTGTTTCATAAGACTTCCGGTTCCGTGTGGATTGTAACCCGTCAATTCTGCCCAGGCGGGTTTCATTTCTCCTTAAATAATAACTTTGAAGCCGCTTTGTCTCCGGCTGCGCGATTTATCATATTCACCTTATGCGCCTGAGCTTCAAGGCTTATCCGTTCCAATATCCGGCGTCTAAAAGTGTGAGCCACTTGTATAATGAAAGCCGGATATTGAAATCGGATACTGCGAATGTTAGGTATGTTGTTTAATTATTCGATAACATTTTACTCATTAACAGATTTTTTGCAAGGTGCTTCATTCGTTTGATTCGTCTTGTTTTCCGCTCTCAAATTCCTGCTGAAAAAACTTTTTCAGACGCAATCAGCATTCGTGCAAAAAATCCATTGCTTTTTCGTTCCAAATGAGTTATCAAATCATTTAATCTTTTGGAGATTTTTTGTATGAAGAGATTTTTTTCCGCCGTCGGTCTTTGTGTGTGCCTGCTCGTTTCGGGCGTTTTTTTGTTTTCGCCTTCGATGGAGGCTCAAGATAATGTTTTGGAGAGCCTGCTCAGCCTGCCCGCGCCGCCGCCGGTGAATCCTTTTTTTGAAGGAAGCCGCCAAAACCGCCCGGAAAACTTTTTTTCAAAAAAAAATCCGCCGTCGGACGACGCTTCGATTGAAGATTTGATGGCTTACTGGCAGGCGCAAAGTCAATTTGACGCGGAATATACATATACGATTAAGCCTTCGGCAAAAAGTCTGGAAAGGCTTCGCGCGGAGATTGAAAAAAATCCCGAACAACTGGGTGATTATCTAAACGTTCTGGCGGAGACGCCGGATTCGGCAGATTTTGTTAAGCGGCTTTATGAGCGCGAGCTGAACGACGGAAATCTCGGCGAAGACTGGAGAGAAACGGTTAAGGAATGGCTGACCATGAACAGCCCGTATTTTATCAAAGACCTTGTCGAGATGGCGCAGCAAGCCGGAGATTCGGGCGAATATGTGTCGAATCAATCCGAGCTCCGGGCGCTGGCGCGGGTTGACTGGGACCGGGCGCGACCGATTCTTGACCGTCTTATTAACGATTCGAGCCAGCCGATTTCGCAGACTCTGGCGCGCTGGGTTTATTACGAACACGCTCTGCGCGAGGGCGACATCGGCGATATTGATAGATATCGAAAACTTTTGCAGGAAACGGTCGAGAATAAAAACGAAAAGCCGGGCAATCGCGATTTGGCGATGGACGCGCTCGTCGAAGGCGGCGATTTTCCCGGGCGCGACGATTGGTATTATTCCCTGCTCTCGGACGAGACACTGTTCGATTTGCAGGTCAACGGCGAGAACTACACGAGCCTGACGACGCTTCTTAATCATTCGCCCGCCGACAAGTATCTCGAAAAAATGCTTGAGCTTATCAGGAGCGACAACCAGACGATTAGAAACGTCGCGGCGCGAAATCTCGGCACGCTTCTCGACGAAAAAAATCCCGAAGTCATCCGCGCTCTGCTGCCGTGGCTGGAAAATCCGAATTGGGCGAAGGAAGTTGACGACGAAAGACAAGCCCTCGTAACGGCGCTGGTGAGCGTCGAGATGCCCGAAAGCGTTCCGGGCTTGATTGCGGTTTTGAATGAGAAAGGCAAGGAAGTTACGGTTTCGCAGTATTCCAATACGAATACG
Source organism: Pyrinomonadaceae bacterium (assembly GCA_049799955.1). Classification (GTDB taxonomy): domain Bacteria; phylum Acidobacteriota; class Blastocatellia; order Pyrinomonadales; family Pyrinomonadaceae; genus JBGTFE01. Next base: position 98,165 of record JBARIW010000098.1, read on the forward strand.
ATGTCTAACACGATGTCCAATACATCCGTTCCGACTATCGTTACCAACTCTTCGCCTTATCTCAGCTCGAACGCGCTTCCGTCAAGGGAAGTTGGAAGCTATCCTTATCGTTCTCTGGCGATAGGCGCTCTGGAAAAACAGAAGGACGCGCGGGCGGCTGAGCCTTTGCGCCTGATTTTGCCGCAGGTCGAGGAATATGAGCGCCCAAACATCGTTCGCGCGATGCTGGCGTCGAACGCTTTTTCCGTGCCGGAACAAATCGAAGCGCTCGAAGCGGTTGCGAAAAGTTCATATCAAAGCTATCCGAATTCAAATACGAATGCGACGCTTTTTAACACGATGCCGATGAATATGCCGGCTTATAACGCCGTGCCGAATATAAAGCCGGTAATATCTTCATCGAACATGATAATTCCTAAGCCGGTACTAGCTAATACTACGCGGCGGGTGGAGGTGATGACGGTTCTCAGCAATACGTCTGTAAATGGAAATTATTCCACGATGTCGCAGCCGTATAATCCGAACGATATAAAAATCACTTTAGGAAATCAGATTATCAACAATGCCGAGCCGACCAATGAGCTTGTAATCGGCTTGATTGACCGCATCGAGCGTCTGGAAGAAAAAGACAAGCAGACGGCGCAGGCTTTGCGAAGATATATGACGAACTGGCGCGGCGCGGCGATAAACTCGCTGATGCTGAGGGACTTGAAAAACGGCAAAGCCGGTATCGATTCAATCGTCCAGCTTTTGATTGTCAGAAAAGAACTGCTCGAAAAACAGACGGATGAGATTTACGACGCGCGCGGCGCGGGAAACGCGATTGCTTCGGGAATTTCGGCTTGCCTGCTCGACGACAAAGCGCAGTATGAAGCGATTTTGTCGGGCGAAAATATTGAAAGCAAAATCGCCGTGCTCGGCTGCGCGCGTATAATACGCGCCGAGCTTCCGATTCCGGCGGTCGCGGAATATCTGAAAGACGCGAACAAGATGCTCGCGCTCGCGGCTGAAAGCTATCTCGAATCGGAAGATTCGCCCGCCGCGCGCGCAATCGTGCTTTCGCTTCACCCGAACGAAGCGAAAATTCTCGGCGCGAAAACTTTTTTTGACGGAGAAGATTTTAGAAGCAATTATCTGGCACAGCTTTTCGCGAGCGTCAATAATGCGTTTTCAGCCGATAGCGCCTACTTTCTTTTCGAAAATTCTTCCGAAGATTACCAGTATATTCTGGACACCGAAACAAGTCTGCAAAAGGAAGTTAAGGAAAACGAAAAGCTTCTCGGCATTTACGCTTTCGACAAAAATTATATCCGAATTTATAAAGACCAAGCCGTTTACAGTTGGGAAGAAAACGCGGCGCGCTATCACGAACGCGTCCTGACGACGGAAGAATTCGACAATGTAAAAAATTATCTGGCTTCGCACGGAGTCGATGAGCTTCCGCCGTTTTTGTCTTTCAGCGAAGACGAATACATGGAAAAAGAGCTTTTGATGCTCGGGCGTCAGGGCGGGCGGCGCGTCTTTATGAAAGCTCAAAGATTGCCGCCGTTTTTTGCCGAGCTTACCGCGATGTTTGAAGAACTGCGGCGCGCGCCCGCAAAGCTTCATTATCAACTGGAAAAAGACGTTGCCGGGCTGGAAATTTTATTTACAGACGAGCGTTTACAGGCGCAGACCGTCTGGAAAAGCGGCGACGATTTGCGTGTTTTGATTGACGACACGGCGCGGCGCAAACGCATCGACAAGGAGATAGACGCGCAGGAAATCACCGATGCGAATAAAGAAGACATCGATTATGAAAAGCAGGAGCAAATAAACCGGAAACGCCGCGAGACACGGGAATTTGAAAACTTTTCGTGGCACAAATTGGCGAACAACAAGCTCGCCGATTTTGCCAGTCAGCCTCCGCAGGTCGAATTTATTCCGGCGCGGGACAATCTCGCGGCGCAGGCGCAAACCGGGCAATGGAAGGCTCGAACGGCGACTTTCGAAATTCGCGCGAGCGAAGACGGATTGTATAAATTAAGCCGCGGCGCGCTCACCAAAATCAAAAGCGGAAACTATGATAAGCCGGTCGTAACGCCGAACGGGCGCTGGGCGGTTGTCAGAAAACTCAACGAAGACCAGGAACCGGAACTTGTCCGCGTCAATCTTTTGACCAACCGCGAATATAAAATGGAGAAGTTTGAAAATTATCAGGCGCTCGAAGCCGTATCTTTTATTGCTTCGCTCAACAAAGTTCTGCTATTAGCGGGTTATTATGACGACGATGAAGGCGAAGGAGCGGGAACTTTCTACCTGCTCGACCCGGAAACCGGAGTTTTACAGGAAGTCGAAAATGAAGTTCGCCCGCTGGCGCAGCAGAGTTTCCGACCGCTTCAGCCAACCGGCGTCGCGGGCGAATATTGGGCGGCGATTCATGAATGGGAAACAAACACCACGGAAGTCGGCATCTACCGCGAAAAGACTCTCAGCTTTAAGCCTCTGCTGAAAATCCCGAAGATTAAATTCGAAAGCATGAATATGTGGATTGACGCGGGCAGAGTTTATTTCATCTTTGAAGGACACGTGCTGAGTCTGCCGATGCCGAAAGGGTGAATAAGAAACGTGATACGTGATACGTAATACGTGATACGCAAAAACAGAAGAAAAAACGTATCACGTATCACGTATCACGTATCACGATTTCATCCTTCTATTCGTGCAACTTTTTTCTCTGCTTCCGGCAACAAAGCAAGCGTAATCGCGTCTATTGTCCGGTATGAGTTTTACAAGGAGTTTTTCTTAATGCCTAAACTGTTTTTCCTCGCTTTTCTTCTGTGCCTTTCTTTATTTGTCAGCGGACAATCTCAGGTTAATAATTCCGCAAATTTACTAAAACAAATTCTCGATTTGCCCGCGCCCGCGCCGGTAAACCGGGAAGAAAAAACGGAAACGAAAAAGGAGCGCGACGAGAAGTTTTTCGCCGACGCAAACGCGCCTTCCGACGACGCGCCGATTGAAGATTTGGTCGATTACTGGTCAAATAAAAACGGCGGCTACAATCGTCTCAAATATCAGCTCAAACCTTCGGACAAAGTTCTCGGAAGACTTCTCGATTACTGCGAAGACAATCCCGATTTGATTACCAATTTTCTCACGCTCATGCCGACAAAGCCCGATATTGCCGAAAAGGTAAAGAATATTTACGACCGTTTAGCGCAGGATGACGAAAATTCATACATCCGCACGACCGTGCAGCAATGGCTGAAATTTAACAGCAAATATTACGTTGACGAGCTTATCCGCGAAGCGCAGAAGATTGAAGACCGTAATAATTACGTCCAGAACGAAGACCAAGCTATTTTGAGAGCTTTGGCGAAAGTAGATTGGGACAGCGCGCGCCCGATTATCGACAGGCTGGAATTGGATTCGAATCAGCCTTACGCGCAAATTCTGGCAAAATGGGTTATTTACCAGCACGCGATTGATACGGAAGACAGCAGCCTGACGGAGCGATACCGGGGCGAGCTGCAAAAAATCGTCGAAGACAAAAAAGCCGCGTGGGCGCAGCGCGATTTGGCGATGGACTCGCTCGTCATGAGCGACGGCTGGAAAGGGCGCGACGAGTGGTACGTTTCGCTTCTGGAAGACGAAACTCTGCTTACAATTCAGGACAACGGCTATACGGGCTTGACCACTCTGATTGCGATGTCGCCGCCGGATAAATGGATTGATACGATGATAAAGCTCGCCAAAAGCTCAAATCTCGCCGTTCGTTCCGCCGCCGTGCGCAATTTGATGGACGTTTTCAATAAAGACAGAAAAGACGTTGTCGAGGCGCTGCTTCCGTGGCTTTCGAATCCGGATTGGGCAAAGTCTTCGAATCGCAGCGAAAGGTCGGATTTGATTACGGCTCTAGCCGAAATCGATATGCCCGAAGCCGTTCCGGGCTTGATTTGGGTAGTCCAGAACGAGAGCGAGAACAATCGCGCTCAAGCCGCCAAAGCATTGGTAAAAAATAAGAATGCGGGCGCAATTCCGGCATTGCGGATAGCTTTGCAGGACGAGAAAAACGAAGAATATCGCAAAAACATTATCGAAGCCTTAATCGCCTGCGGCGGCATCGGCGACGATGAACAGATGGCGTCGCTCGAAGCTTACGCAACCGTTATTTCCACTCCCGAAGGTCTGGAAAGAATGCAGAATTATGATACGGAAGCTTACGAGGAAGAAAGCGAACAGCCGAAAAAACCGATGCCTTTGCCCGTAATCATCGGCAAATTTGTCAGCGAGCAGGAAGAACCGAGCGACGGTTTAGCCGCGCGCGCCGTCGAGCGTTTGAAAATCCTGCGAAAAACAAAACCGGCTGTCGCAAAAACGCTTGCCGAGATTATGCAGAAATGGAAAGGTCGCGCGATTTATCTGGAAACGCTCAGACAAATAAAGACGGGCGAAGCCGAAATCGATACGATTTTAAATCTTCTGGCAAACCGCAAAAACGTGCGCGAGAAAATTCCGAACGACATTTCCGCGCTTCGAACGGTAAACGGAGCATCGCGCGGCATCGGCGCGTGTCTGGCGGAAGACGCGGGCGAATATTTAAGCATTCTCGGACAAACCGACGCGGAAACGCAGATTGCAATGCTCGGCTGCGCCCGGATGCTTCGCGCTCAATTACCTGTCAACGAAGTCAGCGAGCTTCTAAAAAGCGCGAACCAAACGCTCGCGCTTGCCGCCGAAAGATATCTGGAATCGGAAGACAGCGTTCAGGCGCGAACGCTCGTTCTGGCGCGGCATCCGAATGAAGCCGTAATTCTCGGCGCGCATAACGCATTCATACCGCGCGAGGTCAAAAAAGCTTACGAAAGTCCGGCTCTGGACGCTTTATTTTTGAGCGTTACGGAAAGCTATTACGTCGGCGGAGCATTTCCCGAAATAAAACGGACGGAAGACGGTCTTCGCGGCGAAATAACGCAAAATGCGGACATGCTCGCAGTTTACGCGATGCTGCCCGAGGCGGAAAGCGGTCAGCAAATCCTGCGCGTTTTTAAAGACCGCGCGGTTTTCACTTCTTATGAAGATACGGCGCGATTTAAAGAAAGAAATCTGACGGCGGAAGAATACGAGAGATTTTACAATTTCCTGATTGAAAACAGGATAGACGGCTTTTCGGCTTTTACCGACACCTGCGAGGAGTGCGCGGGCAGTGACGCGAGCGAATTCGTCATGTTCGGGCGCGGCGGCGGACGGCGCGTATTTTTTATGATGCCGGTCGAAGGAAATAAAGTTATCGATAAGCTCAAAGAATTTTTCGCTTCGTTTGCCGAGGGCGAGATGAATCTTCATTACAAGCTTTCGGAGAAAATAAAAGGACTGGAAGTTATCTTGTCCGACAAAAATTTCGAAGCCCTCTCGGTCTGGAAAAAAGACGGCGATTTTCGCGTTCTGGTCGAAGATAAAATTAAAAAAGAAGAAATAGAAAAGGATTTGAACGAGCGCGAAAAGACGGAAAACTCGGTTGAAACTGACGACGCGGCTTCGGAAGTCGCGCAGAAGAAATATGAGGCGCAGGCAAAAAGACGCAGAGACGCCGCGTATGCACATTTCTTCTGGCGCAAAGTCGAAGGCGGAAAGCTCGGCGACATTCTGCCGCAGCCTTCGGAAGCGGCGTTTTTGCCCGACGATATATCGCAAATCGCGGAAAATTCGGAGCTGAATCCTTCTCCGCGCGCGTGGCAGGTTCGCAGCGGAAATTTTGAGATTCGGGTTGACAGCGCCGAAGGCAATTTATATAAATCGAGCCGCGCGCAAAGTCCCGTAAAAATCAAGAACGGTAGTTTTTCAAACCCGATTGTTACGGGCGACGGCAAATGGGTTGTCGTCTCGAAAGTCGAAACGGATTCGAGCGAGCCGAACGGCGTGGCGCGCGTAAACGTGCAAACCGGCGCGGAATTTAAAATCAATCTTCCGGCGGCTGACACGTTTCTGCCGATAGCTTTCGTTCCCGCGCAGAATAAAGTTTTGCTTTATCGCGCGAAAGGCAAGTTTTATCGTGAAGAAGGCGAGCTTATCCAATACGACGCTGACGGCGAATATAATCGTCCGCAGGATAAGACAAAACCGAATCCGAGTCCGAAAATTCCCGAATATTATCTGCTCGACGCGGCGACCGGCGCGATTCAGCTCGTCAAAGGCGAGTTTCGCCCGCTGGCGCAGCAGACCTATCGCCCGTTGCAGCCTACGGCGAATCCGAACGAGTTCTGGGCTGCCGTTTATGATGAAAAAACGCGCACGACGCAAATCGGACGCTACAGCGATAAAACTTTCAGCCTTCAAGCGGTTTTAAGTATTCCGAATATAAATCTAAACAGTATGCAGATTTGGGTTGACGAAAAAGAAGCAAAGGTTTATTTCGTTTATCAGGGACATCTTCTCGCGCTGCCCTTAAAATAAGTTCAAAGTTCAAGGTTCAAAGTTCAAAGTTTCAGACCAACTCATTTCACTTTGAACTTTGAACCTTAAACCTTGAACTGTTTTCACACTTGCCTTTACGCGCGAAAAAGTGTTTAATTATTGTTTGCCCGACCAACGAAATTGCGGTCAAGAGGAGGTGAGCAAGACAAAATGGCTTATATATCAGTTAATAATAACGAATCGATTGAGAGCGCGCTGCGCCGTTTCAAACGTAAAGTGATTACTGAAGAAATCATCAAAGATTTGAAGAAACACGCGCATTTTATCCCGCCGGGACAAAAAGCGAAGCTCAAATCGCAGAACGCCCGCAAGCGTAACCGCAAGCGTTTTCGTCCGATGCGCAGTAATAATTTTAACAATCCGAATCAGGGACCGAATTCGAACCCGAATAACCCGAACCAGAATCAAAACTCGAACAGGTAGATTCCGGCAATTATGCAATGCGTGATGTAAATTGTTTTCAATCGAAAACCGTTTGCATCACGCGTTTTTATTTAAATGAGCGCGGAAAAAATTCGCATACTTATCACCAACGACGACGGCTATCATTCGGAAGGCATCATCGCGCTGGAAAACGCGCTGAGCGAGATTGGCGATGTTTACGTCGTCGCGCCCGCTTCGGAAATGAGCGGCGCGTCGCACAGTCTGACTCTCTCGCGTCCCTTGCGAATCCGGCAAATCGACGCGCGGCACTGGACGGTTGACGGCACGCCGACCGACTGCGTTACGCTGGCGATAAACCAGATTTTTTCGGCTGAAGAGCGCCCGCATATCTGCGCTTCGGGCATCAATCACGGCGCGAATCTCGGCGACGACGCGACCTATTCGGGAACGGTCGCGGGCGCGTTGGAAGCGACAATTTTAGGCGTTCCCGGTTTGGCGTTCAGCCTTGCCGCAAGCCGCGGGCACGATTTTGCCGAATCGGTAAAAGTCGCCAAACAAATTACGCAGAAAGCGATAAATGAAGGCTTGCCGGAAAACACGCTTTTGAACATAAACGTTCCGAAAGGCGAGCCGCGCGGAATCCGCATCACGAAACAGGGTTTTAAGAACGCGCGTCCCGTAATTTCCGAGCATATCGACCCGCGCGGAAAACCGTATTACTGGATTGGCGAAAATCGAATCGGCTTTCACGCCGAGGGCGGAACGGATTTTGAAGCAATCGACGAAGGCTACGTTTCGGTTACGCCGATGCGCAGCGATTTGACGAACCATAAGGCAATTGAATTGTTAAAGAGCTGGGAGAATTAATTTTGGATTTTAGATTTTGGATTTTGGATTTAGTTTTAGAATCCAAAATCCAAAATCTAAAATCCAAAATCTGAAGATGGACGAGTATAAAATTTCGCGCGATAAAATGATTAAGCTTTTGCGCGAGCATTACAAAATCGCGGACGAGCGCGTTTTGGATGCGATGCGCGATGTGCCGCGTCATTTTTTCGTCCCGAGCGCGCTGAAAATTCAGGCTTATAAAGATAACGCGCTGCCGATTGCCGCTAATCAGACGATTTCGCAGCCGTTTATCGTCGCGCGGATGAGCGAGCTTTTGGAGCTTGCGCCCGGCGCGAGAGTTCTGGAAATCGGCGCGGGTTCGGGTTATCAAACTTCTGTTTTGTCGCTTCTTGCGGGCAAAGTTTTTGCGATTGAGCGAATTCCTCAGCTTGCGCAGGAAGCGCAGGAACGGCTTCAGGCTTTGCAGATTCACAACGTAATGCTGCGCTGCGCCGACGGCACGAACGGCTGGGACGTTTACGCGCCGTATGACGGAATTCTGGTCGCGGCAGGCAGTCCGGACATTCCCGAACCGCTTTTACAACAACTGAAAATCGGCGGTCGGCTCGTTATTCCAACCGGGCAAGACCAGAAAACGCAGCATCTTATTCGCGTTACGCGGACGGAAAAAAATTTCCTGACCGAAGACTTCGGCGCGTGCGCGTTTGTGCCGCTGATTGGCGAACACGGCTGGAAAGCAAATCACGAAAGAAAATAATTTATGAAAACACTTCTATTTTTATTCGGAATATTTGAAGACATCAAAACGAGATTCTGGTTTCTCGACCCCAATCAGCTCATCAATACCTTGCTTGACTGGCTCGGAATCTACGCTTATTTCGGTCTGTTTTTTATCGTTTTCGCCGAGACGGGTTTAGCCGTCGGTTTTTTCCTTCCGGGCGATTCGCTTCTGGTCGTTACGGGACTTTTTGCCCGCACATATCCCGAAAAACTGAATGTTTTGCTCGTTCTGCTGTCATTTTTCGCAGGCTCGGTCATCGGCGATTCGACCGGCTACTGGACGGGACGAGCGATGGGCAAAACGCTTTTCGGTCGGGAAAATTCGCGCATTTTCAAGCCGTCAAGAGTTGCCAAAGCACAAGGTTTTTTTGAAAAATACGGTCCGAAAACCGTTCTTCTGGCGCGATTTGTCCCGATTGTCCGCACGTTTGCGCCACTCGTTGTCGGCGCGACCGGAATGCCTTATAAAAAATTCCTGCCCTACAGCGTCGCGGGCGGTCTGCTCTGGATTTGCAGTATGGTTTTAGCCGGATATTTCTTCGGCACGATGATTGAAAACGCGCTCGGCATCAAGCTCGCCGACCACATCGAGAAAGTCGTCATCGTCGTCGTCTTTATATCGCTCCTGCCGCCGCTTATCGAATATCTGAAGCATAGATTCGGCAAAAAGGAAGCAGAAGCCTAGGTGAGAAGTGAGAAATGAGAAGTGAGAAATGAAAAGTGAGAAAGTTCTCAGTTCTCAGTTCTCAGTTCTCATTTGACTTACTCCATCGTTTGACCTAGAATCTGTTACTTGACTTATCGGGGCGTGGCTCAGCCTGGTAGAGCGCACGGTTCGGGACCGTGAGGTCGGATGTTCAAATCATCTCGCCCCGACCATTTTATTCCCGGCGAAAAAGGATTTGCGGAGGTTTCTGCAAATCCTTTTTTCTATTTATTTGAGGACAGTTTTATTCTTTTTTTTTGATTATGGAAGAGCTTTTTATATTTAGCAGTCGAAGTGCCGTTATCGGCACAATCAGTATATCGCTTAAAATTAAGATTAAAAGTAGAAGGTAAAAGCACTTCAATAATGATATTGGCACGACCGGCGAGAGATAAGGCTCGCCGTCAGGCTGTAAAATCGCCCGGTAATTAATTATTGTACTAATAACAATCATGATTGTTATTAAAAGACTAATAAAAAACGACCAATTTTTTCTGATAAATAGAAAACAGTTTTTTAACAATATCAAACTGAGCAGCCAAAACTGATATTTTAGCGCCTCAAGTAAAACAATAACCCTTTTTTCTATAAAATCCCTTGAAAACAACTCTGTGGGAGAGCCAAAATTCGTGGATGTAGATTGATTGAAATAATATGCGACTATGGTTTGGATATTGTGCAGCGCAAAAAGAAAAACCGTAACCGCAAAAAGCAAACACAATAAATTAATTAGATAATAGAGTTTACCCAGCTTCTTACCGGATAGCTCAGGTCCGGCGGTCTTTAAAAAAGTTAATAATCTCATCGCTCTTATCTCTATTATTTTAGCTGTTTTCCATAAATCGCTATCTATATCTCTCAGCCCCGTTTCTGGCAGTTGTTATCTCATCGCCGGAAAGAGTGTTTTGATAAAATCCATTACCCGATTCCGGTACCGGAACGAATGTTGAAGTCATCAGCCCCGAAACAGGGAAAAAGGTATGCTCAAGACCAAAACTATGTCCCCATTCGTGTGCGATTGTCTGGCTGGCAGGAAATCGCAGGAAATATCTGCTGAAAGTTCTGACACCAATCGCAGATTGCGCAAACAAGGTTTGTTGCGGGATTTGTCCTCCCGGCACAGACTCGCCGTGCGCTCCGCTGCCCTCGGGCGCTGTAATCGAATTAACAAATATTGAAGTATGTTTTGGAGACAAACCCGTTTCAGCTAATTTAGCTCTGAAAAGGTTTTCATCAATCCCCTGACTGTTTACGGTATCGTGGATGTCAGTCGGCAGACCGTTTAAGCGAATCGTCGGAAGCCTGTTAATTTTTATGTTAGCCCACCTTGACCAAAAGTCTGCTGCTTCATTCATCGCGTTGTCTGCAAAACCTTCATCCCAACCGCCTCCTTCAACAATGACTGGCTGTGTGTCGATATTTATTGCCGGCGCATTTCCCGCCGCGCCGCCGAAAACATTGCGAAACAATGATGTTAAGATGGGAGGAAGAGCGAGCGCAGCCAATATACCGACGATTGCTACTACAACGGCTGTCCCTCCTACGCCTAGCTCCATATTTCCTGAAGGGTCGGTGTTAGTAACCGGATTTCCGCTCGTGTAAGTGTATTTATGCAATGATTTAGGCTCGCTTGAGTTTCCTTCATAACTATCCTGCGAAATAAATCTGCCGGTTTCGACATTCAAATATCTGGCTCGATTATAATAAAAACCCAAATCGGCGTCGAACTGCTCGCCCGCATAAAGATAATTATTGTCGGTCGCGCCCGTTCTTTCGATTAAATTTCCGAAAGCATCGTAGGCGTAAGAGTCGGTTACGCTACCGAGATTATCAGTCAGATTTCTAACCGAACCGTGCCCGTCGTATTGGTAAAAATTAACCGTCGCGCCCTGGCGCTGCGAAATTAAATCGAGACCGTAAGTGTAAGTTTTGCCAACCTGACTATTTTGAATTTCTTCTACAACCTGCGCGTAGCCGGTCAAATTATTCGTATCGACCAGATAATTTGTCGTAACGCCATTTATGGTTTTACTTACCCTGTTTCCGTCTCCGTCATAGACAATCGTAATTCCGCTAGAAGTCGAAATCAGCTTGTTCTCAAAATCATAGTTATATGTTTTACCGTTTGACGCTTTTGTGTTGCCGTTAGCGTCGTATGTATCGGAATTCATACGGTCATCGGCATCAAAGGTCGAGGTTTGATTGGCAACCTGATTGACAGAAGAACCTCTCTGCAAACGGTTTCCGACCGCATCGTATTGGTAATTGATTTGCCCGTTGTTTGCGGAATTGGCGATTGTTTCGCTCGTCAATCGATACAAGTCATCGTAAACGTAATTGACCGTTCTGCCGGTGTTTTCGACAACCTGCGTTCTGTTTCCAGCCGCGCCCAGCGTGTATTGATAGCTCGCCAAATTGTTTGCGGTATTGGAAACGCTCATCGTCGTCAAACGATTCAGATTGTTGAAGGCGTAGCTCGTCGTTACTTCGTTCGGATACGTGTAGCTTTGCAGATTTCCGACCGCATCGTATATGTATCCGGTCGTCTGATTACCGCTCAGCCGATTGTCTTTAACCGACGAAAGACGGTTTAATTCGTCGTAAGCGTAATCGACCGAAACGCCGTTTGAATTGGACGAGCGCAGAGTTTCGATGTTTCCGGTTTCGTTGTAAGTGTAGCTCAGAGCGCCGAACGGCGTTTGTTTCGACGAAAGACGATTGCGATTATCGTAATTGTAATTCGTCGTGCCCGAAGCATCGGTCATCGTCGCGCGCTGTCCCAAATTATTGTAGGTAAACGAAACGGTCGGCTGATTCAAAGACGCGTCGGGCGTTTTCGATATGAGACGACGCATGTTGTCGTAAGCTAAGGTCGTCGTCTTGCCGTTGAAATCCGTTCGGGACTGCAAATTGCCGCCTGTATCGTACGAATAAGTTTCAGTCTGACCTAAAGGCAAAATGCGTTTCGTGCGCCTGCCCAATTTGTCGTATTCGTATTTCGTTTCCCTGCCGAGCGCGTCTTTTTGCAGTGTTTGCTGACCAAGCTCGTTGTAATCGTAAACGGTTTCCTGATTCAGAGCGTCTTTAACCTTCGTCAGCCTGCCGAGAGAATCATAGAAAAACTGCGTGATTTTTCCTGCCTGGTCTTTTTCCGCCGTTCGGCGTCCGAGCGTGTCGAACGTCGTTTCGACAAACGAGCCGTCGGCAAAATTCGTACGCGTTCGACGGTTGAGCGTGTCGTAGACAAACGCGGTCGTATGATTGAGCGCGTCGGTCGTCGAAAGCTGATTGCCGTTTGCGTCGTAGGCAAAACTCGTGATTTGATTGAGCGCATTTTTGACCGTCAGGCGTCTGCCCGCGTCGTCGTATGTAAAGTAAGTCGAATTGCCGCGCGCGCCGGTCGAGCTTAAAACTTGTCCGGCGGCGTTGTAATTCGTCTGCGTAAAGCTGCCGTCAGCGTAAGTCGCTTTCTTCAAGCGTCCGAGCGCGTCGTATTCGTAAGCGGTAACTTTTCCGGCGCGGTCTTTCGAAGTCAAACGCCTGCCTTCGGCGTCAAAGGTCGATTCTTCAAACTTGCCGTCGGCGTAAATCGTTTTAATCAATCTGCCGAGCGTGTCGTATTCAAATTCCGTACGGTTTCCGGCTTGGTCGATGGTCGCCGATTGCTGTCCGAGCGTGTTGTATTCGGTTCGCGTGAAGCTTCCGTCCGTCAGCGTGGCTTTGACTGAACGATTGAGATTGTCGTATTCAAACACGGTCGTAATCGTTTCAATCTGCCCGTTTGCGTTTGTGCGTTTGACCGTTTGCGAATTCCGATTGCCGTTCGCGTCGTAGCCGAAAGTCGTTTCGTTGTTCTGCGCGTCCGTTTGTTTAATCAAATAACCGTTGTAGTGTTCAAAGCGTGTCAGATTATTCTGCGCGTCTTTCGTCGAAATCAACTGCCCGTTTTGAATCGAGTAAGTGTTGGTCGTTACATTATTCATCGCGTCGGTCGTCGTCAGAAGATTTCCGGCGGTGTCGTAGGTGATGGTCGTCGTGTTGTTGAGCGCGTCTTTGACGGTCAAAACCTGACCTTTGGTGTTGTAAGTCATTTCCGTGCGGTCGTTTAGCGCGTCCGTTATGCTGGTTCGATTGTCCTGCGCGTCGTATGTGTAGGCGGTCGTTTTGCCGAGCGCGTTGGTTTCGGTCAAAACGTTGTCGTTCGCGTCATAACTGAAAGTCGTTTCGCCGCCGAGCGCGTCGCGTTTTTTCAACACATTTCCGCGCGCGTCGTATTCGATACGAGTTTCATTGTTCAAACGGTCGCGGACGATTTCGACGCGCGCCGCCAAATCGTGCGTGTAAACGATTTCTTCGCCGTTGGCGTCCGTATGTTTCAAAAGCCTGCCCGAAGCGTCGTAATCGTTTCTAATCGGCGTCCGGTTGAGCGGGTCAACAATCGATTTCAGATGATGCGGAATGGTCGGCTCATACGTGAACGAAGTCGTGTTGTTTTCGCGGTCTTTATACGAAATCAAATCGCCGTTCGCGTCGTATGTGTAAACGTTTGAAACGCCTTCGGGGTCGGTTACGTGCGTGATTCTGCCCTGCGCGTCTCTGGTAAAGCCGATGCTCTTGCCGGAAGAATGGACAATGCCGCTCGCCGAAATCGTCAGCGTGTTGCCGTTCGTATCCTTGACCGATTCGAGTCCGCCGCCCTGATTAATAACAAATTCCGTTCCGTCTTTCGAAGTGTATTTAAACTGCGTGCGGTCGAAAATTCCGTTCGTGTCGTAGCCGACAAGCTCGACCGGACCCGGAACGCTGCCCGCGACCAGAACCGTATTATCGCCGCTGACCGAAAGCGTTCCGCGTGTTCCGGCTTGCGGCGCAAAGCTCAGATGCGCTTCGGTTATCGGCGCGGCTTGCTGGCATTGGCGGTCTAATGTCGCCTCGAATTTTTCAAGCTTTCCGTCCGGCATCGTTACGGTAACGATGTGCGGGCGCGTCGCTTCGACGCAGTAATTCGGAATAAACGTGTTCGAGCGCGTCTGATACCATTTCAAGCCGAGAACGTTGTTTTTCTCGACGCGCACGTTTTTAACGCCGAGCGTCCAGCCGATGCCGAAATCGCCTTTGCGTTTGTCGCGCGAATCATACGTGCGTGTAATCTGAATCGGAATTCCGGCGACCGGCACGTTCATATCTTCAAACGAAATGGTGAAATGTCCGACCTTCAGATTGTTTTCGACCGAAACGCTGATAATATCGCTCGCCGTCTGACCGTATTGGTCGGCTGAAATCAGGCGAACGTCGTATAAACCGTTGAGCATCAACGTCGTGTCGAGGCTTCCGAGATTTCCTGAAGCCGCGCCCGAACCGCTCGCGGCGGTCGTCCAGACACGATTATTTAAATCGTCTGTGTCGGTCAAACTGTATTCGAGCTTCCAGTTTCCGCTCGAAATATTGCCCGAAACCTGCGTCGGCTCGGTAATCGAGATGCCGTCGTCCGGCGTCAGAATCTCGACCGCCGGCGCGGGTTGATTTTCCGCGACCGTTACGGTTACATCGTCGGTCGCCGAAAGTTCGGAATCGGAAACCGCCAGACGCAGAACGTAAGTTCCGGTTTGACTGAAATTAGCGTAAGTCGCCGTTTGATTCGGGTTTGAGAACGTAACGTCGCCCGCGCCCGAAACTTTTGTCCAGCTTGCCGAAAAGCTTCCGCCTGCGGGCAAGCCGTCGTCGGAAACTTCGGCTTCGAGAATAGCCGCCTGCGCTTGAGTTATCGTCTGGTCTGCTCCGGCGTTGACGGTCGGCGGCTGATTTTGCGCGCCTTGCGGATTGACGACAATCGCCAATTCGTCCCAAACCGTATATTGCCCGTCGCTCGCCGTCAGGCGCAAAACATAGCTTCCGGCGGCATCAAACGTCGCGGTCGCGGCGGCGGAACTCGCGTTGGCAAAACTGACGTTTCCGTTTCCGCTCGTCTTCGTCCACGTAATCGTTAAATTATTCGCCGGCAAACCGTCGTCCGTCGCCGTTCCGCTCAGAGTTACGGAATTTACCGGCAAAACGATGGTTTGATTATTTCCGGCTTCGACCGTCGGCGGCTGATTCAACGGCGACGGATTGACCGTGATTGTTACGTCGTCGCTCGCTTCCAATTCGCCGTCTTCCGCCGTTACGCGCAAAACGTAAATTCCGGCGAGGCTAAACGTCGCCGTCGCGTTCAAGCTTCGCGCATCGGAGAAGGAAACCGTTCCCGTTCCCGAAACTCTCGTCCAGCGATAACGAAGATTTCCACCGTCGTCAGACGCATTTGCGCTCAAAGTCGCGGTTGCAGGCAAAATAATCGTCCGGTCTGCGCCCGCGAAAACCTGCGGCGTTTGATTCGCGGCGTTGACCGTTACGGTCGTTTCGTCGCTCGCCGAAAATTGTCCGTCCGAAGTCGTCAGGCGAAGAACGTAACTTCCCGCCGCATCGAATTTCGCGGAAGAATCCAAAGCATTCGAATTGCCGAAAACGACGTTTCCGTCGCCCGAAACTTTTGTCCATACGCTCGTCAAACTGCTTCCCGAAGGCAAGCCGTCGTCGTTTGCCGCGCCGCTCAATTTAACTGCCGCGATGCCGCCGACGGCTCTCAGGCTCATTCCGTCGAAAAACACGTCGTTCGTTTCGCCCGTGTTGCGCGTCGCCGTCAGACGAATACGGATAAAGCCCGTTCCGGCTGGCGGAACCCGCGTGTCTTCCGTTAAATGCCATGCATCGGTCGTCGTGATTTCTCCCGAATCGAGCGTCGCAATCGTGTTTTGATTGGTCGCGTCGCGGTATTCAAAAACGATTTTGCCCGAATCGGCGTTTGTCTCCGCCAGCGAGCGCACGTAGGCTTTCCATTCAAACTGCTGCGTTCCGTCGTTGATGCCTTCGGCAAACGCGCGAACGTCGATGTCCTGACGCAGTTCCGCCTGCGCGGCATCGTTTGGCGAGAAAACATACGCGCCGAAACGCGCCGCCGGAACGTTTCCGTTTTCGCCTTCGAGACGTGTCCAATTTTCGCCCGAAACTTCCGTCCAACCGGGCAGCTCGCCGTTAATCAAGTCGCTTTCCGCGCCCGGATTTTTCAGCAAATTCGCGGTAACGGTAACGGTTCGGTCATCTCCGGCATTTGCCGTCGGCGGCTGATTCGGCGGCGCGGCATTGACTGTGATTTGAACATCGTCCGAAGTCGTAAACTGCCCGTCGGAAACCGAGAAACGCAAAACATAACTTCCTGCCGAATCGAATGACGCGGTCGTGTTTGCCGAATGCGAATCGGCAAAAGCGACGTTTCCGCTTCCGCTCAATTTGCTCCAGGTAAACGTCAGATTGCCCGCCGGGTAGCCGTCGTCGGATGAAGCGCCGCTTATATTGGCAGCGCCCGGCAAAGTAATCGTCCGGTCATCGCCCGCATTTGCCGTCGGCGGCGTATTTGGCGGCGTCCAGATAAATGTCGCGGTCGCGTTCAAATTTTCAAAATTAGCCGTAATCGTGTCCGAGCCGGTGTTTGTTCCGGTGTAGCAAAACGCGGCTTGTCCGGCGGCGTCGGTGGTCGATGCGCCGCTCGTTTGATGCGCGCCGCCGACGCTGAAATCAATCGTTTTGCCGCCGAGCGGATTTGCGTCGCGGTCTTTGAGCGATGTCGTTACGCAGGCTTCGGAATTGATGCCGAAGGCGGCTGTTTCGGGATTTAAAGCGAGCGTCGCGCTGCCGGCAGAAGGCTTGAAATTCATTCCGCCCGGATAGCCGTAACCTTCGTCGGTCGAAAATCCGTAGACGAAAACGCCGAACAGAGACGTTCCGTTTAAGCGATGCGTTCCAACCGGAATCGGAATCCGCGCGCCCGAAAAATCGCCGTTTCCGATGATTTGGAAACTGCTCGCCGGAATCGGGCTGCCGTCAAGCGTGATATTTCCGACGGCGTTGGTCGGCGCTGTAATATTGATGAAATTGGTTGTGAATCCGCTTCCCGGCGTGCTGATGGTGTAATCGCCTAACCACTGCGAATACGGCGAGATAATCATCATAAACGGGTCGCCGGGAAACGCCGGGTCAAAGAACGAGCTGGTCGCATATTGCGCCACCATAATCGGTTTGGTGGCGATAATTTCGTTCGGTTCGTTGACGAGCTTTTCGTAAAACTCTCCGCGATTGATGGTCGTCGTTTTTGTGCCGTTGACAAAAATTTCGGTGTCGTCTTCCGCCGCGAGATAGCGGAAATAATCGCCTTTGGTTTTGTTGGCGAGCGGCATCGTAACAAATCGTTTGCCCCATGCGCTGACGGGCGGAAGCTGTTCGACGAGATGGTCGGCGCAGCAAATCGAGCTTTGCGGAATGGTTGCCGTGATGCTTCCGCCGTAAACGCCGATTGGCTTATCGGCGGAGATGTAGCTTCCGCTTAAATCGACGGTTTCGCCATTGTATTGATTTACCACCTCATACGGAACACCTTTGTTGAGCGTAATCGTGTATGGAATGCCCGCCGGACGCTCCAGCCTTCCCTGCGAACGATTTTCGAAGGTCGATACTTTCGGAATAATTGTAACGGTCGTATTATTTTCGCTGGCAATAACGGCTAATTCCGTTCCGTTTAAGCTGCTCTCGCCTTGCTCGCCGCCCAAATTTCCCCAACTCAAAATGTAATATTCTTTGCCGAGCGACGGCGTCGGAATAGCGAGAAAAGCGTCCGAAGTATAAACGCGCTGGTTCAAACCGTAAACCGTTACCGGATTTTCCGAGACGAGATGAACGCCTTTAAGCGGATTTAGCAAATCGGTGAGATATGTGAAAAGCGTGCAGTTTCCCGGCAGATTGATTTGCTGAATCGTATTTGCCGCAACCGCAAAAGGCTGATTCGTCCAGCCGCAGCCGCTAACGAGAACGTTTGTATCGACCGCCGAATTTACGAAAAGACGCTGAGCCGCCGCCGTATCGTAGTTTGACGTGAAAGTTATCCAGAAGTCGGTTCCCTGATTCGAATTAGCCTCGTTTCCGTCCGGCGTATCGTCGGGAGTGGCGGAAAATGCGCTGTCAACCGGCGCGTAGAGAGCGTCGCCGGCAAAATTCGCCGTTCCGAGATTTACTCTCGTTCCGACCGGAAGCGGAATCGAAACTTGCGCCACGCCGTCTGCGCCGGTAATGCCGGTAAACGAAGCGCCGTTGAGCGTGAACGCCAGCGCGCGCCCGCCGAGAACCTGATTGCCGAAAGCATCCGAAAGTTTGGCGCGCAGGATGAAATTCTCGTCGCCCGCCTGCGGATTTCGATTTTGATACGTTATTCTCGTCGGTCGTCGATTGACAACATAAGTCGCCGTATCCGTGCCCGTTCCGCCGTCTTTATCGGTAATACTCAAAGTCGCCGTGTAAGTTCCGGGCAAATCGTAGGCGTGATTGGCGGTCGCGGTCGCAGCCGTACAGTTTGCGCACGACGCGGTTTGACCGTCGCCGAAATTCCAAACTCCGCTCAAGGTCGAGCGGTCAGCCGGTCCGAGGTCGTAAAACGAAGGAACATTTGTCCACTGCTCGCCCCAGACGACTGTTTTTCCGTCTTGCGCGTCAACGCCCGGCGCGACGTTTTGAACGATGATGTTCTTTGTCGTCGCATAATTTAAAACGTAATCCGAGCCGAATTTTATGGTCGTCGGGTAAGTTCCGTTATCCCTGTAAATCCACGAAAAAGTTCCGGTCTGAATGTTGCCCCAATCGGTTCCGTCGGTGATAAATGCATAATTTCCCGCCGCGATTCTTAATCTGGTCGAAGAGGCGTCGGCAAAATAGACGCTGTTCGGATACCAGTCCGATTCAATCGGGAACGCGGGCGTATATGAAAAATCGGCTTTTAAGGTCGGCAGGGCGCGATAAGTTTTTTGCGTCGTGTTCGAAGCGCCGTGGCTGTCCGTAACAGTCAAAGCCACATCGTAAACGCCTTCCTGCGCGTAAACGTGCGACGGATTTCGCTCCGTTCCGGTCGTGCCGTCGCCGAAATTCCATTGATACGAAACGATGTCGCCGTCGGCGTCGGTCGAATGGTCGAAGAAACGCGCGTCGTTTCCGATTGTATTTTCCGAGTAAACGTAAAAAGCTTTCAGCGCGATTTGCGAATTACCGTAATTATTTTTGAGAACGAGTCGCACGAAGCGCGCCGAAACGGTCGGGAAATAAAAATGCTGAAGCCGGTCGGCGGGCAGAGTCGTGCCCGAAAAAACGGTCGTAAATGACGAATCCGCGTCGTCGGTCGTCGAGACTTGAATGTCGAAATCCTTCGGCGACATATCCCAGAGCGCGTAGCCGCCCCAGTAAATCCAGCCCGGACGCAGCGAGACGTGATTAAACTTCCACAGCTCGCCGTTGTGAAGCCTCAAAGTCATGTTTTGATTGGTGTTTTGACCTTCGGCGGTTATCCATGCGGGCTGTGATTGGTCTAAATCCAAAGCCTGCACCGGCGGATAATTCGGCGCTTGACTCGTTACGCTCGTAAGCTGCGCGCCGTCGGTCGGAATCGCCAGAACTTCGAGCTGGTAAATCGAAAGCCACGAATCTGCGGAATAGCCGTTGACGAAATAAAACTGAACGTATTTGGCGTCAACCGGCTGGTCGAAACGAACTTCCTGAAGCGCGCCCGTCGGCGCGAACGTTCCGCTTTTGACAACGGTAAAAGCCGAATCGTCGGCGGTCGTCGTCGAAACTCTTATCTGATAATCCCTCGGCGCAAAGTTTCCGTAATAAATCGAATATTCGCCGCCGACGCGGACGCCGTAAATTTTCTGCGTCGGCGTGCCGCCTACCTTTAGCTTGACCCATTGATTGGTCGTCTGACCGGGCGTGAAATAAAAATAGGTGTTCGGATTATTGTCCACCAGATTTGACGGATTCGATGTTCCGTATATGCTCGAATAACCTTCGATTCCGGCAATATCGTCGCCGAGAACTTCTATTAATCCGGTGCTGATATTGTTTGGATGACCGCTCGATTTCGGAACGAATTTGACGTATTTGGCGTAAACCGCGCCGCCGGGAAAGATAAAATCTTCGGCTTCGAATTTGGTTTTTGTCGTGTCGAGAACTTTTGTAAAAGCCGCGTCCTCGTCAATCGTATTCGACACCCAGACTTCAAAATTTCTGACCCATGTATCGAGCGCGGTCGGGTTGCTTCCCGCGATTCTGATTCCCGAAAGCATGTAGCTTTTATCGCCGCCGAACTTGATGACGACAAACTCGTTGTCGCGCGTCTTCGTCGTCCAGCCGTAACCATTGATAACGCCGACCGGCGGAAGCGGAAGGTTTCCGCCAAAGAAACTTTCAAAGCTGCTGTATCTGGTAATCGCCGCGCCGTTGAGCAAAAACGACGGCGAACCCATGCGCGCGACGTTAACGCGACCGGGAAGCGAGATGATATTGTCAGCCGTCCCCGCGCCGATAACCTGAAACGTGCCGAGAGCCATATAACCGTATTCGGGATTGTATGTGTTGACGGCAATGAGCTTAACGTATTTGGCGTAAACTGCGCCGCCCGGAATGACAAATTCCTGAAGCTGGTCGCCGGTCTGCATAGCTCCGCTGAAAACGGTCGAAAAGGCGGAATCGTCCGCGGTCGTCGTCGAAACCTGAACGACGAAATCTTTAACCGAAAGCGGCACGCCGTAAAAAGTTTGCTGAAGCTTGAAACGTTCGATTAAATGCTCGCCGCCGATTATTTCGAATTTGGCATATTGATTTCCGCCCTGCCCGTATTCCGTATTCCATGAAGTCGTTCTGTCTTCATCGAGCAAAGCGTTGGGCGTGCTCGCGCTTGAACTTGAACTCGACGCAGAAACTACAGTTAATCCAACCGGACCGCCGAGCGTCGGAACGGTAAAATCAGCCATCGGCGCGTTGGCGTTCTGCGCGGGCTGAACCTGAATCGTTACCGTATCGCTCGCGCTCAATTCGGAATCCGTCGCTTCGAGCTTTAATTCGTATGTGCCCTCGACGCTGAAAGCTGCCGTCGTGTTAACCGAGTTCGGACTGCTGAAAACGACTTCGCCCGGACCGCTCGATTTGCTCCACGAAACTGTCAAGGCATTATCCGGCAAATTGTCGTCGTTTACGATTCCGCCGAGCGTCGCCGCGCCCGGCAAAGTGATTGTTTGATTGTCTCCGGCTTCGACCGCCGGCGGCTGATTTGCCGGATTAACCGTTACGGTTAGCTCGTCGCTCGCCGATAAATCGCCGTCGGTCGCGCTCAAACGTAAAACATACGTTCCCGCCGCGCTGAAAGAAGCGCTCGTTGAAGCGGAGTTCGGATTGGCAAACGTTACATTGCCCGCGCCCGAAACTTTTTCCCAACTGACCGACAAGCTGCTGCCCGCAGGCAAGCCGTCGTCGGTCGCCGCGCCGTTCAAATTTGCCGGCGCAGGCAGGCTGATTGTCCGGTCGTCTCCGGCGGAAACCTGCGGCGCGTGATTTTCGGCGATGACGGTAATCGTTACATCATCAGTCGAACTAAGCGCGCCGTCGGACGCAGTTAGTCTTAAAACATAAACTCCGGCTTGGCTAAAGCTCGCCGTCGTCGAAAGCGAATCAGGATTCGAGAAAACAACTTCGCCGCCGCCGCTCGTTTTGCTCCAATTAAAAGTTAATGAACTTCCCTGCGGCAAATTATCGTCAGTCGCCGTTCCGTTTAACTGCGCCGTGTTCGGCAAAGCAATCGTCCGGTCTGCGCCCGCGCCGACTGTCGGCGCTTGATTAATCGGATTGCGCGTAATGGTAACTTGTTTGGTCGTCTGCTTTCCGCTCGTGTCGGTCGCTTTTACAACAATGACGTTGCTTCCGAGCGATAAAGCTAATGAGCTAAACGTCCAGACGCCGCTCGCCGCGTCGTAGCCTGCCGCTTGATTGTTGACCGTAACGCTTGCAACTTGATTTGCCGCCGCGCCGTTTGCCGTCGCCGTTCCGGCAACCGCGACGGTTTCATTGGTCGTTTCAAAATTGTCCGCCGGAGATGAAATCGTTAAAGCCGGCGGCGGATTTTCGTTTCGTTTTATGTGAAGCGTCGCGCTTGATTGATTCTGCGGCGTCGCGCTGTCGTAAGCGATAATCGTGAAATTATTGTCGCCGGCGGCAAGCGGCGCGTTCGGAAAACTCCATTGATGCGTGCTCGCATTGTAAACGGCGTCAGTTCCATTGACGGTTATTCTCGATACGCCCGAAGCGTTTAAGCCTTCGTCAATCGCCGTTCCGGTTATTGTCGCACCCGATTCAAAAGTTTCGCTGTTGTTCGCCGGAGAAGTAACGGCAAGCGTCGGCGCGTTCGTGTCCGGTGTTTGTCTGTTGACGACGATTGAAGCCGCGCTCGAATTTTGCGGCGTCGCATTGTCGTAAGCGACGGCTTGAATCGTGTTTGCGCCTTCATTTAACTGCACGCCGCTGATTGTCCATTGTCCGGTCGTCGAATTGTAAGAAGCATTTTGACCGTTGACGACAACGCGGTTGATGCCCGTCGCGCCCGTGCCCGTATCCGCCGCCGTTCCCGAAACGGTGATGGTCGCGCCCGGCACAGTCGCGTTATTGGCAGGCGCGGTAATCGCCAGCGTCGGCGGAGTCGTATCGGGCGGAAGCTGCCGCGTGACGGTAACAATTTGCGTCGTTACATTGCCCGCGCCGTCGGTCGCTTTGACGGTAATCGTGTTGCTTCCGAGATTTAAGTTCAAATTGGCAAAATTCCACGCGCCGGTCGAAGCGTTGTAAGCCGCCGCCGAATTATTGACCGTAACGCTCGTTATTCCCGACGCGTCGGACGCAGTTCCGCTAACGTTAACGGCTGCCGACTGCGTCGTCGAATTATTTGCCGGAGCAGTTATGTTCAAAGTCGGCGGAGTCGTGTCCGCCGGTGCGGTCGAAGCGATGATTTGACCGTTGTTGATGTTTAAATAATTAGCGATTATCTGACCGCGCAAGATGCCGTTGTTGAAATTGACGTTGGCGTTAACGGCACGAACGAGCGCGTTTATCTGGCTTCCGTTGTCAACGGTCAGCGACGAGCCGACGACGTTCAATTTTACGTCCGAAGAAGAAGTGTTCGCGCCCAAAAGATATGAGCCGTTATTAATATTTAATCCCTGCCCGACGTTTATCGTAACCGCGCCGTTTGATTCGACCCGGCTCGCGTTATTAAGACTGATTGTTCCTGAAAAATTGTAAGTTCCGGCGCTGAAAACCAGCTTGATGTTGCCGCCGTTCATCGAAAACGTGTCGTAATTTCCGGGCGGAACGTTGATAGTTAAATTCGAAGCGCTGACAGTCAAGCTCCTGACCGTTGCCCAACTGCCGATAGAATTTAAATCCGCAGGCGAATTGATATTTACATAGCGCGTCCCCGCGGGATTCGGCACGGAAGACGGAATATCGGACGGCAGCGCTATCGCGTCGGCTCGCTGGTGGATTTTTCCGGGCAAAATCGCGCCGCTGTTTAAAGTTATCCCGTAATTGTTCGGCTGGACGCTTCCGCCGTCGCTCAGGATTCCGCCGTGCGACGCGCCGCTGTTGACCGTAACGTTTGGCGTTCCGACGGTGTAGAGGTCGCCGGTTAACTGAAACGTGCTGTTGAAAGTGTATGACTCGCCGCTCAGAACACGCAGGCTGCCGTCGATTTTTCCGCCGTTCAAAGACGGGTGATGGCGCGAAACAGCGGCGGAGGTAATAGTGCTTGGCGGCGGCGGCAGCGACGCCGCATTGTTTTCCGAAGCGGAATTTTCGCCGGCGAACCATGAAAATGCGCTTTCAAAATAACCGCCGATGGTGCCTGTTATCGAAGAATCCGAATTTTCCTGCTGTGAAACCGCTATTTTCCGGTTCGCGTTCGCTTCAATGCTAGCGGCGGCGGCGATAGTTAAATTTGACTGAATAACAAACAACACTATCAGCAGGTAGGCGGTGAACTGCTTGAAAATTTCAAAATAAGCGCGCCTTGCCGAATCTTTTTTCGCGTTTGAGGAGTGTTCCCGATTTATGGGCGCAATAAGCAGGTCGTCGTTTGAGTTCTTCAGTTTCATAAATTTGTTTCTTTAAATATTTAAGTTTTTGATTGATTTAGTCCGGCAAGCCGCGCAGGATTCCGGCTAAAAAACGAATCGGAACAAGAAAAGACTCGGTCGGAAATTTAATTTAAACCGGATATGCAGGAAATTCTCAGCTTTGAACAAACCGGATATTAAGGGAATTAATAATGAATAAATTCCGGTGAATTTCGGGAAACATATCTGAAAGTTAAGTTAAATATATTCTGAGTCGTCTCTTTACACAGGTTTTTTTACGAATCCTAAATAAGAGCAAACTTGAAGTTAGATTTAATTTTTAAAATTTCTGTTTTTAAGGCTGATTGACTTTAAGATACCTTTTATTTTCTTGTCAAGCGAGAACGAAGTTTTTAATAAAATTTAAGCTTTTTTTATAAATAACTCCGCTTTCAAAGAAATAAGGCTAAAGAATTTATCTTTATTAAAAGCGCGGTAACAACGGCTTTACGGGGCGAGAAAATTTTGCCCGCGTATTTAGTTTTCTTTCGTATAGAGCGCTATTCCCCAGAAATTAATTTCCGGCGGAAGCGCGTTCCAGTTATCAAACGAATGCGAATCGTCGGTTTTATAACGCAGCTTGTATTTTCCTGCCGGTAAGGTGATGACCGTATCGACTTTACGATTTTTGACCGCGCCTCCGGCGTGCGTCGTTTCCGGCTCTTTCATTTCCCAGACGGGTTTGCCGGTTTCGGCGTTTTCAATCCAGCCGTAATCGAACATTTGCCCGGTTTGACCTTCTCCGGCGGCAAAAATGCGAATTGATGTTTCTTGCTTCAGGATAAATTCGACAGTTTTATTCGCATCGTCAGCGACACCGACAATTTGCGCGATGGCGGTTCTTTTTGACAAATCTCCGGGCAAAGGTTTTAAAAACAACTCGCCGTACATTTTCATAAGGCGCGACGATTCATCGCGCCGACCGACGCTTTGATTGATTCTGATACGCGTGTTCAGCTCCTTTATGTAAACGTCCGCGTAAGGTTTGCCGAAGGTTTGTTTTATCTGCGTTTTTAATTCTTCATTCGACGCTTTCCAGTTTATTTCTGGAATTGCCTCGCCGAATAATTCGGGGAAAATAAATGTTTTGAGAAAAGCCATTCCGACCGGCGAGCTCAAGGCGTCGCCCGCGCCCAAATCGGTCGGTCGGCTCAGATTGTCCGTGTTCGCCATCGCGATAAAGGTAATGTTTTTCTCAGGAATTTTCAAAATAAACGAGGAATTCGCCGTCCAGTAGCCGTAATGCCAGAGCATTTTCATGCCTTTGTAATTCTGCGTAAACCAGCCGAGACCGTATGGAAGATTTTCGCCTCTGGTCGAGACGAAAGGCGTAAAGGCAAGCTGCTGCGTTTCTTTTGTAAGGAATTTGTTCCGGTCGATGGCGATGTCGTATTTCGCCATATCGAGAACGGTCGAGATTAATCCGGCGGACGCGCTGAAATGTGCCGGATAGGCGATTTTTTTGATGTTCGATTGACCGTCGAGCGCATACGGCTGCGCGAGCGTTTTGTAAACTTTATCGAATCTCTGCTGGTGATTTTCCAAAATCATATCCTCGGTTAAAGGCGATTCGTGAACGTGCACGAGCTTCCACGCGCCGTCCTGTTTGTTCCAGACAATCGACATTCTCGACGGTCCCTGATTGCGCACGGGCGCATTCGGCGGCGTAACGCTGCCGCGCATAACGAGCGTCGTTACGGCTGTCTCGCCGTAAACCGCCGCTTCGAGATTGTAAATCTGAAAATCAAACTTAAAGCCCGCCTTAACCGCTTCGCGCAGTTCATTTGTGTCGGCAAATGAAGTTAAAAATCCGCCTTCGTCGGGAAAGCTGTTTTGCTGCGGCGCGAGAAGCTTTTCGATTTGTTCGACATTGCCGGTATTGTAGCCCGCGAAAAGATTTGTTACGGCATTTTTTACTTCCGTTTCAGCCGCCGGATTCGTCCCGTTCGGCGATTTGGTATGCACAATCGGCGGAACGTTCAGCGAGGTTTCGTCCATTCCGAGCGGGTCGAGAATATTTGTGATTAAAAGCTCTGCGAAGGATTTGCCCGACGCTCTCCGGATTACTTTATCGAGCTCGGCGTAGCGATTTCCGTTGTAGCGATAAGCCTCGCCCGGAACGCCTTCCGAAGTGTGCGAGAAAAGATGTTTGACACGGATGACGCCCTGGCTTTCGTCGAGCGTGATGCCGTATTTCGAAACCGGGTCGTCGAGATTTACCTTTCCTTCCTGCACGAGCTGCATCAGGATGGTCGAGGCAAAAGTTTTGGTCAGCGAAGCCAGATGATAAGGCGTGTGTTCGGTCGCCGGAATTTTATTTTCAAGGTCGGCAAATCCGAATCCTTTTGCCCAGACGACCTGTTGATTTTTGACGACGGCGGCGGAAAGCGCGGGAATTTTTAATTCCTGCCGCAGATTTTCAAGCAATATTTCGAGCCGCGCCAGCCGTGCTGCGTCATCAGACGAAACAGTTTGTTTTACAGCGTTCTGAGCAGGCACAAATTGAACAAATAGCGATACGATTAAAATTGCAGCCCAAAAATATCCGATTTTGAATTTCATTTATCTTCCTCCGCTTGCGCCGTAAATCGATTTTCATTTCTCGAAAAAGATTAAACCGGCAAAATATAAAGCATTTATACTGATATAAGACGGACTGATTCGAGTTATGTTAACGCTTACAAATCAAACACCGCTCAGACTCGTTTTATGACAGTAATTTCGAGCGTCTTTCGGATTGGGGCAAAGCGGTAATAAAAAATTGCCGGTTGTGTTTATTTATAACCGGATGATATAAATTATACTTAATTCGCCGCCGATTTTCCGCGCGGCATCAACGACAAGGCGCATTCGTCTAGTGGTCAGGACGCGAGGTTCTCAACCTTGAAACAGGGGTTCAATTCCCCTATGCGCTACCATTTTTACTTCATTGAGCGGGTTTTATTTGTGAGTTTATTATTCGCCGAGTGATTTTAGAAAAGTCTCAATCAAGTTATCATCGTAGAAAATCCCCGCATTTACAGCCTTTTCGATAAACGGACGAATGGTTGAAATTAAGCCGAGAGTTTTCGTCCTGCCGAGAAGTCCAAGCGAGCCGACCACTTTCAACCCGACGGCTAAAGCGGCGCGTCTGCCTTTGAGTTCATCAATGCAAACGTAGGAAATGTTGTTTTCCAGAGCTAATTGAATAACGGCGGCTTCGCCCGTGTCCAGAGACGCGACGGCTAAGGGTGATAAAGGATTTTGAAGCGAAAAGATTTTGAGCCAAACGGGAATTTCGGTTTCATAGCCCTGATTTGCTCCGGCTAAAATCTCCGCTTCGACTTCGGCGGGCGAAATGAATTCAAAAGGCAATCTGCCGATAATATCGAACGCCTGCATTTTGGCGAGGGAAAGCAGGGGGCTTGTATTGACAGCGATTTTATCAGTCATCGAGAGCAAAGTTTAACTCGTCTTTGAGGTCTTCTTCGCGCAGATTGCTCATCGGAATACCAAGACGCGAAAGCGAAAACAGAAACTCGACACGACTTTTCCCCGCCAGACGCGCCGCCTGTCCCGAAGATATTCTGCCCATCTCATAAAGCTTTGCCGCGAGCAGAAGCTTTGCTTCCTCGGTAAATTCCTTATCGGAAACACCCAGAGTAAAAAGCAAATCATCGGCGTATTCTATCGTTAAAGTGTTTTGCATAAATCACCTCACGGTGATTATATCATGCTCTGTTTTCAACAACTTTTGTATATCTGGCATAGAGTTCGTGGGCTTTGCCTAAAAAGATGAAAAATCAAAGTAGTTTATGGGCAGATTTTCTTGTTTATGGGCAAGGCGCTGTTTCTGCGTTTGGTGTAAGGCTAAGTTGTATTTATACTTGCGATGAATGTGGAACGAAATCACCAAACTACTCCGCGAAATCCGACCTAACGCAACTTGGGATTTTATTAAATTGGGGGTGGGTTTAATGTTCGCCTCTTTTTTGGCAATAAGTTATTGGATATTTCGGGAATACTCCGAAGCGCACTTTAGCGTAAAAGTGATGGTAGGAATATTTCTATTCTCATCTGTTTTTTCATTTGTTTTGTATGGTTATGCAAAAATTCACGAACAAAAGAAACCTGCAAGTAATAGTACTTCACCCGACATTAAAAAAAATCAAGAGACGGTAAATCCTGAAAAGAAAGAACAAATCAAGCAAAAACCTTTAATTACTTGTACAAAAACAGAACTGGATTTAGTTAAGTACAATCAAAGCCGAGTAAGTCGGTTGATTAGTACTAGAGGTGATTATCAATTTTCTTCGGATGAAGTAAGTGCGCTAATTATTGAGTTTTTTAACAAGCCTTTGGCGAATGGTTACTATGTAACTGAAATTAAATCAATTATTACTTTTAACGACTTAGATAATAATAAAGAAGTAGTTATAAAAACAGGTGTTTGGTTGAATAGATATTCAGACCAACTGGAATTTGACACAGGCGAATTCCTTGAATTAGCCGTTGCTATCTTAGAAGATAATCAGCTTTATCTTCTTGAACGCGAATATTTACAAAAGACTAATAAAGATAGGTATGGCTACCAAGACTTTAGACAGCTTAAAGGAAAATCTTTTACTGTCAAAGTAGAATTAATAGCAAAGAGTTTTGGTGATGTGGTCGCAAGCAAAACATTCAAATTCGGGTTAAAACTTAAGCCCGAATTTGAATTTAAGTTGATTAAATCACGATAATTTAATGCAATTCACTCCAAAACTTAGGCTTTAATCCCAATTCGTGAATACTCGTAATCAAAACTTAGAGATTGCGAATAATTCGAAGATAATTATTAAAAACCGCGAGAACGCAAAACCTCTCGCGGTTTTTATTTGGTCAATTTGAATATAGGTTTGAAAAGTTTTTCGGAACATATTTAGAATCCTTTACGTTGAACATCTTGCCGGCAAGTTAATAATAACTAAAACAATAAATTCAATATAAAAATACTAGTCGAAGGTGATTGGCATCGTCATTTGAAATGTTTGTGTGCGCTGATTTCACACTCGATATGGAGTAGAGTTATGGTAAATAAAATTGCGGAAATGTCGCCGAAAAATAAGGCTCGGGCTGCCGGTGTGTTTTTTCTGCTCACGACGCTGGCGGGAATATTCGCGCAGGCTTTTGTAACGGGAAGTCTCGTCGTACCGACTGACGCGGCGGCGACGGCGGCGAACATTATGAATCACGAGTCGTTTTTCCGGCTCGGTTTTGCGGTCTACCTGTTCGAAATGGCGTGCCAGATTACGATGACCGCGCTTTTCTACGACTTGCTGAAGCCGGTCAACAAGAGCGTCTCACTGCTTGCGGCGTTTTTCAGTCTGACGGGCTGCGTCGTAAAAATCTTAACGCGCCTGTTTTTTATCGCGCCGCTTCTGCTGCTTCGCGACGAACCTTATCTGAAAGTGTTTGACACGCAGCAGACGCAGTCGCTCGCGCTTCTCTTTTACAATATAAACGAGCAGGGAGCGGCAATCGCGCTTGTATTCATCGGGTTCGCAACGATTCTAAAAGGTTATCTGATTTTCAAATCAACTTTCCTTCCGCGAATTTTCGGAGTGCTGGGAATGATTGCAGGCGTATTGTGGCTGAGCTTTATGTACACGCCGCTCGCATACAGCATCTTACCTTTCATTTTGCTGTTCGGTCTCGCCGCGACGGTTTTGCAAATCTTCTGGCTTCTCGTTTACGGCGTAAACGAAGAACGCTGGAAAGAACAGGCTGCCGCCGCAGAAACGTCCATCTGGAGATAATGCCGCGCTGTTTAAGGAACAAATATAAAAACCGCGAGAGATTTTGTCTCTCTCGCGGTTTGGTTTGTTGAATCAGAAATGTTTTTTGTTAAGACAGATGATTTCGGCTTTTTGCAGCTTTAGCCGGGTTTGCCGATTTTGTGGAGGCAGATGTTCTTTTGCGTTTGTTTTTGCTTTTTATTTCCTGAATCAGAATACTGAAATCAGCCGCATCCTTTTCCGACCACGGCTCGGACTTGATTACAAAATCTATTTCTTTCGGTTCTTTTTCGAGCTTCATAGTTTTTATGATGCAAAGTATTTTGCGACGAGTTGTTCAGCGGCGCGGGGCTGTCTGTATTACTAAAAATTCTCTATGGTTTGAAGCCGACCGATTGCCAGAGCGCGGCGCAGTCATACATTCTGCCGTTTGTAACGACAAATTTAGTGTTGCGAATGTTGCTGATTTTGTCGAGCGGATTGCCGTCAATCAGAATCAAGTCGGCGAATTTTCCGGCTTCGACGGTGCCTGAATCTTTGTCCATTTTCATTACGCGAGCCGGGACGATGGTTGCCGCCTGTATTGCTTCCATCGGCGTGAATCCGGCTTTTACGTAAAGCTCGATTTCGCGGCGCAGGCTGTGTCCGGGGACGACCTGGTCGGTTCCGGCGACGATTGTTAAGCCCGCTTTGTGGAGCGCGCCTGTGGTTTCGAGAAACAATTTCATCACGTCGCGCCCGTATTGCGCGCGCGCGGCGGGAAGTCCGGTGTTGTTAATCGGCGCGAAAAGCTCGCGCGGAAGCTTTGCCGCGCCCGGCTCGAAATTGGAAAAAGGCTCGTCCGCAGGGTGAAAAAGCCAGTCGAAAACAACGAGCGTCGGGTCGAAAACCGTGTTGTGGTCTTTGAAAAACTGAAGCGCCTCTTTTGCCGCCGCCGAATTGAAATCGACTTTCGGCACAACGCCGCGCTCCGCCTTGTAATCATCCGGCAGAAGAACGGACGGGATATACTGGATGTGATTGATTTGGTCCATTCCCGCTTCGACCGCTTCTATCGCGGTCATCCCGTTCGGAACGTGCCCTGTAACGGTCAAGCCGAGCCGGTGCGCTTCTTCGCAGATTACCTTGAGAATGTCGGGTTTCATCGAGCTGTAAATTTTTATTTGCTGAAAGCCTGCATCGTAGTAGCGTTTGACGACGGCGCGAGCTTCGTCGGGCGTATTGGCGCGGATAATGCCGAGCGCCGTCGGACCGTCGCCGTCAACGATTCCGGCAAGCAGAATTCTTGGACCGAGACCGCGTCCGGCTTTGATTGAATCTCTTACGGAAGTCATAAACTCGAACTCGTTGCCGACATCGCGCACGGTCGTTACGCCCGCCGCGAGATAAACCGGAACCCATTCGACCTGCTCGAAATGCGCGTGCATATCCCAGAGTCCGGGCAGAACGTATTTGCCCTGCGCGTCGAAGCTGCGCGCGCCTTTCGGAATTTTGACCGTCGATTTTGTGCCGACCGAGGTGATGCGACCGTTTTCGATAACGATGACGGCGTCTTTAACCGTCTCTTTGCCCGTCCCGTCAATCAGGTTGGCGTTGACGACGGCGAGCGCGCCTTTTTGCTGCGGGCTTGTGCGATTGGAAATTTCGGCGAGCGCCGCCATATTGTCTTCGGCTGCCTTGGCGACGAAAAATCCGAGCGAAGATAAATATTCTTCGCGCAGAGCTTCGAAATGGTCAAACTCGGAATCGACGCCGACGAGCGCGACGAGATTGTTTTTATCGTCCATCCACAAGGATTCGCGTCCCCAAATCAAGCCGCTGATGCTGTAGCGCGTCAGCGTAACGCTTTTTCCGCCGACGCTCATTTTGTCCGTTCCGCGTTTTTCAACCGTAACTTCGCCGCCGGGCAGCGTGGCGAGTTTGCCGTTTATTTTATTTTGCGCCAGATAACGCATCATCACCTGCTGAATCGTGGTCGGCGCGTAACCCGCAATCGTAAAAAACTGCGCGGGAACATTTGCCTGTCTCGTATCTTTGCCTTCGCGGATTGACGCGGTGTTTCCGCTGACTTGAACGGTCGTGTCAATCGTCGAGCCGCGCGACGTGTTGCCCTTTATCTCGAACATCTGCGGCACGAGCGTCCGGCTCGTTTTTATCGTCGTCGCGAGCGGAACGGGCGAGCCGCGGTCGGTAAATTTGAAATTGGATTTGGTAATTAAGGACTCGCCTTCGCGCACGGTTTCGTATGTTTCCTCGCCAATCGCCTGCTCGAATTTATGCAGGCGAAACTTGCCAGTTTCAACGACTGCCTGCGCCTGCGTTTCAGCGGCAAAGACGAGCAGCAGAAGCAGAAACCAGACATTAAATTTATTTACGCGCAGAAGTTTTTTTCCAAACGAGCTTTTAGACATCCAGATATTCTCCTTGATTTGTTAAATTGAGCGAATTGCCCGCGAGAAACATTATATCCTTTCAGGCATTTACTAATTGTGAACTTTTTACGAAAAAAAAGCCACGAAATTTCCCTCGCGGCTTTTTTCTGAAATTACACGTTTAAGTTTCGACTTAAAATCTATAGCGAAACCGGGCGTTGAAGCTTCTGCCCGCGCCGTCTGCGTCTTTAACCACGCCGTTGAAACGCGCATTCGCCTGCGCCGAAAGCGGAGCGACGGAAAAAATCGTTAAAAGGCAAGAGTTTATTTATTTTTTTAAACTACTGCCAACGCTCGTATTTGGCGGATTATTCAGTTTGATAGGTGGCGATGCTGGTCGGCGTTTCAAAACAGCGGACTTTGTAAATCCTGACGCGCTCGTCGCCGACACGCGAGTTCAGATATTCGAGAATATAACGCGCCAGATTTTCGGCGGAAGGATTCAGCTCCTCGTCAAACGGCGGAAGCTCGTTCAAATTGCGATGGTCGAGATAGAGAACAATCTCGTCGGCAGCCGCTTTCAAATCGCCGAAATCGATTAAAAGCCCGATGTTGTTGAGTTCCGAGCCTTTCGCGTAAATCTCGATTTTATAATTGTGCCCGTGCAGATTCTCGCACTTTCCCCTGTAGCCGCGCAGTTGATGCGCGCTGGAAAAATTGCGTTCAATCATCACTTCGTAAAAAGACGACATAAGTTATTTAGATTCTATTTTGCTTTAGGGGTATTTTTCCAATTATCAGATAAATCTTTGTTTCCTTGAATATTATTTAATCGGAATTGTTGTAGATTTCCACAATAATTACAACGAGCTATCAATGATTTCGGTGAATATTCTGTTAAAAACTGCCCATTCCAAGTCCTTCCATCATAAGTTTTATATTCAATGCCATATTCAGAAGCTCCCTTATAATCAACAATTTCGCCTCTCACAACAGGAAACTTTTCAAACTCATATTTTCCTTCTTTACAAAAGATACATTTCTGTGGAATGTTGCAATCAAGAAAACGCGCGTCATTTTCAATAAACTCTAAAAGCTTTCTTACATCTTCAAACATTTCAGTTGCATTTTTATATCTTTCTGTTGGCTCTTCACGAATAGATTTATCAAATATTTCGTATGCTAAATGTATTGATTGTTCCGAATCATTATTCCTTAAATCGAACCTTTGATGATTGTAATGCTCTCTAACAAGAATGTCTCCATTTGATAAAAACCAATAAAGCAATTTTCCTAAAGAATATACATCAAAAGAGGGTTTCACATCTTCAATAATCCCAAAATCTGCCTCAGGTGGTCTAAAATTTTTGGCTCCGACAAATTCTCTAAGCTCAGTCAGCCTTTCATCTGTTCTTTCACTTTCTTCAAAAAAACAAATTCCAAAATCTCCTACAACTGGAGTTCTGGTTTTTGGGTCACGCAAGAAAATATTGCTTGGTTTTATGTCTCGATGAATAACCGTTCTATCTTGAGCATGTGCATGTGCTATAGCTAAACAAATTGATTCAAACATCTTCAGTTTTTCAATCAAAGAGAGATTTTTTATTTTCTTCGTTTCAAGTTCTCCACCCGAACAAAATTCCATAACCAAGTAAGGTTCTGATGCTCCTTCATATTGAGAGTCAATTACATGGACAATATTTGGATGGTCAAGCGAGAGCGATGCTTCAATTTCTCTTTTGAATCTAGCAAGAGATTTATCGTTAATTTTCTTCAATAGCTTAATAACACATTCCGTCTTATCATCTTCATTCTGTAAGTCTTGAACTTTATAAGTATGTGCTTGTCCAGAATCATTCGTTAAAGGTTTTGTAATTTTCCAACGAGAATTTATTACTTCGCCAATATTTTTTATTGTATTAGCCATAAGATTTTATTCCTAAATTACTTTTTCGTTAAAAATAGCAGAGACATCTTTCAAATCGCCCGTAATTCTCGTGCGCGGCAAAGAATTTAGAAAATCTCTGCCGTAGGATTTTGTTCTCAGGCGCGTGTCGAGAAGCGCAATCACGCCTTTGTCGGTTTTGCTGCGAATCAAGCGCCCGATTCCCTGTTTTAAGGTGATGACGGCTTGCGGAACTGAATAGTCGAAAAAGGATTTGCCGCCGTTTTCGTCGATAAAGCGTGTTCTCGCGGCGACAATCGGGTCGGTCGGGACGGCGAACGGGAGCTTGTCGATTATCACGCACGAAAGCTGCTCGCCGCGAACATCGACGCCTTGCCAGAAGCTCGATGTCGCGAAAAGAACGGCGTTCGGCGTTTGGCGAAATCTATCAAGCAGTCCGGCTTTCGACATCGAACCCTGAACGAGACACGGGAAGTTTACGCGCATCGAAACTAATTCGTAAAGCGAGTTCATCGAAAAATTGCTGGTGGCGAGAACAAAGGCGCGTCCCTGCGTGATTTGCAGCAGTTTGACGATTTCGTTGGCGGCAATCTGCGTGTATTCGGGCGCGCGCGGGTCGGGCATCGCTTTCGGAATGTAGATTATCGCCTGTTTTTCGTAATTAAAAGACGAAGGCGCGAGCAAGGATTCGGTTTTCGAAGGCTCTAAGCCTAAACGGTCTTTGATGAAATCGAATTTGCCGTTGGTCGAAAGCGTCGCCGATGTTAAAACGACGGTTTCGACTTTATCGAAAAGCTTGTCCTGAAGCAGCGTTGAAACATCAATCGGCGAAGCGCGGAGAAACATTCCTTTGCCGCGTTTTTCGAGCCAGTAAACGTAATTTTTTTCAGCCTGCGTAACGATAAATTCCAAATCGAAACGCGCCTGCCGAACGCGCCGAACGAGCGAATCGGCTTCGGTCATTTTTTCGGCGAAAACGTCCAATGCGGTTTCCAGTCTTTCGAGCGCGGATTCGAGCGCAAAATATGCTTCGCCGAGCGGCGTCGGCTCGATTTCTCCGCCGTGCGTTCTCTGCGCGAATGCGCCCGGAACGAGCGGAAATCTGCCGTCCTGCGCGCGAACCTGCGTGAACCGAACCCAGAACTGGTCGGCTAAACCCGTAATGCGCGCGGAAATTTTCGTTAAATCGCGCGCGGCAATCGCGTCCGTAATCGGCAAAATCGCGGCGTCGCGGGCAAGTTCGTCCATTTGAAAGCTCGAAATCTGGAATCCGAAATAATCGGCGGCGATGTCTTCGATTAAGTGCGCCTCGTCAAAAATCACCGCGCCGTAATCGGGCAGAACTTTGCCGTATTCGTTGCCGCGAATGTTCAAATCGGCGAAAAACAGGTGATGATTGACGATAACGATGTCGGCTTCGTCGGCTCGCTCGCGCATTTTTGTGATAAAACAGGCTTCGTAATCGGGACATTTCTGCCCGAGACAGGTTTCCGATTTGGCGTTGATTCTGCTCCAAAACGAGATGTTTTCGGGTAGATTCGTCAATTCGGCGCGGTCGCCCGTTTCCGATTCGCGCGACCAGTGACGAACTTCTTCGAAGTGATTCATTTCGTCCAAGCCATCGAGAATCGGCTGATTTTCGGCTCTTTTTATTCGATAAAGACAAGCGTAGTTCGAACGACCTTTCATATAAGCCGCCGTAAATTTTTTCGGCATTATTTTTTGCAGAAATGGGATGTCTTTTTCCATCAGTTGTTCCTGCAAATTTTTCGTTCCCGTCGAGATGACGACGCGTTTGTTTTTGGCGAGCGCGGCGGCGATTGCCGGGACGAGATAAGCCATAGTTTTGCCCGTTCCGGTTCCGGCTTCGACGATGAGATGTTTTTTTTCTTCAAACGCGCGCAGAACGGCTTCAGCCATTTTTATCTGACCGGCGCGGTATTCGTAGTTTTTGTGATGTTTGGCGATGAGTCCGGTTTTGCCGAAAATTTCTTCCACGTTTTTTTTACTGATTTCTATTTTGAGATTGACTTACGCCTTAATTTTTGTTAAAAATCAAGGTTTGAATTTCCAATAAAAATTCCCCTTTATTTGATTATATCAGACCGAGTAATTTTTACCGCTTGATGTCCAATCATAACAAATTGAATTTAGAAATCTATCTTGTGTTGAGTCGATTTTCTATTTAATGCGAGCAGTCCGGTAAATTATTTGAGATTGAAATTTCCCGATTTATTTTCTGCCGAAGATTATAAATCTCAAACGAGTCCTAGTAGTAACAGTAATTATTTAATAACGTTATATATTCCTTTTTTATAGCTTTAGGAGGCTTATTGATGAAGAAAAGTTTTACGGCAACGACCTATCGCGGTCTTTTGCTAAGTTTGTTTGTTTTGGGATTGGTCGCGGCTTTAATCATTTTGCCGTCGCAATTCCGTTCGAAGGCTGGCGGCAATGAAAAATCGAAAAATGCCGAAATCCTTCAGGAAAAATTTGAAGATTACGACATTCGTAATCAGAAAAGCACGGAAGTTTCGGATATTTTGATGAGCTTTCGTCAAACGGCGGGCAGAAACGCCTCGGACATTGCCGACATCAGAGACGGTTTTATAAATGGCGAAAACGCGCTCAGACGAACCGTCCCGACATTGAAAATCGAATACAACAAAGAGCTTCGCAACCCCGAAGTTATCGGTCCCGACGTACTTCTCGGACGCGGCGTTCTGACACAGCGTTCGAGCCAAAAACACGCGGACGTTCTGCGCGGTTTTTCAAAACAATATAAAGAATTAATCGGTCTGACCGGCGCGCAAATCGACAATCTGAAAGTTACCGCCGATTACAAAAATCCGAGCGACAATCTTTCGTTTGCGCGTCTTGAGCAGTTCGTTGACGACATTCCCGTTTTCCGCGCCGAAATCCGCGCCGGTTTTACAAAACAGGGCGAAATGTTTCGCGCCGTCAATAATCTCGCGCCGGGACTCGAATATGCAAATCTTTCAAAAAATTTCGGCAGCGCCGCAGACGCAGTTGTAACCGCCGCCGGATACATTAATTACAAAATGACGGACGCGGATTTGATTCGCAACGAAAAGGCTTCGACCGATTTGAAAGTCGTTTTCGGCGAAGGCGATTTTGCGACGACCGCCGAAAAAATGTATTTTCCGACCGAAGCCGGCGTCGCGCGTGCCGCGTGGCGCGTTCTGAACTGGCAGCTCGGCAATGCCTACTACGTTATCGTTGACGCCGAAACCGGCACGATGCTTTATCGCGAAGACATCACCAAAGACCAGACGCAGCAGGCGACATATAACGTTTATGCCAACACGAACAGTATTCTGAGAGTGATGGGAAATCCCGCGCCGCTCAACCCGAATCCGATTAGCCCGGCATTAGGAACGCAGGGAACGCTTATGCCGCGCACGGACGTAACGACAATCGGAAACGAAGGCGTTTACAGCTTCAATAACTTAGGCTGGATTACGGACGGCGGAAATGTTACGGACGGAAACAACGTCGAAGCGGGCGTTGACCGCAATCTGCCGAACGGCGTGGATGCGACCGTTACCGGAACAAACCGCGTTTTTAATTTTGCTTACACGCCCGGCGCGGGAGCCAACAATGGTCCGGGAGACGACCCGTTGCTCGTTCCCTATCAAAACGGCGCGTCAACGAACCTTTTCTACGTTACAAACCGTTATCACGACGAAACTTACCTGCTCGGATTTACCGAACAGGCAAAGAATTTCCAGAACGACAACTTCGGTCGCGGCGGACTGGGCGCTGACCGCGTTTCGGCTCAGGCTCAGGACAACACCGTCGGCAGCTCATGCGCTGCTCAGCCGTGTGTGAATAATGCGAACTTTTCGACTCCCGCCGACGGCGGACGCGGCGTAATGCAGATGTATCTGTGGAATCGTATGAACCCGTGGCGCGATGGCGATTTGGACGCTGAAATTATCGTTCACGAGTTGACGCACGGACTTTTCGGACGCCTGCACAATGGCGTCGGCGGAACGCAAGCCGGACAGATGAACGAAGGAAACTCCGACTTTTTCGCGCACACGCTGCTCGGTCTCGACACCGACCCGATTAACGGCGTTTACGTTACCGGCGGTTATGCGACATATTTACTGCGCGGCACGACCTTTACCGGCAATTATTATTACGGCATCCGGCGTTTCCCGAAAGCGGTGCTTGCCTTTACCGGCGGACCGCTTAATCGCCCGCATAATCCTTTAACTTATGCCGATATCGACCCGTCGCAAATGAATCTGACGGACGGCGCATTTTCGCCTGCCTTTACCGGCTCGGCGACGGCGGTTCACGACGGCGGCGAAATCTGGAGCAGTATGCTCTGGGAAGTTCGCGCCAAAATGGTCGCGCGTCTCGGCAATGTCGCCGGAAGCAAAAGAGTTCTTCAAACCGTAATGAACGGAATGAAAATTGCGCCTTCGAACCCGACGATGCTTCAGGAACGAAACGCGATTGTGGCAGCAGCGCAAGCCGGCGGAGTCGCCGCCGATTTAAGCGATGTCTGGGCTGGTTTCGCGCTTCGCGGTCTCGGCTACAGCGCATCCAACCCGACCGGCAACACTGTCGTTCAGGCATTTAACACGCCGACTTTAACTCAAACGGGCACTCTGGTTGTTTCTGATGCGCCGGGCGATAACGACGGCTATCCGGAACCGGGCGAAACCATCGCTTTGAATGTTCCGCTGACAAACTTTGCCGATACTGCGGCAACCGGCGTTACAGTTCAGATTGTCGGCGGCGGCACGACCAATTACGGAACAATCAACAGCGGTGCGACCGTTACCCAAGCCGTTACATATACGGTTCCGGGCAACACGGGCTGCGGCACCGAAATAAGCCTGACCGTTAACGTCAACAGCAATTTCGGCGCGTTTAGTTTCAATTATCTTGTGATTGTCGGTGTTCCGACGCCGACCTTTACGGAAAACTTCGACAGCGCGACCGCGCCCGCATTTCCTGCCGGCTGGACGACGGCTGTAGTTCAGAGCGGAGTAAATTTCGTTACGACGGTTACAAATCCGGATACCGCACCGAATTCCGCGTTTGCGCTTAACCCGGCAACAGTCGGCGGCGGAACGAATCTGACTTCGCCTTCGACCGCAATTACAGCGACGGCGGCGACGGTCAGTTTCCGCAATCGCTTCGATACGGAAGCGGGCTGGGACGGCGGCGTTCTGGAAATCAGCATTAACGGAGGCGCGTTTGCGGATATTATTACCGCCGGCGGCAGATTTGTTCAGAACGGCTATGCCGGCGCACTCGGCGCGGGCACGAACAATCCGCTGGCAAATCGTCCGGCTTGGAGCGGAAACTCAAGCGGCTATGTAACGTCTATCGTTCGTCTTCCCGCTGCTGCGGCAGGACAAAGCATTCAGCTTCGCTGGCGTTTCGGCGCGGACGACAATACCGCGGGAACCGGAACTCCTTCAGGCTGGAACGTCGATACGATTAAAGTCAACGGCACATACGGCTGTTCGCTTGCTCCGGCGACGGCAAAGGCGCGCATCGATTTTGACGGCGACAACAAGACTGATATTTCAATCTTCCGTCCGTCAAACGGTCAGTGGTGGTATCTGAAATCATCGGACGGCGGAAACGCCGCGTTCCAGTTCGGCAATTCGTCCGATAAAATGGCTCCGGCTGATTTCACCGGCGACGGCAAAACCGACGTTGCTTTCTTCCGTCCTTCGACGGGTGAATGGTTTATTCTCAGAAGCGAGGATAACAGCTTCTACTCGTTCCCGTTCGGCACTTCGGGAGATATTCCCGCGCCTGCCGATTTCGATGAAGACGGCAAAGCCGACGCGGCGGTGTTTCGTCCTTCGAACGGAACATGGTATATCAATAAATCAGGCGGCGGAACGACAATCGAAGCTTTCGGTCTGAGCAGCGATATTCCGGTCGTCGCCGATTACGATTCGGACGGCAAAGCCGATATAGCTATCTATCGTCCTTCGACGGGTGAATGGTGGCTCAATCGTTCGAATGACGGAATTATCGCTTACCAGTTCGGCAACAGCACGGACAAACCGGTTCAGGGCGATTACACCGGCGACGGAAAAGTCGATGTCGCTGTCTGGCGACCTTCGACCGGCGAATGGTTTATTCTTCGCTCGGAAGACGCGAGCTTCTATTCGTTCCCGTTCGGCGTATCGACCGACAAACCGACGCCGGGCGATTACGACGGCGACGGACGTTCCGACGCGGCTGTTTTCAGACCGTCGGATTCCACATGGTATGTCCAGAGAACGACTGCCGGAACTTTGATTCAAGGTTTCGGAACCACAGGCGACGCCGCCGTCCCTGCGGCTTTTACTCCCTAACTAGAAAAGGCTGAAGATTTAACCCGAATCTTCAGCCTTTTTTCCTGAACACGGAAAAGTATAAAAAAAGCCGAAACTCAAATTCGGCTTTTTTTATTAAAATTAATCGTTTTTAATCCTTCCCTCCGAATTTTTATACATAAAACCGAACGCACATTGACGAATGAGCTTATTTCTGATAAAAAATAAACTTCATTCTTTTATTTTTTAATCCAAAATGACGTTTCTATCCGGTATCGGGAATCTTGTTTCCTAATAATACTAATTCGCTTGATAAATCTATCTGTTTTTTAGATAAAAGTTCTAATTCTGCCTGATAGCCTTCGTTGTTGCTAGTTCCTATTATTGATGTCCTTTTTCCATAAGGTAATAAATCTAATTCCTGCTCTGGGATGAGCAGAAAACTTTTTCGGTTATAGCTTTTAGGAGGGCTTATAAATGCAGAAACGTTTTACGACATCGACCTATCGGGGTCTTTTGTTGAGTTTGTTTGTTTTGGGATTGGTCGCGGCTTTGATTATTCTGCCGTCGCAATTCCGTTCGGAGGCTGGCAGTAAAGAGAAATCCGATAACGCTCAAAGCCTGAAAACTTTTGAAGATTACGACATACGTGATCAAATAAATCAAAAAAATAATGAAGTCCTGGACGCTCTGGCGAATTTCCGGCAGACGGCGGGCAGAAGCGCTTCGGATATTGCCGACATCAGGGACGGTTTTATAAGAGGCGAAAACGCGCTCAAACAAAGATTGCCGATTGTGGCGGTTGAATATAACGAGCAGCTTCAAATTCCTGAAGTCATCGCTCCCGACGTGATGAAAGGCGGCGGCGTTATGCTTCCGGCTTCGAATTTGAAACACGCGGAAACTTTGCGCAACTTTGCTAAAGAATACAACGAATTAATCGGACTGCGCGACGCGCAAATCAACGACCTCAAAGTTGCAGCCGATTACACAAACCCGAACGGCGAGCTTTCATTTGTTCGCCTTGAACAGTTTATCAACGACATTCCCGTTTATCGCGCCGAAATCCGCGCCGGTTTTAACAAAAAAGGTGAAATGTTCCGCGCGGTCAATAACCTCGCGCCGGGACTCGACTACGGGAGTCTTTCGACCAATTTCGGCAATGCGACAGACGCTGTTAACCGCGCCGCCGGATATATCGATTACCAGTTAAAGACGAGCGATACAACGCTCAATGCAAAAACTTCAACCGATTTGAAAGCAGTTTTCGGCGAAGGCGATTTTGCGACGACCGCTGAAAAAATGTATTTTCCGACCGAAGCCGGCGTCGCGCGTGCCGCATGGCGCGTTTTAATATGGCAGAATCCTGCATATTACGTGATTGTCGATGCGGAAACCGGCACGATGCTCAGCCGCGAAAATATCACTAAAGACCAGGCGCAACCCGCGACATACAATGTTTACGC
Organism: Pyrinomonadaceae bacterium; assembly: GCA_049799955.1. Taxonomy (GTDB): domain Bacteria; phylum Acidobacteriota; class Blastocatellia; order Pyrinomonadales; family Pyrinomonadaceae; genus JBGTFE01. The sequence continues at coordinate 140,225 of JBARIW010000098.1, forward strand.
CAATACAAACAGCATTTTGAAAGTGATGGCGAATCCCGCGCCGCTCAGCCCGAACCCGATTGACCCGTCGCTCGGAACGCAGGGCACTTTGCAGCCGCGCACGAATGTTACGAAAGTCGGCAACGAAAACGACGCCGCAGGTAACTTCAGCTTTAATACTCTCGGTTGGATGACCGACAACTCAAACGGAGTCAACGGTCTGACCGACGGAAATAACGTCGAAGCCGGCGTTGACCGCGTATTGCCGGACGGCGTAGATAATACGGTCGCGGGAACGAACCGCGTCTTTAACTTTAGCTATACGCCCGGAGCCGGAGCGAATAATGGTCCCGGCGATAATCCAACGACAACTCCCGCTTATCAAAACGGCGCGGCGACGAACCTTTTTTACGTTATCAATCGTTATCACGACGAAACTTACCTGCTCGGATTTACCGAACAGGCGCGCAACTTCCAGAATGATAACTTCGGTCGCGGCGGCGCGGCTAATGACCGTGTTTCGGCTCAGGCTCAGGACAACACCGTCGGAGCTAACTGCTCGGCTCAGCCTTGCGCAAACAACGCAAACTTTGGAACTCCGGCGGACGGCGGACGCGGCGTAATGCAGATGTATATCTGGAATCTCGTAAATCCAATCCGCGACGGCGATTTAGACGCGGAAGTAATCGTTCACGAAATGACGCACGGACTTTTCGGACGCCTGCACAGCGGCAGCATCAGCAATACGCAGGCTGGACAGATGAACGAAGGAAACTCCGATTTCTTCGCGCACACGCTGCTCAGTCTCGACACCGACCCGATTAACGGCGTTTATGTTACCGGCGGTTATGTAACGCTTAACCTGAGAACAGCAGCGCCGTTCAGCAGCACCGGCAACTATTACTACGGAATTCGTCGTTTCCCGAAAGCTGTAATCGCCTTTACGGGCGGACCGATGAATCGCCCGCACAATCCTTTGACTTACGCCGACATCGACCCGGCGCAGATAAATCTGACAAATGGCGCTTTCGCGCCCGCATTTACAGGTTCGGCGACGGCGGTTCACGACGGCGGCGAAATCTGGAGCAGCATGATGTGGGAAGTTCGCGCAAAATTGGTCGCGCGTCTCGGCGCAGCAGCCGGAAGCAAGAAAGTTCTTCAGCTTGCGATGGACGGAATGAAAGTTGCTCCGGCAAGCCCGTCGATGCTTACTGAACGCAACGCTATTCTTTCGGCGGCGCAGGCTAACGGCAATACCGCCGACATCGCCGATATTTGGGCAGGTTTTGCGCTTCGCGGTCTTGGCTTCGGCGCGACCAATCCGACCGGCAATACGGTTACCGAAAGTTACGCTCTGCCGAACGCGGCTTTTGCCGACCCGTTCTCGGTCAGCGATACGACCGGCAACAATAACGGCGTTGCCGAACCGGGAGAAAGCGTTCTGTTGAGCGTGCCGGTTACCAACGTTACCGGCAATACCGTAAACAATGTTCTTGTAAACATTAACGGCGGAGCAAATGTCAGCTACGGCAACATTAATAACGGTCAAACCGTAACGATGAACATTGCCTATACTGTTCCATCTAACGCGGCTTGCGGAAGTCTTCATCAGGTTGCGATTAATGTCAGCAGCGCATTAGGCGCTCAGCCGCCCGTTAACAAAACGTTTCGTCTCGGTTCGCCGGTCGGCGGTCTGACGCAAAACTTTGACGGTGTAATCGCTCCGACGCTTCCTGTGGGCTGGACAACCACGACTGTAGGCGCGAATTTACCGTGGGTAACGTCAACGACTTCGCCCAACAGCGCGCCGAATACCGCATTTACAAACGACCCGTCAACTGCCGGAGAATCGAGCCTCGTTTCGCCGGACATCGCTATCAGCAGCGCCAACGCGCAGCTTAATTTCCGGCACAGCTTTATTACGGAAGCGACGTTTGACGGCGGCGTTCTGGAAATCAGTATTGCGGGCGGCGCATTTCAGGACATCGTGGCGGCAGGCGGAAGCTTCGGGTCAGGCGGCTATACATCTTCGCTGCTGAATTTCGCCAGCTGCTCCGCGACTCCGAATCCGCTTGCGTTGCGTCCGGCTTGGAACGGAAACTCTGCCGGTTATATTACCAGCAGCGTCAATATTCCGGCGGCGGCAAACGGTCAGAATGTTAAATTCCGCTGGCGTTTCGGTTCGGACTGCTCCGCCAGCAGCACCGGCTGGAGAGTTGACAACGTTGAAGTCGTCAACGGATTTACCTGCGCATTTGTCGCGGTCAAATCACGCGCCGACTTTGACGGCGACGGCAAAACGGATATGTCCGTGTTCCGTCCGACCGAAGGCAACTGGTATCTGAATCGTTCGACTGCCGGAATCCAGGTTATTAACTGGGGCATCTCGACCGATACGCTTGTTCCGGGCGACTACGATGGCGACGGCAAAGCCGATACGGCGATTTTCCGCCCGTCAAATTCTGCCGGAACACCCGATTTCTACATTCTAAACAGCAACGGATTTACCTTTGCCGGCGCGGAATGGGGATTAACGGGCGATAAAGCGGTCGTCGGCAATTTCGACGGCGACGCCAAAGACGATATTGCCGTCTGGCGCGCTTCGAACGGAACGTTCTATATTCTGAACAGCAACAACGGTTCCAACACCATCGAGCCGTTCGGAACAAACGGAGATTTACCGCTTTCGATGGATACCGACAATGACGGTAAAACCAATCTGGCGGTTTTCCGTCCGAGCAATAACACGTGGTATATCGCCCGCAACACCGGAGTTCCGGCTTCGAATCTGGACGCTTACCCGTTCGGTCTTGCCGGAGATAAAATCGTTCCGGCTGATTACGATAACGACAACAAGACCGACATTGCCGTTTATCGCAATGGTCAGTGGATTATCAAACGAAGCTCCGACGGCGTAGTCAGTTTCCTCTCGTGGGGCATCTCGACTGACGTTCCGGTTCCGGGCGACTATGACGGCGACGGCACGGACGACCTTGCCATTTATCGAAACGGAACGTGGTATATCAACCGTTCGACAAGCGGCGCTCTGGTTCAGCCGTTCGGTGTTACCAGCGATAAGCCGATTCCGACGGCGTATATCCCTTAGGCATTGGAAATCTGATTAGATTTTCAACATTAAACAAAAAGGCTGACGCGTTAACGCGTCAGCCTTTTTGTTTTTGAAGAAATGATGAATGCGGAATGATGAACGATGAACGATGAATAAAAGACAAGTTCTTCAGTTCATCATTCCGCATTCATACTTCATCATTTCTTCCCACTCCTTCTGCATTTGCATCAAAAAATCGTTGACTTTCGCCCGCGCAGGGCATATCTTCAAAATAGATGTTTTACTTAGACTTTAAGCCAACCGGAAACGTCTAAAAAGCGTAAAATTTATCGCTCAAACACAATCATCAGGAGTTACAAGCAAATGAAAAGCGCTTCGGGCAAGCTAGTTTTTATAAAATTAACCGTCATCACCGCCGCCGTGATACTGGCAATCTTCGGTTTCAACAGTTATTCCGCAAAATATGAAAAGGTCAGCGCGTCGGCAACCGGACCGAGCACGTCGCACACGAACGCGCCGGGCGAGGCGAACTGCACCGAGTGTCATTCGGATTTTGCCCTCAACAGCGGAACGGGCGGCGTAACCATTTCCGGCGTTCCGGCTTTTTACCTGCCCAATCAAACTTTCAATATAACCGTTACGACCAGCCAGTCGGACGCGGTTATTTACGGGTTTCAAATGACGGCAATCGACAATCTGGGCAGACAGGTCGGCAGTTATACGCTTCCGAATCAAAACCCGCCGCAGCTTCAGACGATGGACGGCGTCGTCGACGGAATTACGCGCAAATACATTCATCACACGTCCGACGGCGTTATCCCGACGATGTTCGGCTCAAAATCGTGGACGTTCAGCTTTACCGCGCCCGCGCAGAGAGTCGGAAAGATAGGCTTTTACGCCGCCGGAAACGCCGCCAACAGCGACGGCGGGACTTCGGGCGATTATATCTACGCGACTTCGAAAAGCGCTCTTTCAAGCACGCAGACCGTCGATTTCGACGGCGACAACAAAACAGACCTTTCCATCTTTCGCCCGTCGGTCGGCGAATGGTGGTATCTGAAAAGCTCGAACGGCGGAAACGCCGCGTTTCAATTCGGCAATTCAGCCGATAAAATTATGGCGAGAGATTACACCGGCGACGGCAAGACGGACGTTGCCATCTTTCGACCGTCGAACGGCAACTGGTATATTCTCCGCTCGGAAGATTTTTCATATTATTCGTTCCCGTTCGGCACAAAAGGCGACGTTCCCGCCGCCGCCGATTTCGACGACGACGGGAAAGCCGACCAGGCTGTCTTTCGACCTTCGGACACGACGTGGTATATTCGCCGTTCTTCCGACAGCGGCTTTACTATTCAACAGTTTGGCACGAGCGGCGACGTTCCCGTTCCGGCGGATTACGACGGCGACGGCAAAGCCGATATAGCAATTTATCGTACATCCTTAGGTCAATGGTGGATTCAACGAAGCAGTTTGGGAACAATCGCTTTTACCTTCGGAAACAGCGCCGACAAACCCGTTCAGGGCGATTACACGGGCGACGGCAAGGCTGATGTGGCAATATTCAGACCTTCGACCGGCGAATGGTTTATCCTTCGAAGCGATGATTTTTCATATTATTCCTTCCCGTTCGGAACTGTCGGCGACATTCCCGCGCCCGGCGATTACGACGGCGACCGAAAGTTTGACGCGACCGTTTTCCGCCCGTCAAATTCGATGTGGTTCGTCCAACGCACCACGGCAGGAACGCTGATTCAAACATTCGGAATCACGAATGATATTCCTGTTCCGGGCAATTAAGAGCAATTACGAATTACGAATTACGAATTGGAG
>JBARIW010000099.1:0-1553 GCA_049799955.1 Pyrinomonadaceae bacterium
AACACCCTCAAGCTGATCGACCCAGGGATGGGGGTCTTTGGTGCCATCTTCAGCCCTGATGGCCGCCGCTTCGTGACAGGAGGCGATAACGGAACGTTGCGCTTGTATGACGCTCAGACCGGCCTTCAGCTGGGTCCGGACTTGGTCGGACACACCAAGTGGATCGATGGTGCCACGTTCAGTCCCGACGGTCACAAAATCGCCTCCGTCAGTGACGATTTCACCGTACGGCTGTGGAACGCCGACACGGGCCAACCCATCGGCCAACCGATGATGGGCCATCAAGACCAGGTGTGGGCGGTATCGTTCAGCCCAGACGGGCACATGCTCGCGTCCGGCAGCGTGGACCATACCGTGCGGCTGTGGAACGCCGACACCGCCATGCCCATCGGCCAACCGCTGAGACACCCAGGCAGGGTCATCAGCGTGGAGTTCAGTCCCGACGGGCGACACATCGTCACGGGGAATGCCGACGGAACGCTGAGGTTATGGGACGTCAGGACCGGGCAGCAGTCCGGGCCTTCGCTAATTGGCCACACCGGCGAAGTGATCGATGTCGCGTTCAGCCCAGACGGCCGCAGGATCGCGTCCGCGGGCGGCGACGGGGATGTGCGTTTGTGGGACGCCGAAACCGGGCTGCCGATCGGCGAGCCCCTTACCGCCCGCGGGAGCCGCGTGCTCAGCGTGGCATTCAGCCCCGACGGTCACCGGCTTGCCTCCGGCAGTGGTGACGGTGCGGTGCGGCTGTGGGACCCCGACACTCGACAGTTGCTTGGTGCGCCTATGAAGGGCCAGAAGGGTGGAGTGTGGACCCTATCGTTCAGCCCCGATGGAACCCGCCTGCTGTCGGGATCGCAGGACGGGACGATCCGGTTGTGGGATGTCGGCATACGTCGGCCGCTCATCGGCCATATCGGGGGCGTCTCCAGTGTGGCGGTGAGCCCCGACGGAAAGCGCATCGCGTCGGCGGGTGCCGACGGCACGGTGCGGATGTGGGACGCCGACAACGGCCGCCCGATCGGCAAGCCGCTTGTCGACAGCGACAAGCCGTTGTCCAGCGCCGTGTTCAGCCCGGATGGAAAGCGTCTCGCCGTCGCCGGCGCCGACGGCATGGTGCGGATGTGGGATGCAAACGCGGGCACGCTTGTTGGTGATCCGATCAATCCCGGGCAGGGGCCACTGACGAGCCTGGCGTTCAGTCCCGATGGCCGCCGTTTGGCCATCGGCGGTGGAGACACGTCGATCGGCGTGGCGAATGACCATGATGGCACCGTCCGGTTGTGGGATGTCAAAGCGTTCCGTCCCGTCGGACAGCCATGGGAACACGGCGAACGCGTAAACAGCGTTGCGTTCAGTCCTGACGGTAATCGCATCGTCTCCGGCGGCAACGAGGGCGACAACACCGGCTCCGTGAGGTTGTGGGACGCCAACACAGGCCAATTGATTGCGGCAACCACGATCGGCGAGGCGCAGAGGATTGTATGGGCCGTAACCTTCAGCCCCGATGGGCGTCGCGTCGCGGCTGCCGGTGTCGACGGTTTCATTCAAGTTTT
>JBARIW010000100.1:0-2553 GCA_049799955.1 Pyrinomonadaceae bacterium
GCATTAAGGTTTGTAGTCAGGGCTTGAACCCTTAAATCTTAAATTATAAAAAACTAAAGTCCTTACTACAAACCCTATTTTTGTAAGAAGTATATCGGCAAAAAGTCAAAATTAAATCACAAAAAAATCTCAGATTTTGACTTTTTCCTTGCCCAATTACCCATTAGCACTGAGTAATAACTGGCGACTGTGCACTTTCTTCGGGAATATCCCTGCCGAGAGTTGCCGCGGCCATCGCCTCTAGGGGAAACTTGGGAGTGCGATCGGCATACAGCAAACCGTTAGCTTCTTGGTAAGTATCAGTCAACTGCGTGTAACAAAATCCACTGAACATTTCCACTTGGTTTACCACCTTCAGCAGCGCGGTGTAGCGCCTTTGCAGTTCCTTCGTGTCCCACGCGCGCACGTAGCCCCAAACTCTGTAATAATCCGGGTTTTCCTGGCCGGCGCAGGCGATGCCGCCGAATTCTGTCAGCATCACCGGCTGTCCTTGGTGCGGGTGGCCGTCCAGGGTGAGGATGCGCCCTCCCGGACGCCCGCGATCTAATAAATCGGATAGCTGGACTTCCGGCCCGTAGCGCTTGGCTAGGGTTTGCGGGTTGTTGTCGTAGTCGTGAATCGCCAGGATGTCGGTATCGATGCTTTCCCAGCCGTCGTTACCGATGACGGGGCGAGTCGGATCGAGGGTTTTTGTCAAGAAATACAGCGCTTGCACGTAGTTGCGGTGGGCTGCGGCTTCCACTAAATTGGGAACTCCCCAGGATTCGTTGAACGGCACCCAGACTACGATACAGGGGTGGCTGGCGTCGCGGTCGATGACTTCGGTCCACTCCCGCGTCAGCCGGTCAACGGCTTTGGGAGTAAAGCGGTAGGCGCTGGGCATTTCTTCCCAAACTAGGAGCCCCAGCACGTCGGCCCAGTACAAAAATCGGGGGTCTTCGATTTTTTGGTGCTTGCGGACGCCGTTGAAACCCATTGCTTTGACTAATTCGACATCGTGGCGCAAAGCTTCGTCGGAGGGGGCAGTCATCATGGTGTCGGGCCAGTAACCTTGGTCGAGCACCAGCCTCAGGTAGTAGGGGCGGCCGTTGAGCATGAAGCGATCGCGCTGGATGCTGACCGTCCGCATGGCGGTATAAGATTTAACCTCGTCGAGTAGTTTGCCGTCGGCCCACAACTGCACTTGAGCGTTGATTAATGTCGGTTTTTCGGGACTCCACAGCAATTCGTTGCGGTAGTCGTCGATACCCGGGTCTGAGAGGGCGATGCGGCGGTGGATTTCGCCGTTGATGACTTCGTAGGTGTCGTTGACGAGCAGCATACAGCCGATCGACAGTTTAACTTTAATCTGAATTCCCGACTGGCGATCGCCCGCGACAAACGCTTCAAAACCGATTTCCCAGCGTTCAAACTGCGGAGTCCAGCGGATGCGCTCGATATAAGTGTGAGGCACCAATTCTACCCAGACTGTCTGCCAAATACCCGTCGTGCGCGGATACCAAATACTGTGCGGCTCTATTTGCCAGTCTTGCTTCCCCCGCGGTTTCTCCAAATCTTGCGGGTCGTCCTGGGCCCAGACTGTCACCCGCTGCGGCCCGCTGAGGTTCAAAACTGCTGTAATGTCTGCGGTGAAAGGAGTGTGTCCGCCTTCGTGTTGGATGACAAACTGACCGTTCACCCAGACGCGGGCGCGGTAGTCTACGGCCCCGAAGTGCAGCAGCACTCTGCTTTCTGTGTGGGGTAAGTCAAATTCGCGTTCGTACCAGCAGTTGGCGTGAAAATTCGTGTCCCCGATCCCGCTTTTTGCCGATTCTGGAGCAAACGGCACTTCTATAGTGTGAGTCCACTCAGAAATATCGATCGGCTGCACGCAGCGTCCCGCGTCGTCGTAAGCAAACCTCCACTGACCGTTGAGACAAATCCAGTTGCTCCGGCGCAATTGGGGGCGCGGATAACCAGTTTTCCGCCCTTGAACAGTTACCTTGCTGTCTATAGTGGCAGACTCTTCAATATCACAATTTTCTAGCTCTCTACCTAACCAGCTCATCGGCACATCTACCCGAAGTTATATATATAGGTTAGCGACAATTAGCCCGACTTTGACAAGTTTTTTGCTGATTAATTTGTAAAAGATTTGTAAAAGATTTGTAAAAGTTTAGCAAATTAAAACAGCCTCATCTAAAGGCTGTCTTGTGCAGAAGGAAAAAGTCATTAGTCATTAGTCAGAAGCAAGGAAGAAGCAAGATTTTGCCGATCCCCGACTCGGACACTCGGACACTCGCTCGCCTTTCCCAGTCGCCGCCTCTCCCCGTCTGGGCCACTCTGAGTCTGGCACTCTCCCGAACTCATAACTCTAGTTTAGCTAGCAAGACTGTGCAAACCTGCTAAAGGTTCAGCTTGCTCACTTTTGAGTGGAACGTCTTCTAAAGGCGGCAAACACTGAAATATTTGTTCTAGTCCCGTGAGTTCAAATAGGATTCTAACTTCTTCGCTCATAGCCGATATCAAAAGTATACAAGCGCTGTCTCTCACTAATTTCACGATCGCCACTAC
>JBARIW010000101.1:0-8594 GCA_049799955.1 Pyrinomonadaceae bacterium
ACCTGAATCATATTACCGGCAACTTCGACATTCGGACCGCCGGCAAAACTTATAAGCTCAAGCAGCGTCAGGCGGCGAGTCGTATAAAAGCTTCCGGGTTTCTGAACCGCGCCGATTACCGAAAGCGGCTGTGAATTTCGTTCCTTTACATTAACTGTAACAAACGGGTCACGGAGATAACTTTCTTTATAAAGCTCCGTAATTTCATTTGCCAGCTCAAGTTCGGTTTTACAAACCGCCTGAATCGCTTTATCAATTCTGGGCATTCTGAACATTCCGCTGTCGTCGAGACTGACGGTCGGACGGGAAAGGTTTTCGTGACGATAAACCGTGATTTCTATTACGTCGTGCAGACCGATGCGATAACGTTCTTCTTTTGAGTTAATTTCTTTAAGCTGCGAAGCGGTCGTCGGTTCGACCGGCTTTACGCCTTCTTTCGTCGTTTCAGTCGTTTTCACGTCGGCTTTCGTGTTTTTTGTGTCTGTCTGCGCGTTAATCGCGGAAAGACTGACCAAATTAAAAACCAATAAAAAACTAAAAATTGTTATGAATCTTACTGCTTTCATAATAGATACTCCTATAAATTTATATTTTACATCCGGCAGGAATTTAAGCCCTTTGATTCTATATCATTCAGAAAAGTTGTTAACTTAATATCTTGGCTGAATTATCCAGTAATTAGTGTGTAAAAAGGTATATTAGCAAAATTGCCAAAAAGCGACAATAAGAAAATGAAATTTAATGTTTTTTTACTTTTTTTAAGATTTTGAGTTAAACTTTGATACTCAATCATATACTCGTTTCCAAACGTATGCAAAACGCGACGCCGATGCTTCGGCAATATCTCGAAATAAAAAAACAATATCCCGGAACTTTGCTGTTTTTCCGGCTCGGCGACTTTTACGAATTATTTAATGAAGACGCCGTAACCGCCTCGCGCGAAATGGAAATTACGCTGACTGCGCGGCATAAAGACAGTCCTAATCCGGTTCCAATGTGCGGTGTCCCGCATCACGCGGCGGCAGGCTATATCTCGCGTCTTGTAAAAAAAGGCTTCCGCGTCGCGATTTGCGAGCAAACCGAAGACGCCGGAAAAGGAGTTAAACTTGTAAAACGCGAAGTCGTGCGCGTGATAACGCCCGGAACGGCGATTGACCCTCAGCTTCTCGAATCAAAAGAATCCGTTTATCTTGCTTCAATCTGCGGGGCGGGCGAAACCTTCGGCGTGGCTTTTCTTGAGCTTTCGACCGGAGAATTTTTTTCAACCCAAATTTCCGGCGCAAACGCTTGGACAAATATCTGCGCCGACATTGAAAGCTTTGCGCCGCGCGAGCTTTTATTTCCCGAATCTTTGCAAAAATTAGTCGAAAGCAGTTTTTCAAGCTCCCAATCGCTGACGTTATCAGACGCATCGAACGTAGTTTCAATCAAACCCGCGAATTCGAATAAATTTTCAGCCGCTCTGACTCCGCTTGATAACTGGCTTTTTCATCCCGAAGATTGCGAAAATTTATTAAAACGACAACTGAATGTAAGAGAATTAAGCGGTTTCGGTCTCGCCGGAAGGACACAGGCAATTTGCGCTTCGGGCGTGTGCCTGCGTTACGCGCAGGAAACGCAGCGTGTTTCCGCCGAACATATTTCGGACATTAATTATTTTGAAAACAACGATTTTATGGTTTTAGACGCAATTACTCTAAGAAACCTTGAAATCGTCGAATCCAGAAATGAAACGAAACGGACGCTTTTTAGCGTAATTGACGAAACCGTCACCGGAATGGGCGCGCGTCTTCTAAAATCTTGGCTTCTACGCCCTTCTCTGAAAAGAGGCGAAATTCAAACGCGCCTTGCTGCGGTTTCTGAGCTGACAGATTCGATTTTAAGAGAGAAAACTCGTTTCCTTTTAAAAGAGGTCTCCGATTTGGAACGCCTTGTCGGAAGATTAAATTTGGGAACTGCAACTCCGAGAGATTTGCTCGCTTTAAATCGTTCACTTTCGCAAACGCCGAACATCAATTCGACTTTATCGGACGCGCAAAGCCTTCTGTTGCAGGTTTTATCGGAAAATATTTTTGAGCTTCCCGAAATTCGGGCGCTGATTGAACAATCTATTTCCGACGAACCGCCGATGAATTTGTCTGACGGCGGCATCATCCGGGAGGGATTTGACAGCGAGCTTGACGAGCTTCGAAATATAAGCAATTCAGCCAAACAAATCATTGCGGGCTTTGAAGAACAGGAACGAAAACGAACCGGTATTTATAACCTGAAAATTAAATTCAATAACGTTTTCGGCTATTTTATCGAGATTTCAAAAGGCAATCTGCCGCGTGTTCCGGCTGATTATGAGCGAAGGCAGACTCTGACAAACGCCGAAAGATTTACGACGCCGCAGCTTAAGGAATGGGAGCAGAAAGTTCTCGGCGCGGAAGCGAGAATTATTGAGCTTGAAACCAACATTTTTCAAAACATCCGCGCGCAGGTTCGTGAAGAAACCAAAAATCTGCAATCGACCGCCCGCGCCCTGGCAACTCTGGACGCGCTCGCAAGCCTTGCCGAAGTTGCCGCGAAGAGAAATTATGTCGCGCCGCTGCTGCATGACGGCGATGAAATCGAGATAAAAGACGGAAGACACGCGATTGTCGAAGCCTTCGGCAGCGAATCTTTTATTCCGAACGACATTTATCTAAATAATTCGACTGACCGTTTGCTGATTATCACGGGACCGAATATGGGCGGAAAATCGACGATGCTGCGGCAAATTGCGATTATTCAAATTCTGGCTCAAATCGGCTCATTCGTTCCGGCGAAATCGGCGAAGCTTCCGATTTTAGACCGCGTTTGGACGAGAATCGGCGCGTCCGACGATTTGTCTTCGGGACGCTCGACATTTATGGTCGAAATGACGGAAACCGCTTCGATTCTGCATAACGCGACGCCGCGAAGCTTAATTTTGCTTGATGAATTGGGGCGCGGCACATCGACTTTCGACGGACTCTCGCTCGCTTGGGCGGTTGCCGAATATCTGCATAATTCGCCCCAGCATTCCGCCAAGACGCTTTTTGCTACGCATTATCACGAGCTTGCCGAGCTTGCCGAAAGTCTTCCGGGCGCGAAAAATTATCAGGTTCTGGCGACCGAAAAAGACGGCGAAATCGTTTTTCTGCACAAATTAAAAAAAGGAAAAGCTTCAAAATCATACGGCATCGCCGTCGCTCAGCTTGCCGGACTTCCTCAAAAAACCATTATGCGGGCGAAAGAAGTTTTAGCTAAACTCGAGCAATATGAATTAGCAGTTTTTTCCGAAGCTAAACACACTTCGTCGGCACTTGAAACTGCGGTCGGTCGCGCGTCAAACAATAAAATGGCTTCGCAATTTTCGCTTTTTGCAATTACGAATGAAAATGTCGTTGACGAGCTGCGCTCGATAGAAATCGAAGATTTAAGCCCGCAGGAAGCTAAACGAATTTTGACGGAATTGAAGAACAAAATTGTTTAATTTCGGCATTCCGAAAACGAAATCACGCTCAAATTTTCGAGAAATTACTTTAAGCGTCTGCCTGCCGACGCTTTATAAATTACTTTAAGATTGTTACAATCCGCTTTGGTTTTAATATGTTGGAGCAAATCCTTTCTCTGCCGGTCGAGAAAAAAATCGGACAATTATTCTTTATCGGAATTCCGGGCGCGGAACTCGATGAATCAACGCGCGAGTTATTAAATGAAATCTCGCCCGGCGGAGTTTGCCTGTTCGCCAGAAACATCCGCGAAGCCGGACAAACAAGAAAATTGCTCGATGAAATCAGAGAAATTTCCGAAATTGCGCCTTTTTTAAGTCTCGACCAGGAAGGCGGATTGGTTGACCGCCTGCGGCGAATTGTCGAACCGATGCCTGCGGCAAATTCATTTAAAAATGCGTCAGATGCCGGTAATTTAGCCGAAATAACCGCCGAAATTATTCGTATTTTGGGTTTTAATATGAATTTCGCGCCGGTTGTTGATGTAATGGATGAAGTTCGCGCAAAATCCAACAACGGTTTGTATTCGCGCGCTTTCGGAGATTCTAAAGAAGATGTTTTGGAATTTGCGTCCGCCTATCTTGAAAATTTTGAGAGTAGCGGTTGTCTCGGATGTTTGAAGCATTTTCCCGGTTTGGGGGCGAGCGAAGTCGATTCGCACGAAGAATTGCCGCAGGTTAATTTATCGGATAAAGAATTATTTGAGATTGATTTGTTTCCCTATCGTGAAATTTTCAAAACAAAAGAGCCGGCGGCGGTAATGATTGCACATGCGAGCTTTCCAAAATCCGATTTTCAGGAAAAAGACGGCGAAGGCAAGCTTCTGCCGTCGTCTCTGAGTTTTAATTTTACGACAAAGCTTTTGCGTGAGGATTTGGGATTCGACGGCGTCGCAATCACGGATGATATGGAGATGGGCGCGATTTTGAAAAATTACGGCATCGGCGAAGCGTGCCTGATGGCGATTCGCGCCGGGGAAGATATGCTCGCTGTTTGCGCCGGCTCACATAATATTCGGGAAGGTTATTATTCGGTCTTAAACGCGGTAAAATCGGGTGAAATTTCGGAAAGCCGGATTAATCAGTCGCTCAAACGAATCGCGGAAGCGAAAAATTTGATAAACTTACCATTGCCGTTCGACGAAAGCCGCCTGAGCGCGCTTTCCAGTAAAATTGCGGAATTAAAAGCAAACACAAATTCATAAAATTCAGGAGGAAATAGTTTGATGAACTTTAAGCGTCAGGTTATTTTTATTTCGGTATTAATTTTTAGTTTTATATTTTTCATCGCTTGCTCCAAACGCTCAAAAGACGCGATAACAATCTCATCTTCCGAAAAAATCACAACGCTCGACACACTAAGCAGCACCGGCACAAGCGCTTCGGACGACCGCGTACGGACTTTGATTTTTAATTCGCTCGTCAGAAAAAACGAAAACTTCGAATATGTCGGCGACCTTGCCAAAGACATAAAAATCGGAGAAGACAACGTAACCCTAACTTTCACGCTTCAGGAAAATGTAAAATTTCATAATGGAAAGGTTTTCACCGCAAACGACGCGAAATATACCTTCGACGCGCTTTTTAAAGCTAACGGCGCAAAAGCCGGAAGCTTTTTCGATACGGTTGCTGACGAAACCGCGCCGGACAAAAAGAAACGTGTCGCGCATATTACGAGCATCGAAGCGCCGGACGCAAAAACAATCGTTATAAAAGTTTCGCGCCCGGCGCTGGTCAATCAGCTTCTTTCTAATCTCGTAACAATTCCGATGATTCCCGAAGGCACAATCGAGCAGCAAAAAACCGCGCCAATCGGAACGGGCGCATTCAAGTTTGTCTCTTTTGACCAGGTAAACAGTTTTGTTCAGCTCGAAGCATTTCCCGATTATTGGGAAGGCGCGCCGACTGTTCAAAAATTAAACGTCAAAACCGTAACGGACGCCAACGCGCTTCAAGCCGAACTCCAAAGCGGCGGCGTTGACCTTGCGCCGAACGCAAATAATCTTTCGCCCGACACACTGAATTCGCTCGGACAAAATCCGAATTTGAAAGTCGAAAAATTTGAAGGCTCAAATATCGATTACATCGGATTTAACGTCGAATCTACACCATTTAATAACGTGAAAATCCGTCAGGCGGTGGCGAATGCCATCGACCGCGAAAAAATTATCAAAGACCTGCTTCTCGACCAGGCTAAAATTTCCCACTCGATTCTGCCGGAAAGCTCCTGGGCATATTCCGTCGGCACAAAATATGAATATAATCTTGAAAAAGCAAAATCGCTTGTCAAAGAATCGGGCTACAACGGCGAAGCGATAGAATTTAAGTATGCCTCGAATAACACGGCGGTCAGTCAATATTCTCAGGTCATTCAGGATTCTTTGAAAAATATCGGTCTTAACGTAAAAATTTCGACCGTCGAACCTGAGACTTTGCGCGTGCAGTTAAAAAACGGTCAGTTTCAGATGAACACCGGAAGATGGATTGGCGGAAATCAAGACCCGATTTTTTATAAAGATTTGTTTGCTTCGAGCGAGTTTCCCGATAAAAAGGAAAACGGCAGAAACCGCAGTCGTTACAGCAACGCGGATTTTGACAAAATTATTCAAGAGGCGATTGATACGGTCGATAAAGCGAAAGGAAAAGAGCTTTATACAAAAGCGCAGGAAATCATCAGCCGCGATTTGCCGCTTTTTACGCTCTGGTATCCGGCAAATATGGTCATTTCCAGCAAAAGAGTCGGGAATGTAAAAATCAACGCGAGCGGCGATTGGAGCTTTGTCAAAAACATTACGGTTGAAAAGTAGATTTTAATATCTACAACTTGACAAAATTTGCTCAGTTTGTAGAATTATCATTTGCAGCGCGGGAGTAGCTCAGTGGTAGAGCGCGACCTTGCCAAGGTCGAAGTCGCGAGTTCAAGTCTCGTCTCCCGCTCCAAATTTTGAAATAATGAATGCTGAATGATGAATGATGAATAAAAGATTTTTCATCGTTCATCATTCAGCCTTCATTATTTTCTTTCGGGCGGCGTAGCCAAGTGGTAAGGCAGAGCTCTGCAAAAGCTTTATTCATCGGTTCGATTCCGATCGCCGCCTCCAACAAACATTAGAGTTCTAGCGATTTTCTTCAATCTTCCAAAAACAGCAGTGTGTCCATATTTGTGCCTACTCTTTGCACTTATGCCGTTTTACAAACCACTACTTAAAGTAAGATTTTGCAGTTCGTTTTGACGCTAAAGCACTCACTGTTATGCGTTATCACACATTGATAATCTTTATACTTCGGACGAGTCGTAGTCCATGCCATAGTCTGTTTTTATTGTTATTGGGCATCAATATTGTTACAGTCCTGTGACTTGTCAGCCAACATTTGGGCAAGAATTTCAGATAATCGCGTTTCAATCTCATCATCCCTTATCACCGTGCCATATGGTGATAGTTTTTCCGACGCTTCGCTCCACTCTAGCGGTTCCGGGTCCGCCACTTTTGCGATTTGTCCCGCCATCGTAAACGCTCCAAATGTAGGTTTTAGATCTACTATGATGATGGTTGAATCCTTCCTTCCCAGAGCGTTGAGAAGCAGCAGCTCGTCCGAAAGTCCTTCAGTGAATCGGGAAAACGCTATAACAATAATCCGCGCTCGCTCTGCCATCATCAACATTACCAATAACCAGTGTTCATCCCAAACTTCTAATCTAGGTATAGACCTCCGTTCAGGGTAAATGTCGATAGCATTGTCGATGCCCACTATGGGCATCCTTTGTGAGACCCTCGTATTAATTTGATCTTCATTTTTGCTGTTAGGTTTAAGTGCTGTCACCATCTGGGGACCTCCAAAGGCTTCCCCTTCAGCGTGCATTTGTGCAGCCTCTACACCGAAATTCCTCAGAAACAACGCATACGATTTGTCTTCCTTTAGACATTCCAACAACAGTTTTTTTGCTTGAGGGTGGGTTGAGTTTTCATGAATAAGTTTAACGGTAGAGACAAAGCTAAGCTGATCATCCCTGATCACTCTCTCTCTTTCTTTCTTGGGAAGGCTCTCTGGATATGTAGTACCGCTCTCTATGCGGTTCATTTCTGCCTTAACCCAAGGGCTTCTATAAACATTGGGTTCATCGCTAAATAATGATAACCAGCCAAGCAATTCATCCGCGAACCAATCTGAGATCGCAACTTTAAGAAAGCCGCTGATCAAGTTCGCCGCCTTCATTTCCTTTTTTGACAGGGCTTCGCGCTTAATGTTGCAGGCAACCCAGTAACCCAAGGACCAAAAATAATCTGTGGGTGAGGTTCGATAATCTTTAGAAAAGTCCGCCAGACTGCGCAAAGCCATCAAGACATCCATTTCTTTGACGGGTGAGTAGCCTCCGAAGTCAAAATTGTCCAGCCTTGACCATGCCGCTTTGCAAAATGCATCATATTCATCTTCGTCAGGAATATCATAGTTGCTGACACATGCGAAGAATGCCGCGACTACCATGAAATATCCTAACATGCGGGGGTCTGGGACAAATTTTTTGACCTCTCGGAACTCTTCAAGAAACTCGTAGCTTTTGACACCTAACAAGAGTGAGTACTGAAATAATAATTCTGCCCCAAGCTTGCATTGTTCTTCAGTCATGACAAATGAAAAATCTCCGTTTTCCTACACGCATCTTTTCCTTGAATTAAGCCGCTTTACTAATTCTCTGCCTATTAAACTCTTCCAATTTTTTCATTGCATCAATTTTATGCGCTTCGACCGGGTGGGCATATCTCATAACCATTTGAACCCGGCTATGTCCAAGCAATGCCGCAAGGGAGATTATGCAATTTACAGAGAAATTATTTTAGAAGAATTAAAAAAATAATTTTATTGAAAAAATCTTTTTATATTTGATTTGAATCAAACTATAAAGCATATTAACGTTATTACACGATCCGAGATTATTAAATGATTAATAAAATTGGGTCATGCCTAGCAGAAAAGTAAAATATAATACTTAAAGCTAGCAATGACAGATAGTTGCAAACATCTTGTGCGCGCTCGAATTTCACGCGCTAAATTCCGTCAAATTCTGAAGCTTTTCAGC
>JBARIW010000102.1:0-77867 GCA_049799955.1 Pyrinomonadaceae bacterium
CTATCAGGTTACGATGGGCGCGGCGACGGCGGCGCACGCGACCGGCGGCGGCGAGCAGTCGCAAAAATCGATTCCGCTTCCCGTTATCAATAATATCAGCACAAAAAACACGAATGTTTTAACCGAAGTCGAGATGATGAACAATCGTCCGACGCCCGACCGTGTTGAAGATTTGGATGTAGATACGCCGACGCAAAACGTAAATATCGGGCACGGCGACGTGCTTATCGCGGCGATAACTTCATGTACAAACACATCGAACCCGTCGGTGATGATTGCCGCCGGAATCGTCGCGAAAAAAGCTTCCGAAAAAGGGATGAAAGTTCCGGCTTACGTTAAAACTTCGCTCGCGCCCGGCTCGCGCGTCGTTACGGAATATTTGAACAAAACGGGTTTGCAGAAATATCTCGACGAAATCGGCTTTAATCTCGTCGGTTACGGCTGCACGACCTGCATCGGTAATTCGGGACCGCTGGACGCGGGCATCGAAGAAGAAATCGTCGAAAACGATTTGATTGCCGCGAGCGTTTTGTCGGGAAACCGAAACTTCGAAGCGCGTGTTCATCAAAATATCAAAGCGAATTTCCTGATGTCGCCGCCGCTCGTCGTCGCTTACGCGCTGGCGGGAACGGTCGTCAAAGACGTTTACCTGCACCCGATTGGACAGGATTCGGACGGAAACGACGTTTATCTAAAAGACATCTGGGCTTCGCTCGATGAAGTTAAAGAACATCTCCAAGCCGCGTTCGACCCCGAAACATACAAAAAGCTTTACAGCGAATTTGCCGAGCAGAACCCGCTCTGGAACAGTATTCCGACCTCGACCGGCGCGGTTTATGAATGGGACGGAGATTCGACATACATTCAGGAGCCGCCGTATTTTGACCATTTTACGATGGAAACAGGGAAGTTCAGCGACGTAAAAGGCGCGCGCGCGCTGGCAATCTTCGGCGATTCCGTTACGACCGACCACATCTCGCCCGCCGGAGCGATTAAGCCGAATTCGCCCGCCGGACTTTATCTACAGGAACACGGAGTCGCGCCGCAGGATTTTAACTCTTACGGCTCACGTCGCGGAAACGATAGAGTTATGCTTCGCGGAACGTTCGCCAATGTCAGAATCAAAAATCTGATGGTTGCGCCCGTCGAAGGCGGATTTACAAAACATCAGCCCGACGGCGAAGATTTGACGATTTACGATGCGGCAGTTAAATATCAGACGGAAAACACGCCGACCGTGATTTTCGCCGGGCAGGAATACGGAACGGGTTCATCACGCGATTGGGCGGCGAAAGGAACGCGTCTGATGGGCGTAAAAGCGGTCATCACGCAATCGTTCGAGCGCATCCATCGCTCAAATCTTATCGGCATGGGCGTTCTCCCGATGCAGTTCAAAGACGGGCAGTCGGCGCAGACGCTGAATCTGGACGGCAGCGAGACATTCGATTTAACCGGACTCGAAATCGGCGACATAAAACCGCTTCAAGATGTTACGTTAACGATAAACCGCGCCGACGGAACAAGCGAAGAAGCGACTTTGACGCTGCGCATCGACACGCCGATTGAAGTCGAATACTACAAAGGCGGCGGCATTTTGCAGTATGTTCTGCGCCAACTGTTAAACTAGGGATTAGGTTTTAGGTATTAGGGATTAGCGAAAACCTAACACCTGACACCTAAAACCTAACACCTGACACCTATCACTTAAATGATAAAAACCATCGCATTCGACGCGGACGATACGCTCTGGCATAACGAGCGGATGTTTGTCTCGATAAAGGACAAATATAAAAAGCTTCTCTCGGCGTATCACGACGGCGAATGGATAGAAAAGCATCTGGATGAAGCCGAAACGCGCAATATTCAGCAGTTCGGCTACGGCGTCAAAGGCTTTACGCTCTCGATGATTGAAACTGCAATCGAGCTGACCGAAGAACGCATCACGAGCGGTGAGATAAAACAGATAATCGGCTTTGCCCGTGAGCTTTTGACTTATCCAGTGGAATTGCTCGAAGGCGTAAAAGAAACAATCCGCGATTTATCCGATAATTACAATTTAATGGTCATCACAAAGGGCGACCTCTTCGACCAGGAAGCAAAGCTCGCGCGTTCGGGTATCGGCGATTATTTCAGCGCTTTTGAGATTGTTCCTCAGAAAAATGCCAAAACTTACAAATATATTCTACGAAGACATCAAATTGCGCCGGAAGAGTTCGTTATGGTCGGAAACTCGCTCAAATCGGACATTCTGCCCGTTATCGAAATCGGCGCGCGCGCCGTTCACATCCCATATGAAATCGAATGGTTTCACGAAATGGTTTCGGATGATGAATTAAAGGACAAAGATTTTGCACGAATCGAAAAAATGTCGCTTCTGCGCGAATGGTTGAAAAATCAGGGCTGAAAAAGTTATTATTAGCGTTCGTATCCAAACAAACTCAAGAGGTAATTTATGTTTAAGAAAATATCATTCACACTATTTATGCTTGCGTTCGCGCTTATCGGACAGGCGCTCGCGCAGGAATCTGTTTCCGCCGAAAAGCAAGCCGCGATAAAAGAGCTTATGACGCTCATCAACACGGGCAATAAGGCTGAGGACTTCGTTAATCTTATGTCGCAGCAGATGGAAGTTTCGCGCAAATCGGCTGTTACGGCGGCGCTCGACGAGCGAACCGATTTAACCGCGTCGGAAAGAAAAGCGCTTGAAGAAGCACTCATCAACGAGCAGGGAGACAGGATTAAACGCTTTCAGGAACGCCTGATGCAAAAGCTCGATTTTAACCGGATGATGGACGAAATCGGAGCGTCCGTTTACGACAAATATTACACGCTCGAAGAAATCAAGGATTTAGCCATCTTTTACAAATCGCCGACCGGACAAAAGAGCTTAAAGCTGATGACGACGATTATGACCGAATCGATGCGGCAGGTGCAGGAACGCCTGATACCGAAAATTCCGGTGATTATCAGGGAGCTTCAGGAAGAAGACCAAAAGGAAATCGAGCAGCAGATAAATAAGAAAAAACCGCGCACGGTAAATAAAGAATCATAAAGAAATTGTTTGAAAAGGGAGAGGAAATTCTCCCTTTTTAACTTTAAATTAAAATTTTATAAGTCTTATTCTAAAGGCGAAAATTTATTTTATAAATCCGGCGGCTGTTTCTTTCCGGCAAGAAAGACAGCCGTTTTTCTTTTCAACAAAAATGAAACATCACAAATGCGAGCCTCGTAAGTAAAATCTGACAAAACGACAACCGTAAAAACATCTATGCTTGAAGCAATCAATTTATCAAAAACTTACACGAGCGACGGCGTCGATTACGAGGTTTTAAAGAACGTCAATCTGCAAATCGCGCAAGGCGACTGTGTGGCGATTATCGGGAAATCGGGCAGCGGAAAATCGACTCTGATGCACCTGCTCGCGTGTCTCGACGTGCCGAGTTTGGGAAGCGTCATGTTCGAAGGCGAAGATTTTTCCTCTCTTTCCGAACGCCGGCGCGATACTGTTCGGAACGAAAAGTTCGGCTTTGTTTTTCAGCAGTTTTTTCTGAACGGGCGCGATACCGTTTTTGAAAACGTCGTTTTGCCGATGCGTATTCGCGGCGCTTCGCAGTATCGTTTTACCAAAGACGCGATGGACGCGCTCGAAGCCGTCGGGCTGAAAGACAAGGAAGAAAAAAACGCCAAAGACCTTTCGGGCGGCGAAAAACAGCGCGTCTGTATCGCCCGCGCGCTGGTAACAAATCCGCAGGTTATCTTTGCCGACGAACCGACCGGCAATCTCGATTCGAAAACGAGTGAGCAGGTCGAAGATTTGCTCTTTCGGATGAATAAAGAAAAGGGAATAACGCTGATTATCGTTACGCACGACGAAGATTTGGCTTCAAAATGCGACCGCATAATCGAGCTTGTTGACGGAAAGATTGTAAGAAGTGAGAACTGAGAGGTGAGAACTGAAAAGTGAGTAAAGGGAAAGTTCTCAGTTCTCACTTCTCAGTTCTCAGTTATTTATGAAATTCTGGGACTTAATAAAAATTGCAAATCGTAATCTTTTTCGCTCGAAGCTCCGCACGTTTCTGACGGTGATGGCGATATTTGTCGGCTCGCTCACGCTGATTATGACCAACGCGATTGGCGATGGATTGAAGGATTATATCGAAAAACAGGTTAAAAACATCGAGAGCAGCGATGTCGTTTTTGTACGCAAACAATTTCCTGCCGAAAAAGAGGACAAACCGAAATCGGGCGCGCCGCTCGAATACAAGGAAACTGAGGAAGACGAGCAGGGAAATAAGATTGACCCGAATTCGATGAACGTTTCGCTCGCGCAGATGGAAAATCTGGCGAAGGAAATTCCCGAAATCAAACGCGTTACGCCCAGTTTTCGGATGGATGTCGAATACATCACGCTCGACGGCGCGAAGAAATATCAGGCTGACCTCGGAATGCTTTCAACGGGCATCAGGCAGAAGACCGAAGCGGGCAAAACGATTGACGGTGAAGGACAGATAATGCTGCCGCTCTCGCTGGCGAAAGCTTTGGACGAAAATATCGCGTCTTTGGTCGGGAAAACGGCGACGGTCGCGTACAAAGTCGGTCAGAAAGGCGAGTTGAAGACAATGCCGCTCAAGATTGTCGGCGTTTCGACCAAAGGCTTTATGGCGAATTTCAATTCTTTCGTTGACGCGCAGACGGCGCGAAAGATTTATGACGACCAGCAGACACAGTCGGAAAGCTACAACAAATTCTTTAACTTTACATTGCAGCTTAATACCTCGGACGAAAAGCAAATTGCGGAAATCAAAAAGAAGCTCGTCGAAAAAGGCTTTGATGCGATGACGTTCGCCGACCAGCAAAAGCGCACTTACGATGCAATCGGCATCATGCAAATCGGGCTGAATCTTTTTGCCTTTATCGCGCTTTTAGCTGCGTCCTTCGGCATCATCAACACACTCGTCATCGCCGTTCTCGAACGCACAAAGGAAGTCGGGCTGCAAAAAGCTCTCGGAATGGGACGCGGAAAAGTGTTTCTGTTATTTGCGCTGGAATCAATTTTAATCGGTTTCTGGGGCGCTTTAACCGGAATCGTTACGGGAATAATCATCGGCGTGCTCGTCAACACGTATCTGGCGCGAACTTATCTGGAATCTTTCGAAGGCTACAGCCTTTTTGTTTTTACACCGTTTGCGGTTATATTTGTAACGCTTCTGGTCTGCGGAATCGCATTCATCGCGGGCGTTCTGCCGGCTTTACGCGCGAGCCGCCTGAATCCGATTGAAGCGCTGAGGTATGAATAGACTAAGATAAGATTAAACGCCGAAGAGGCAGAGAAGAGAATTAACAGGGATGACAGGATGAACAAGGATAAATCAGGGAAATAATAAATTGTTTTAATCCCTGTCTATCCTGTCATCCCTGTTAATTCTCTTTAATAATCTCTGCGTCTCTGCGGTGAAAAAAATAACAGGAGAAAGCTTAAATGATAGTAACAACCGGAAACGAAGTGGAAATGGGAAAAATCGTGCAGTATCTGGGCATCGTTCGCGGCATCGTCGTGCGGGCGACGGGAATCGGGCGCGGCATTATCGGCGGATTTAAAGCTCTCGGCGGCGGCAATATCGAAGAATGGTCGCATGTCTGCGAACAGGCGCGGCAGGAAGCTTTTAACCGGATGATTGCCCACGCGCAGGCTATCGGCGCAGACGCGATTATCGGTATGCGCTACGACGCAACCGAATTTTCGCAGGGCGCGACCGAAGTTCTCGCCTACGGCACGGCGGTCAAGCTTACTAATAAACAATAGCGAAAAGAATTTTGGATTTAAGATTCAAAATTCAAGATTCAAAATTCAAGATTCAAGATTCAAGATTGAAAGACGAAGATTATCTTAAATCTTAAATTTTGAATTTTGAATCTTAAATCTTTTGCGCCTTTATTGTGTTCGGCAAATCATTGTTGCGAGCATTGTGGCGATTAGTTTTTTGTTAGCGGCTTGAATAGCGAAAACGTCTCCGCGCGCAACGGTTAGAGTTTTTCCGGCTTTGATGATTCTGCCTTCGGCGACGAAATAATCTCCGACGGCGGGCGAGAGCAGATTAACTTTAAATTCGACGCTCAGAACTCTTGATTCGGCAGGCATCAGCGAATATGCCGCGTAACCGCAGGCGGTATCGACAATCGTGGTTGCGATTCCGGCGTGCAGAAATCCATCCTGCTGCGTTAAATCACTGCGAAAGGGAAGCTTGATGTCGATTTCGCCCGCCGCAACCTTGATTAATTCAGCCCCGATTAGCTTCATCACCGATTGCCCGGCAAAAGACTGTTTTATTCTTTCCGCAAAATTTTTATCGCTTGGTTCAAAATTCATTGTGGATATTGAAATTACTTCAGAAGCGCGCTTTTTCCGCCGCGTCCGATGCGCATATTTACGAGCCAGTCGAGCCAGCGGTATTTCAAGGCTTTCGGCGCGAGATATTCGGTGATTCCGATTGTTTTTCGAGGCTTGCCGTCGCGCAGAGTTAAGGTCATTTCACTCAAAAATCGAAGATAAAAAAAGCTCGAATCGATGATTTTTGTCTGCTTGATGCGAAGACGCAGATTGTCTTCGGTCAGAAACGTTATCCGCGACGGGTAGCGAATGCCGAATTTATCGCGCTGGAAGTTTTGCTCTTCGTAGACACAATCGCGCTCGCGCAGCGCACCGTCGCGGACGACTAAAAGCTTGTTTATCGGCTTCGTTTCGTTTATTTCCTTGTAACGATAAAAAACCGCGGTCGAATCGTTGAAATGCGCCCGTCCCCATTGCCAGTCCTGAACGGTTTCGGGCAGCCAGCGGTTGTCGATATTGTGGTCGTGATAGCCCGTTCCGCGAAAATTTACCGTATCGAGATTTTTTCCCTTCGCGTCAGCGACCGAAACTCTGCCCGTAACGTCCGAGCGCGCCAGAACGAGATTCCAGCAATGCGAGTTTTCGGCGTAAACGCAGCATTCAGGCTTAAAATCGCCCTCGATTGAAAGCCATTCGAAATTCGCCTTCAGCGTCCGGTTTTTCGGAAGTCCGACATTAATTGAAAGCACATAACCCGAACCGTAAGGCGCGGAATCGAGCCGAAAAGTATTTTCGCCGATTTTCGCCTGCGGCGTTTCTTCGCTCGCCTGAAAATCGTCCTGCGCGTATTCGTTAATCGCGCGATAAATCGGTTTGCCGTTGCGATAATAGATAAAAGCGAGCGCGGGAAACTTTTTCGGCTCGGGAAAATGAAATGTTTTTTCGTCGAGCCAGATTCCTTTTTTCGGTTTCTCGCTCGATTTGCGGTGTTTTTTATTAAGCGAATTGTAGCGCGGCGAAAAGATAAAATTGTCGAGAAAGATAATGACGACCGCGTCGCGCCCGTCGTCGCTGAGCGCGTCGAAATACCACCATTCAAAAGCATCGGGCGAGGCTTTCTGATGCCAAACGTCGCCCGCAATACTCGATGTGAAGGAAAACTTTTCTTCCAAAACCTGCCTTGTCGCGTCCATAGTGGAGTTAAGATTTAAGATTTAAGATTCAAAATTTAAGATTCAAGATTCAAAATTGAAAGACAAAATCTTAAATCTTAAATCTTGAATCTTGAATCCCGAACTATCGAATTTTATCTTTGAATTTTGCACCGCTCATCTCAGATTGTTTCAGATATTTAATAAAGCCTGCAATTTGGCTGCTCAAACAAAGCAAATCTTTTTCTGCCATTTCAAATTTTTCATTTGAAATATAATCTCTTTCACTTGCAAATATAAGCTGTGCTCTGACTTCTCCGCAAGACGCTTTTGCAATATAAAGAAATTGGATAAATTCTTTGTTCCCATTTCTTTCGAAGCCTTCGGCAATATTGGAAAAGATAGAAATAACAGCTCTTCTTATCTGGTCTCGCAATACATAATCATAACTGAATTTACCTGTAGAAGTTATATCGTATATAAGATTTGCAACATTTTTAGCTAATTGCCATACTTCCAAATCTTCAAATCTTTCAATTCGGGACATAACCTTGAATCTTAAATCCTAAATTTTGAATCTTAAATCTTAAATCTTGAATCTTGAATCTTGAATCTTGAATCTTGAATTCTACGGTATCATCGGGTCGGGCATCGGAGTTGTCAGGACGTTTGCCAGAAATTCGGCGGAGCCTGTATCGCTTCCGTTTAGAAACGAATAAACTTCCGTGTAGCGCTGTTTCCATCCCGCTACGCTCGACGGATTGTCGGTTTCGCCGAGCTTTATCGTCCGCGCGTAGGCGTCGAGCATCTTTTTCACCAGCTTTTCCAGCTTCGCGTTGTCGGCTTTCATTTCGGCGTCTTCAGTCGTTTTCATACCGTGTTTTGCTTCAAAGGCGTTACGCGCTTTTTCAAATTCTTTCTCGTAATTGTAAGCAATGATGTAATACGGGTATGAGTTGTTCTTGATTCTTGAAGTGAATTGAACGGCTTTATAAAAATTCTGCGCCGCTTCGGGCAAGTTTGAATCGACCGAAAGATGCCCGATGATATAATACATAATCGCCGTCGCATCGGCTTCGTCGGTGAAAGGCTCAAAGCTTTTCGGCAGTTTTTTTGCTTCGAAAAGCTGTAGCGTCTGCTTTGCGTACTGAACCGAATCCTGCGCGAAAGTTCTGTCTTTTTTGGTTTGGAAAACCTGATAACCGGCATAAGCCAGATTCGACGTTACATAGGAATTTTCGGGTTCGCGCGTCAAAACGTCTTTTCCGAAAACGAAAGCTTCGGCGGTTTTTCCTTCCTCGATTTTTTTACCCAATGTCGCCATCTGGTATTTTTCGACGAATTCCTTTACCTTTTTTGTTTCTTCATCGTCTTTTGTGCCGAACTTTGAAAGAAACGTTTTGCCCAGTTGATAAGCCTTGTCCTGGTCGTCGGGCTTTTTCGTTTTGGTTAAGCTAGAAATTTTGGCGAAAAGGTCGCCTTCGGTTTCGATTTTCTGGGCAAAAACCGAAACGGTCAAAAAAGAAGTCAGAAACAGTAAACAAAAGGCGCTCGAAAATAACTTCATCACTTAAAAGAATCTCCTAAAATAGAATATATTTGGACTATAACAAAGCGTGGAAATCGAAACAATTCTGATGAGCGAAATTTGTAAATAGATGGCAAACTTTTTTGTATGGATAGAATCTTTAATATTGTAGAAAGAATCGACTCTCCCGAAATTTTCTAAAACAGGAAGGAGATTAAATGAAAAAATTTTATTTATTGAGTTTGGTTCTGCTTATCGGAATTTTGGCTGCCGCTTGCCCGCAGCGAACGAGCATCGCCGACATCGAAGACAACCCGTCGAAATATTACGATAAAGACGTTGTCATCGCCGGAACCGTCAAAGACAGCTACGGGCTTTCGATTCCGATTGTAAAAAACGGCGAAGGCGGCATTTACAAAGTTGACGACGGAAGCGGCTCAATTTGGGTTATCACCAAACGAAACGTCCCGACAAAAGGCGCTCAGCTCGGAATAAAAGGAAAAATTCAGAACGGAGTTAATTACAACGGGAAAAACTACGGGCTGGTTTTAATCGAAGACGACCGGCGTTTTAAGGACAAGTAATATAAAAGAAAAATTAACTGAAAATGACAATCGGCGAGCGGAAAGTTAAAATCTTTCTGCTCGCCGATTTTATGAAACCGATACTCGATTCTTTTGACGAACAATTTCTGCGCCTCAACGAGCGTTCCTGCCGTTTTGTAAAAATGATTCCGAACGAAAAGCTTTTCTGGAAGCCGCGCGAAATTCCGCACAGCTTCGCGATGTTTTCCTGCGGCGAATACATTTTGCGAAGCGCCGCCGCAGTCGAGCAGACTTTCGGCGGAATTACTACAAAGCTCTGGGATGACCCGTTTGAATGGACTTTGCCCGAAGCGCTTTCGACGACCGCGCTGATTCTGGAATATCTAAACGAAGTCGAGGAAACGCGCCGGAAAGGCTTCGAATTTTTCAGGTCTGACGACGATTTGAGCCGCGAAATGCCCGCGCCGGAAAAGCTGAAATCGATTTCCGCAATTCTGTTGGAAACACTTGCGCGCGCCGAAAATTTTCAAGGTCGCGCGTTCGCTGTTTTCCAAATGTTTTCGGACGAAAAGCTTCTACGCGTTTAGAAGGATTCAAGATTCAAAATTTAAGATTTAAGATTAAATGAAAAAAAGCAATCTTGAATCTTAAATTTTGAATCTTGAATCTTGAATCTTGAATCCTTTTGAACTTTGAACAATTTCGTGTAAAAATTCGTTAAGGGTTAAGTCTTAATCAGCTTTTGCCAATTCGGAGAAAAAAATGCATTGTCCACGCTGCGGTCAACAACAAGTGTCTGAAGAAACGAAATTTTGTTCGCGCTGCGGCTTTCCGCTCGGACTCGTTTCGGAAATTCTCTTTCACGGCGGATTTCTCCCGCAGTTAGCCGATTTGCGGAAAGATAAAAAATGGCTGACGCGCAAAAACGCTCTCAAATTCAGCCTCGCGTGGTTTCTGGTTTTTACGTTAGTTCTAACTCCGATTGCGGGCGCGGCAGGAATTAATCACCTACCCGGGATGTTTGCCGTTATCGGAACGATGGGCGGAATTATAATGACAATTTTTTCGTTCTTATTTCTGTCTAAAGAGCAAAATTATTACCAGAACGAAAGCGCTTTTCAGGGCGTCAGCCAACCCGCGCAATTTACGGGCAGAACACATCAACAAAATGCTCTGCCGCCGCCGATGAGCCAGCCGGTTGAAAGCTATATGCCGCCCGCAGGCGCGTGGCAAGCGCCTGAAACCGGCGATTTAGTACGCCCAGGAAGCGTAACCGAAGGTACGACCAAGTTACTGAAAAAAGACGAATAGGAGAAATATATGTTTTGTCCGACCTGTGGTCAGGAACAAGTTGCCGAAGATACAAGATTTTGCTCGCGCTGCGGTCTTTTGTTGACGGGCGTTGCGGAAGTTATCAGATACGGCGGCGCTTTGCCCCAATCCTTGACCGCCGAAGGCTCAAAAAAGAAAAGATTTTATCACAAGAAAGGTTTTAAACAGGGCTTATTCCTATTTCTTCTGTCGTTTATCATAGTTCCGCTTATCGCAATTTTGTCGTTTGCAGCTAGAGTCGAAGAACCGTTTGCCGTGTTTATAGCCTGGATTTTGCTCTGGGGCGGAGGCTTTCTGCGGATGGCTTACTCGGTTTTGTTTGAGCCTGACGCGCCGGATTTGATGAGTCTCGAACAGCCGAATCAAACGTCTTCACGCAGTTATTTCGGCAATAAACAATCCGCCAACGCTTTGCCGCCCGCGCAGTCAATTCCGACTTCCGACTATGCTCCGCCAAAACAAGGAAACTGGCGCGACACAAATGATTTGGCGCGACCGAGCGTTACCGAAGGAACGACGAAACTGCTGGAAAAAGAAGAAGAATAACTAAAATGTAAAACTGAAAATGGAAAATGGAAAATGAAGAATCTCTTAATATTTTCCATTTTCCATTTTCCATTTATAATTGCCCGCCTTTTGTTCCGACAAAATCGAATGTAACGTAAAGGCTTAAAGCGTTCTCTTTTATGTCGGCGCGAACGTCTTTGACTTTTGCGTTGAGCGTGCCGTCGGTGGCGGAAATCGGAAGGCTCAGAGCGATTTGCTGCCCGCGCAGAATCACAATCGGGTTTACGCGTTGATTAAGCGATGCCTGCACAAAGCGCGCGATTATTCCGCTGACGAGCGGCGTTACGCCGTCGAGATTGACGGTTTCGACTTCAATCTGCCCGAAAACCGTTTGCTGTTCCGCATCGTATCGCAGATTCAGACTCGCCTGCGCCCAGCCGGAAAATTCGTAACAGCTTCCGAAAACCGAAGCGCTGCCGCGAAAGGCGAGCGGCGCGTTTATTTTGCTGTTTTCCAGCCGAACTCCGGTTTTTACGCCGCTTCCTTCGGGAAGAAGCGTGATTTTCCCGTCGCAGTTGTTTTGCTGAAATGCAATTTTAACCGGCTGAATTTCCTGTTCCTGTAAATTTTGTCCGGTCAGATTAAGCGGAAACGCGGGCGCGTTCATATCGCGGAAAATCGTTGCCAAAACCGTGTCGAAAAATTGTTGATTAATCACGATTGAAGCCGTCCCGCCGGGCATTCCGTTCGGGTCGGGCGCCTGAATCGGCGCGCCGGGCGGTTTTGAAGTCGCCGCCGGTACGCCGCCGAGATAATAGAAGATTAAGCCGCCGCCGATTAATAATCCTAAAACGATTCCGATTACAAAAGTTGCAACTCTGTTCATTGTTTTCCTCTTTGAAAATGTTTTTAGAGTTCAAGCCCTAGCTTGAACTCTAAACTATGCGTGAAATAGTTTTCGAAAATTACTCAACAAAAGAGCTATTGCGGCGATTTGGAAGCCGCCGGCGAAACTTGCGTCTGCGCCGACTTCATTATTTGTTCGAGAAAAACCATCGCCACTTTAAAGACCATATCGACCTGTTGTTTTACCTGTTCAGGCTCGACTTTGGCAAAATCGGTCGGCTCGGCGAAAAGAGCGGCGTCAACATCGGTTTTAATATTCGTCATCTCGGTAATGATTTTCACGCCCTGAACGCCTTGATAGCTTCCGGTTCCGGTGCTGCTCGTTTCCGAATGCAGCGGCAAGCCGGTTTCCTTGTCAACGTAGATAAACGATTTTGTTTCAACGTTTCCGGCGGTCGTTTTTGTATCGTTGACGGCGCTGTATTGATATTTAATCGCATCGCGGTCGGCGTATTTTTCCTCGCCGACGCGCTCGACGCCTTTCATTCCTTTAACCTGACTGACAATCTGGTCGGGCGTCATCATCGAGCGAAGGTCGATGCCGGTGGTTTCCTTGTTCAGCTCGGCGTATTGCTGTTTAGTAGGAATCAGCACCAGATTTTTTCCGCCGGTTTCGAGATAAACGAGCTTATCGCCGTTCGGCATATTAAATTCCATCCGTCGATTCGCACCGTCTTTGGCGACGTTTGCCTGCAATTCGCCCGGAATCGTCATCTTTTGGTCGCCCGTCGTTTCAAATTTCAGCTTGACGACAGCCTGATATTTTTCGGGCTCTTTCGTCTCGACTGCCGAAGTCGTCGGGCTTGAAACATTCGTATTTACCGTATTTGTATTGGTATTTTTGTTTGTGTTGACGGACGAATTCGTGTTCGTATTGACGTTTGCCGGCGGCGCGGGACACGCCGCGAAAATTAAAACCGAAGAAATCAAAATCGAAAAACTTAACGCTTTGCTTTTTATTAGAAACATATTCCCCCCTTAACCGAAATTTTTTAAAGAATATCACGCTCGTAGCGAAGTTGAAACAATTTTAATTAAAATTAGAGAGAGAAATTTTCAAAAATAAGCGAAGACTTTATCGATTTGCATTTATTTTTTACAAAAGATGTCTTATAACTTGCAAGTTATAAGACTAAACCTGGAAGGTAAGACACTAAACTTGGAAGGTAAGACATTAAACTTTAAAAGTAAGAGACATAACTCGTAAGTTATAAGACTAAACTTTGAAAGTAAGCCTTTATACTTTCAAGTTATAAGACATAACCCGGAAAGTAAGACACATAACTTTGAAGGTTATGACGCTTAACTCGCAAGTTAAAACACATAACTTTGAAAGTTTAAGTCATAAAATATTTCAAACGGGTCTATTCAAATAAATTAAAACCCAATCGCCGCGCCGTCGCTGCGCGAATCGATTGCGCCGAGCCGTGTGCCTTCTTCGTCAATCATAATCGCCGTCATCGAAGCGATATAAGGCGGTTTTTCCGCTTGTACCAGCTTATGTCCGAATCCTTCCATCGATTTTAATGTGTCCGAACTCGTGCCGTAAAGCTCATAAACAATCTCGTCGGGAAACCATTGATGATGAATACGCGGCGCGTCAATCGCCTGCTTGATATTCATATCATAGTCGATAACATTAACGACGGCTTGTAAAACCGACGTAATGATTCGCGGTCCGCCGCGCGCGCCGAGCGCAAACCAGACCGAGCCGTCTTTTCTGAGAACAATCGTCGGCGTCATCGAAGAAAGCGGGCGTTTTCGCGGCTGAACCGAGTTGTTTTCGCCCTGAATCAAGCCGTACAAATTCGCCGTTCCGGGACGCGCGGCGAAGTCGTCCATTTCGTCGTTCAATAAAACGCCCGTGCCTTTCGCCGTAACTTTCGAGCCGTATAAATCATTGATTGTATATGTGTTTGAAACGACCGTGCCTTCCGTATCGACAATCGTAAAATGCGTCGTGTCCATCGATTCCTTGCCGGAAATCACGCCCGGTTTTACGTCCGAGCTTTTTGAAGCTTTTTTCAGGCTGATTGATTCGGCGCGTTTCGCCGCGAAATTTTTATCAATCAAGGACGCGACCGGAACTTTTACGAAATCCGGGTCGCCCATAAATTCAAATCTGTCGGCGAAAGCGCGGCGCAGCACTTCTGCAATAACGTGATATTTCTCGGACGAAGCCCAGTTCATTTTTCGCAAATCGTATTTTTCGAGCATATTCAGGCTTTCGAGCAAAACGATTCCGCCCGAACTCGGCGGCGACATCGATATAACTTCATAGCCGCGATAAGTTCCGCGCAGCGGCACGCGCTCTTTTGCCTGATAATTTTTCAAATCTTCGAGCGTCATCAAACCGTTGTTCGCCTTCATATCGGCGGCAATTAGCTGCGCGGTTTTTCCCGTATAAAATTCATTCGCCCCGAATTTCTGCATTCTCGCCAGCGTCTGCGCCAAATCCGACTGACGGAAAACGTCGCCTTCTTCATAAAAATTGCCGTTATTCAAAAAAATTCTTTTGCTTTCCGGGTATTTTTCGAGGTTGCCGGCATAATCTTTGAACAAATTTGCGAGGCGATATGAGAGAACATAGCCGTCCTGCGCGAGTTTTCTTGCCGGTTCGACGAGCTGCGCCCACGATAATTTTTTCGAGCCGTACTTTTTGAAAGCAAAATCGAGTCCAGCCGGAGTTCCCGGCACGCCGGCAGCGCGATAACCGAGTGTCGAAGAGCCTTCGCCGCCGATTAATTTGCCGTCTTTTCCGATGAAAATATTTCGGTCTGCCGCCATCGGAGCCATTTCGCGGTAATCAATCGCGGTAGTTCTGCCGTCTTTGAAGCGAATCAGCATAAATCCGCCGCCGCCGAGGTTTCCGGCTTCGGGATAAACGACGGCGAGCGCGAGCGCGACCGCCACAGCCGCGTCAATAGCGTTGCCGCCGCGCTTCATCACGTCAGTGCCTATTTTTGACGCAAGCTCATGCTGGGACGCGACAATCGCGTGTTTTGCCCTGACCGGCTCGCCCCAGGCGGCACGGATTTTTGTTTCGTTCGGTATAAAAGTCGCGAACAAAGCGGCGATTAAAAAAGAGGCGAAAAGTCTGTAAATAATGATTTTTTTCATATTTGAATCTCAAACGAAAAGACCGGCGAAATACAATTTATCTTTACTGCTTTCTAAAATTGTAGAAAATTAAATTAGTTTTGAAAAATTTAAGGTGTTAATTATTTAATTAGGAAGCGAAATTCTTGGCAAAATTGGGAAAAAGTTGTAAAGTGAAAAGGTCTATATCATTTTAAAGCCCCACTTAATAATTTATCTGGATGTTTGTGTATCTCGCAGGAGTAAGTTTTATGAAAAAGATATTGGTGTTTTTAATATTTTCGGTTTTGTTGTTTAGCTCATCCGTTTTTGCGCAGAAGGCAAAAAGTATAAAAACAAAGCCTGTTAAGCAAAGTGAAATTTTGCAGAGCGAAATTTTGCAAAAAGAATTGGTTGTTTACAGCCGTGCCGAAGCCTTTTCCGACGGCAGAGGCGTCTGGCTCGAATGGCAAACCGCTTCCGAAACAAAAAATCTCGGTTTCTTCATTTACCGGCAAACGGCTAAAGGCAGGGAACTGGTCAGTCAACAAATTATCGGCGGCGGCTATTTGCGGGCGGGCGAAGACCAGTTTTCCGGCGATAAATACACATATTTTGACAGGAACGGTATCGGCGGCGCGATTTATTATATCGAAAGCTACAGCACCGAAGGACAAAGACAGCTTTCAAATCCGATTTACCCGAATTATGTCCTCGACTTGAAAGAAGTCGGCGGCGAACGGCTCGAATCACTCAGAGCCGCTCCGCAGCTTACCTTGCCGCCCGAGCTTTCCAGAAACGAACTGAATTTACCTACCGATTTGCAGGCAACAGTCAATTATTACAGCATTCCTCCTGACCCTATCATGCAGCGCTGGGTTGCGTCACAGCCGGGCGTGAAAATCGGAGTCAAAAAAGAAGGTCTTTACCGGATTTCGAAAGCCGCGCTTCAGGGCGCGGGTTTCGACGTTAATTCTTCTCCGGCGCTCTGGCAGCTATATTTGAACGGAGTGGAACAAGGCATAAATATTGTCGGCAACGGCGACTCCATCGAATTTTACGGCAAAGGAATCGACACGCGCGAAAGCGACACGCAGATTTATTACCTGATTGTCGGCGCGCAGGACGGAAAGCGTATGGGCACGAGAATCATTCGCTCGACTTCAGGAAGCGTTCAGGCAAACAGCTTTGCGCAAACTTTTATTCAAAAACTTCGCAAGATTTATGTTTCAGATTTGCTCAACGGCGACGAGGAGAATTTTTTCGACAATGTTCCTGTCAACACCGCCGGTAGAACCTTAAACTTTACAATGAATTCGATTGATTTCAGCATCGGGCAAACCCCGTTTACAGTCGGAATTCAGGGCTTAACGCTTGCGCCGCATCAAAATCGCATCGTCTTAAACGGTCATGAGCTTGGTACGATTTCCGGCAGCGACCGGGATTTAATGTCGCAAACTTTCAACATTCCGACCAATTATTTACTCGAAGGCGCGAACACGCTGCAAGTATTTGCGATGGGCGGCGCATCGGATATAAGTTTTCTTGAATCAATCAAAGCCAGCCACTCGCGGCTTTATGAGGCGAAAAATAACCAGCTCTCTTTTTATTCGCTCCAGTATAAAACATCTAATCTACAGGGCTTTACTTCGTCGAATATCCGCGTTTTCGATATTAGTTTTCCAACCGTCCCGTCTCTGATTACAAATCTTGTAGCTACGCCGAACGGAGGCACTTTTTCGGTTCGCCTGCCTTCAAACAGAAGCGCCGTCATGTACGCCGTTGAAGAATCGGCGATTTTGACTGCCGCCGACGTTACGCTCGTTCCAAATACTCCTTCGACGCTTTCGACGACCGGCAACAACGCCAGCTTCATCGTCATTACATATAAAGATTTTGTAAATGAAGCCAACACATGGGCTAATTATCGTCAGGCGCAGGGCTTGTCCACAAAGGTTATTGACGTTGAAGACATCTATGATGAATTCAGTTACGGCGTGCACCAGACGGACGGAATCAGAGCATTTTTGCAGTATGCCAAAAATAATTGGCAAACACCGCCGCAGTATGCTCTTCTGCTCGGAGACGCGCATTACGATTACCGGAACTACGAAAATGCCACCAATTTTAACTTTGTGCCGACCAGATTAGTTGACACTGTTTATATGGAAACCGGAAGCGACGAGGCTCTGGCTGATTTTAACGACGACGGTTTAGCCGAAGTCGCCATCGGCAGAATTCCGGCGCGAGATGCGGCGACAATTACACTTGCCTTTAACAAAATGACTTCGTGGGAATCAAGCGTCGTCGATTGGATAAACAGAGGGATAGTTTTTGTCAGCGATATGCCGATTGGCTACGACTTCGAGGCATTGAGCGAGCGCCTGCACCAGGAATTACCGCAAAATATGCCAAGCCAAGCGATTACGCGAAAAGATTGTGTCAATCCGGCTCCGCCAGCCGGACAAACCACGGCTCAGTGTCTGGACGAGCAGCACAACAATATCAGAGCGGCAATTAACAGGGGAAATTATATCGTTAATTATTCGGGACACGGCTCAACCGGATTTTGGGCGGTGAGCAATCCGGCGTTCTTTAATATGGCAGATGCCACGTCTCTGACAAACAATGGTAACTATTCGCTTTTTACAATGCTGACTTGCCTGAACGGCTATTTTCTTAATACGAACGATAGTCTCGCGGAAGCTTTGATGAAAGCGCCAACCGGCGGCGCGGCGGCTTCGTGGACTTCGACCGGTAAAACCACGCCGGACGTTCAGGAGGTTATGGCGGCTCGATTCCTAAATCAAACGACGGTCGGCAATATGCCGCGCATCGGCGATTTGATTAAGGACGCGAAAACTGCCATTGTCGGCGGGCACGACGTGCGCCTCTCGTGGGCTTTAATCGGCGACCCGGCAATGAAGATAAGATAAGAAGAATTTAAGATTTAAAATTCAAGATTCAAAACTAAAGATTCAAGATTAAAACTGACAGTTTTAATCTTGAATCTTTCAATTTTAAATCTTGAATCTTGAATCTTGAATCTTGAATTTTATTATTGTTTCGGTTGAATTCTGAGTGTATAAGTGCAAACAATAATCGGGACGCCGATTTGGACATTTGTTTTTTGATTAATCGGAAGCTCGTAATTGTTTATCATCGCCGCGTTGCGTCCTTCGTTTATTATCCAGTAATTTCCCGCCCCGTCAGAAAGCAGGGTTAAATGACGACGACTTATTTCCGGGTCGCCGGCGAGCGGAATATCGACGGGCTTGGATTTTGAGCCGCGCCCGACGCTGATTTCCTTCTGGAAAATCGGGACGATGTTTTGCCGAACGCCGCCGCGCCAGATTTCCAGCCGGTAAAGCTCAGCCATACGCTTTTGAACGTGCGTCATTTCCTCGGCTTCTTCGTTTTGCAGCGATTTAACCTGCTGCGGATTCATACTTAAAACCGTCGGCGGCGGTTGATTTCCGCCAACCGGCTGATTTGTAATCGGAAGATTCTGGACAAAATTCGGCTGCATAACCGTTTGCGGCAGTTCCGGTTTCGGTTGATTTTGAACCGGCGCGGGCGGCGAGGGCACAGGCATTTTCGGGCGCGCGAGGATGCTCGTTTTATTACTTGAGCTATCGTCCCAACTGTGCTGGACGCGAATGTCGCCTTTTTCCAGAGTTCCGTCAACGCGAAGCTCGACCGAAAAACTTTGCGTTTCGAGCTTTTTCTTGCCGGAAATTTCTTTGGCGCGTTCGGCGAGAATGTGATAAAGCCCCTGTTCAAGCCCGCGACGCTTGACGCCCTGCCATTCGCGGTCGTCCTGCTCGCTCAGAAAAATAATATATTCGGTCGGAATAATGGTCGTGCCCTGCGGCAGCGGAACCATTTCATTCTGCATCACGCCTTCGACCATGCGGGCGATTTTGACGATAAACTCCTCAGCCTGACTGCGCGGTTTTATCTGCGCGTCGCGGGCGGCTTCTTCCAGAACAAGCTCCGCCGTATCGCCGTCAATCCATTGTCGAACTTTTTTCAAAACGCTCACGTTTTTCTCCTCAAAAAAATTGGTTTAGCTGCCGTCCAAATCGATATATTTTTTATTTACCCAGCCGTGCTGCGCGTCGGTCGGGTTTTCCTTCGGACGACTGTATTCGATAATATCAATTTCATACCAGTTATCTTTGGAATTTACAATCCGAACGCGCGAACTTTTCGGTACAAGACCGATTTTTTGGCTGTCGGCTGCCGAGTCGGTGCGCAAATTTACGTCGCTGACGGCAACGCCGGTCGGTTTGGTGAAAGGATTGTTAATCGCGGGCAGTGTTCCGCGTCCTTTCAGATAATAATTTGTTACGAACAGAACTCCCGCAAATGCCGCGATGACAATCAAAAGCGTAGTGAAACGAACAAAAAGGCTTCGTTTTTGCTTGTCTTTTTTCTTTGCTTCTTTGGAATAATCTTCCAGCACGGACGGCGTTCCGTTTTCCGTCGCTTTCGGCGGAATCGCGGGAAATTGCTTGTCCAGCCCGCCGTTTAATTTAACGACCAGATTCGTATCGGCTTTGGCTGATAAATTCGGATTAATCCGCAAATCGCGCGAAGTGTTAAATGCCGGTTTGGTCGGCGCAAGCGGCGTGTAGCCGCGCGCGACGTGCGGCTGCGGAATCAGACCCGGCAGCGGCTTGGAAACTTCGTTTGTAACTTCGCCCTGTTCCGGTTCGCCGGAAGATTCCAGTTGAGATAATTCCTTCCAAAACTCGTTTACGCTTTGATATCGAAGGCGCGAATCATTCTGGGTCGCTTTTTTGATAATCCGAAGAAATTCGTTCGCCCACGGCTCGCGACGAAATTTTTCGGGCAGCTCGGTGATTGGCTGATTGGAAAAAGGGCGCGGCGATTCGCAGACAATGAGAACATAAGCCGATTTTGCCAGCGAATAAATATCGGCGGCGGGCGTCAGTTCGTTGAATGTCAGAGCTCCGGTTGTTCCAGCCATCATCGGGCTGTGTTCGGGCGGCGCAAAAATGTTTGTGCCGACGCGCGTTATCGGCGAATCGGATTGATTGAGTCGCGCGACGCCGAAATCGGCAATTTTTACGGTCTTTTTGTCCGCCGACAAAAGCAGATTCTGCGGCTTTATGTCGCGGTGAATAACGCCGTGTTCGTGTGCAAACGCGAGTCCGGCGCAAACCTGTTCGAGAAAATAAAGCGCCTGCGTCAAAGACATTCCGCCTTCGCGGCACATTTTGGCAAGGTCGCCGCCGGACATATATTCGAGAACCAGATAATGAAAAATCGTGTTATTTAAATCGCGCGCGCTGCCGTGTCCGAGACGACTGATGATGTTCGGATGCCGCACGCGGTCGAGCGCGATTGCTTCGTTCTGAAAATTTTCGACCAGCGTACGTTCCAAATCGGCGTCCAAATCGTTTTGCATAAAAACGTTCAGCGCTTTGATGACGACGAGACTGTGCGGCGACTGCGGCGAAGCCAGAGCGTCTTTGGCGATGTAAATTTCCGCGTAGCTTCCGCGTCCGAGAAGCGATTGGACATCGTAGCGCCCGTCGAGCCTGCAATTTTTAATAGAGAGTTCTTTCATCTTAAATCGGGAAGAGAAACCGAAAGTTAAAATATCATACTTTCAAATCCAATACGATATTATAAGGTCAAAGTTCGCTAAAGACACGAAGAGAAAAACGGTGCGCAATGCTGAAACAAGTTATTTGGATTTTGGATTTTAGATTTTGGATTTTGGATTGGTCGATGACAAAACTTCCAAATCTAATATCTATTTGCCCTAACTTCGCGCAGGCTTCTCTACAGTCAATTTGATGTTTGACAGGAAACATTGAATTTTCTTCTTTATTTCGCCGCGCAATTCGGCTAAAATTACAACGAAATCTAACCTTTATCGTAAAATTACGCAAAAGATGTCGCAAAACAAAACGCCCGAAGAAAAAAAATCATTTTCCGTCGATTGGCTCGTGCGCGGAAGTCTGACCAGAATCGGAGATATTTTCGACAAGCTTACCGGACGAAAATGGAAGCCTTCGAGCAGTCTCGCGACGAGCGAACTGGTTGAAAAATTAAAAAAGCTGCTCGATGCGGAAGCAAAAGTTTCGGAAAAAAAAGTAAAATTTGTGCCGCATAATATCAAGCTTAAAATGCAGTGGGACAAATTTTCGACCGATGCGGAAGAAGCGATGAAAAAGCTCGAATATGAATTGCACACCGCCGTTATCGACCATATCAACGACAAGCGTTATCACACACACGCGCCAATCAAATTTGAAATAAAGCCCGATTATTTCACCGAAGGCGTCAAGCTTCTGGCAAGCTTCGGCAAATTTGACGACGAAGAAAACGATGTCGAAATGAACGTAACCGTGACGAATCTGAAAAATATCGTCATTCCGCCGCTCGATGAAACGGCTGTTAAAATAATCGAAGAAAAAGAAATTTTCGTCGCGGATTTTACTCTCAATGAGAAACCGAAAAGAGTCGAGCTTGCTTTTTCAGGCGGTCAAAGACTGAGCGTCGGAAGAACAAAGGAAAATGCTTTGAGCATCGACGACGCGAGCGTTTCAAAAAATCACGCCTCGCTTGTTTTGAACACCGAAAAGCAATTAATGGTTGCCGATACAGGCTCGACCAACGGAACCTTTATTAACGGCAAACGTATTGCATACGGAAAAGCATTTCCGGTCGCAAGCGGCGATAAAGTGAAATTCGGAACAATCGAAGTTGCGATTTTCTAC
Source organism: Pyrinomonadaceae bacterium (assembly GCA_049799955.1). GTDB lineage: Bacteria > Acidobacteriota > Blastocatellia > Pyrinomonadales > Pyrinomonadaceae > JBGTFE01. The sequence continues at coordinate 22,134 of JBARIW010000102.1, forward strand.
GTTCCGCGCGAAGTCGAAGAAGAGGTTTTGGAAGGAGCTCCGATAACAACCAGCGCGATTGAAACCGAACGAATGTTGACCGAGGAAGAATATTTGAAAAGACAAAACGTAACGGTCGCGCAGGAAACTCCTTTAGCCGAAGCGGCTTCGGAAGAAAAACAGACGGCACAGCCGACGGTGGAGCTTTCAAAAGAGGAAATTTCGGTCGAAGAAATCAAGCCGGAAAACGCCGAGCCACTGACCGGGCAGAGAATTGTTTATGATTTTGGAGAAAATAAATGAGTTTACTTTTCATTCTCTTGCAGCTTTCGGATAAGTTAAAACCCGAAAATTGGTTCGGCGGGCAGGTTCTCGAACGAACTCCCGCGGGCTTAACTCTCATTTTTCTCATCGGCGTCGCGGTTTTGCTCGTTTTTCTGGTTCTTTCATTTTTTCGGAACACGCGGCTGAAATTTGCCTTTGAAGAAAATCTTCCGAAAGAGGTCAAACGAAAATTAAGCTCGACCGTTACGAATCGAAGCCTTCGAATCTGGCAAATTATTTTTATTATTCTTGCCTTTACAGTTTACGGATTTCACGTTTACTGGACGCATTTCGCCGACAAAAATAACGAGCAGTTTCAGGCTTTGAGCTACAAGGATTTGCGATACCGACGCACAAACGCGGCACGGCTTCGCGGCTGGATGCTCGACCGAACAGGAAATTTAGGCAGCGCGCTTGCATATTACAAGGTCGATAAAGGCGGCAATATCGACCGCACTTTTGCGCTTGAAAAAGAAATGGCGCACCTGCTCGGAACTGAGCGCGGAACGCCCGGACTTGAACGCACGCTTTACAAAACGGAAGCCGACCCGATGCCGGAGGCGTGGGAAATTTTAACAAAAATCAAGAAGCCCGAAGAAGAACAGCGCGATGTTAAAATTACGATTGACCGCGATTTGCAAGCTTATGTCGCGCAGCAGCTTCAAGGCAAAAAAGGCGCGATTGTCGTTTTGAATCCGCAAACGGGCGACGTTCTGGCGATGTATTCGAATCCTTCGTTTTCGCTGAACGAAGCCGAAACGCTCGAAGGTTATTTAAAGCTCGAAGGCGACAAAATGAACAAGCCGCTGCTCAGCCGCGCGACGCGCGAATATTACGTTCCCGGTTCGACATTCAAGACTTTGACGATGATGTCGGCTTTTCGCGCCGGAGCGGAAAATTCGATGTTTCCCGATTTAGCCGCGCCGGAATGCTACACGCCTTACAAAAACTCGCGCCCGATTTGCGACGCGGGCGGAAGCTGCGAGATTTGCTCGACGAGCGTTCCGCTGAGAGAAGCTTACAAAGTTTCCAGTAATCAATATTTCGCGCAGCTTGCCAACTCTTTGGGGCGCGAGCGTATGCGCGAAACCGCGCAGCTTGTCGGCATTGCCGGTGTTGACACGCCCGACGAAGCGCTCACGCAAGGTTATTTTCCAGACATCTGGAACGCGAGTACAAAGCGAATCGCCAATTCGATTTCACCGATTCGCTCGACGATGGTTACGGGCAGCAAATTGACGCTTTACGATTTCGGTCTGGAAGGAATGGGACAGGGCTTAGCCGGGCAGATGACGCCTTTTCAGATGGCGATGGTCGCCGCCGCCGCCGGAAATTTGCAGGGAAATGTAATGAAGCCGAAAATCGAAGCCGATGTTCTGCCGCAAATTTACGCGAAGATTCTCACGCCGCAGCAATCCGCGGAAGTTCGTGAAATCATGTCAACCGTAACGGAAGAAGCGGGCGGTACGGGCGGAGTTGTCCGAAGCAAATTAGCCGGAACGGGCATCTCGACCGGCGGAAAAACCGGAACGGCTGAAAAGCAGGCGCTCGTCTACGACCAGAAAACCGGCAAGGTAAAAACGGTTACGAAAAAGCGGAAGAACAAAGACGGCGAGATGGAAGAATACGAAGATTCCGTTACGTATGAACGCACCGACGGCTGGTTTATATGCATCGCGCCGCTCGAAAATCCGCAGCTTGCGATTGCTGTCGTCATCGAAGACATCGGAAATCGTTTCGGCGGTCAGACTGCCGCGCCGATTGCCGCCGATGTGATTTTAAAAGCGAGAATGTTAGGACTTCTGGGCGAGCAGTATAAGCCGAAAGTTCAGCAAACACAGCCGAAGAAAAAGAAATGAAAAACCGCGCGTCATCACATCTTTTAATATTGCTTCTGGTCGCCATTCTGGCGGCAATCGCTCATTACGCGATTCATTACGGCGCGCTGATTCGCGGTTATGAAACTTCCAGCTTAACCGCATACAGAAATATCGGTCTGCTTCTCGTTCTCGCTTTTCTGCCGATTTTTCTGGCGCGTTTTGCAAAATTTCAGGGCAACTGGACGCTTTACACTTCCGCCGTTTTGCTTTTTTCCATCGGTCTGACCGTTCAGTATCGCCTTTTCAGCGACCCCGAATATACTTCGCGCAAGGACAAGGCGGAAGCTCGTCAGGAAAAATTAAAGACGGCGCAGCTGCATTACATTCAGGAAAATTATTCGGTGGAAAAGAAACAGTTGATGGGACTTCCGCCTTCGCCGCCTTCGCCGGTCGATTTGTCAAAAGAAACGCCGAGACCTTCGAATGACACGCTGTTCGGCACAATTTTTTCGGGCAGGACATACATCCCGATTTTTGCGATTGCCTGTTTTATCGGCGTGATTCTGCTGTTCAAGCGCGACGACATTCTGGATATTTTGCAGAAAAACGGATTTTTAATCGTCGCGCTGACGCTCGTTCCTCTTCTGCTCGCGGCAGTTACCTCGCGCGCGGGAAAATTCGGCGATAATATGACGCCGTGGGAGCCTGCAAAGATTCCGTTTTTGATTGGTTTTGCGGCGATTCTATCGGTTTTATATAAAAATCTGGCGCGAACTTACTGGGGCGTGCCGCGCGCAAAAGATGTAATTCCGCTCGTTTTTATGGCGATTTTGCCGTTTGTTCCGTTCTTCGTTCTGAAAGATTTCGGGCAAATGATGGTTTTCAGCTCGGTTTACGCGACGCTTTATATAATTGCCGTTCGGCGTCTGCCGCAGAGAATCGTGCTTATCGGAAGCGTTCTTCTGCTCGTCGGCGTTCTCGTTGTCGGCGCTCTGCCCGAAGACACGCAGGCGAAAATTCCGCTGCTTCCGACGCTCGCCAAACCCGTCAAAAAAGTTTTGCCCGACCGTATTCAACAGCGCTTTCATTTGTGGCTCGACGGTTTTAATCCGCCGACGCCGGAAACCGATTGGTGGAAAAAAGATTACGACGAATATTATAAAAAGCTGGTCGAAAAAGAGCCGAATCTGCCGACGCTGCTTGAACAAGACCCGAATTTGCAAAAATCGATTAACGTCGATGCGTGGTTTGACGTTCTGGCTTTTCAGCCCGCGCAGGCGACTTTCGGTTTGTCTTCCGGCGGAACGACCGGGCGAGGTTTAGGTTTGGGTTATGTCGAGCTGATTCCGGTTTCCGATTCCGATTATATTTACGCCGCTCTGGCAGAAGAACTTGGACTTTTGGGCGGTTTACTGGTAATCTTTGCGCTGATAACCTTTGTGAGCGCTGGAGTTCGGACGGCGTTCGAGGCGAGGGATATGTTCAGCAAGCTTTGCGCGGCGGGACTTTCGGCATTTATCGGTTTTCAGGCTTTGGTAAATATGGGCGGCATCACGCGCGCGCTTCCGATGACCGGAATCACGTTGCCGTTTGTCAGTCACGGCGGTTTCAGCCTTATAACGAGCTTTGTGATGCTCGGAATGCTGATGGCGTTTTCGCATCGAAACGCGGTTGACCGGCAAATCGAGGCTGAGAGGATTTTGGAAAATCATTAAATATCAAGATTCAAAATTCAAGATTCAAAATTGGAAAATGTCAGTTACAATCTTAAATCTTAAATATTAAATATTAAATCTTGAATTTTGAATTTTGAATCTTGAATCTTGAATACTAAACGCGGAGAAAACAATAATGGAATATAACTTTCAGATTGATTCGGCGGCAGTTTCAGACCGCGGGCTAAGCGAAAAGCGTCCGCAAAACGAGGATTCTTTTCTTGAGCTTGCCGAGCGCGGCGTTTTTGCCGTTGCCGACGGTGTCGGCGGCGCGCAGGCGGGCGATGTCGCTTCGCAGATGGCGGTCGAGATTCTCGGCGAAGCTTTTGTCAATTCGCGCCCGAACTCGGATGCGGAAGAAGTTATGAAAGCCGCCATCGAGCAGGCGAATTCTTCGATTTTCCAAATGTCGCACGATTTGGCGCAGCTTTCGACGATGGCGACAACCGTGGTTGCGCTTCACGTCGCCGGAAATATCGCGACAATCGGGCACGTCGGCGATTCGCGCCTTTATCGGCTGGACGGAAACGGCACGCTTTACCGCGAAACGCAAGACCATTCGGTCGTCGAAGAAGAAGTTCGCGCCGGGCGGATGACGCCGCAGCAAGCCGCAACGCATCCAAGCCGAAACGTAATCAGCCGCGCGCTCGGCGCGGAATCGACGGTTGAAATCGATATGAAAACGATTATGTTCGAGCCGAACACGTCGTTTTTGCTTTGCTCGGACGGCATCACGCGCCACATCGACGATTTTGAAATCCGCGACCTTTTAAATTCCGGTCAAAATCCTTCCGAAATTACCGCGCAGATGAAGGAAATCTGCTACGAGCGCGGCGCGGAAGACAATCTGACCGCCGTGATTATCAAAGTCGGCGAAGCCGTCGCTCCGCAAAGTTCGAACGGGCACAGCCATGCCGATTTTGAAGAACCGACGATTGCCGCCGCGCGCGTGGCGAATGCAAATAATTTTGCGGAGATTGAAGAAAGAGCGGACGAAGCCGAAATTCCGACGCATAATCTTTCGATGTCAGATATTCAGACGACGCCGGACTATGCCGAAACGCAGGAAATGAAACCGATTGTGCCGAAATTCGAGCCGGCTGTTTCGGAAAATGAGACTGCTGAAGAATCAAAAAGGGAAGCTTTTACTGTCAAAACGGAAGAAAAAAGCGACGACGGATTATTCGGCAAGCTCTTGTCGTCTTTGCTTTTGCTGATTATCGGCGCTCTTTTGGGCGCGGGCGCGTATTATTTCTTCACCCAAAGCAGTAAACCGGTTGTAACTCCGCAAATTACACAGATGCAGTCGCCGGATATTCCATTCACGGCTTTTGAAAATTTGCGCCGTACGGTGGACAAAGAACCCGAAAAATACATCGCCGCAAACGCGAGCGCGCCCAGAAATGCAGAAGATTTTTATCTTTTAGGACGCGCGTATCTTTTGACGGGCAAATTCGGTGAAGCTAAAAAGTCTCTGGACGAAGCGAAAAATCATCTGGTCGAAGTCGGCGCGATAAACAGCAAAGTTCTCTCAAACGACATCGAAACCGGCTTGATTATTGCGAACAATCCGTATGCGCAGGAAGAGTTTAAGAAAAAATTAAACCTGACGAAAACCGATTCGGCTGTTCCGGCAAATTCGGGCGTTAATTCCCCGGCTGTAAACCCATCAAACCCGGGCAGCGTGCCGGAAAATTAATTTGTAAGAATATCAACATTAAAAAGCGGGTTAATGCCCGCTTTTTTTATTGCTTGATTTGTCTTTTCGCTTCAAACAAAATCACGCCGCAGGCGACCGCCAGATTTAGGCTCTCGACATCGTTTTCCATCGGAATTATCAGGCTTTGGTCAACTTCCGCTCTTTCCTGCTCGCTCAATCCGTGCGCTTCGGAGCCGAAAATCAGCAGTCGCGGTTTTCCCCAATCGATTTCGGCATAGCTTTTTTCAGCGTTAATATCGGCGCAAATCGAAACGAGATTTTTTTCCTTTGCCCAATCCAGAGCCTCGAAATAATCGACATTATTCCAAATCGGAAGTCTCAAAGACGCGCCCATCGCGCCGCGCAGAGCTTTCGGCGAGAAAACATCAACCGAATTTTCCGTCAAAATCACGCCCGAAACTCCAGCCGCTTCTGCCGTCCGCAAAATCGCGCCTAAATTTGAAGGATTGTTTATTTGATGAAGCAAAACGACCAGCGGAAATTCGCGCAAATCATTTCGCAAATTCATTTCAAGAAAGCTTTTTCCCGTATCCGGTTTAACTGAAATTACGATGACGCCCTGAGAATGTTTTGTATCGGAAATCGAATCGAAAATATTTTCGGAAATCTCAAAAAGGTTTAAATTTTCCGCATTTTGCAGAAAATCCTTTCCACGTTCGGTTTTGCTGAAGCTACGGGTAAAAAAAATATCGGAAATTTCTAAATTTGACCGCAAAGCTTCTTCAGCAAGCCGCAAGCCTTCGATAAAAATGAGTTTACCGGCTTTACCGTCGCGGACTTTTTTGGCAAGCTTTATTTTTTGATTATCGCGGCTGGTAATTTTCAGCATTGAAAATTTATTCTGCTTTTAAAATCAAATTTGTTGAGAATCAATTTTGATTATGCCATAATTCTTTTTCTGCGCCCGTAGCTCAGTGGATAGAGTGTTCGGCTCCGAACCGAAAGGTCGCAAGTTCAATCCTTGCCGGGCGTATTCAATTTTTAATTCTTCAATATGTTTTTCCCAACTATAATCTGAAGCCCAACGAATGTGTTTTGATTGACCGTTTTTTACAGGTTCAATCCGTAGCCAACCGCCTGTCGGATGGTTTTTACCGGAATTCCATAAAGTGAATCGTTGGCAACACAAAAGATTCGCTGTGGTTTCCAAGTTCAAACTTTTTCATCAAATTATCTCGGCTGAAAAGTTATCTGCTTTATCTTTATATCTTCGAGCGGGCGTTCGGCTCGTCCCGGATTGTTTTTATCGGTCGGCGCGCTGGCAATCATATCGGCGTTGTTCATTCCTTCGATAACTTTACCGAAAACCGTATAATTTTTGTCCCACGAAGGAAAACGCTTCATCGTGATATAAAACTGGCAGTTCGCCGAATTCGGGTCTTGAGTTCGGGCTGCGCCGACGATTCCGCGCTCGAACGGAACGTCGGAAAATTCCGCCGGAAGGTCGGGAAGGTCTGAGCCGCCCTGACCGTCGTTGTCGGGATTATTGTCTTTCGAATTCGGGTCGCCGCCCTGAATGACGATTGCGCTGACGCGGTGAAATGTTATGCCGTTATAAAAACCCTGTTTGGCAAGCGTTTTGAAACGTTCGACCATTTGCGGCGCGATGTTTGAATAAAGCTCGATTTTAATCGTTCCGTAAGCCGGTTCTGCCATTTCGAGAACGGCGATTTCGCTGTCGGCAACGGGCGCGACGCCGGTTTTGACTTCGGTTTTCGTGTTTGTCGATAAATTCGCTTTTTTATTGGCGGCTTTTTTATTGCCGCCGCAGGAAATCGAAAATAAAAGCGAGAATAAAACGATAAAAAGAGATAATTTTTTAGTCATAAATTAATAAAGATTTTCTAAAAATTCTTGTCGCTGTCAAGCAAAATTGTTACGGGACCATCATTTACCAGTTCGACATTCATCATAGCCTGAAAACGTCCGGTGCCGACTTTGGCAACTTGCTTTCGCGCTTCCGAGACGAAAAACTCGTAAAGCTTGTTAGCCCTTTCCGGCGCGGCGGCTTCGATAAATGAAGGTCGCCTGCCGCGTCTCGCGTCGCCGTAAAGCGTAAATTGCGAAACGACCAGAAGCTCGCCCGAAATATCGAGCAAAGAAAGATTCATTTTCTCATCCGCGTCTTCGAAAATGCGAAGATTCAGCGTTTTTTCCAAAAGATAAACGGCTTCTTTCTCAGAATCTTCGCGCGATATGCCAAGCAAAACCAAAAGTCCTCTACCGATTTCGCCTGTAATTTCGCCTTCAACCGAAACTTTTGCGCGGGAAACTCTTTGAATTACGACACGCATAAATTAAATGGAAAATGGAAAGTGGAAAATACGAGAAAACAATTCTTCATTTTCCATTTTCCGTTTTCCATTTTCCGTTTCCCATTACTCTTCAATATAAACCTTATCCATTCGCACTTCTTCGACGGGTCTGTCGCCGGGAAGCGTTTTTACTGCGGCGATAGCGTCAACCACATCTTGTCCTTCAATTACCCGACCGAATTTTGTATATGCAGACGGCAAAGGATAATCGACGTGCATTATAAAAAACTGCGAGCCGTTGGTGTTCGGTCCGGCATTTGCCATTGCGACCGTTCCTTTATTATACGCGCCCTGGTAAAGCATTGAATTTCTATCGATTTCATCATCAAACCGTCCGCCCCAGGCTGATGCGCCGCCGCGCCCTGAGCCTTCCGGGTCGCCGCCCTGAATCATAAAATTCGGGATGACGCGGTGAAAAATCACGCCGTCGTAATAACCTTTTTCCGCCAGAAGCCGAAAATTTTCCGTCGTTTTCGGCGCGTCCGTCTCAAGAAGCTCAAATTTGATTGTTCCCTTGTTCGTCTCTAAAACTGCTGTTCTGTTAGCCATTAAATTCTCCTAAAATATATTTTTCGATTGCTGCGGCAACGCCGTTTTCGTCGTTACTTACAGTTGTATAAAATTCTTTGCGTTCGAGCAAACTCGGGTCGGCGTTTCCCATTACAACCGGCGTTCCAGCAAATTCGAGCATTTCCAAATCGTTGAAATTATCGCCCATCGTCATCACGTTTTCAGCCGCTAAATCGTTCAAAAGAGCGAGTTTTTCAACTCCGATTCCCTTCGAAGCGTCCGGCGGCAAAATATCTATCAAAGTAAAATTCATGCGCGGGTAAACAGTCGTCAAAACAGTTGCGATTGAATCGAGCTCGGCTTTGAGAATCATTTCCAGATGAGCCATCGGCGCGCAAGCGTCTGAAAATGAAACGTGTACGGTTTCAGTTTGGTCAAGAGCTTTTTCCAAAGATTCTACGTGATGAACGGCTTCGTCGGCTTCGTCGCCGTGCAGAGTGCGCGACCACGCGAGATATTTTTGCAGCGGAACGTTTTCGACGGAAATGCGGTCGTAAAACAAAGTTCCTTTGCCGTTCGGGTCGGAACTGAGCATCGCGTCCGCGCCGAATTCACGCCCGACGCGCAGGATTTGCCTGATAGTTTCGTTTGAAAGAATTGAAACCGCCACAGTTTCCAAACTGTCGGCGTATTTCAAAAGCGCGCCGTTATGAGTAATTAAAGGCGCATTGAGTTGAAGCTCCAACCCGACCGGACGCGCATCGCGGAAACGCCTGCCGGTCGCAATCGTAACCAGAACGCCCTTTTCTTCGGCGCGTCTTATAGCTTGTTTATTAGCTTCGGGAATTTTGCCGCGAGAATCAAGCAAAGTTCCGTCTAAATCGAGCGCAAGCAGTTTGATTTTACACATTTATTAATTATTTTCTTCTGCTTTTTTCTTCACTCGTTCCTGTTCGAGCCATTGTTGATAAGCGGCTTTACCTTTTTCAAATTCGGCGGCTGACGAGTAGAAATGATGCGAGCCGTCATTTTTTTCGACATCGCGGACGTAGTAAAGATAATCGGTTTGCGCCGGATTCAGCGCGGCTTTGATTGCGCTTTCGGACACGGATGCAATCGGTCCGGGCGGAATTCCGCCGTAGCGTCTTGTGTTATACGGCGAATCGACTTCGACATCGCTTTTGTTCACCGTTCCGTCCCACCGGTTCTGCATTTTGGCGACGTAAATAAACGTCATATCGATGCCGAGCGGTATATTTTGTTTCAGACGGTTGTAAATCACCGAAGAGACAATCGGGCGGTCTGTTTCGACACCTGCTTCTGTTTCAATCAGCGAAGCAAGCGTAACGATTTCGCGCGGAGTTCTGCCGAGCTGTTTGGCTTTATCGTTCCATTCCGGCTTCCAGATTTTCTGAAACTGCTCGACCATTCGCTTGATGATTTCCTGCGGTTTCGTCTCTTTCGGAAAGTTGTAAGTGCTTGGATACATATAACCTTCGAGATTTTTCGCCGTCGGGTCAAAGTCTTTTATGAGGCTCACATCGTCCATAAAATAAAGTATCGCCTTATCGTCCATCGGAGGATTTTGCGGGAATTTTTCGGCGATTCGCTTGGCAATATCGAATCGCGTAAAGCCTTCGGGAATCGTTAATTTAACGGTTTTTTCCTCGCCTTTTTCGAGTTCCTTTAAAACCTGCAAAGGCGTTATCGGCGAATCGAATTGAAAATCTCCGGCTTGAAAACGGCTCGCGTCGCCGAATGTTCGCAGGTAAATCTGGACGGGCAAAGCGCTTGCGAGAATGTTTTCGGCGGCGAGCTTGTCGATGATTTCATTCGGCGTCGAGCCTTTCGGAATCTGGATGGTTTGATTTGCTTTTTCGTGCTGATGCGGTTTGTTCATCGAGTTGTAAATCCAGTAAGAAACGCCGCACAAAGCGAGAATCGAGATTATAAAAAGGACAAATAAAAGACGTATAAATTTCATTGCGTTAAAATTTTAACAATGCGAGAGAGTTCCCGCAAAGAAAGGCTTCGGATAAAAACTTAAAATTCAGCTATTTATTGCTTTCTTTATTGATTTCCTTTGCGTGCTTTGCGCCTTTGCGGGAAAATAAACGGGTGAAAAAACGAATTTTTATCGCCGTCGATATATCTGACGAAGCAAGGCGCAGAGCTTTCGAATATTCGGAAGCTCTGCGCCGCGAATTTCCAAATTTACGCATCGGCTGGGAAAAGACGGAAAAAATGCACCTCACGCTCAAGTTTTTGGGCGACATCAACGAAAATCAATTAAAAGAATTAGTTGAAATTGTCAGCAAAACAGCCGCTCAAATCTCAAAATTTAAATTGAATGTCGGTGAAACAGGCGTTTTCCCGACGCCGCAAAATGCACGCATTTTGTGGCTCGGTGTAAAAGATGAAGAGAGAAGTTTAGCGCAAATAAGCGAGATTTTAGAATCTGAATGCGAGAATATCGGTTTTCCGAAAGAAAAAAGAAATTTTAAGGCTCATCTGACGATTGGACGTTTGCGCGAGCCGCGCAAATCAAGGGAGATTGCGCTCAAACATCTGCAAAATAGATTTGAGCCAGTCGAATTTGAAGTGTCCGAACTCGTCATCTACGAAAGCAAACTTCAACCGAACGGCTCGATTTACTCTGTAATTTCGAAAGGCAAATTAAAAGAATAGCCCACGGATAAACGCAGATTTGGCAGATTTCCGCAGATTTTTATAAAATTATCCGCGCTAATCCGCCTTATCCGTGTTCATCCGCGGGCTATTCTTTTCGGATTATTTCTCTTTTAAGTACTTCTCAATCGCGCTCATTACGGCTTCGCTGTCGGGTTTGTCTTTCGATGAAAAACGCGCCACGACTTTGCCGTTGCGGTCAACAAGAAATTTGTTGAAATTCCAGGTGATTTCGCCAGCAAAATCAGGATTCGTTTCCTTGCTCGTCAAAAATTTATAAAGCGGGTCGATGTCGTCGCCTTTGACCGAGATTTTGGCGAACATCGGGAATTTTACTTTGTATTTCGATTCGCAAAATTCCTTGATTTCCTTTTCAGTGCCCGGTTCCTGACCGCCGAAATTGTTTGCCGGAAAACCGAGAACTTTAAAGCCCTGCGCCTGATATTTTTCATAAGTCGCCTGCAAGCCTTCATATTGCGGCGTGTAGCCGCATTTGCTCGCCGTGTTGACGATTAAAAGAACTTCGCCTTTATATTTCTTGAGCTTGACATCGTTTCCGTCGATGTCTTTCATCTTGAAATTATAAAGCGGCGCGTTTTTTGCCGATGCCGTGTGCAAAAAATTCAAGCCTGTAAAAGCAAATAAAACGAACAGCGATAAAATTAATTTTCTTTTCATATAACTTCCTCTCAAAATTTATTGTCCCAATTCGCGCGGCGTGCGCGGAGTTGTAATCTTCGGATTTTCCTTTTTCTCGCCGGTTTCCGCAAAAACCTCTTTAAAAGCTCCGATGCTCGAAAGCATACTCGAAGTTTCCACCGGCATAAAAATTACTTTCGAATTCGTCGTCCGAGCCATATCGCGCAAAGATTCGATGTAGCGCGACGTAATCAGATATTTGGTCGTTTCTTCGGCATTGCCGATTGACTGCGAGATTTGCGCAATCGCCTGCGCGTCCGCCGAAGCCGCTTTCAGCCGCGCCTGCGCCGCGCCGTCAGCCTGTAAAATCGCCGATTCCTTTTCGCCTTCCGAGCGCGTGATTGCCGCCTGTTTTTCGCCTTCGGCGCGCGTAATTGCGGCTTGCTTTTCGCCTTCCGCCTGAAGGATTAAAGCGCGTCGGTTGCGTTCGGCGGTCATCTGTTTTTCCATCGTGATGCGAACGTCTTCGGGCGGATTGATGTTTTTTACGTCAACGCGCGTAACCTTTACGCCCCATTTGTCGGTCGCTTCGTCCAAAATTATACGCAGTTTCGCATTAATCTGGTCGCGATTAGAAAGCGTGTGGTCTAAATCCATCTCGCCCATGACCGAGCGCATTCCGGTTATCGTCAGCTGAACAAGCCCGCCGACGAGGTCGTTGATTTCATAGACCGCTTTCATCGGGTCGGTAATCTGCCAGTAAACCACCGAATCGACGTTGATTGTTACGTTATCGCGCGTGATAACGGGCTGCGGCGGCAAATCGATAAACTGTTCGCGCAAATCGATTGAAGTCGTTCCGGGACGCACGTTCGTCCAGAAAAAAGCTCGCGGCGATTCAAAAAAAGGCACGATTATATTCAAGCCGCTCGCCGCCACGCGATGAAAACGCCCAAGTCTTTCAATCAGCAAAACGCTCGACTGCGGCACGATTTTAATAGTTTTCGCCGCTATAATCAGCAGCGCGATGCCGAGAAAAGCCAGAAAAACAAAACCTAATCCTAACCCAATCTCCATATTGTCCTCCAGATGTCTTTGCCATAAATATACTCTATTTTTTTTATTTACGAAAAAAAGATTGATACCTTTTTTCAAATTTTCGCGCGTTATTAGATAGAGGCAGGAAAAAAAGTTGGAATTTTACAGCCTTTTTCCTGAATAGATATATGAAAACATTTTTCTAAAGGACGCAAAAAGAGCATCGATACCATTCTTTTATCCGCAATTATTCCGCTTAATTTCCGCAATTTTCATTCCAATGCCTTTTCAGCGTCCTTTTATCATTTTAAAGTTAAAAACTACCTGTCAAAGTTCAATAATTAATCTTTTAAGCTTATAATCTGTAAATGAATTTTGAAATCATCAGCCCGATTTCAAATATCGAAGCAATTGCTGTTGGCAGCGGAGTTCGTGATATTCAAAGGCTGCGCCGGATGTATGGATTCGGCAAATGGCGAAAATTAAAAGGCGTTGCGACCATTAAGCTTTGGAATGGAAAAATCAGACTTGCCGAACTGCATTGGTACGAAGCGCACGGGATTGGTAAACGAGAAATGAAGCGCAAGCGTTATCTGGACTAAGGATATGGAAAAAGAAGATTTGAAATTTGTCCTTTGCATAAACAACACGCATTATCCGGCGTCGTTGGAATTGCATAAAATCTATCAAGTTATTACTGATGCGGAAATAGAAGCCGACGACGAAATTCGTGTTATTGACGAAAGCGGCGAGGATTATATCTATCCAGCCGGATGGTTTGTCGCCGTTGAATTACCTTTAGTCGCCCGTGAATCTTTTTTAAAAGCAGCATAAATTATGAGCGTAAAACTTTCCGACATCCGCGACGCGCAAAAAATCTTAAAAGACATCATTATCCCGACGCCGCTTCTGGCGGACGCGCGGCTGACGCGTGAAATCGGTGCGAGCGCGTATCTGAAAGCCGAATGCCTGCAAAAAAGCGGCTCGTTCAAGATTCGCGGCGCGTATAACAAAATCCATCGCCTGACCGATGCGGAAAAAAAACGCGGCGTCGTTACGGCTTCAGCCGGAAATCACGCGCAGGGCGTCGCGCTCGCCGCTCGCCTTCACAATATCAAGGCGACTATCGTTTTGCCGGAATTCGCGCCTTTAACGAAAATCAACGCGACCAAGAATTTCGGCGCTGACGTAATTCTTCACGGCGCGACTTTTGACGAAGCACTCGCCTATTCGAAAAAATTAGAGAAAGAACACGATTACATTTACGTTCACGCTTTCGACGACGAAAAAATCATCGCCGGGCAGGGAACGATGGGCATTGAAATCGCCGAATCCTGTCCGGAAACAACCGTTATCGTCGTCCCAATCGGCGGCGGCGGGCTTATTTCCGGCATCGCCATTGCCGCTAAAGAGCTGCTGCCGAATGTCCGCATCATCGGCGTCGAAGCGGAAAACGCGGCTTCAGTCAATGCCTCATTGGAAAAGGGAAAACCCGTCGGAATCGAGATTGGACAAACCATCGCCGACGGCATTGCCGTCAAGCGTCCGGGCGAGTTGACGCTTCCGATAATCGAAGAATTAGTCGATGAAGTTGTCGAAGTTACGGAAGATGAAATCGCGCGCGCAATCTTTTTCTGCGTGCAGAACAATCGACTCGTCGTCGAAGGTGCTGGCGCGGCAGGACTCGCGGCGCTTCTCGCCAAAAAGATTATCGTCAACGAAAAGGACACGGTCTGCGCCGTTCTCTGCGGCGGAAACATCGACGCAAATCTACTCAGTCGAGTTCTCGAACAGGTTCTCGTCCGGCAAGGTCGATACATAATGCTCAAGCTCCTCGTCATCGACCGACCCGGCACGCTCGCCAAACTTCTCAATCACACCGCCGAAACACGCGCCAACGTCATCGAAGTTTATCACCGCCGCGCCATGTGGCTCGCGCCTTTAGGCAAAACCGGCATCGAAATGTTATTGGAAGTGCGCGACAAAGACCACGGGCGCGAAGTCGTCAAACATCTAAAAGAAGTCGGCTACCACGTCGAACGCGAAGGCGTCGGCGATTGGGAAGAGTAAATATAGCGATGAGGGCGGAGGGATGAATAATAAGAAAAAATTCTTTGGTCTTATTCATCCCTCGTCCCTTTCTTACCGTGCCGGCAAACTCGACGGAAATTAATGCACACGCGGCGAAAGCCGGTTTAAATTTCAAAAATCGGAATTTAAAGACTTTATTTTTTGTTGCGTAACAGGAGATTTTAAGGTGTAAATTTCCGGCTTTCGTGATAGCTTAGATGTATGAATAAACTCACCTTCACCGATGATGAATTGATTAATCCGCCCGAATCGCGCGCGCTGGCGACGGGTAAGGTTATTACGGCTTTTAATGTGAAAATTACGAAGAAAACCGTCAATCTCAATACGGGCGCTAAGTTTGAATATAACGAAGAATTGTTCGAGATAATGAACCGCGAGCCGGTGCAGTCGGTAACGAATTATCTTAAATTTAACTGCGCCCGTTTAAGCGCGGGCAATCCTTAGAGGCGGGCGGCTCAAGTTTTGCTCAAGTCGGCGCGGGCATAATCATTTTTACAGGACAACTGAGAAAGCTGGAGGACAGCGCGAAAGGAGGCGGTTTCGGAAACGGACGCCTCTTTTTTTGTCTCAAAATTCGTGATTCGTAATTCGTAATTCGTAATTGAATATTTATATTCTTTAGATATGAAGGAATTTGTTCGTGAAGCTAAAAATACTGCGCTGATTCTTTTAGGCATCTTTTCGGCGGCGTTCGGGTTGAAGGGCTTTTTGCTTTCGAGCCGCTTTATCGACGGCGGCGTAACGGGAATTTCGATGCTTGTGTCCGATGTGCTCGGTTATCCGCTGGCGGTTTTGATTTTGATTATTAATCTGCCTTTTATCGCGCTCGGTTATCGTCAGATTGGCAAAAGATTTGCGATTAAAAGCGCGCTGGCGATTGCGGGTTTGTCGGTTTGTTTATTCGTCGTCAAGTTTCCCGACGTTACGCCCGATAAGCTTTTGACGGCGGTTTTCGGCGGGCTGTTTATCGGAGCGGGAATCGGACTGGCGATTCGCGGCGGCGCGGTTCTGGACGGGACGGAAATCGCGGCGCTGCTCGTCAGCCGCAACTCGCATCTGCTTCGTGTCGGCGACGTGATTCTGATTCTCAACGTCTTTATCTTTCTCGCGGCGGCATTTTTTCTCGGCGTCGAATCGGCTTTGTATTCGATTCTGACTTATATCGCCGCGTCGAAAACAATCGATTTCCTGATTCACGGCATCGAGGAATATACGGCAATCACCATCATTTCGCCTTCGAGCGAGGAAATAAAAGAAGCCATCACCGGCAGACTGCATCGCGGCGTAACCGTCTATAGAGGGAGCGGCGGAATGGGCAGCAAAGGCTTAAGCGATGCCGACCTTTCTATACTTTTCTGCGTCGTAACGCGGCTCGAAATTGGGAATATTAAACAAGTCGTCAAAGAAATCGACCCGACTGCTTTTGTTACCACACACGCGCTCTCGGACGTTGAAGGCGGGCTGATAAAGAAGCCGATGCTGCATTAACTGAGAAATGAGAGGTGAGAAGTGAGAAGTGAAATCCGTTTTAACTCTCACTTCTCATTTCTCACCTCTCACTTTTTAATCAAATCTTCGGTGTAAAGCTCGCGGTAAACACGGTAGTTGTTCATTACCTTGAAGACATAGTTTTTTGTTTCGGCAAAGCCGATTTCGGCGGAGAAAATTGCCGCGTCTTTCGGGTTCGAGCGTTTGAGCCAGCGCGCGGCGTTGTCTTCGCCGCCATTATAGCTTGCGGCAATGGCTTCGTAAAGCCCGCCGAACTGCGTTTTTAAGTCCGAGATGTAGAGGCTTCCGATGGCGATATTGGTCGCCGGATTGTATAAATCGTCGCCTTCAAGATTCGGGTATCCGGCTTTTTTATTGTATTTGAGCGCGGTGTCAAAAACTAATTGAAGCAATCCTCGCGCGGCGGAAGGCGATTTGGCGTTTGCCCGGAAAGAGCTTTCCTGTTTCATAATCGCCAGAACAAAACGCGGGTCGATGTTCTTCGATTTGGCGTAGCGCAGAAGCTCTGTGCGATAAACGATTGGATAATCTTTTGTATAATTTCCCGAAACCGAGGCGGTTTTTCTGACAAACTGCGGCGATAAAACTTTCAATCTTTCGGTCGCAAGACCGCTGTAATATGAGTTGAAACTGTCGGGAATTGCTGAATAAGCCGCGATTGCTTCCGCCTTTCGGTTGAGCTTTTCGAGCGTGAAGGCGCGAAGATAATTTATCTCGTCAAGACTCGCCATCGAGCCTCTGAAATCATTCAGCATCCGCAAACGGTCGGAAGCGGAGAGCGCGTTCGTCCAGTTTTGGCGAAACATCTCCATCCGTAGACGCGCCTGCAAAGCGTTGGTTTCGGTCGGCATTCCCGAAAATCTCTGCGCCGCTTTATCAACCCAGATATTCGCCTCGTCGTATTTCTGCGATTCGCGCAGAGCGTCAATCAGATTCAAAAAGGCTGATTCGATTTTCTCGCCGGTCGGAAACATGACGATATACTGCTCATAAGTTTTCGCCGCTTCCGCGTTTTTGTTCATCCGCACATAAGACGCGCCTTTGAACGCCAAGCCTTCGCGCCCGTCTTTGGTGTTGAGATAATCTTTGGTCAATCTATCAAACCAGAAAACCGCTTTTTCATACTGGCGTTCCCACATATACGAGCGCGCAATGCCGAAAAGCGTTTTGGGCATCGCCGTCGCGTCCGTCGGGTAATTGTCGATTATCTTTTGCCAGTGCTCGCGCGCTTCGGGAAAATGACGGTTCGACATATAAACGTCGGCGCGATATTGATGCTCGCCGACCGTTAAAGTCTGCAATTTCGCCTGCGCGTCGCGGCTCGATTTGTCCTGCTCGATAACCTGTTTCAATGTCGCATCGTTGTAGGTTTGAGCAAATGCGGCGATTGAAAAAACGATTATAAAAGCGGCTGATGTGATGGATTTTTTCATAATTGGCAATTTCTTAGAGAGAAGGCTTGCGGGAATATTTTAACCGATTTTTAGATATGTGTTAAATCCGGTAGGTTATCAGGAATGAATTTTTCCGCTGAGACTTCAGATGAACGCCTGAGTTTCCCAGCGGAAAGTTTGTAACAATACAGATTAGGAATAAAAAAGGTCGTTTTTTATTTTTTTTAACCCGAAGATAGTACCTTTTTTACTAAAACTTAAGAGAGTTCCATCTTTGCTAAGACTCAATAGAGTGCCCCCCTTATTTATGTCAAAGATAGTATTTCGTTTATTTAAGATTGTTCCTTCTTTTTTAGTTTTTGTACTTGTATAAGTGAAACCCACTATTTCGTGCTCAAAGAAGCAATCAACATTCGTTGTATTTTCAACCGTATTTACGGAATTTGTAGAAACAGTGCTGAAATTATGTTGCGCTCTGCTCTGCGGATAACCTATATTAACTGATAAGCTGAACACTAAAATAGTTACAAGCATTAAGATTAATGTATTGGATTTGACCATTTTTCTACCTCCATTTATTCCTTCTATTTCTTTTTTTAATTCTAAACTCAATTCTTTTGCCAGTGTAATTAGCGGTATGTTTTCAATTTCAAGCTGAACCAGAATTGCTTTAACCAATTTGCTGTTAACCGTAACAGCTCTGGTTAAATAGTAAAGAGCTTTTACGGCATTACTCTCCAAAATCGCAATTTGAAATGCGTTCATTAAAAGAGAAGGACTTTGCGGAAATACTTCCAGCCCTTTCGACACATAGCACTTTCTTTTCTCTAACCAACTTTCATATTGGATACCTTTTGTCTTAGGTTCTTGAAATTCTTCGTTCCATGAAAGTACATCGTAGCCAGTTCCGACAGCTTCTCTATTTTTTGAGAATCTTTTAATTACGCTTAAGGCAATCTTCTCGGATTCGTGGTAGCGTTGTAATGGTGCTAAAAGGCGGGCTTTATTTAAAGTCAATCTCCACGATTTTTTAACGACGGCGGGATTGTTATTTAATAAATTCAAACCTTTTTGACAATTATCATAAGTCAATCCATCTTCAAAAAAGATATCGAAAAGTTTGTTTCTAAGAATTTTTTCTTCTCCGACAATCTCTTCACTATCCGTAAGTTTCGCATCGCTTCCGAAAAATGTTCTGACAGTTTTACTTTTACCCCGAACAGTACCGAATGTAACATTAAAAGCTTTAGTTTGAGTTTTTCCTTCAATTCTAAGGTCAATTGGTTTCCCGATTAAAGTATAAAACATTAATACTAACGAACTTAAAATAACGGCTAAAAGTCCGACTTCCGCCACCTCAGACTGCTTAGGGACAAAAGCAAAAATAAGTATGGAAGAAATAGATATTACTGCGAAAGTGACGATTGTAAATAATCGTCTGGATTCAAGTGTGTTTTTCACGATTTAGCTCCTTATGGAAAATTCAAAAACATTCTTTTAATTTAGGAAAAGAATTATTTTGTACCTTGTGAACCAGCGAATGCTATGCCACATTTGGAGATGTGAAAGTCACAATTATTAGTCTAAAATCGTGCCATTTTAATCTTTAAATTAATAGGCATCAATATGACTAACTACGTCATCCAAGCTTTTTTAAATCAGTTATATGTCAAATAGCTATTTGTTGTGAACAAATAGCTTCTGCCAACGGTTGTATCTTTTACCTGCTGGCTTTTTCGTTACTTGTACATTCATTTTTTTGTGTTTACAATGAACTTTTGAATTTATGATAAACGAAAAAAACTTTATAAAAGTAAATATTTAGCAAAATATTGGATATTATCCATTTTTATGGATACCATAAGAAATATTTGTAGAATAATGTAAGTATGTAGGGTGTTGCTTATCATTAACTTTCAGAATTTGATTAATACCGAAGAAAAAAGGTTGCTATGAGCTATTTTCCGTGCCCACTACGGTAAAAACTACAATAACATTCAAATTATCAACTTGCGATAATTGTAGAATTGATTTTTCTCATAGTTTTTAGGAAACTTCAGGTAAACTTTAATAAAAGAATTTGCGTAAAACAGCAGTTACGCATTTATTGGAAATTATTCAAGCATTCAAGAGGAGAAAATTAAATGTATTTGCGCCGTTTTTCAGCGATTATTCTTATTTTATTTTGCGTCTGTTTTGCCTTCGGACAATCGAAGACAAAGCCTTCCGACAAGTTTCGACAGCTCAGCGACGACGAGCTTCCGACGCCGAACGAGCAGCGTACGGCTTCGGGCGCGCCGGGCAATAAATACTGGCAGAATCGCGCCGATTATTCGATTGATGTCGAGATTGACGACGTAAACCAGCGGCTTATCGGCAAGGAAACGGTTACATATAAAAATGTCTCGCCCGACACGCTTTCATATATCTGGCTGCAAATCGACCAGAACATTCACGCGAAAGATTCGGATTCGGTGATTACACGAACCGCGCCCGCATTCGACCAGCAAGTCCCGATTGGACAGCTCGACCAGCTTCTGAATCGTGAATACGACGGGAGAGTAAATATCACGAGCGTCAGAGACGCGAAGGGAACGGCGCTGAAAAATACGCTGAACAAAACGATGCTCAGAATCGATTTGCCGACGCCGCTTGCGCCGGGCGGAACGTTTGTTTTTTCGATTGACTGGAATTACGCGATTAACAACAATCGCATCTTCGGCGGCAGAGCGGGCTACGAATTTTTCCCGCGCGATGGAAATTACATCTACGAAATGGCGCAGTGGTTTCCGCGCATGGCGGCGTATTACGACGTTTACGGCTGGCAGCACAAACAATTTTTGGGAAGCGGCGAATTTACGCTTGAATTCGGGGATTACACCGTCAGAATAACCGCGCCGAATGACCATGTAGTCTCCGCGACCGGAGTTTTGCAAAATCCGGCGCAGGTTCTCAAACCCGAATGGATTACGCGTCTCAAACAAGCCGAAACGGCGAAAGAACCGCTTAAAATCATCACCAACGAAGAAGCCAAAGCAAACGAATCGAGCAAGCCGACGGGCAAAAAGACTTGGGTTTTCAAAGGCGACAACGTGCGTGATTTTGCATTCGCCACATCCCGCAAATTTATCTGGGACGCGCAGGGACACAACGTTGACGGCAACAAGGTGATGGCGATGTCCTTTTATCCGAACGAGGGAAATCCGCTCTGGGAAAAATATTCGACGCACGCGATTATCCACACTTTGAACGTCTATTCACGCTATTCATTCACATACCCGTATCCGGTCGCGCAGAGCATCAATGGTCCGGTCGGCGGAATGGAATACCCGATGATTTGCTTTAACGGTCCGCGCCCGCAGCCGGACGGAACATATTCTGCCGGAACGAAATACGGCTTGATTTCTGTCGTCATACACGAAGTCGGGCATAATTATTTTCCGATGACGGTCAACTCCGACGAGCGACAATGGACTTGGATGGACGAAGGCTTGAACACGTTTCTGCAATATCTTGCCGAGCAGGAATGGGAGAAAAATTATCCTTCGCGTCGCGGCGAGCCGCAAAATATTGCCGATTATATGGCGAGCGAAAATCAAGTTCCGATAATGACGCAGTCCGATTCGGTTTTGCAGTTCGGCAATAACGCATACGGAAAACCCGCGACCGCGCTGAATATTCTGCGCGAAACCGTGATGGGCAGAGATTTATTCGATTTTGCCTTTAAGACATACTCGCAGCGCTGGAAATTCAAACGTCCGACTCCGGCGGACTTTTTCCGCACGATGGAAGACGCTTCCGGCACTGATTTGGACTGGTTTTTCCGCGGCTGGTTCTACACGACCGACAATGTCGATATGTCGATAGAAAACGTCCGGCTTTACCAGATGGACACGAAAAATCCCGTAACGGAAAAGGGATTACTTCAAAAACGCGCCGACGAACAGCCGAAAACTCTTTCGCAGCAGCGAAATGAAACGATTCCGAAACGCATCGACGAATATCCTTCGCTGAGAGATTTGTATAACGATTTTAATCAATACGAAGTTACGGAAAAAGACCGCCAAAGCTATCAGGCGTTTCTTGCGACTTTGACGGACAAGGAAAAACAACTGCTGAGCAACAATTATTATTTTTACATCGTCGATGTCAAAAACATCGGCGGGCTGGTTATGCCGCTTATTTTCAAAGTCGAATACATGGACGGAACAAGCGAGGAAATTCGTGTTCCGGCGGAGATTTGGCGCTACAATAATTTCGACGTTTCTAAAATGATTGTTACGAAAAAGGAAGCCAAAGCGATTGTTCTCGACCCGAATCTGGAAACAGCCGACACGAATCTGAGCAACAACTTTTTCCCGCGCCGCGCGATTCCGACGCGTTTTCAGGTCTTCAAGCAGGGCGGCGGACAGGGCAACGTTGTTCGCCCGCAAACTACGACGACAACCAACGCCGCAGCGGGAAATTTAAGCGGAAAATGGAACGTCGTCGTTCAGGTACCGGGACAAAATGTTACGTTTACGCTTAACTTGACACAGCAGGGAAATGCCATAACCGGAACGGTTGAAGGTCCGGGCGGCTCTTCGCAAATTACGACCGGCGCGTTGGAAAACGGAACTTTTTCGTTCGATACGATGGTTAATTTCGGCGGTCAGTCAATGCTGATAAGCTTTAAGGGACAAGCCGTCGGCAATCAAATGTCGGGAACGGTAACCGCACCGCAGGGAACGGCTGATTTTACCGGAACGCGAGCAAATTAACTAAGTGAATAACTATATAGTGAACAGTGAATAGAGATATGAAGAAGTCTAATAAAATATATATTTCAAAATTTATTGCATTAGTGCTTTTATTATTCACTATTCACTATTCACTATTCACTATTCCCGTTTCCGCACATCGCTATCACACCAGCCTGACGCGGATGGATTATAACGAGAAGGAAAAGCTTGTCGAAATCACGATTCAGCTTTTCACGCACGACCTAGTTCCGGTGCTGGAAAAACGTACGAAAAAGTCGATTGAGCTTGAAAAGACGCCGGATATAGACAAGATAATTCTCGAATATCTGAGTCAAAACTTTATTTTAAAGAACAGGAAAGGCGAAGCGCAGACGTTAAAGTGGGTTGGAAAAGAGCTTGAAGTCGATACGGCTTACGTTTATGTCGAAATTCCGATGCCTGAAAGTCCGGAAGGCGCGACGCTTCAAAATACAATCTTTTTTGAAAGCTTTGCCGAGCAGACAAATCTCGTAACTTCAAGATTTGATGCGAAAAAATCCGATTTGCTTTTCGTCGCAGGCGATAAATTCAAGGAAATTACGGCGAAATAAGTGAGTCCAAAGTCCCAAGTCTCATGTCCCGGGAAAAATTTTATTATCCGGGACTTGAGACTTGGGACTTTGGACTTTAAACTTTAATTTATGAAAATAGCATTAAACGGCGCGACGACGATGCACGCCGATTTGGAAACCGATATTAAAGCCGCGAGCGCGGCAGGCTTTGATTTGCTGGAAATCTGGGCGTCAAAGCTGCGCGAATTTTTGAAGACTAAAACGCCTGCCGATTTGAAAAAGCTCTTTGAAGAAAATAATTTAGAGCCTTATTCAATCAATTCAATCGAGCATATAACGTTTCGCGATGAAGCGGATTACGAAAAAATAAAAGCCGAAACCGAAGAGTTATCGCGCATCGCGGGCGAAATTGGCTGCCCGCATATCGTCGTCGTGCCGGGAAAATTGCCGGAAAACGCGTCGAAAGATGAAATCGTCGAAGAATCGGTAAAAGTATTAAACGAGCTTGCCGATATTGCCGAAAAACATAATGTTTCATTAGCATTCGAGTTTCTCGGGCAAACCGATTGCTCGGTTCAGACGCTTGATTTATGCAATGAAATTGTCGAAAAAGTAAATCGCGCGAATATCGGGAACGTGATTGACACATTTCATTTCTACGCGGGAAATTCGAGCTTTGAAGCGATTGAAAAAATGAAGCCCGAAAAGCTTTTCATTTTTCACATCAACGACGCGGAAAATCTGCCGAAAGAGCAACTAACGGACGCGCACCGACTCTATCCGGGAACGGGGATTCTGCCGATAAAGGAAATCAAGCAAAGATTTGATAAAATCGGCTACGACCGGATGGTTTCAATCGAAATTTTCCGTCCTGAATACTGGAACGAAGACCCGTTTGAAGTAGCCAAAAAAGCAAAAGCGGCAACGGAAAAAGTTTTAGGATTAAATTCGCAGGGAGCTACGGCGAAGAATTAATTCACCACAGAGAGCACAGAGAACACAGAGAAAATTATTATAAAAAACTCTGTGTTCTCTGTGCTCTCTGTGGTTCAATAAATCTATGAGCAAAATTAAAATCGGTATCATCGGCACGGGCTATATGGGCGGAACTCACGCGCAGCTTTACGCGAAAAATCCGCGCACCGTTGTTCACGCCGTTTACGATATCAGACCGGAAAGAATGGAAGCCGTTTCGCGGATGACGGGCGCACGGGTGATGGAAAACGGCGAGCAGGTCATCGACGCCTGCGACGCGATTGTCGTTACAACGCCGAACACGAGGCACACGGAGCTTACGATTGCCGCCGCGAATGCCGGAAAATCGGTTTTTTCGGAAAAGCCGATGGCGACGAATATGGCAGGAGCGCAGGCTGTTCTCGACGCTTCGAAAAACGCAAAAGTTTTTCAGGTCGGGCATAATCGACGATTTGCGCCTGTCTATGTGAAATTTAAAGAATTAATCAACGAGGACAAAATTCATTCCGCGCATATCAAGATGAATCGCGGCGAGCTGCAAAATCCCGATTGGACGAGCGATACCGAAATTACGGGCGGATTTCTTTATGAAACGACCGTTCATATGTTCGATATGATTCGCTTTCAATTCGGCGAAGTCAATGAAATGATTGCGTTTGGAACGAGTCAAACCTATCCCGAAATCGATAATTTTTCGATTCTTTTGAAATTTAAAAGCGGTCTTCACGCGACTTTTTGTTCGGCGGCGGATGCGAGCTGGATTTTTCCGTTCGAGCGGCTCGAAGCGTTTTGCGAGCATCGAACGATTATGACTCAGGAAATGGAAAATCTGACCGACAGTCGCGGCGCTGACCCGAATTTCCAGTTTTTTTCGTGGCATCTGCTTTCGAAAGAAGAGCGCTGGGGCTATTTTCAGGAAAACGAAGCTTTCATTGACGCGATAGAAAAAGGAACCGAGCCGCCCGTAACGGCGTTAGACGGTTATAAGTCGGTCGAGCTGGTCGAAGCTTGCTATAAAGCCGTAAACACGGGCGAGCGAATCAAATTTGAATAGCTTTATTTTTAAGGGTATTGAAAAAGAACTTTTTCTGATATGATTCGTAAAGCTGACTGTGAATATTTCTACAGTCGATAAAGTTATGATTCAGTGCCAGAATTGCGGACAGGTAAATAATCAAAGCAGTAATTTTTGCCGCTTTTGCGGGTCGAAATTTTCGCCCGAACAATTTGCAAACGGCGCTAATTACGAGTTTCAGCCGCCGCGCCCGTATTCATGGAAAACAGATGAGTTTCAGATTTCCGAAAGCAAGGCGCGAAAAACTCAGCAGATGAATTTCCAGCAACCGAATCAGTTTCAGCCGCCTGTCCAACAACAGCAGTTTCTTCAGCCGCAAAGACCTCAGCCGCTTGTCTATCAGCAGACGCCGCAGCATCTGGCTTATAAACAAATGTGCCCGCGCTGCGGCGGACAGCATTTTCCGCAAATCGAGCGAAAAATCTCTCAGGCGGGCTGGATTACATTCGCCGTTCTGCTCGTTACGATTCCTTTTCTTTTCTGGATTGGATTGCTTATAAAAGAAGATGTCAGAGTCTGCCCGGTCTGCAATCTCCGGCTCAGCTAAATATTTTCTATTGCCTGTAATAATAACCTTTCGGATGCTCGATTTTGACTTCGGGACTCGAACTGAAAACCTGAACCTTGTAATAGCCTTTTTTCATATGCGTTGAAAGATAAGTCAGCGCAAACTGCCTGCTTAGAGCGAGATTTAAATCCGTAAAAAATCTATCGAATGAAATCGGGGAACTCGTTCCTTGAAAAAATGCCTTGCCGCCGGTTTCCTCGGAAAGCCTTTGCAGCGCGCTCTGCGCGTCCAGAATCAGTTGTTTATTGCCGTTTTCGGTGAATGTCGCGGCATTGTAAAAAGTATAAACCGCGACGCTTTTTCGCTGTGCTTTGAGAATCGCGCGTTCGAGTTCGAGGCTCTGAGTCGATGCGAAATTTCCCGCTCCGCTCGATGTGTCCAAGCCGTCGGAAATCAATAAAACCGCGCGCCTGCCGCTCGGCAAAGCGTCAAAACGTCCGAGAGCTTCTTCGACGCCGACATAAGGGCTGCTCGCGCCTGCGCCGCTTCCAAGCACAATTCGCAGAGAACCTGCGGCTTTTTCCAAATCTTCGGTAAATTTCTGGCGAATCTGTATTGAGCCGCCGCGCAAATATCCGACCAGAACGCGCGAGCCTTTCGGCAGACCGCGAATAAAATCGGCAATATTTTTTAGCTGTAGGTTGGCGTTTGAAGACAAATCATCCTGAATTAAAACGGCAATCGAAAGCGGCGTGTTGCTGACGCTCCTGATTGATAAAATCACCTGCTCGTCGCCGTTTTCCTTGACGATAATATCTCCGGCTTCGATAAATTCCTCGGTTTGCTTATTTTTCGGCTCTTCTTTCCCGTAAATCGAAATCGGAATCGTCATCGTGCGGACTTTTCCTTCCTGCTTATTTTTTTCTTTTTTCTGAGAAAAAACCGGGCTGAAAAGCATTGATAAAAGGAGAAAAATACCCGGAAACTTTGCAAATGATTGTTTTGACATACGTATTTTTTTCGACACTTCGAGAAAATCCTACCGAGTATGATAATACAATTTGATTTAATAACTAAAATTTATGATGCGTTAAATTTGATTAAAGTTTGCAGAGTTTGTATTGTAAAGCCGTAAAGATGAATGAATTAGAGCCGAGATACGAGATTACGCGCAAGGATTTAGTCAGGGATAAAGCCCTGAAAATCGGTGCATGGACTGCGCCTTTAATATTTTCCGTAATTCCGGCGCTGATTTTCTTTTTATTTTTTCTGGTTTCGAGCGCGCCGCCGGTCGCCGTTACATGGCTTTTTCTGACGATTGCATCTTTAATCGGCGGATTTATTTTCGGTTTGTTGATTTCCGGCAGCCTGATGTTTTATCGTTCGCGCTGGCTTTCAAGAGTGCGCGAGCGTCTTGCCGTTGACGGCATAAAGGCTAATGAAGTCGATTGGTTTACGCACGAGCTGACTTCGAATGAAAAAAAATCTCTCAAAGAAATCGAATCGAGAAATCTGCTTCTGGCCGACGCTTTCCGCGACACGCTCGCCGCACGTCTGACGGCGACCAGAATTTTGAAATCAGCCAAACAGGAGCTTCTGCTCGTTCAACGAAGACAGGGAAAATTAAAGTATCTGAAATCGGAAAACTCTACAAATTTGCAAAATGATTTGAAAACAGACCTCGAAAAGCTGACTAAAATAAAAAACGAAGCCGAAGAAATGCGCGTCGAGGCTGAAACCAGAATCCAGATGATTGAAGCCGCATCGCGGCGCGGCGGAAATCTTGCCGACACGGAGCTTGCTCTGAAAAAGCTTTCCGCGCGAACGCAGGAACTTCCGATGGCGCTGGAATCTGCAAAAATGGAAGACGAAATGCGTAAGGAACTCGAAAGGGAACTGGAAAAGGGTTCGTGAACAGGTGAGAAGTGAGAAGTGAAAAGTGAAAGAACGTTATCTTCACTTTCACTTTTCACTTATTAAAAGTTATGTTCCAAGCGAAGCCGCTCGATATTTCGCGCTTTGCCGGTTTCCTCGTCGATTTCGATAACGACGGCGCAAATCCAGACATTATCTTTGGCGTGGGCGGCGCGTTTGGCGGGAAATGTCGTAAAACGCGCGATGACATCTTCTTTTTCCATCCCGATAACTCCGCCGTAACTTCCGGTCATTCCGATGTCGGTAATATAAGCCGTTCCGTTATCTAAAATCCGCTCGTCAGCCGTCTGAACGTGCGTGTGCGAGCCGACAACCGCCGAAACTCGCCCGTCCAGAAACCAGCCCATCGCGTATTTTTCCGATGTCGCTTCGCAATGCATATCGACCAGACGAATTTTTACGTCAGCCGGAATCGATTTGACGCATTCGTCAGCCACGCGAAACGGGTCATCGACATTCGGCGGCATAAAAACTCTGCCGAGAAGATTTAAAACGGCGATTTCGAAACCGTTAATCTCGCCGACAAACAAGCCTTTTCCGGGCGTTCCGGGCGGATAGTTTGCCGGACGCAGAAGGCGCGGGTTTTTTCTGATGTAGGGAATAATCTCGCCCTTATCAAAGATGTGATTGCCCGAAGTCATCAGGTCGATGCCGCTCTCGAAAAGCTCGTCGGCAATCGCGGGCGTGATGGAAAATCCGCCTGCGACGTTTTCGGCGTTCATCGTTACAATATCGATTTTGTATTGCTCGCGGATGTCTCGAATTTTTTGCAGAACCGCGATTCTTCCCGGACGCGCGACGACATCGGCAATCATTAAAATATTCATAAAAAAGCGTAAAAAGTAATAGGTGATAGGTAATAAGTGATAGGATTTTTCCTACCTATCACCTATTACCTATCACCTATTACTAAAAATTTTGGCGAGAGAAACCACGGAAGCCGTTACAAACAGATGAATCGAACCTATTTCGCAACAGGTGGGTGACCTTCTGTTTCCTTTCAGAAACATCAGAGCCGCTTTCTATGGCAAATCTTTAACTATGAAAGATTGCACCGAAAGGCAGCATCAGTCTCCCGTAAATTCAAATGTTGGTTCAATTATTATTGTGTTTGTTCACGAGCTTTGTAGAAAGATCTTTCGCCTGAAATGATTGTAGCACAATCAAGTGAAAAGTGAATAGTGAACAGCGAATAGTTAAGAGAAAATTCTTAAAACTGTTCACTGTTCACTATTCACTTTTCACTATTTTTACTGTTCCGTTTCCAGTTCCTGCGGCGGGCGTTCCTTGTGTTTGAGAACGCGGTCGAGCATCTCGGCGCATTCGGCGCTGCGCGAGGCGAGCATCGAATCCGACTGTTCCTGCTGGTGTTTTAATTGATGAAATTCGTCGGCGATGTGCAGTGCGGCGAGAATCGCGACTTTCAGAGAATCGACCGTCAGCGTGCCGGAAGAAATCTCGCGCATTTTGCCGTCAACATATTCCGCCAGACGCATTATGTATTCGTTATCGCCGTCCGAGCGAATGTTGTAAGTCTGGTTATAAATTTCGACGCGGATAGACTGCGCCGCGCCGTCTGATTTTCCCTTGATTCCATTCATACAGCTTTTTATCTCCCGACCGCTTCAGCCACGTCCGGCTCGATGATGGTCATCGCATCGAGCATCGCTTCGACCTTTAGCTGAATCGCGTCGCGCTCAGATAGCAAATCTTCCACTTTTTCTTCAAGCCGCGTTTTCTCGGCTAAAAGCGAACCGACTTCGTGCCGAAGCGAGCTCATTTCGCGTTCGAGCTTTTCCTTTTCCTCGCGCATCTTTTTGGCAAATTCGATTGTGAGGTAAATTTTGTCTTCGAGATGCGAAAATTTTTCCATACCGGTTAGACCGTTCATTGATTTCTCCAAATTCAATAGTAACTGACTTTTCGTTTGATTATGTTTATTTTTGATGAAAACATCAAGCAAATTATTAAATTTTTCTTAAAACCTTTGCTTCGCTCCCAAAATTTCTTCCACTTTCCGAAAAATCTGCGCGTGAATCTCCTCGATTTGTTCTTCGAGCAATGTTCTTTCATCGCTTCGATATTCAAGTCGAATCGTGATAGAACGCTCATCGTCAGCCACGCCTTTGCCTTCATAAACATCGACGAACTCGACTTTTCTGAGAAGCTCGAACCCTTGCGATTCAACTGCTTTTTTAATATCCGCAAAACCTACACTGCGTTTTGCCACAAGCGAAACGTCGCGCACCATCGAGGGATAAATCGGCAGCGGGCGATACAATATGTCCGGCTGTTTTTCGGCTAACAAAGTCTGCAAATCGATTTCGGCGATGAAAACATTTTGCCGGAATTTATAGGCAGACGAAATTTCATCCGACAAACGACCGATTGTGCCGATAGCTTTGCCGTTCGAAAGTATTTCAGCCGACTGACCTTTGCGAAGATGCTTTGCGTCTTTGGCGACAAATTCGAGCGAAGACGCATTGACCGCGTCAATCGCGCTTTCAATCGCGCCTTTCGCATCGTAAAAATCCAGTTCACGCGCAGCCAACGCCTTATTTTGCAAAGTCTCATTTCCGGTCAGAACCAGAGCAAGCAATTCACGTTCGTTCGGCAAATCATGTTCTTTGCTCGAAGCCGAAAAGACTTTGCCGATTTCAAACAGGCGAACGTCGCGCCGCTGGTGATTAAAATTCGTGCGAACCGCGTCGAGAAGTCCCGAAAGCAAACTCGGACGCATCCGAACCGCGCCTTCAATAATCGAATCTTTTAATTCGACAAATTTTTTGTCCCGATTTTCGTGAACGAAATCAGGAACGAGCGCGAATGTCTCGTCGTGTTTCGTGTCGATAAAGCTGTAAGAAATCGCCTCGTCAAAACCGAGATTGGCAAGTGTCTGGCGCAGATTCATTTTTCGCATCTCACCCGGCTGGTACTCGCCCGCCGAATACGCAGGCGGCAATTCACCGGCAATATTGTCATAGCCAACAATCCGCGCGACTTCTTCGACAAGGTCTTCTTCAATCGCAATATCATATCGCCAGCTTGGAGAAACATAGATTGTCTCTGACCTGCGTTCTTTTTCATCAAGAAATTTGAAATCAGTCCCGTCAAACATGGGCGGGAGAATTTTGTTTTCAATTCCTAAAGAATATAAAATACGCTGAATCACATGTTTTTCAACATTCAATCCAGTTAAACGATTGACGGAATATTGAATATCTTTTGAATAAATTTCATTCGCCTTGAATTTTGTCGGGTAAATATCGACAAATTCGCCCGCTTCGCCGCCCGCAAATTCGCAAATTAGTCGGGTTGCCCGGTTCGACGCGCGAGTCAGATTTTCGATGTCAACGCCGCGCTCGAAACGATAGCTCGCTTCGGTTGCCAAACCCAGCTTGCGCGAGGTTTGGCGAATCGATTCGCGTTTGAAAT
The DNA here is from genome assembly GCA_049799955.1 of Pyrinomonadaceae bacterium. GTDB lineage: Bacteria > Acidobacteriota > Blastocatellia > Pyrinomonadales > Pyrinomonadaceae > JBGTFE01. The sequence goes on from JBARIW010000102.1 coordinate 53,097, forward strand.
AAGCGACTTCCAGAAGAACATCAGTTGTTTTTTCAGTTATTCCAGAATCGAATCCGCCCATCACGCCGCCGACCGCGACCGGCTTTTCCGCGTCGCAAATCGCCAGCATCGTTTCATCTAATTTGCGCTCGACTTCATCGAGAGTTTTTATCGTTTCGCCCGCTTTTGCGCGCCGGACGACGATTCGATTTCCCGAAAGTTTATTAAAATCAAACGAGTGCATCGGCTGTCCGAGCTCGTGCATGACGTAATTCGTAATATCCGCGACATTATTAATCGAACGCTCGCCGACCGCTTCGAGCCGTTTCACAAGCCATTCGGGCGACGCGCCGATTTTGACGTTTCGAATAATCCGAGCCGTGAAGCGATGACACAAATCTTCGTCCTGAATCGAAACAAGATTTTGTTCGTCGTTCGTCGCTGGTTGTTCGTTGTTCGTTGAATCTTGAATCTTTAATTTTGAATCTTGAATTGCCCGCACTTCGCGCGAAACGCCGAGATGCGAAAGACAATCGGGACGATTCGAGGTCAAATCAATGTCAAAAACGAAATCGCCCGCAAATTCGTGAATGCCTTCGACCGCCAAACCAACGCGCGTCAATTTTTCCGCCAAATCCCTCGGCGGCAAATCTATTTCGACCAAATCTTTCAGCCAATTGTAACTGATGTTCATAAATTATTTTTCTAAAGAAGTTTGTTCAAATAACTCTTTGAATAACTCTTTTTTCATAAAGTCTGATTCCTTAAGAGATTCATCAATAGTTTTCTTAAGATTTCCATCGCTTTCAAATCTATCAATTCCTCTTAAAGAATTTTTATAAAAACTGAGTCTAAGTTCTAATTCTTGTTTCTTATCACTTTGCAAAAAAGGTTCTAAGGCGTAAAAAGAATTATCAAGTTTGCGAAAACAATCTATAAGCTGAAAATTATCTTCAGTAATTTTTTTTGAAGATAATCTTCTTTTTACTACAAAATCAAAACATTCATCATTTTTTTGCAAAAATGATAAATAACTTTCTAGTTTAGGCTTATATGATAGCTCAAGTTCTTTTAACTGTTTTTGAGTTTCTATTGATTTATTTTGAATTTCTACTGATTTATATTGAATATATATATTTTGATTGTTCCAATATGACGTAATCGCAATTGTTCCAACCGCAATTAAAAGAGATGCGAAAATCGAACCTAAAGGAATCCAAACTTCCTTCCACTTCTTGAATCCTCCTTCTTTAGTTTCAATCTTGGCTTTTCTTAATCTTTCAATATGTTCTAATCCCCAATTTATAATTTCAATTGAGGATGCCTCAGAATCAGCTTTAGTTCTGAATTGGCTTCTAAAAACATCCTCAGTCGTTAAAGATTCAATCGCTTTTTTTCTTTCTTCAATATTTTCAATGTCAGTTAGCCATGCTGGTAATTTTTTTCCGGCATAAAGTTGTTTTTTCCACTGCTCTAGTCTAAATCTAGGAGCTTTTAGCCGAAAAAGTTCTCTGTGACGTTTAATTAATCCTCTAACATCATAAGAGTCTGGTAAGCCAAGCCTATTATATATAGAGTAATAAGTGATTATTGGATTCTCATCATTATTTGTAAGAATCCAAATTGCTGAAATTGTTCCAGCTTCTTCAACCTCATTGTTAGAATTATTACTTTTCCCCATTTCAGCAATTGTAAAATCAAATTACTTAAATTGTTCTAAAAATCTCACATCGTTTTCGAACATCAAACGGATATCGTCGAGTTCATACATCAGCGAGCACATTCTTTCCAAGCCGAAGCCGAAGGCAAAGCCCGAATAAATTTGCGGGTCAACGCCGCAGGCTCGTAAAACGTTCGGATGAACCATTCCCGAACCGCCGAGTTCAATCCAGCCTGAGCCTTTGCACGGGCGACAGCGTTCCGATTCGAAAACTCCGCTGCCGCCGCATTTGAAGCATGAGAAATCGAATTCCGCGCTCGGTTCGGTGAAAGGGAAGTAGCTCGGGCGCAGGCGTATAACGGTTTCTTCGCCGAACAGACGGCGCAGCCATTCGGCGACCGTTCCTTTCAGATGCGCCATCGTGATGCCTTTATCGACGCACAAGCCTTCGATTTGATGAAACATCGGCGTGTGCGTCATATCCGGCGTGTCGCGGCGGAAAACTCTGCCGGGCGCGATGATTCTGAGCGGCGCGCCGCGACGTTCCATCGCGCGAATCTGCACGGTCGAAGTTTGCGAACGAAGCGCGAAACCGTCGGTCGTGTAAAAAGTGTCCTGCGATTCGCGCGCCGGATGACCTTCGGGAATGTTGAGCGCGTCGAAATTGTAATAATCCGTTTCAATCTCGCGGTCGTCTTCAATCGCGTAGCCCATCGAGACGAAAATATCTTCAATCTGCTGGCGCAGAAGCGTCAAAAGATGCAGATGCCCGACACGCGGACGACGACCGGGCAATGTAACGTCCAGCCGCTCGCGCTCGGTTTTGAGTAATATAATGTGTGTGGAAAGCACACCTTCAATATTCCAAATTTTATTATCAAATTCTTTAGCCAAGTTCGAAATCGACTGCCCAAAAGTCGCGCGTTCTTCTGATGGAACTTGTCCAATCAATCTTTTTAAACTTGAAAGCTCCGACTTCTTGCCTCGATATTTGACACCTAACTCATCAACTTCCTTCATTAAAATTTGAGCTTCGTCCAGAGTTAGATTTCGTTCTTCTAAATTATTGAAGCGTTCAAATTCCTGACTGAACGCTTCTCTTAGTTTTTCAATTTGTTCCATAATAAGTTTTAATTTTCAATTAACTTTCCATGAATCCAAAGCTCGTATTCGCTTAAATCAATATCTTCATTCCAAAAAACCGCGTAACCGCCTTTTTCAACCCGCACATTTTTAAAAAAAGCCGAATTTTTCAAAGGTAAAAACATTTCTTTTTCCAGCAACGGGGTTATGTCGTAAATCTTTTTCATCGAATTATCAAATTCAATTAAAAGTGTGTGATTATCTAATGCTTTAGCAGAATTTATTTTCGGATAATTCATAAATTTATTGCAGCGGCGAAAGCTTTCTAAACTCCTGCGTGTTCCACATTTCCAAAAGCTCGGCTTGATGAATCGTCGCCCACTCTACAACTAATTTTCTTGCCCGGCTCGGCAAATCGCCTTCAATCATTTCAAGCGTTTGAATATTGAAAACGGCAACATATTCTCCATAAACCGCGTGAAAATGCGGCGGCGGATGGTCGCCGAAAAACAATTTTATAATAATTCCGTAAAATCTGGCTATCTCAGGCATTTCCGTTTCCAAAAAATAAACCACAGATTAACACAGCCGACACAGATTGAATTTTTCTGTGTCTCGCGTCAATCTGTGGTTTATTTTATTTTCAAATTTAAGCCGCCGCTTTCTGGCTGTTGCTGTTTATCGCGTCTTTTGCCTGCCCGACGAGCGTTGCAAATGTTTCAGGCTGTTTGACGGCTAAATCGGCGAGAACCTTGCGGTCGAGTTCGACTCCGGCAAGCTTCAAGCCGTTCATAAACTGCGAGTATTTCATCTCGTTCAGACGGCAAGCCGCGTTGATGCGGACAATCCAGAGACGACGAAAATCGCGTTTCTTGAGTTTTCGTCCGGTGTATGCGTATTTTAACGCCTTCTCGACGGATTCTTTGGCTGAACGATACAGTTTCGATTTCGTTCCACGAAAGCCTTTGGCTAAGGCTAATATCTTTTTGCGCTTTTCGGTGCGCTTATTACCACGTTTTGCTCTTGGCATAATTTTTCACTCCCATTTCGATTTTAGATTTTAGATTTCGGATTTTAGATTATTTGCAAAAATGCAATCTAAAATTTTACTCCAAAACCATCAATCCAAAATCCAAAATCTAAAATCCAAAATTCCTTAGTCTCTTCCGTAGGGCAGCATCTTTTCGACGCGTTTCTGGTCGCCTTCGGATACCAACGCGTCGATGTCGAGATTGCGTTTACGTTTATTCGTTTTCTTCGTCAAAATATGACGCGCGTGGCTGTGTCCGCGTTTGAATTTGCCCGAAGCTGTCGAGCGAAAACGCTTTGCCGCGCCTTTATGTGTTTTTAGTTTTGGCATAATAATTTACTCCGTAAATGACCTTTGATTTTTGATTTTTGACCTTTGAACAGAAATCAAAGGTCAAAGGTCTAAGGTCAAAGTTCAAAAATCTTATTCAACTTTCTTCACCGGCTTTCCCGGAACTTGCGTTTTCTTCGGCACGAAGATAACAAACATCTGGTAGCCTTCCATTTTCGGCGGAACTTCAACGTCCGCCACATCGGCTAAATCGTCGCGCAATTTGGCGAGAAGGTTTGCGCCAAGCTCGCGGTGCGACATTTCGCGCCCGCGAAATGCGATGGTCGCGCGAACCTTGTCGCCGTCGGCAATCCAGCCGCGCGCACGTTCCATTCGATAGCCGTAATCATGGTCGTCGGTTGCCGGGCGAAATTTAATTTCCTTGACCGTAACCGTAACCTGTTTTTTCTTGGCTTCGCCCGCCTTTTTCTTTTCTCCGTAGAGAAATTTGCCGTAATCGATAATCTTACAAACGGGCGGTTTGGCGTTCGGCGCAATCTCGACCAAATCTTTTCCTTCTTCACGCGCTCTTTGAATCGCGTCCCGCGTATCCATTACGCCGATTTGACCGCCATCTTCATCGACTACGCGCACAGCCGGAATGCGAATGCGCTCATTTGTGCGGTGCAAAGGACCGCGAAAACGCTGCGGACGATTTCTGTTAAATTTGCTAGCGATAAATTCTCTCCTTTGTTAAGAATTCAAGATTCAAGATTCAAAATTCAAGACTGCATCTGGCTAATCCTGAATTTTGAACCTTGAATTTTGAATTTATCCATTCGTCAAAGCGCGAGTTTCTTTTAATTTTCGCGCCATTTCCATAAATTCTTCGAGCGTCATCTGCCCGATGTCGCCTTGTTTTCGTTCGCGCAAAGCGATTTTTCCTTCTTCCAGTTCCTTGTCGCCCAAAATGAGCATAAAAGGAACTTTCTGCATCTGCGCTTCACGAATCTTTGCGCCGATTTTATCAGATTTTGTGTTAAATTCCACGCGAAAACCCGCATCTTTTAACTCTTTAGCAATTTTTTCGGCATATTCGTTGATTCTGTCGGTAATCGGCAGAACCGCGATTTGCACCGGCGCGAGCCAGAAGGGAAACGCGCCCGCGAAATGTTCTATCAAAACGCCGAAAAATCTCTCGACCGAACCGAACAAAGCGCGATGAACCATAATCGGCTGATGCGGCTGGTTGTCGTCGCCGTTATATTCAAGCTCGAAGCGTTTGGGTAAATTAAAATCGAACTGAACGGTCGATAATTGCCACATACGACCGATTGAATCTTCGACCTTAATATCGATTTTCGGACCGTAAAACGCGGCTTCGCCTTCGATTCTTTCATAACCGATTTCGCGCCTGTTCAAAGCATTAACCAGCGCGCGTTCGGCATTTTCCCAATCTTCGTCCGAGCCTAAATAACCTTTGTTTTCAGCGCCGCCGCGAACCGATAATTCGACTTTGAACTTTTCAAACCCGAAAGTCTTGAAAACATCGTAAGCAAAATCGACACACGCGCCAACCTCGCCCTCGACCTGTTCGGGCATACAGAAAATATGCGCGTCGTCCTGCGTAAATCCGCGCACGCGCATCAATCCGTGCAGAGTTCCCGAAAGCTCGGCGCGATAAACCGTTCCGAGTTCGGCGTATCTCAAAGGCAAATCCCGATACGAGCGCGGATGCGATTTGTAAATGCCGATATGAAACGGGCAGTTCATCGGTTTCAAGCGAAACTCGGTGTCTTCGCCGAATTTCTCCGGCATTTTCATCGGTTCAAAAAGCGAATCGGCGTAATTTTCCTCGTGTCCAGAGGTCTGCCACAACTGACGTTTGGCAATATGCGGCGTGAAAACCATTCCGTAATCGCGTTTAATCAATTCGCCGCGCAGATAATTTTCCATTTCAGTGCGAATCGCGCCGCCTTTCGGGTGAAAAAAGATAAATCCCTGACCGAAATCTTCCTGAATCGAGAACAAATCGAGCTCTTTGCCCAAACGGCGATGGTCGCGTTTTTCGGCTTCTTCACGCTGTTTGAGCCACGCGTCTAGTTCTTCCTGTTGCGCAAAAGCAGTTCCGTAAATGCGCTGCATCTGCTGATTATTCGCGTCGCCTTTCCAATACGCGCCGGAAAGCGCAAGCAGTTTAAATGCTTTGATTTTTCCGGTATGCGGAACGTGCGGACCAAGACAAAAATCGACAAACGGGGTGTTTTCGATATGATAAGCCGTTGCAGTTTCGTCCGCTTTCTCGTTAATCAACTCGCATTTGAGCGGCTCGTCGCGCCCCTGAAAAAGCTTGACCAACTCTTTCTTTTCGATGACTTCGCGCCGATAAACGAGATTGCGTTTCGCCATCTCGCGCATTTTCTTTTCGATGACCGGCAAATCCGATTCGGTCAAAGCGCGCGGCGCGATAACGTCATAATAATAACCGTAACGCGGGTCTTCCATCAGCGCCGGACCGACGCCGAGCTTTGTTCCGGGAAACAAATCCAAAACAGCCGCCGCGAGCAGATGCGCGGTCGAATGGCGAATAATTTCCAGACCGTCGCGGGTTTCGGGCAGAATCGGCTCGATTGATAAAACCTCGTCCGTCGCGGCAAGTTCCTTATTCAAATCGACTTCTTCGCCGTTAACGCGCGCCGCCAGAGCCTTTTTCGCCGCGTCGCGGTCAAATGCTTTCAAAGCATCCGAAACCAATGCGGGCGCGGGAATCTGCTTTTGATTCTCACCAAATTTTATATTTAATTCACTCATAATTTTGTTAACAGTTAATCTAAATTGGAAAATTCCGACCTTTTGCAAAGCCTTTTCCGATTAAACCAATCTCGAATGATTAACAATTAACAACTAACTACTACTCAAAAAGATTTGATTTGATAAGAGCGACTTTGCCTTGGCGTTTATATTTAAAACGCCGAATATACGCGCCATTAGAAGCGCGTCGTAGTAGTTCGTGTAAAAAATGCAAAGTTCTTCGAAAGCATCTTATCAAAAAAAGAAAATTGGTAGTCAGTAACAGATTTGAACTGTTGACCCCTACCGTGTCAAGGTAGTGCTCTACCACTGAGCTAACTGACTATCTCTCGCTTAGCGAAAAGAAAAGCGAATTAAAAGATTAGCGAAAACTTTCACAGGCTGTCAAGTTTTCCGCCGATTTGTTAAATTTATTATAGCAAAAAAGGAGAAATAAATTTGATTAAAGCTGTAATTTTCGACATTGACGGAACTCTCATCGATTCAAACGAAGCTCACGCCGAAACTTTTGTCAAAGCATTCGAAAAATTCGGGAAAGACGTTTCGTTTGAAGAATTAAAATGCCTGATTGGCATGGGCGCGGACGATATTCTCGAAAAATATCTCACAAAAAATGAAATCGAAGAGTTCGGCGAAGCTTTGAAAGAATATCGAAAAGAGATTTTTCTTGAAAATTATTTGCCGGAGCTGAAAGTTTTCCCGAAAACAAGAGAGCTTTTTGAGAAATTAAAGTCTGACAAAAAACAAACCGCGCTGGCAAGCTCGGCGAGCGAAGAAGAGCTGAAAGAATACAAAAAACTGCTGAAAATAGACGACCTTATCGAAGAAGAAACAAACGCCGACGACGCGGACGAGGCAAAGCCTGAGCCGGATATTTTTCTGGCGGCGTTCGATAAATTAAAAAATGTCGAAAAGCAAGAAGTTCTGGTCATCGGCGACACGCCTTATGACGCGGAAGCGGCGACGAAAGCGCATCTGAAAATTTTCGGGGTCGAAAGCGGCGGTTGGTCGCGCGAAAAGCTTTTAGAAAAAGGCTGCGCGGAAGTTTATCGCGACATAGCCGAAATTTACGAGCGATGTTTAATTTTGAATCTTGAATCTTAAATTGCTTTTAAATAGCTAATCTGGTCATCGAGCTGCAAAATTTGTGCATTCCGATGGCGACGAGTTGCGCCGTTCTTCCGTCTTCGTCGAAGTTCGGATTCATTTCCGAAAATTCGATAACTTTCGTGTTGACGAGCTTTGCGGCAAATTGGACGAGCGTTAAAAATTCGCCTGAACGCAGTCCGATTGAACTCGGCGCGGTTACGCCGGGCGCGTCGGACGAGCGAACGACGCTCAAATCGAAGCTGAAAAATGTGCTCAGCGACGAGCTGTGATTGATAAATTTTTGCCTGACAAGCTCGCGCACTTCCATATCGGCGGTTTCACGCGAGCGAAGCTGTTCGAGGCTGACCATATTTACGCCTAAATTCTGCAAATAACGGAAATAGACGGGCGAAACGTAGTGCGGCTGGTAGGCGATTTCGTAGAAATAATCGGGTCGAAGAAGTTTTTCTTCCAAAAGCCATCGAAACTGCGTCGCGTTATTGCGCTCTTCGCCCGCGCTTACGTCGAAATGCGCGTCAACGTTAATCGCAATCCAGTTTTCCTTTCCGAAAACTTCCGCCATCGCGCAGCCGTCCGGGTAAGAAACATCATTGCCGCCGCCGATTGTGATGACTTTTTTCCCGTCGCGCAAAAATCTTGTAACCAGACGGCAATGCGCGTCGTGCGTTTCTTCCAAGCTATCGCCGGTTTTCGTGTTGCCGAAATCGAAAACTTTCGCCGTAATGCCGAAAGGCGTCAGCTTGTAAAACTCCCGGCGAATAATATCGGGCGCAAGCACCGCGCCTTCCCGCCCGTGAGCGCGCCGGACGCCTTCGTCGGTCGGGCAGCCGATGATAACGATGTCGGCTGCTTCATAGTCCTTTTCGGCTGAAGAAACGACTTCGCCCAAACGCGTGTCGCTGCGGTCGTTTGTGTTGAAATATAAATCTTCGTCGGGACGCCTCGCGGCTTCAAAAAAATCGCTCATAATTTGCTAAATGCTTTTTGGTAAGCTATAAAATATCTTAGTTTAATTATTCGCCCGATGGAAAACTATTGCAACAATTCGACTGAAAATTTCGCTTATCTTTGGCGACGCGCAATGGGTTTTTCCGAAAAACGTACGGCGTAAACGTTTTTTAGTTTTATAAATTTTGGAAGCCCGCTGCTCAAAAAAATCCTTTTGGCAGCGGGTTTTTATCTGGAAAATATGCAGGAATTTGAAGAACAAAATCGCCCGAAATGGATTTTGCCGACGCCGAAGCGAACGGACGAGCCGACGCCTAAAGGTTTGAAAAATCTTCTGCTTCATTTGATGCAGGGACAAAATCTCAGGCGCGAAGAGGCGAAACATCTGCTGGACGAGCTTTTGAGCGAAGACGCGTCAGATGTGCAAATTTCCGCCGCGCTGGTCGCTCTGGCAATAAAAGGCGAAACAATCGAAGAATTAGCCGGAATGGCGGAAGCGATGCGCGAGCATTCGGTAAAAATAAACTCGATTCACCGGGAATTTATCGACACAGCCGGAACGGGTTCGAGCCGCGTCAAAACTTTTAACGTCTCGACCGCCGCCGCGTTCGTTATTGCGGGCGCGGGTTTGCCCGTCGCCAAACACGGAAGCCGCGCCGCAACGAGTCTTTCGGGCAGCGCTGACGTTCTTTCGGCGCTCGGCGTAAATGTTTCGGCAAGCCGCGAAACTTCCGAAAAAAACTTAAACGAAATCGGCATCTGTTTTATGTTCGCGCCGCTTTATCACGCTTCGACGGCGCGTGTCGCCGCCGTTAGACGACAATTAGGCGTTCACACGACATTCAATCTTCTGGGTCCGATGACGAATCCGGCAAACGCGCCGTTCCAGATTATGGGCGTCTGGCACAAGGCTCTTGTTTCGCAAGCTGCGCAGACGCTCGCCGCGCTTAAAACAAAACGCGCATGGGTGGTTCACGGGCTTGACGGGTTGGATGAAATAACGATTTCCGACAAAACTTTTGTCGCCGAAGTAAGCGATGATAATATCAAATATTTTGAAATTTCGCCCGGAGATTTGGGCTTTGAAAAAGTTCCGGTTTCCGGTTTGGAAAGCCTGCGCGGCGGAAATGCAGAACAAAACTCGAAAATTATCAGGGAAGTTTTAAATGGAAAAAGAAAAGACGAGGCGCGCTCGCTTGTTCTGATAAACGCGGCGGCGGCACTTTTTGTCGGCGGAAAGGCGGAGAATTTATACGATGCCGCCGAGCTTGCAAATAAAAGTCTCGAAAGCGGAAAGGCTTTGGAAAAACTGGAAAATTTGATTGAAGCGACGCGGGATTAATATGTTTTTAACGGAAATTATCGAACTGAAAAAAAAGCGGCTTGAGCTTGTAAAATCGAGAATCTCAACTGAAGAATTGAAGCAAAAAGCCTTTTCCGCTCGTGAAAACTCCGAATCTCATCGCCTGCAAAAGGCTTTACCGGATAATGATAAAATTAATATTATTGCCGAGATAAAACGCGCTTCGCCGTCGAAAGGCGTCATAAATGATAAAATCGACGTTGCGGAAACGGCAAAATCTTATGAAAACGGCGGCGCGCGCGCGATTTCCGTTTTGACCGAAGAAGATAAATTTAAAGGCTCTCTGGAAGATTTGAAGGCAGTCAAAAATGCTGTCAGTCTGCCGGTTTTGCGGAAAGATTTTATTTTCGACGAATTTCAGATTTATGAATCGGCTTTTGCGGGCGCGGATGTGATTTTGCTGATTGCGGCAATGCTGGATGATAAAGATTTGCAAAATCTTTATCATCTGGCGGAAGAAATTTTAGGACTCGACGCGCTGGTCGAAGTTCACACGCTCGAAGAGCTGGAAAGAGTAAAAAAAATCGGCGCGCGCATTATCGGTGTAAACAATCGTGATTTGCGCTCGTTCAAAATTTCTTTAGATGTTTCGAGAGAATTGATAAAACACGCGCCGAAAGATGCGCTGATGATTGCAGAAAGCGGACTGCAAACGCGGGAAGATTTACAAGGACTGAAAAATTTGGGTTTCAGAGGTTTTTTAATTGGCGAAACGCTGATGCGTTCCGGCAATCCGGCTGAAACGCTTCGAAATATACAATGAACAAACCGCATCTCAGATATAAAGACCAGACGCCGAAAGAGCGGCATTGGACGATTCACCTGATTTCCGGCTGGAAAGTCGTAAAAGGCATTTTGGCAGTTATCATCGGCATAAAATTATTGACGCTTTTAGACAGAGATGTGGCTGAGTGGTTCGGCGATTTTATCGCCAGACATAACATCGACGCGGAAAACCGGTACGTTCACGCGATTGCGGAAAAGCTTGTCGGCGTTGATAACAATAAATTGATTCTTTTCAGCATCGGCTCATTTCTTTATGCAGCTCTGGATTTTACGGAAGGCATCGGGCTTTGGTTTGAAAAGCGCTGGGCTGAGTTTCTGACGGCAGTTGCAACGGCTGTTTTCGTTCCGATTGAAATTTACGAGATTTACGAGCGATTCACATGGATTCGCGTGTTGATTTTGATAATAAATTTATTCGTCATCTGGTATCTGGTAACGCGTTTGAGAGACGAGTCGAGGGAAATGCGGCACGATGACGAAAGTTAAAATCTGCGGCATCACAAATCGGGAAGACGCGCTTCTATCGGCAAAATTCGGCGCGGACGCGCTCGGTTTTAATTTTTACGAGAAAAGCCCGCGTTATATTTTGCCGGAAAAAGCGCGTGAAATTATCGGGCATCTGCCGCCGGAGATTTTGAAAGTCGGCGTTTTTGTTAACGAAAGTTTAGAAAAAATTATCGAAATCGCTAAAGCGGCAAAACTCGGCGCGATTCAACTTCACGGCGACGAGAGCGCAGAATTTGTTCGGGAATTAAAATCGAAAACGAATCTCGAAATCATCAAAGCCTTTCGCGTTTCGCCTGAATTTAAGCCCGATGACGTTTTGAAATACGAAGTCGACGCCATTTTGCTCGACGCTTTCTCAGCCAAAGATTACGGCGGAACAGGCGAAATTTTTAATTGGAAAATTGCAAAAAAAGTTCGGAAAATTTTTCCGAAAATGTATCTCGCGGGCGGGCTTTCCGCGCAAAATATTGCCGAAGCAATTAAAAATGTTCAGCCTTTTGCGGTCGATGCGTGTAGTTTGCTGGAAGAAGTCAAAGGAAAGAAAGATTCTAAAAAAATTGAGGATTTTATTTTTGCAGTAAAAAGTAGTATGAATTTTCAACCTGATGAACGTGGTTACTGGGGCGAATTCGGCGGGCGTTTTGTTCCCGAAACGCTGATGTCGCCGCTCGAAGAATTGACCGGTGCGTATTTCGCCGTGCGCGACGACGCTGATTTTCAAGCCGAATTTCTGCATTTATTAAAAGATTTTTCCGGTCGTCCGACGCCGCTTTTTCACGCGAAAAGATTGTCCGAAACTTTAGGCGGCGCGCAGATTTATTTGAAGCGCGAAGATTTGGGACACACCGGCTCGCACAAAATAAACAACGCCATCGGGCAGGTTTTGCTTGCGCGGCGAATGGGCAAAAAGCGGATTATTGCCGAAACCGGCGCGGGACAGCACGGCGTTGCGACGGCGACGGTTTGCGCGCTTTTCGGGCTGGAATGCGTCGTTTATATGGGCACGGAAGATATGCGGCGACAGGCTTTGAACGTCTTTCGGATGCAGCTTCTCGGCGCGGAAGTTCGCGGCGTCGATTCGGGCGCGAAAACCCTGAAAGACGCGATAAACGAGGCTTTGCGCGATTGGGTAACGAATGTCGATTCGACCTATTATCTTCTCGGTTCGGCGCTCGGTCCGCATCCGTATCCGCTAATGGTCAGAGATTTTCAATCGATTATCGGCAGAGAAGCGCGCGAGCAGATTCTGGAACAGACGGGAAATTTGCCGGACGTTTTAATCGCCTGCGTCGGCGGCGGCTCAAATTCAATCGGTTTGTTTCATCCATTTTTACAGGATGAAAATATAAAAATGATTGGTGTCGAAGCCGGCGGAAAGGGAAACGCTTTGGGCGAGCACGCGGCGCGATTTAACGAAGCGGGCGGCGGGCGCGTCGGCGTTTTGCAGGGAACGAAAAGCTATCTGCTTCAGGACGAAAACGGGCAAATCGCGTTGACACATTCGATTTCAGCTGGGCTCGACTATGCTTCAATCGGACCTGAACACGCATTTCTTCATTCGCTGAGCCGCGCCGAATATGTTTCCGCGTCTGATAACGAAGCTTTAGAAGCATTTCAAGTTTTATCGCAAACCGAAGGCATTATTCCCGCGCTCGAATCTTCACACGCGATTGCCTATGTGCTGAAACTCGCGCCCGAAATGTCTTCAAATCAGACGATAATCGTCAATCTTTCCGGGCGCGGCGATAAGGATGTGAATCAGGTGCAGGATTATCTAAAAAAATAGTTTGTTGTTTGTTCCATTGAAATAAAGTAAAATTTCATTTTACAAAGGAAATTCCAGATATGTATATAAATTGGATAAAAATCAAAAATTTGCGTTGTTTCCGAGAGGCTGAGATTGAACTACAATATCGCGGAAAACCACGTAAGAAGAACCAAGAAGAGTTGCAGTTTCCTAATATAAATCTTTTGCTTGGCAATAACGGTTCCGGAAAATCTTCAATGTTGAGAGCCCTGGCATTAGTCTCGCTGGCGCCTGTATTGGAAAGAAGCTCTGGATTGGTTTTGAATGGAATGGTTCGAAATGTCGATGGAATTTCAGCGAATCTCGAAGATACCGAGTTGTCCGCCGAATTAATTTTACATGAACAAGATTTAGAAGGCTTCAGCAGAAAAAAATCGTCTGAAATTAACGTGAGTTCCCGAATAAAACGAAGACGTTCAATTGAAGAACTGCGTTCGGAAACTCCTGAAGAAGAAATTCCGGATAAAATATTTGAAGATTATTCGCCTGCCTTTTTAGTGGTGGGTTACGGCGTCACTCGAAGGTCTGAAGAAAGTAGTAATTATAATTTCAAAGAACAATCCAAAATTCGCCGCGTTCGTTATTCACGCGTCGCGGGCTTATTTGAAAATAATTACGGTTTAATTCCGCTTAAATCATGGCTGCCGCACATGAAGAATGAAAACAAAGGACGCTACTCTCAGGTTGTTAAATTGATTGACCTTATTACGCCTGAAGATGTGGAGTTTAGCGGAGAATTTATCGAAGAAGAATTCTACTTCAATTTTGGCGAGACAAAAATTCCTTTCGGTTCGTTGTCGGATGGTTACAAGAGTTTTATCGGGTGGGTTGCCGATTTGCTTTATCACATTTGTATGGGCTGCCCCAGCGGCAAGAAATTGGTCGATAATTACAGCCTGGTTTTGGTAGACGAAATTGATTTGCTGCTCCATCCCGAATGGCAGCGAACGGTTATTCAATCACTTGCAGAACATTTGCCGAATGTGCAGTTCGTTTTTACGACACATAGTCCGATTGTGGCAAGCTCGGTAGAGAAAGAAAATATTTATGTAATGGAAGAAGATTGGGATGGCTCAGCTACAATCAAACAGTATGACGAAAGAATTTACGGGCTTAATGCTGAGCAGGTTTTATTGAGCTCGTATTTCGGGCTTCGGACAACTCGTCCCGCAAGTTTCGTTGAAAACGTGCTTGAGCCTTTAATCGAGAAATCAATAAAGGGCGATCACAAGGCGACGCTTCAATTTATGGACAAAATTTCGGGTCCTGCGGATTCATCGATTACCGAATCGGATTCAGCGACAAGAAATGTTGAAAAACTTGACCGTTCGAGATTCAAGAGTCTTTTAAATAATTACAAGAAAACGTCTTTAGTTAAAGAATAATAATTTATCAGAAAGGAGAAAAAGCAATGATTTGTTATTCTATCTTAGACGAAGCGGAAGTCGTAAATCTCAAAACTCATAAGGAAATTCGTAAGGCTGAAAAGGATAAGCTGGAAAATTTGATAAATGACCACGTAAAAAATGAAAATTTAAAGGATTGGTTGACTGAAGCACGAAATCGCACGGACACATACATTGCCAAAAAAGAATACTTTGAGCCGCCTAAAGGTAATTGGAGTGAAATCAAGGAAGTTTATAAAAAACTGCAAGCGAATAAATGTGCGTATTGTGAACAGAAACTAGAAGATAGAGGGATTGCCCATGACGTAGAACACTACCGTCCAAAAAAAATTGTAAGAGTTTGGCTAAATAAAGCCCGGAAAAAAACGCTCGGGTTTGATTTTGACGATCAAAAGAGTGACGGATATTACAAGCTTCCATATAATATTTTTAATTATGTAACCTCTTGCAAAGTATGTAATACCTCGCTGAAAGGAAATTATTTTCCAATTGAACAACCTCGAAAAAATGATTCAGACGACCCGGATGATTTAAGAAAGGAAAAACCTTATATACCATATACGCTGGGAAATCTTGATGAAGACAAGGCGGAAGATCTGATTTCTTTTGAAGGCTACACACCGATAATTAATCCGAACTTAACCGATCCGAACAAAAAAAATCGCGCCTTATTGACAATTAAATTTTTTGAATTGGAAATCCGCAAGACTTTAATAAAACAACGCTGCGAAGTAATCAAACAAATTCTTGAGGCTATTGAAACAATTAGCGAAACCGGCAATCCACTTAGAAAAACACAAGCCGAAAAAGACCTTGAGCGTTTACAGGCGCATACAAGCGAACACGCAAATTGTGCCAGAAGCTTTTATAATATTTGTCTCACCGATGCCGATAAAGCCTTTGATTTATACGAAAAAGCCGTTGAGTTTATAGAGAAAAATCCGAATACCTGATAAAGATACTCAACGGAAAATGAATAGATTAGAAAATCGTTTCAATTATTTGCGTCGGGGAGTTTTCGGTGGATTTATTCCTTTTATCGTCGCGGGCGACCCTGATTTGCAGACGACGAAAGAGCTGATTTTAGAACTCGGCAGATTGGACGCGAGCGTTATCGAGCTTGGCGTTCCGTTTAGCGACCCGGTTGCGGACGGCGTTACGATTCAGCGTTCAGCCGAGCGCGCTTTGCGTAATTCGATTAGCGTAAAAGCTATTCTTGATATTGTCGCCGAGGCTCGCGGCGAGGCTTGCGAAACTCCGATAATTTTGTTCAGTTATTTCAACCCGATTTTGCAGTTCGGGCTGGAAAGATTTGCGGAAAAGGCAAAAGATGCGGGAGTTGACGGCGTTTTGATTACGGATTTGGTGCCGGAAGAAGCTGAAGAGTTTCGAAATATTTTAACTGAAAAAGATTTGGCTCTGATAATGCTCGCCGCGCCGACTTCGAGCGATGAACGCCTGCGAAAAATTACCGGAAAAGCAAGCGGTTTTGTTTACGCGGTTTCACGCGCGGGCGTTACGGGCGCAAGGCGCGAAACGAGTTCTGATGCGGAAAATCTTGTCGAAAGATTACGGAAATTCACCGATTTGCCGATTGCGCTCGGCTTCGGAATTTCAAATGCCGAACAGGTAAAAGAAACATGGAAATATGCAGACGCGGCGGTTGTCGGCTCTGCAATCGTCGCGGAAATGATAAATCTCGCGCCGAATCCCGATTCTGTTCCCGAAGATTTTGTAAAACAAATCAGCAATTTTGTCGGAAAACTTTTGCCAAAAGAATAAATTTTCAATTCTCGCTTACAATCTCCGGTTCATTCGTTTCAAAAATCAGATGTTTATATTTGTTGTAAAGGAATGAAACGATAAGCAGCAGAATTCCGAGCGAAACGAAAACAATCGTTTTGGAAATCGTATCGAGTTCGGCAATGTCGTAAAAGAAAAGCTTTGCCAGAGTAAAGCCGAAAAGCGCAATCGCGCCGACGCGCAGATGTTTATTGTTTTGATAAATTCCCAGAATTATCAAGACGAGCGCGTAAATTCCCCACAAAATGCTCAAACCGAGCTTGTAAGAGTCTTTATAGCCGAGAATATCCATCAAATTTATCAGCTCGCTGCTCAAAATAAGCCAGAGCGAAACATAAAGGACAAATTCAAAAGTCTGTTTTAGTGAATCTTCGGGCAGAACTTCGCGCAAAAATTCTTCTTTTGTGTATTTGAACAGGGAAAAAATCGAACCGGCGACGAAAACATAGGAAATATAACGGATGAGAATGTGCATTATGCCGCGATTAGAGGTTTCGCCAATCGATTGAAGCAGATAGGTTTCGCGCAAAACTCCCAGAAAATAAAGCCCGATTGCCAGAAAAATCATTAACGAAAAAATATTTAAGATAATCGTTGCATAAGCTAAAGCCGTATTCTTCCATCTTTTTATATTGACGAAAGATAAAACGGTCAGGAAAAACATCGTGTAGTTGATTTGCCATAGGGCGTTGAAAAAACCGATGTCTTTGCCGGCGCGTAACTGATTTTCAAGAAGTGGCGAATGGAAATCAATAACATCGGTTACAGTCATTTGAAAATGAAAATAATTGTGGATTTGCATTCTAAAAGTGTTGTAAAGCGCGCACAGGGCAATCGTCGGAATCAGATAGCTCAAAGGTTTGTGAATTTCCGCGTCGAGCGCGGGTTCATATTTTTCGTCCCTGTTCAAAAAATGTATAAAAGTAAAGGCGCAGACGAAAACACACGATGTTATAAAAGTTCCGTTAAAGAAACTGTAGCCGCTTTGCCTGATGTCGTTAAAGACGCGAAAATCATTGAACGCCATCCAATCGGCAATAAGACTGACGGTTGCCAGAAACATCAGCGGAAAAGAGTAATATTCGTAAAGCCGAATCTGTTTTGCGCGTCCAATCCAGAATAGAATCGCGGCTTCGACAGTCCAGACGAGCGTTACAAAATTTCCGTCAAGCTGGACGGGAACGGCAATCGTCGCAAACGTCAGAACCAGCGCCGAAAGCAGATAAATCAAATCCTGCGGAATGAGTTTCAAACGGCTGACGGCAAAAGCGAAAACGAAATGAATCGCGGCATTTACAGCCGTAAAAAGCCCGAGATAGTTCGCAAATCCTTCGTTGCGGTCGAGAATCGAATAGCCGAAACCGTAAAAAATAAATGAGTTTGCCAGAATCAGAACGATGTTTTCAATCGCGACATTTTCGCGCGAAATAAGCTTGTATGCGATGAAAGTCAGGTAAAAAATCAGGAAAAATATGGTCAGAAAAATCAGCGCGAGATTAAAATGCCCGGCTGTCTGATATTTTATTAAGTAAAAGCCGTAAAACGTCGTCCATGTGAAAATAAACGATGTGTAAAAAAGCGGCTTCCAGTATTTTTTCAGCGAAATCGCCAGAATTCCGCCGTTTATAATTGCAATATAAGCGAATAGAAAAGCATAATTGCCGGAATTGTCGCTCAAAAGAAACGGAACCGCGTAAGCTCCGACAAGTCCGATGTGCGCGATGACCTGACGATTATAATTTATCGCCGCCGCGACCGTGAAAGCCGTAAAAATCAGCATCAGCGCAAACGCCGATGTTTGGGGAAAAAGCCCGTAAAGACTGTATGCGAAATAGGTGATAAAATACATTATCGCCATCGCGCCCGAAAGCAGAACCGCGCTGAAATTGTGATATTTCGGCTTTAATTTCAAGGCAAAACCGAGCAGACCGAAGCCGAACGCGTAGCCTAAAATGATGCGCGTTAAAGGACTGATAAGATTTCGGTCAATCGCGTACTTCGCGCCGATGGCGACGCCGACGACAAGAATAACGATGCCGATTTTGCTCAGAAGATTTTCGCCGATAAATTTTTCGAGATTGGCTTTGAGCGGCTCTGCCTGCGGCGCTTTTTGAGGAAATTTTGAATGATAAGTTTCGTTTGAAGCGGAAGTTTTATAATTTGCAGATTGTTTCTGCTGATTGTAGTTTGGCTGATAATTCGGCTGCGCCGGCGGTTTTTCTTCGTTCGCTGCGGAAGTCTCCGCCTTTCGCGTCGGCGGAATATATTCTCTGACCGGCGGCTTGTTTTTTGTTTCAGCCTGCGGCTGCGCGTTTCGCTTTTGCTGGACGGCGCGCAGAACATTTATTTCATACCGGATTTGACTTATTTCTTTGTCGAAATATCCTTGATAAGTAACGATTTTATCCAATCGTAATTGAAGCTGTTCTATTTTTTCGTCGATTTCGGACATATTATAGAATGATTTTTTGTTGCAGAGATTTTTTTTGCTTGAAAGTTTTTCGAACGAAACTTATAAAATACTAGCTTAAATAGGTACTTTTGGAAAGATTTTTTTGATTAAACCAATATGAAACGAATTATAAAAGCCCCGACCGGCAGCAAACTGACCTGCAAAAACTGGCTCTCGGAAGCCGCTTATCGGATGATTCAGAACAATCTCGACGCGGATGTCGCGTTTGACCCCGATAATTTAATCGTTTACGGCGGGCGCGGCAAAGCGGCGCGGAACTGGGAATCGTTTGACGCGATTTTGGAATCGCTGAAAAATCTCGAAGCCGACGAAACTTTGCTTGTTCAGTCCGGTAAACCCGTCGCCGTCTTCAAAACTCACACGGACGCGCCGCGTGTTCTGCTCGCCAATTCAAACATCGTTCCGCATTGGGCGACGCAGGAACAATTCGACAAATACGAGCGGATGGGCTTAATGATGTACGGGCAAATGACCGCCGGAAGCTGGATTTACATCGGAACGCAGGGAATTTTGCAGGGAACTTACGAAACATTCGGCTCGCTCGCAAGGCAAAACGGTTGGGGAACACTTGCGGGAAAATTTATTCTGACCGCAGGCTTGGGCGAAATGGGCGGAGCGCAGGCGCAGGCGATTACATTTAACGGCGGCGTGGGTTTACTGGTCGAAGTTGACCGCCGGCGAATCGACAGGCGACTTCAACTGAAACAAGTTGATTTATCAACCGAAGATTTGGACGAAGCATTGGAAATGGTCAAAGAATTTACCGCGAAAAAGGAAGCTAAATCCATCGCTCTGCTCGGTAACGCCGCCGAAGTTCACTGGAAACTGCTCGAAAAGGGAATTATTCCAGACGTTGTAACCGACCAGACTTCCGCGCACGACGTTCTTTACGGTTATATTCCCGAAGGTTTATCCGTCGAACAGGCAAACGAATTAAGAAAAACCGACGAAGCCGAATACACAAAACGCGCGATGGATTCGATGGCAAAACACGTCGAAGCAATGCTCGAATTCCAAAATCGCGGCGCGATTGTTTTCGATTACGGAAACAATCTGCGGCAGAGAGCAAAAGACAATGGCGTCGAAAACGCCTTCGATTATCCGGGGTTTGTTCCCGCCTACATTCGCCCGCTTTTTTGCGAGGGCAAAGGACCTTTTCGATGGGTCGCGCTTTCGGGCGAGAAGGATGATATTTACAAAACCGACGAGGCGATAATGAATCTTTTCCCGGAAAACGACCATCTTTCGCGCTGGCTGACGCTTGCCGCGGAAAACGTCGAGTTTCAGGGCTTGCCCGCGCGAATCTGCTGGCTCGGCTACGGCGAACGCGCCAAAGCCGGGCTCAAATTAAACGAAATGGTTGCGAGCGGCGAGCTGAAAGCGCCAATCGTCATCGGGCGCGACCATCTCGACTGCGGCTCGGTCGCAAGCCCAAACCGCGAAACCGAATCGATGAAAGACGGTTCGGACGCAATCGCCGACTGGGTTTATCTGAACGCGATGATAAACTGCGTCGGCGGCGCGACGTGGGTGTCATTACATCACGGCGGCGGCGTAGGCATCGGTTACAGCCTGCACGCCGGACAGGTAATCGTCGCCGACGGCACACCCGAAGCTGCAAAACGCATCGAAAGAGTTTTAACTACAGACCCCGGAATGGGCGTCGTCCGGCACGTCGATGCGGGTTATGAAGAAGCGATTGAATTCGCAAAAGAAAATGATGTAAAAATCCCGATGTTGAAATCAAACGGCTAAAGTTTCCGCTTCCGGGGCTTTCGCAATCTCTTCCGGTTTAGTCAGCGCGATTAATAATGGAACGAAAGCCAGATAGCAAATCGCGCCGCGAATCCAGCTTAGATGCTGCCAGCGATTGCCGCGCGCGAGCCATTCAGCCGCCGGAACATTGAGTTCGGGGCTTTGCCTGAAAGCGCCGAGTTCGGGGAGAAAATACGATTGGGTAATAACCAGAATCACGAAATAGATTCCAAAGCTCGTCATTATCAGCTTGCGGCGCGGCTTGATTTTCCAGTTCAGCGCGAGCGTTATTATCAGCGATAAGATAAGCAGCGGGTGAACCGTCAGCCAGAACCATGCTTCCTGCAAACCGTATTTTCCGTTAACAATCACCGACGAATTCGGCAAGTCGGAAAGATACGGCGGGAAATATACGATATGTGAATATGTAATTCCGCCGAGCAGCGTCGCCCAGCAAATAATCGCAAAAAAAAGCGCGTATGTTCTAAAGCTTAATCTAGTCATAACTGAATCTCCGTGCGTAAAAGTTTGAATGGAATTTAACAGAAAAATGCTAATTTGAAAAGATGGGAAAAGCCGCATCCGTTTGAAAACCGCTTTCCGGCTCGCAAACAGGGGTTGGTAAACAGGCGCGAAACTGTGCGATAATTTCCCGAATAAATTTACGTTCGAATCGGAAATATAAAACTGTGGCAGAAAACAACCCGACATCATCCTGGCTTAAACCTTCTTTAGACTGGCTTTTGATTTTTATCCCCGTCGCCATTGCGTTGCGTTTCGTTCCGTCGCTTCATTACCCGACGGCGCTTTTCATCATTTCGTGTCTCGCCATAATTCCGCTCGCCGGCTGGATGGGTAAAGGGACGGAGCATCTCGCGGAGCATCTCGGACCTGCGGCGGGCGGGCTTCTGAGCGCGACTTTCGGTAACGCGGCGGAATTGATAATCGCGATGTTTGCACTATCGAAAGGTTTGCAGGATGTCGTCAAAGCTTCGATTACGGGCTCGATTCTCGGAAATCTTCTGCTCGTTCTCGGACTGTCCCTGCTTTCGGGCGGCGTGAAATTCAAGCGTCAGAAGTTTAATAAAACGGCTTCGAGTATGTCGGCGACGGCTTTAACGCTCGGCGCGGCGGCGCTGCTCGTTCCGACGATATTTCATACGGTCGCCGCAAACGTTCCGGTCGCGCAGGGCGGTTGGACGCCTGCAAAAGAGCAGAATTTGTCGCTCGCGATTGCCGTCGTTTTAATCATTACATACCTTTTTACGCTCGTCTTTTCGCTCTACACGCACCGCGATATGCTCGTCTCCGATGAAATGACCGGCGGCGCGGCGGAAGTCGGCGAAGAGCTCGAAAATTCAGGCGAGCACTGGTCAAAAGGACGCGCGATTGCGGTTCTTCTAATCGCCACATCATTTGTCGCGCTGATTGCCGAATTTCTGGTCGGCGCGGTCGAAGAAGCGGGCAAAACGCTCGGCTTGACGGAAATCTTCGTCGGCGTCATCGTCGTCGCGATAATCGGCAACGCGGCTGAAAATTCCTCCGCAATCCTCATGGCGATGCGCAATAAAATGGATTTATCTTTAGGCATCGCGCTCGGCTCAAGCCTCCAAATCACGCTTTTCGTCGCGCCCGTTTTATTGTTCGCCTCATATCTTTTCGGCGCTCCGATGAATCTCGAATTTACGATTCCCGAAGTCTTCGCCGTGATGACGGCAATCCTCATCGTCCAGCAAATCTGCGCCGACGGCGAAAGCAACTGGATAGAAGGCGTCCAGCTTCTCTCGGTCTATGCAGTCCTGGGGATTTTATTTTACTTTCTGCCCGACGCTCATCCGGCAGCCGCAAACACTGTAATTCACCCGTGATTAAATGAGGTTTTATGATTATCAATCTCGATTTACTCGACGAAGAATCCGCGACCGAAGCCATTCAAACGGTTGCGGAAATAGCTGAGTCAAACAATGTCGATTGGGCTTTGGTCGGCGATTTGGCAATGGCGCTTTACGGCAGCGACAGAACGACGAAAGACATTAATATTATCGCCGACAAGCTTTTGCCGCTCGAAAACGCGGGCTTACTTCGTCAGGGCGGCGAGCGTTACATCATCAAAACAAATAAAAAATCAGTCGCGGTCGATTGGATTACGCGCAAGGACGAGTTTAAGCAATTATTCAATGAAGCACTCAGCGAAGCCGTCGAAATAAACGGCGTTCCGGTTTTAACTCCCGAATGGCTCGTCATCTTGAAATTCATCGCCGGACGCTTTAAAGACCAGGAAGACGCCGTCTTTCTTCTCAGTCGAAACGGTTTGGTTGATAGAAGTCTCATCAAAGAAAACATCATCCGAACTGCCGGAACAATCGCTTGGGGCTTGTCAAAACACGGCTGCCAGCGTTTATACGATTTAGCCGACGGCAGAACGCGCGAAGAAAAACGCAATGAGATAAACGGCTATATTGATTCTTAAAATATTTGCTTCATTGATATAGATTATGACTTTATAATTGAATCTAACATAAGAAATTGATGCTATAATTCCGATAAATATATAAAGCCGAATTGCTATAAGGTATTTGTATCTTGTTATAAAATAACTGTTCAAAGATGAAAACTATCTCTTCTTACCGATAAAGGATTTCTTCAAATCTATAAAGGATTTATTTATAGCGATAAAAGATTTGTTTCAAGTTATAAAATATCTGTTCTTACTCATAAAGTATCTACTCAAAGTCATAAAAGTTATGTTTATTGCCGGAAATGATAGATTTTCTCCTAACTGCTCAATTTTATTGGATTAAAAATTTTTATTGACGCGTCCGGCGGGTTGCCGTATAATTTTAACACCCAATTTATCGGGAATCTAAACTTTAAATGAGGTGCTCTTACTATGGCTAGACGAAGAAAAAAGGCGACGAAAGAAATGAGGGAATTGAGGCAGAAAATTGCGGGAATGAAATCTATCAACCCGAATTTCGATGCGGGCAACGGTGTAACTGTGGAGGCGGCTGAAACTCTGATAAACGAAACGGAGGCGGCGCTTGAAGATTTTAATAAATCGGTGGCGACGACGGACGAAAAGGATAATTTCTTTGGCGGCATAAACAAGCAGGTTCGTGATTTTAACAGGAAAGTGATTCCAGCCACAGGATTAAAATACGGAAGGGATAGCAGCGAATACGAGCAGGTGGGCGGCGTGCGCGATTCTGACCGCAAAAAACGAACTGTAAAGCCTAAAATGCAAAGTTAGCCGGAAAACATTCGACTTCAAATAAAAAGCCTCGAAGTTTATAAGCTTCGAGGCTTTTTATTTTTTGCGGGACGCGCTTAGTATCTTTTAATTCGAACGTATTTCTTTTTCTTCGGTCTGATTTTGTATGTGTAGAGCGCCGAGCTACCGCCGCCGACTCCGGCTCCGATTAACGCGCCTTTTTTACCGCCGATTATACCGCCGAGTATCGCGCCCGCGCCGGTGCCTGCCGCCACGTTAACGCGGTTGCGGTGACGACGATAAAAACTCGGTTTTTTGACGCGCACATACCGGACGCGACCGTTTCTATCGACAACTCGCTTTGCGTAAACTTTCTGGGCACTTGCCGTTGACGGCAGCATCATCGGAATCAAGACGGCAGCCACTGCCATCATTATGATTGTTAAGATTAATTTCTTCATTTTTATTTCTCCCCTTGATAAATTATTTAATGCAAAATTTTACTTTTGCTTATTTATAAATTTATTATTGGCAATTAGGATGCCACAAAGGTTTTTGCTTATAAAATGAGGCTTTGAAGGTTATTTGATTGATAAAATGTATCTTTTTCGTGCAGTGTGTGTTCTATATGGAACAGTTTTTGACAAATAAAAGCGGGCAAAAGCGCAAAAACTAATGATAAGGAAGATGTAGCCGCGAACAAACACGGAAAAACACGAAAAGGAAGCAAATTTATTTCGTGACTTTTCGTGTTTGTTCGTGGCTAGAG
>JBARIW010000103.1:0-68517 GCA_049799955.1 Pyrinomonadaceae bacterium
AAAAGAAATTTCCCGCAAAGGCGCAAAGACCGCAAAGAGATTATATTTGAGGACTAAGTATGCCTTTCCAGAGCAAAACGAGCAAAACAACTCCAAGT
The DNA here is from genome assembly GCA_049799955.1 of Pyrinomonadaceae bacterium. Taxonomy (GTDB): domain Bacteria; phylum Acidobacteriota; class Blastocatellia; order Pyrinomonadales; family Pyrinomonadaceae; genus JBGTFE01. The sequence goes on from JBARIW010000103.1 coordinate 99, forward strand.
ATGATGCGGTAAATGATAAAAACGGCTGTCGAATTTTTTCGCAGGAATGCGAGCAGAAACCAGATTGTAAAATAGCCGACGATTGCCGAAACAAGCGTTCCCGCAATTAAAGGGACGAAGCTTTCGCCCGGCAAAATCTCGATTGCTTTTTTCAGTTCGAGAAGCCCGCTCGCCGTTATCGCCGGAATTGAAAGCAAAAAGGAAAATCTCGCGGCGGTTTCACGTTTTTCTCCGGCAAGAAGTCCGCCCATAATTGTCGAACCGGAACGACTCGCACCGGGCATCAGCGCCAAAACCTGCGCAAAGCCGACGACAATCGCGTCGATAATTCCCAAATCCCTGACTTCCTTATATTTTCTGCCGATAATTTCGGCTAAAGTCAGTAAAATCGCCACGCTAATCAGCATTATCGAAATCATCCAGAGATTTTTCGTCGCCGGTCCTTCGATTTGTTTTTTGAGCAGAAGACCGACCGTGCCGATAGGAATCGAGCCGATAATCACGAGCCAGCCGAGCCACGCTTCTTCCGAAAGCCAAATCGGGCGGATTCCGTTTGTTCTGGAAAATCTCATCCCGCGTTTTCTGGTAATCAAAGCCCAGTGGTCGCGGATAAAAGCGGCGGAAATGCCCCAGATGTCGGCGGCGAAATAAACGAAAACGGCGGCAAGCGTTCCGAGCTGAATAACGGCAATCGTCGCCGTAATCTGCTCGGCGTTTCCGCCGTAAATTTCCGTCCAGCGGCTCGCAAAAACGAGATGCGCCGTCGAGCTAACGGGGATAAACTCGGTCAAACCCTGGACAATTCCAAGGATTATTGCCTGTAAAAGATTCATATCTGGTAAACGGTAAATAGCGAATGCTTAATGGTTAATAAAAAGATAATCAATCTAGCAATTTACCATTAACCATTTACAATTAACAAACTATTCGCGGTATTTCGCGCCGCTCGCAATTTTGTCATAGAGCCACGCCGGAAAACATTTTCCCGCGCGGACGATGGTGGCAAGCTGCCACGGAAACGCGGCGAATTTTTTGCGTTTTTCGATGGCGCGCAGAAAATACGGAATCGATTCCTGAAGCTCCATCAGAAACGGCATTTTGTTTGTGCGCCCTGAGGTCAGAGGCGTTTTGATAAAACCGGGCTGAATGATTGTAACGGCAACGCCTTTGTGTTTTACATCTAATCTGACGCTTTCAAAATACGCGGTCATTCCGGCTTTGCTCGCGCAGTAGGCGGCGGATTTCGGCAAGCCGCGCGAGCCTGCAAGACTCGAAATCGCCACGAGCTGCCCGCTTCCCGTTTCGAGCATAAAGGGCAGAACGGCGGAAACCGAATTCATCGCTCCGACCAGATTTGTATCGATTACGCGCCGAAAATCAGAAGGCTTTAAGTCTTTGGCGTGTTTCGCGCCGCCGCCGATTCCGGCATTGGCAATTAAAATATCGATTTTTCCGAATTCATTTTTAAGCTTTTCCGCCGCGTCCGAGACGGCGATTTCGTCGGTTATGTCGCAGGGAAATTCTCTCGCCGCTGTTCCGAGTCGCTCGCATTTCGAAACCAGAGCGCGCAGAAGGCTTTCACGCCGCGCCAGCAGCCCGAGAATCGCCCCGCGTTTTGCCATTTCGAGCGCCAGAGCTTCGCCGATGCCGCTCGATGCGCCGGTTAATAAGACGACTTTATCTTTCCAGAATGACATAGTTTTTTAACAAAGTTCCTCAACATATTCGCCCAAAACTTTCAAAGCTTTTGCCAAATCTTCCTGTTTTACCAAAAGATGGTCGCGCGAAAATGAAGACAAAGCGATAATCGAAATTCCGGCTTCGGCTAAAATTCTTGCAGCTTCTGCCAGAAACCCGACGACCGTAAAATCAAGCTCGATGTCAAACGTCAGAAGCCGGAAATTGCCCTGCGTTTTCGCATCGCGAATCGCGTGGCGAATCGTTCCGAAATCTATTTCATCAAGCAAAAGCGTCGTTTCGAATTTATCCTTGAAAATCATAAACGGCGCGCTCATTCGCGGGCTAAGCTCCGGGTTTTCGAGCAGTTTCAGCCAATCTCCGTGCCGAAGGGAAACAAGATAAAACGTCTCCGGCGCGACTTCGACGCGTGTTTTTCGTAGAAGCTCTGCAACACTTTCAATCATCGATTTTCGTCCAGCTCAAATCGTATTCGACCTCGTCGGGCTTATAATCTTCACGGGAAATCGAAAAATAAACCGAATCGATATTATAAAATCTTCGCAAGCCTTCGTGTTTTTTTAATCCGATATTCATCAAAACTTTCTGCGATGCGAAATTGTCGGGATGCGTTCCGGCAACGATTTCATCGAGATTTGTTTCTTCGAATCCGAATCGAAGCATCGCCCTTGCCGCTTCCGTCGCAAAGCCTTTTCCCCACGAATCTTTAAAAAATCCGTAGTAAATTTCGACTTCCGGCGTGTTGTCGAAATACTGCAAACCGCAGTAGCCGGTTAAATTTTCATTCTCTTTTTCAAAAACGCCGAGCTGTGCGAATCCGCGCTCTCGCCAACGCTCGACGCGACGCGGCAGACTTGCCAAAACATCTTCGCGCGTGATGCTGAAGCCCGGCGGATAAAACCTCGTAACGTCCTTGTCCGCGAGCATTTTATAAACGATTTCAAGCTCTTCCGGCTTATACATTCGCAACAATAAACGTTTGGTTTCAATTATCGGCAAACGCATAAAAGTTCAAACTTCAACAATCGTCGTTACAATCACGGGTTTTGTGCCGATTTCCTTTTGCAGAAATCTTTTCAGGTGAACGCGCAGATTTTCCTGAAACTGGCTTTTGTTCGCCATTTCCTGTTTCGACATCAGCGCAATCGCGCCGGCGACCGAGAGTTTTGCTTCGGTAGAAATGCCGTTGGTCAAATCGATTCCGGCAACGCCCTGAAATGAAATCAACGGCTCGCCCGCAAGCTCTCTGGTATTTTTATCTATCAGCACAGTCAGCGAAACAGCGCCGCCGTAAGCGAGCTTTTTGCGTTCGCGGACAATGTCGTATTCGATTTCGCTTGACGATTCTTCGTCGATGAACGTCTTTCCGAGGTCGGTTCTGCAAACAATACGCGCGCCGAAATCGTCAATTTCGAGACAATCGCCGTTTTCGATGAGAATTACGTTTTCGTCCGTGTAGCCTTCGACGTGATTTTTGACGAATTCCTTGTGCCGGAAAAGCATACGATATTCGCCGTGAACCGGAACGAGATATTTCGGACGCACCGTTTCGGTCATAATTTTGATGTCTTCCTGCGAAGCGTGTCCCGAAACGTGAATCAGGCGGCGTTTTTCCTCGATGATATTCGCGCCGCGTTTGTATAAATGCCCGATTAGGCGCGAAATCGATTTATCGTTTCCGGGAATGATTCGCGCCGAAAGGACAACCGTGTCGCCTTTATCTATTTCCAGACCTTTATAAGTTCCGGTCGCCATATTCCACAGAGCGGCGCGATTTTCGCCCTGCGAGCCTGTAACAAGATAAACGATTTCGTCGTCGTGAAGCGTGCGCGATTCTCCCAAACCGACGAGCGTATCGTGAGGAATTTTCAAAATGCCGTATTCGCTGGCGATTTCGACATTTTTCTGCATCGAGCGTCCGAGAACGCAGACTTTTTTATCGAAGGCTTTGGCGATGTCGAAAACAATCTGCAAACGATGAATTGAAGATGAAAACGTGGCGATGATTATTCTGCCTTCGGCTTCGGCAAAAATCTCTTCAAATGCTGGAATGACGGCTCTTTCCGAAGGCGTTCTGCCCGGAACAGTCGCGTTTGTCGAATCGGCGAGAAGCGCGAGAACGCCCGCGTCGCCGTATTTTCCGAGCGTTTCCAAATCATACGGCTTGCCGATGACCGGCGTGTCGTCAATCTTATAATCGCCCGTGTGAATAATCGTTCCGAGCGGCGTCGTTATCGCCAGCGAAAAACAATCGACGAGCGAATGCGATGCGTGAATAAATTCAACTTTAAAATTACCGACTTCCGCCACGTCGTTCGGTTTGACGCGGTGAAGCAGAACATTGTCGAGAAGATTATGCTCGTCCAGACGTTTTTCAGCCAGAGCAAGCGTAAAGCGCGAGCCGTAAACCGGAAGATTAAATTTTTTTAGAAAATAAGGCAGCGCGCCGATGTGGTCTTCGTGCCCGTGCGTGAGAAAAAGCGCGGTCAGCTCGTCCTTGTATTCGTCGAGAAAATCGAAATTCGGAATCGAAATATCGACGCCATACGGCGTTTCTTCGGGAAATCCCATCCCGACATCGACGACAATCATCTCATCGTCGAAGCGAATGCCCATACAGTTCATCCCGAATTCGCCGATGCCGCCCAAAGGTATTATTTCTATTTTTGACACTATCTAAATTCCCTGTCTCGTATGTTTTTACTCGAATATTTTACTATATCACAACGGAGAATTTTTCACTTATTTTGATTTTTCGCGCCGGATTTGTTAATATTTGAATGACAATTTTTTAGGGGAGTAGATAGCCCGACGCGGGTTTGATGAAGTCGTCAGCACAATCGTTTTAGTCAAACGGTTCGGCTCATCAGAGAAAATATCGAGACCTTTTGCGACGCAATCTTAATATTGCCGCGAAAGGTCTTTTCCTTTTGCAGTGATAACTTACAAAGGGAGTTTTTTCTATGAGTTTATTTCCATTTGCCGAATACTGGTGGTTTTACGGCATTTTTCTATTATTCGTTTTGCTTATGCTGGCGCTCGATTTGGGCGTTTTCAATCGCAAGGCTCACGCCGTTTCGTTTAAGGAAGCGAGCATCTGGAGTGTCGTCTGGGTTATTTTAGCCTTAACGTTCAATTTCATTTTTTATCAATATACGGCTGCTAAATTCGGCGCTGAAACGGCGCGGCAGTTTGCGCTTGAGTTTCTGTCGGGCTACGTCGTCGAATATTCGCTTTCGATTGATAATATTTTCGTTTTCGTCCTCGTTTTCAGCTATTTTGCCATTCCCGAAAAATACAAGCACCGCGTTTTGTTTTACGGAATTCTCGGCGCGCTCGTTTTTCGCGCTGGTTTTATCGCCGCCGGTTCGGCTTTGATGCAGTTTCACTGGGTAATTTATCTTTTCGGCGGATTTTTAATCATCACCGGAATCAAGATGATGTTCTCGCACAGCGAAGAAATCGACCCGGAAAAGAATTTTTTAATCAGGATTTTCACGCGCTTTATGCCCGTAACAAAGACGATTGAAGGAAAGGATTTTTTCGTCAGCGTCAACGGCATTCGCCACGCGACGCCGCTTTTTATCGCGCTTTTATTTCTGGAAGCGACCGATATTATCTTCGCGGTCGATTCGGTTCCGGCGATTTTCGCCTTGACGAAAGAGCCTTTAATAGTTTTTACGTCAAATATTTTTGCAATCTTAGGCTTGCGCTCGATGTATTTTATGCTTTCCGGCGCAATCGACAAATTTCATCTTCTGAAATACGGTTTGGCGGTCGTTCTGATTTTCGTCGGGCTGAAAATGGTCTGGCTCAACGATTTTTACGGCGGAAAATTCCCGATTACATATTCGCTCGGCTTTATTATCGGGACGATTTTTATTTCAGTAATCGCTTCCCTGATTTTCCCGAAAAAATTGACCGAAACGGTTGCATAATTTATAGATTCAAGATATTATTGCCCACGAAATAAAGGAATAGTCAGGATAAAACTCCGCTTTCTTATTATTTTGTGGGCAATCCCATAAAAATAATTAGACCAAATTAAACTTTCCTGTGTCTAAAGTCTAACTAACCATCGCTTTTTGATGGAAAACTTCTAAACCGGTCAATTTAGTTGGTAATTTGTTGTTTTTGCTTTGCATTAACGAGGTAGTTTTTTGTTTACCTTCAAAAGCATCAACAAAAGAAAAAAAAATAACTTATGCGAATCATAAAACTATCAATCGTCGCTCTTTTTCTTTTTGTCGCTTTTGTCGGTTTCGGCAAACACTTTTTTACTCCGACAGTTACTGGTCAAAGTAGTTTTTCAGCGCCGACAGGCGTGATTGCTTCGGACGCCTCGTATTCGACTAAGGTAGGTCTGACTTGGGACACCATTCGCGGCGCGACAAGCTACCGGATTTTCCGAAATACGGCAAATAATGTCGAAACTGCCGTTGACATCGGCACGACGGGCGCGCCTTTCTTTTTTGACGCGACCGCCACGCAAAACCAGACGTTTTTTTACTGGGTTCGCGCCGAAAACGGCGGAACAGTCAGCAATTTCAGCGCGCCCGATACGGGAATTCGCGCTAACGGCGTAATTCAGGGACCGGTTCAGCCGCTCAATCCGCCGCCCGTTCCCGCTGCCAACCAGATAACCGCGACCAAAGCTTATCTCGGCAAAGTTTTATTCTGGGACGAGCAGATGTCTTCGACGCGCACCGTCGCCTGCGGAACTTGTCATACAGCCGGAAAAGGCGGCTCAGACGCAAGAGTTATCGTCGGCAACACGCGCTCGACGAATCCGGGCTTTGACGGCGTTTATCAAACGCCTGACGACGTTTACGCTTCGCCCGGCGTTCCCTTAAATAATGTCGATGGAACATATTCATTTTCAAATTTCTATGGCTTAAAGGAACAGGTTACCGGCAGAAAATCGCAGTCTTACATCAACGCCGGATATTCCCAGCTTCTTTTCTGGGACGGACGCGCGAGCAATGTTTTCCGCGACCCGATTACAAACGCGATTGTGCTGAACAACAATGGCGCGCTCGAAAGTCAGGCAATCGGTCCGCCGGTTTCTTCGGCTGAAATGGCGCATCAGGGACGCGACTGGAACGCCGTCGCCGCGCAGATTGCCGGGTCGAAACCGCTTGCATTATCGCCGACTGTTTCGCCGGTGCTTCAAAGCTGGATTGACGGTCGAAGCTATCCCGAGCTATTTGAAGAAGCATTCGGAACATCAGAAGTTACACCTTCGCGCATTGCGCTGGCAATCGGCACATTCGAGCGAACACTTTTCTCAGACCGCACTCCTTTCGACGCGGCTATTTCGGGAATCACGCCGCTGACCGCACAGGAACAGCGCGGTCAGAACGTGTTTAATCAGGTGCAGTGCAATACATGCCACACGGGAACATTGTTTTCCGACAATGCTTTTCACTACATCGGTCTGCGCCCGCAAACCGAAGACACGGGACGTTTTCAGGTTACGGCAAACACTCAGAATCTCGGGGAATTTCGCACGCCGAGTCTCAGAAACGTCGAGCTTCGCGGTCCGTATTTTCATAACGGACGATTCGCAACGCTCGAAGAAGTTGTCGAATTTTACAATCGCGGCGGAGATTTTAACGCCCCGAACAAACCGGGAACAATTCGCCCGCGCAATCTTTCAACCCAGCAAAAAGCCGACCTCGTCGCCTTTTTGAAACGCCCGTTGACTGATACGCGAGTTGCCGCTCAAAGCGCGCCGTTCGACCATCCGGTTCTTTACTCGGACTCAAGCCGGGTTCCGCAGATTTCGGGGACAGGTCGCGCCGGTTCGGGAAACATCGTCCCGCAGGCGATTGCGATTGAGCCGCCGATTCTCGGAAATCCGAGCTTTACCGTCGGCTTATCCAATGCGCTCGGCAGCTCGGCAGCCGTTCTGGTCATTAACAATCAAGACCCCGGAATCGGAACGACAATTCCCGCTTCCGGCTCATTCGCCCGCGTTCCCGTCAATCTCGGCGGCTCGGGCAGCGGAAACGGTTTCGGCTCGGTCAGTTTGGAAATTCCGAATGATGCGTCTCTGCTCGGCAGAACGTTTTTCGGTCGATGGTATGTAACGGACGCGAGCGCCGCAAACGGATTTTCAGTCTCGCAAGTCTTTCAATTCACGATTTTCGGCGAAGCAACCGCTCCGCAAAGAGCAGAATTTGCCGATTTTGACGGCGACAGAAAAACGGATGTTTCCGTATTCCGCCCTTCGGAAGGCAACTGGTATATTTTCAACAGCGCAACCGATTCGGCTTCGACGACGCATTTCGGACTCGGCGGCGACCTGCTGACTCCGGCTGATTACGACGGCGACGGAAAAGCCGATATTGCCGTCTATCGCGGCGGAATCTGGTATCTCCTGCGAAGCCGCGACGGATTTTTCGCGTATCAATTCGGTCTCGGAGGCGATATACCGCAAGCCGGAGATTACGACGGCGACGGCAAAGACGACTTAGCCGTTTATCGCCCGTCCGAAGGCACATGGTATATACTTGCGAGCCGCGACGGTTTCAGCGCGTTCCGCTTTGGTTTGAGCGCCGATAGACCTGTCGCAAATGATTATGACGGCGACGGACGAACGGATGTTGCGGTTTACCGCGACGGCATCTGGCATGTCCAGCGCAGCCGCGACGGTTATACCTCGTTCCAATACGGGCTTGCCGAAGATAAACCTGCTTTGGGCGATTACGACGGCGACGGGAAAGCCGATTTTACCGTTTTCCGTCCTTCGACCGGAATCTGGTATGAATGGCTGAGCGGTCAGAATGCTTCCTTCGCCGTGCAGTTCGGAATCAAATCAGACGTTCCTTCGCCGGGAGATTTCGACGGCGACGGTAAAGCCGACCCGTCGGTTTACAGACCGTCAAACGGAACATGGTATGCACTCCAATCAACCAACGGCGCTGCCAGAATTCAGAATTTCGGTTTGAGCACGGACATTTCCGTTCCGTCCTCGATTGTGCCGTAATTTTAATGATGAAGTGTGAACGATGAATGATGAACTGAAGACAAATTCTTCAGTTCATCATTCATCGTTCATCGTTCATACTTCTTATTTAATCTTTCCCGTAAATTTATATTTATTTTTTAGAGATTCCAAACACGCCGCGTTCTCCGAAAATCTTTGCGTATCGAAAAAATCCGAAATCATCTCGCGGACGCATTGAGGCGCGGAAAATCCCGCACCGTGAGCGAGCCACGGAAGCTCGATAAAATAACTGTTTTTCAGATTTTTCGCCGTCTGTCTTCCCCAACCGGGCGGCGTGTACGCATCGTATTCGCCCGCAATAATCAAAGTCGGAATATCGCTTTTAACCGGCTTGTTTTCTATCGCGTTCGCCTTTGGAACATTCCAAACCGAGCAAATTGACGGGAGATTTTGAACAACATAGCCTTTCAAATCTGGATATTTTGTCGCTTGTCCGGCAATTCTCCCTGCATTTTGAAAAGGCATTTCTTCACGACACCAAACCGAATAACGCATTCCGAGAGAATTAAATGAAGGACTTAATTTATCATTCGCGTAATTTTGCAGCGGCTTAAAATTGCCGTTTGAAACAAGATTTATCTGCGAAGGCGCGGAAGCGATAAATTCTGAACCTGACGAAAGCAGGTAATCGATTGCCCACGAAATAATGTCGTTTCCGTTTAGCTGAATTTTAAAGGATTCAGTCGTCGCAGAGTCTTTAACGTCAATTAAAATCGGCTCGGTATTAGCTTTTTTAACTGTCGCGTAAAATTCCTTCTCAAGCTTTGGAAAGTTTTTGGCGCACTCCGCTTCAGCCGCGCATTTTGAGAAAAGCAAATCGAGCGTTCGCTTGATTCCGTCAACGCCGACCTCGTCATAATTGATTTCCAGCGGCATCGTCGATTCGATAACGACGCTGCGAATTCCCTGCGGATAATCGCGCATCGTGTTGAGCATCAGCCGCGCGCTGTAAGAAACACCGTAAAGATTTATTTTTTCGAGCTTTAAGGCTTGCCGCAAATCTTCTATATCGCCCGAGCTTTCCACGCTGTTATAAGCTTCCAAATCGACTCCGGCTTTGACCAGCCGCGCGCGGCAAGCTTTTGCCGCTTCGACTTCGCGCTTTCCCGTTTCCTTTTCGTCTAGCTTTTGTTTCGCGCTGTCGATATTTGCCGCGTTGACCTCGGGACATTCAAGCGCAGGCTGTGAATATTTCGTGCCGCGCTGTTCGAAAATAATCATGTCGCGGTTTTTCAGCCACGGCGAAAAACGCCTGCCTGTAACCAGCTTCAGCGAGCTTCCGCCCGGACCGCCTAAAGTCCGCAAAACCAGGTCGGGCAGAGGGTTCGGGCTGTCGCTTTTCAAGATTATTATCGGCAGGCGGATTGTCGGGCTGTTTTTTATCGTGCGATTTTCGCGCACGACCACATAACCGCATTCGACTTTTTCGCCCTGCGGAATCTGAATCGCGCAATCCGATTTTTCAAATCGCGGAATCGCCTGATTAATTTGTGCAAAATAACTATCGGAAAGAAGAAAAAGGAAAATAAACAAGCTAATACACAGGCAGAATAAATTTCTGAAAAATCTCATAGTTATCTCCGGCGAAAAAACCGCGCTTTGATTTTAAAACCCCGCCGGAAAGACGTTTATGACAGTTAAAAGGTTACGGCTTTAACAATTCGCAGCCATTCGTCGAGCGTCAAAGTCTCGGCGCGGCGTTTTGAATCGATTTGGCAATTTTCTAAAAGCTTTTCCGCATCGCCGATTATTTCCTTCAGATTTTGCGGCGCTTTTTTTAGATTATTCAGAATCGTCTTACGTTTCCGGGCAAATCCGGCGCTGATTAGCCGGCGAAATAAAATTGTGTCTTTGATTTCAACGTTTTCTTTCGGCTTCAAACGCACAATCGAACTCCAAACCTTCGGAGCCGGGCGAAACGCATTCGGCGAAACATCAAAAAGCTTTTCCGCATCAAGATAGGCTTCAACCAAAACGCTCAAAAATCCGCGTTCCGCATTTCCTGCTTCGACAGTCATTCTTTCGACGACCTCGCGCTGAAACATTAAAATCATTTTCGAGAAAACTTCTCTTTGTTCGATTAAATTTTGCAGAATTGCCGTTGAAATATTGTAAGGAAGATTGGCGACGAGCTTGATGGATTTTGGATTTTGGATTTTCGATTTTGGATTGAAATTTTCACCTAAATGACGAAAATCTACCATCAACGCGTCCTGCTCGACGAGCGAGAAATTTTCATATTCGCCAAATTTTTCTTCTAACAGCGGAGTTAAATCTCTGTCCAGTTCGATAGCAATGACATTTGCGCCGCTTTCAACCAGCTTTTCAGTTAAAGCGCCGCGTCCTGCGCCGATTTCGACAATAGTTTCGCCTTGTTGCGGATTCAGAGATGAAACTATCTTGTCGATATAATTCTGGTCAATGAGGAAATTCTGCCCGAAAGATTTTTTGGCAAAGACGGTTTTTGGTTTCCGGTTTTCGGACTTTGGGCTTTTTTCATACTTCATCCGTCATTCCTCAAAACCGGATAACCCGTAACCTCTAAATCTTCGCCGTGCCTTTTAATTTCAATATTTTCAAGATGCATCGCGTTTTCCAGACTCTGAGCGCCTTTTCCGCCGATTGCCGTTGGCGCGTCTTTGCCGCCGAGTATGAGCGGCGCGACAAAAAACGTAACCTTATCAATCAATTTGGCGTCGTAAAAAGCTCCGGCAATCTCTGTTCCGCCTTCGACTAAAACGCTTTGAATGTCGCGCTTGCCCAATTCCCGCAAAACTCCGTGCAGATTTCTGCCGCCTTCGGCAATCTGAATAATTTCAACGCCTTCGCCTCTCAAATCCTTAATTTTTTCCGCGTCTTCGCTCAGCGTAAAAACTATCGTCGGCGTTTCTTTTGCGGTTAAAGCAAGCTGTGAATTCGGAGAAATCCGCAGCGAATTGTCGAGAATAACGCGAACGAGTTTTCTCCGTCGAAACTTGCCGCTTCTATCGGTTAAAGACGGATTATCGACCACAGCCGTATTTGCGCCGACCAGAATCGCGTCGTTCGCGTGTCGCAAATCGTGAACTTTCTGAAAAGACTCCTTGCCCGAAAGCGTCGTCGAAACGCTGCCGCGCAGAGAAATTCGCCCGTCGAGCGACATCGCCATTTTCAGATGTACAAAAGGTCTTTTCGTCTTATGCCAGTGAATGAATTTTTCGTTTAGCCGCGCCGCTTCGTCAGCTAAAACTCCCGTAACGACCTCAATCCCGCTTTGTCTTAATTGCTCGAAACCTTTCCCCGAAACAAGCGGATTCGGGTCTTCAATCGGCGCGACAACCCGCTTTATTCCGGCATCTATCAAAGCTTCGGTGCAAGGCTTCGTCCTCCCGAAATGCGCGTGCGGCTCAAGCGAAACATAAGCCGTCGCGCCTTTCGCCGCGTCGCCCGCCTGCTGTAAAGCGAGAATTTCCGCGTGAGTTACATTTTCAAAAATGTATGTTCCTTCGCCGACAATTTCCCCGTTTTCGCCGACAATAACACACCCGACAAGCGGGCTTGGACTAACCTGCCCAATCCCGAAAGACGCGAACTCCAAAGCGCGCCGCGTCATTTTTATATCAAATTCTGAAAAATTATTGTTCAAAATAAATTGTTCACGAAATTTAGCCGTCTAAGACGGCGTTAGAATTAAGCTACACGCGACAGCGTGTAGAAAGCAATAATATAAAACGTAGAGTCCGCCTGCGGACGGCAGAATCTATCGCCTGCAAACAGGCTTCAAATGTTGCCAGTTCCGGTTCTACAGACTCACGCGTGTAGCTAAACTCTCGCGTCCGCAAGCGGACTCGTAAAACATTTTCCTTCTAGATTTAATCATCCAAACCTAAAATGGATTTATTTTCGTCTTCTTTTCCGAGAATCTTTTTACCGGCTGTTTTCAACGCCGTCGCCGGATTTAAATGTACTCCGAGCTGTTCCATCAAAAACTTGCTTTTCCCGATTTTCAACCCTTCAAAAATCTCTTCAAGCTCTTCTTTATTCTCAAGTGAATCCATCATTATCGATTTGCTCGAAATTTTCTCGATGACTTTATTTTGCTGTTCGATTACCGAATCTTTTTGAGAAATAATTACATTTTTCTCTTGAATCGTTTCGGATTGAATCATCATAACCTTTTCGGCTAATTGGATTTCCCTGACAGTCATTTTTTGCGAATGTTCAAGATTTTCGATTTGCTGCTGCAATCTCATCGCCGCAAAACTTTCATCATAAACAATCGGACTGGAAGGCAAATTTAAATAAACGGCAAGCGCTTAACGAATTTTGTCTAATGCTTCAATATCATCGGTCGGAGTAACTGAAAAAAGAACTTTTCCTGCTTCTTCTTTCAAATTTGCAGTTGCATTTAATCCTAAATCCTTAAGAAAGGTAGCAAAATATTCAAGGTACTGTTTACAAGGAACTTTTATCTCGTCAGGAAAATTGAATGATGCAAGAATCTCATCTGAATGAAAATTTATTAATAAAGATTCTTCAGTTTGTATGTGCCACTTTTTTAAGATTTTCTCATAATAATCAATTACATCGCCAATTTTTGCAAATTTAGGGTTTTCGAAAAAAGTAACTGCAAATTCACTTCTTGAAACTCTAGATATTTTCACATTTTTTTGTTCAGAGTTTTCTAATATTTTTTGGAAAGTAAAAACATAATCAGCGAAATTATATAGTGACTTCCATTTGGAAAAATCGGGCGAAAGCCTAAATACAATTTCATATTCTGGTTGCGATTTATTATTATTCACAAAAAATCGGACATAATTTATTATAGCTGTCCAATCAAAATCCACGATAAATCCCAAATGTCTAAAGTGTGGTAAATCTGAAAATAGATGAGGTAATAATAATTTGCTGGTTTGTTCATCTCTTAATCGCAACCAAAAATTTTTGCCGGTTAAAACAGATTGTCCTTTTTCCTTATCGTAATAATAATCTACATTTATACTTGCGCCTTTAGACCAAATGTCATCAACGTAAAGGTTTAATTTATTTCTGTCTTTATCTTTTCTTAGTTCTATCATTCCCAACAAAAAATTAATTAAAAAGCCCGTTTACGTAGCTTTCCGGGTCAAAAACCATTAAATCGTCAACCTGTTCGCCGATGCCGACGTAGCGAATCGGGAGATTTAATTCTTTGGCGATGGCGACGGCGATGCCGCCTTTTGCCGTGCCGTCGAGCTTGGTTAAAACGATTCCGGTAACGTCGGCGACTTTCATAAATTGGCGCGCCTGTTCGAGTCCGTTTTGTCCGGTTACGGCGTCAATTACCAGCAAAGTTTCGTGCGGCGCGTCCTGGACTTCGCGGGCGGCGATGCGTTTCATTTTTTCGAGTTCCGCCATCAGATTCGATTTGTTGTGCAGGCGTCCGGCTGTGTCAACGATTAGAACATCGGCGTTTCTGGCTTTGGCGGATTTCAGCGCGTCGAACAAAACGGCTGCCGGGTCTGTTCCCTGTTTTTGCTGGATTAGAGGAACTCCGGCGCGCTGCGACCAGATTTCGAGCTGCTCGGAAGCAGCGGCGCGGAATGTGTCGGCGGCGCAGATTAAAATTTCGTTTCCTTCGTTTTTTATGCGCTGCGCGAGCTTGCCGATGGTCGTCGTTTTGCCGACGCCGTTGACGCCGACGACCATTAAAACGTACGGTTTGATTTCCAAATCGTATTTCGTCTCGTCCGCGATGCCGCGTTCTTCCGAGTGATGCAGAATCGTTAAAAGCTCTTTCTTCATCGTCGCTTTTAAGACCTGCAAATCGTTGATTTCCTGACGCGATACGCCGCGACGGACGGCGTCGAGAATCTGCATTGTCGTCGCAACGCCGATGTCTGTGGTTATCAGCATTTCTTCAAGCTCGTCGAGAAAAGTTTCGTCAATCTGCTTGCGGTTTTCGAAAATCGTGTCGAGCTTGTTGTTTATCGAATGGCGCGTTTTTTCAATCGCTTTGCTGAAACGCACGCCGATTTCCTTCTCGACCGCTTCTTCCTGCGCCTTTAGCTCCTCGATGGATTTGTCCAAGCCCAAAACTGAGGTTGAAAATTTATCTTCGTCTTTCTTTCTTCGCCAAAAAAATGCCATATAATTGATTTTAGATTTTAGATTTTGGATTTTGGATTGCGTTATCTATCGACATTCCAATTTATTAAATCTTTCACAAAGTTTCGATTATAAGAAAGAATAAGACAAAGTAAAAAGGCAGAAGTAAAAAGTAAAAAGTAAAAAGTAAAAATAAGAGCGTCTTGCTTCAATTCGAAAATCGAGAAGACGCTCTTTAATTTTGCCTTTTTACTTTTTACTTTTTACTTTTTCATCTTCGGAACATATTCAGTTTTTCCGTGTTTTTATACAGTAAATATCCGAGAATGACCGCGAAGACAATTGAAAAATAGAACGTAAACCAGCTTCCGACGGCGGTTGCGGGCAGATTTCCCATTCCCGGCAGTTCGAACGGTTTGAAAACCATTTTCAGAATAAAGCCGATTGAGCCGGTAATTATTGTCAGAAGCACCATCATTCCGAGAACTTTGAAATAGTCGAAGCCTAAATGCTTGATTGTATCAAGCCCGACCATCGGATTGAGCGTCGCCGTAAACGAGCGCGTGTAGCTGGCGACGGCGCAGGCTGCCGGATAGTAAAAGAAGCCCCAGAGAAGCGAAATTATTAACGGAATGACCAGAACTTTAGCTGTTTTCAAAAGCGTTTCAACCACCTTTTGCGCCGGAATGTCTTGTCCGCCGGTGCTTGCAGCAAGAGTTTTCAGCTTATCCGTTTCCATCTGTTTTCGCATATTTTCCAAATCCGCCTGTCTGGCGCGGTCGTTGTCGCGCATCCAAACATCCTCCCGTTTAATATTTTTATCTCTGAGCGACGGGTCGTCCTGCATACTTTCCATCTGGGAGACAATGTTCGTCTGGTCTTTTTGAAGCGTTGTCGAAATCGTTTTCCACATATACCACGCGCCGCCGCCGATGATGGCGATTGTCAGACCGAAGCTGACGATATATGTGCCGAGACTCAGGAAAAACGGGTGAACCATATCGTCCCAGAGCGAAAACTCGTCAAAGCTCGGCATAAAATTTCCGCCGATTTTGCCCTGCGAAAAGTTTTCGACCGTATTTGCCATGATTCCGAAAGTGAGCATATTCGAAAGCATAAAACAGATAATTACGGCGGCGAGCATCATAAAGCTGCCCATTCCCGAAGCCGATTGTCCGAGATTGAAAAGCATAAACAAAATCGCGCCGAAAATCAGGCTGGCTTTAAATTTGAACGGGTAAGCGAAGGCGCGTCCGAAATCCGCGACACCGAAACCCTCGTTCATATCTGCTCGAAACTGGTAATCCTGAACCTGATTTTGCTGAACCTGTTTGATTAAACTGCACATCGAGCCGCACATCGGGCAGATTTTTACGTTTCCGCCGTAGCCTTTCGGACACGCTTTGCAGAAAACGTTCATACACGTATCGCACAAATAGCTCGCTTCCGCGTCAGCATGAATCATGCAGACGTTAGCCGCCGGCATCTGCGGCGCAAATTGGGGTTGATTAAATGCGGGATTCGGCGGCGGCGGAATAAAATTTTCGGTCGATGGCAGACTTTCATTTATCGTAAAATTGTTCGGCGGCGAAAAATCGGTTTGCTGCGGCGAAAAATTTTGTGTCGGGGTAAAAGCTTCGGGAATATTGTCGGGAAACTCCGTCGGCTGCGTCGCAAAGCCTGCCTGCACTTCGCCTTCAGTCGTCGAAAACTGAATCGCCGGCATCGGCTGTCCCATATCTTTCGCGTTGAAAAACCCGTAAAGCAAAGGGATTTTTCCCGCTTCGAGCCAGCGCAGATTTCCGCGCCGAACTTTATCGACACGCAAAAGCGAGCCTTCGTCTATCCAGTTTACCAAGCCTTGAAAATTCGTCTCGTAAACTTCGCCGTTAACATCGACATGCCATGATTCATTCGGATTTATCATAAGATTCAAGATTCAAGATTCAAGATTCAAGATTCAAGATTTTGTATTCGATTTTGAATTTTGAATCTTGAATCTTGAATCTTAAATTTTTCTAAGCAACTTTTTGCAGTGGAGCGTCAGCCGTTTTTATCGACTTTAATTTTACGGTGCCGATTCCGATTTGCCCGTCGGCGCAGGCTTGTACAAGCGCTTCGACGACCTTGCCGTCATAACGCGTGCCGACAAAGCTTTTAATGCGGTCGAGCGCGTCGGGCAGTGTCATTCCTTTTGAATACGGTCGGTCAATCGTCATTGCATCAAAGGTGTCGGCAACCGAGACGATTTTTGCCTGAAGCGGAATTTCATCGCCTTTTAAACCTTGCGGATAGCCTTCACCGTTGACCATTTCGTGATGCATATACATTCCCGGCAAAAATTCTTTCATCGCCGGAATCTGCGACATAATTTTGAAACCCGCTTTCGGGTGAGTTTTCATAATCTCGTATTCTTCGTTGGTCAGCGCGGCGGGCTTTTTCAAAATCGAATCGTCAATCGCGATTTTGCCGACATCGTGAAGAAGCGCGCTGATGCGAAGCGTTTCGAGCTCTTCCGCGTCCATGCCCATTCGCTGACCGATAGCGACCGAAACGCGGCAGACGCGTTCGGAATGACCGCGCGTGTAGCGGTCTTTGCCGTCAATCGCGGCGGCGAGCGCTTTGACTGTTCCTACAAAAAGCTCGCGGTTTTCTTCGGCGGCTTTGGCGAGCTTGGCTATATCTTCTTCCAGATTGTCGCTCATCAAATTGAAAGTTTCGCCCAGAGTGCCGATTTCGGTTATGCTTTTTGTCGCGACTCTGGTTGAAAAATCGCCTGCGGCGATGTTTTTTGCCGCCCCGACAAGCTTTAATAAAGGCGAGGTTAATTGTCTTGCCAGAAGACTTCCGACGACGAGCGCGAAAAATGCGAAGACAAGACTTATCAGCCACGTTTGTTTGCGCATTTCGCCAACCGATGCGAGCGCTTTGTTTTCGTCCTGCATCGCAATGACGCCGAGATTCAGCTCATTGTTAACGCTCGCGGTCGAATACGCGCCGAGCATTTCATACTTTACGCCTTTGTATTCAGCCGTAAACGGAACGAGCGCCGATTGAATCTGGCGATTTGCTTCCTTCCATTCCTGCACGATTTTAAGGTCGTTTAGCAATTTCTGATTTGTAGAAACGCTCACGTCAGGATACGCCACGGCGCGCCCTTCGTCGTCAACGACGAAAACAATCGGCAAACCGGCTTTCCAGAGCTCGTCTTCGCCGATTGAGCGCGTTTCGGAGATAATCAGCGAAATGTCCTTTAGCGAAACTATTCCGATAACGGCGGCTGAAATGTTGTTTTCGATAACCACCGGCGAAGCAAAAGTTAAAACAATATCGCCGCTTGAAGCAATTTTTTGCGGCTTGCCGATAACCGATTTTTTATTTTCAACCCGCGATAAAAGAGTGGTCGAAATACTTTCGACTTCATCCTTTAAAATCGCTTCCGAACGAAAAACGGATAATGATTCGCCTTTTATCGGTTTGACGTAAAGGGCAATTAAATTCGGGTTTTCCTTTAACGTTATGCTGAGTTTTTGTTCGGTCTGAGGCGAAGATAAAATGGCAAAGTCGTTCGACAGTTCCAGCGCCTTCGCATAACTTCCGACTAAATCGGCGTAACGCTGACCGAACATTTCAATCTGGCTGGCTTTTTCCTGTACGAGCTGTGTTTGATAACGATTTTCTACCGAGCGAAGCTCTCTGCCGCTGCGGTCTGACAAAAACCAGCCTGTCAGGACAAGCGGGACAAGTCCGACCAGCAAAAGCGTAATCACGACAAAATAGATTAGACCGATTTTTTTTGAAGTTTGAGGCATTCAGGTTTGAAGAGCGAAGAACTTCGCTCTTCTAATTTTAGAATAAATCAAACCAAAACGTCAACAAGTTTTAACAATTAACAAAAAGAAAAATGGTTTTGGTCTTTGGCTTTAGGTTTTTGCAAAAACCAAAGACCAAAAGCCAAAAACCATTTTTCTATTTTCTCTTGACGATAACCAGAGTTATATCATCATTTGCGGGCGCAGTTTGAGTGAAGGCTGAAAGCGCGGATTCGACTTTATCGCGCATACCGGCGGCGGAAGATTTGATATTTTTGCTGATGACCTGTGTGAGTCTTTCCATGCCGAATTCGTCACCAGCCAGATTATTGGCTTCATTAACACCGTCCGAATATATGACTAACGTATCGCCGGAGTAAAGATTAACCGTTCCGACTTCATATTCGGCGCTCGGCAAAATTCCGAGCGGAAATCCGCCCGATTCCAACTGTTCGACTCTGCCGTCGGCGCGTCCCATTATCGGCGGATTATGCCCGGCGTTAATATATCTTAAAACTCCGTTTTGCGGGTCGAGTTCGGCGATAAAGAGCGTAACGAAACGGTTTGTCGGCGTATTGTCGGCGAGATACTGATTAACGGACGTTACGGTCTGATGCAGCGAAGTTTTCGCGGCGACCTGACCGTGAATCGCGGCGTGAAGACTCGACATCAAAAGCGCGGCGGCAGTTCCTTTGCCCGAAACATCGCCGAGCGCAATCATCATTTTTTTATCGTGCAGCGAGATAAAATCGTAATAATCGCCGCCGATTTCATAGCATGAAAACGAAATTCCCTGAAATTCGTAATCGTCCATCACGGGCGGCGCGGAAGGCTGAAATGTCTGCTGAATTTCGGTCGCAAGCTCAAGCTCGCGCTCCATTCTTTCGCGTTCAAAACGTTCTTCCAAAAGTCGGGCGTTTTCGACGCGAATCGAAGCGACCGAAGCAAGCGTCGTCAAAATATTCAGATGTTCTTCGCTGAAAGTCGCTTCGCTGGTCGGCGAATCGGCATAAATAATGCCGAAAACTTCCGTTTCGCTGACGCTCAAAGGTACTGCCAGAACCGAGCGAATACCGAGCAGAGCCATCGTCTGGCTGGCATAACGCGGGTCGTGCTGGGCGTCGGCGGTCAAAACGGATTTGCCGTTTTTCATTACCTCTTCCATCACCGTGCTGCTGATTCGGACTTCTTCGATTCGCTCTTCCTTGCCGCGCTGGCGGGCGACGAGAATTTTCATTCCGCCTTCAGCCGTTTCGTCGCGCAGCATTACCACGACGCGTTCCGCCGGAACGGCTTCGAAAACGAGCGATGCGACCTGATTCAAAGTTTCATCCAGACCGCTTGAAGAAAGCAGCGCGACGCCGACCTTGCTGATTAAGCCGAGCAATTCTGTTCTGGAAGAAAACTGCGATTCGAGAATTTCCGATGTCGGATTTTTCCTCTGCGCGAGCGCAATCGTCATTGCCGGGTCGAGCGTCTGCGTCGTATCGGTAATCAGAGTCGAATTTTTATTTCTGAGCAAACGCTCGTCGTCAAAGACAATGACCGTTTCACCGATTTGAATCTCGCCGCCGGACATCAGCGGAATCGGCATCGAAACGAGCGAGCCGTTGTAGCGCGTTCCGTTTGCCGAGCCTAAATCCTGTAGCCAGTAAGAATCGCCTTCCTGACGAACTTCGGCGTGAAGCCTTGACGCAAAAGCATCGGGAATACAGATGTCGCTGCGCGCCGAGCGCCCGATGGTCGTCCGCAGGCGCGCGAGCGGAAAAGTATCGGTTGTGCGGTCTGAGTTTTTAAGAATTAATTGCGGCATACTTGACTGAATTTATTTTATGATTCGTTGTCTTTTCTGACAATTTGCTTTTGCCCGTAAATCACGACCGTTCCGGCAAGAAAATCGTGCAGGGCGCGACCTTTTGAATTAATTACGGAAATAAAAAAACCTAGTCCGAATGTCAGAATCGTTAAAGGATAACCGATTAAATGCCGGATAAAAAGACTGCCCAGAGAAGGCGATTTCCCGTCTTTTTTAACTACTCTGAGTCCGGTCAGCATTTTACCGATGCTCTGCCCGACAAGCAGCGGCAGAATAACGAAATTCGTCAGCGCGAGCAGAACCATTATCAGCCAGCCGGCGTTAAATATTTCGTTATTCAGAATCTTTGACGGTTCGCGTCCCGTATATTTATAAATCAAAAGACTTATAATCGGGATTGCGACCAGAATTATATAGTCGATTAAAATTGCGCCGCAGCGCAGTAAAAATGGAGCTTTCAGGCGTTCCGCGTCGAAATTTACGACGATTTGTTCCGGTTTTATACTTCTGGTGGAAGTTTGTCTTACAACTTGCGCGCTCATAAAATATCTAAAAAACTTTTCCTGAATCCTTACCCGATGACAAAATGCATCGTCGTATCGCCAATTTTGATTTTATCACCGCTCGTCAAAATATGCGGCTGATGCGGCAAAAGACGAATTGTATCGCTCACGGAAGGAAGCAGAATCGTTCCGTTCGAAGAACCTAAATCTTCGACCAGAAAATTGCTTCCGTCGCGCCAGATACGCGCGTGCCGGCGTGAAATTTTCGTCTGCGGGTCGAATTTCGATAAATCGACTTCCGGGAAAATATTCGACATCGGGTCGCGTCTTCCGACGAGATTTTCGTCTTTTTCCAGATAGAAAGACGGAGATTCGAGGTCGTTTGTTCCCATTAACATCAATTTTGCCGTCAAATTGTGTGGCGCCGCGTATTCGCCGCGATGAATGCCTTGCTGAGCAATCGGCTGTTTAGCACCGCAAAAAGCGCAAAACATATCGGTTGCGACTATTCTTTGACCGCAGAAGCCGCAAAAAACCGGCTGTTCGGACAACGCGACCGAAGCGGGAATTTCTTTAACGCCGAATGTAATCTTCCCGGCTTTTAGATTCTCCAGGTGCTCCTGTAAAGTGTTTCGCATTTCGCGGGCTGATTCAAAACGCTTGTCGGAATTATATTCGACCGAGCGCATCAAAATTCTTTCCATCTGGTCGGAAAGCTGCGAATTTATCTGGCGCGGACGCGGATTTTTTTGAAAATCGAAAATCAAAAGCGGATTGCTCTGCGGGTCAGCCCCTGTCAAAAGATGAAACATCGTCGAGCCCAAACTGTAAATATCCGAACGCGGCTCGACATTGCCGCTGAAAAGCTCAGGCGGCGCGTAACCCATCGTCCCGACCGCCGTTACGCCTTTTTCTTCCTTGTTAATCCAGCGCGCGATGCCGAAATCAATCAACATTATCCGACCGGAATTTCCGTCAATCATAATGTTTGCGGGCTTCAAATCGCGGTAAACAATCGGCGGCTGGTGATTATGCAGATATTCGAGCACGTCGGCAATCTGGATTGCCCAGTCAGTAACGTCTTTTTCTTCGACTCGCCCCTGATGCGCGGAACGCAGGCGCGAAGCCAAATCGCCGCCCGAAATATATTTCATAACGAGATAAAACCGCTGTTCTTTGTCGTCGTAGAAATAATCGAAAATCGTCGGGATTGCCGGATGTTCGAGCGAAGTCAAAAGTAAAGATTCGCGCTTAAAATCGTTGACGGCTTTTTCCTGCTGCGTTTCCTCGATGTAGGACTGCACCATTTCCTTGACGGCTCGCAAAACGCCGCCGAGATTTTTGTCGCTCGCCAGGTAAACCGCGCCCATTCCGCCGCCGCCGATTTTTCGAACGATTTCATAACGATTGTTCAAAACCGTTCCTTCTTCGAGCGGTTTTAATTTCGACTGGCTTTTGCCGTCCGTATCGCTGCCGCCGATATTTGGCGTGGTAAACGAACGACCTTCTTTTTGCTCAGACGATTGCTCCGATATTTCAGCCTTCTGCTCAGGCTTGGACACAATTTCGACGGATGTTTCTTCCACCGGCTCTTGTTTTTCTTCTTTCTGAACAATCTGAACCGAATCGAAAACCGATTCCGCGTGCGGTTTCTGCATCGGCTCTAAATCGAACGCAGGTTTGGCAATCGGTTCTTCCGCCACGTTTTCACTTTCGATTGGCGACTGATTCTCATCTTTTAATTCGGGGAAAAACTCTTCTTTCGAAAGGTTTGCCGGAGAAGCGAGTAATGTATCCGTATCGTCGGGATTAGGCTCATCTTCAACATTATCCGAAGAAGCTTCCTGTTCCTGAACCGTTTCAGCTTCAACAGTTTGCGAAACAAAATTCGATGATTCGGAAGCCGGTTCTATATCCTTTGAATCGACAATCGGGCTTTCGGCTTCATCAAATCCGCCGCCTGCTTTTTCAGTTTCTTCTGAAGTTTCATCCGCCGAAACACTTTCTTCAATATTAGTCGCTTCATGCTCTTGCTGCGGCTCGAAGTTAAAGTCAGGCGCTTCGACGGGTGCAGACATTTCCGAGACAGGCTTTAAAATCTCGATGTTTTCAGGCAAAGGAATTTCCGAAGAATCGTTAGTATCCCGCGATTCTACCGCTTGAGAAACTTCCTCTTTATTGATTTCAGATGAAGCTTCACTTACATTTGATAACTTCTCTTCTTGTCCGGCAGCTTCGCTTTCAAAAACTTCTGATGGAATATCGACCGATTCGGTTTTCCAATCAGAATTTTCTTCAGTTGGAGGAGAAAAAGATTCCCCGGTTAAACTTTCGTCTTCTTTAGTTTCTGTTTCGGAAATATCGGCTTTACCCGTTTCGACAGGTTCGCTCACAGCCGGAGACGCAAACGCTTCCGACTGATTTACGCTAATAGTTTTATCCATCGACACGTCAACTTCGCCGCCGATGGAAATCGGCTTCAAAGTGATACCGCAATAAGGGCAAAAAACATCAATTTCGGCGACCTGCGAGCCGCACTCGTGACAATAAGCCATTTTTTTATAAGATTTTCCGGTCTGTTAAATTTAATTCTAAACTAATCGTTAACATAAAATCGCAAAAAGGTTTTCCCGACGATAATCTCGTCGCCGTCATTTAAAATGTTCGGATTTCCGGGAATCAGACGCCTTCCGCGATTGACGAAAGTTCCGTTAGTCGAGCCTAAATCCTCGATAACATATCTGCCGCCTTCGCGACGAATCCGCGCGTGGCGGCGCGAAACTTTTGCTTCCTGGTCGTGCGCGTCCAAATCAACGTCGGGAAAAATTCCGTTGTCGGCGTCCCAGCGCCCGATGGTCGATTCTTCCGCCGAAAGCGCGAATTCCGTTCCGACCGCGTCGCCGCGCTCGATAATCAGCGTCGCGTGAACGCCGCTCGCCGTTTGTTTTTCCTTATCAAAAGAGTTTTCTTCGGCTTTGAGTTCTTCGACAACCGATGGAATTCCTATCGAGGTTACGTTTGCGCTTTGAAAAATCGGCGTTTCCGGTATAAGTTGCTGAAATTTCGGCGCGTCAGGCTGTGCGTTTCTGGTTTCAAACGAATTCAGCCCGGTTCCGCATTCGTCACAAAATTGTGAACCGTCAAGATTTTCCGTTCCGCACGCGTTGCACTTTATCATCTTAATTTACTTTTATGAATTTATGATTAGAATATTATAAAACAAAGCTATTTTACCCTGTAATCTTTTTTTCGCAAATCGTATAGTTAATGCTGAACTTTTTATTTTCGACGCGCGGAGGGAAATATTAACTTTTCAGCCTTGTAAAGCTTTTTTTGAAACTCTTTTGAAATTATTGTCGTAAAGTTTTCTTGACGCAGCCGGACAATTTGTTTTGCGCTAATTCAACTAGATTTGAATCCACTCTTTTACTTCGAGGAAAATATAAATGGAAACCAGCTCTATTAATGAACCGGAACTCACGCAGAGTTCAACGAGTTCGAGCAACAAAAAGAAAAGAATCAGCCGGAAAGGAAAAATCATCATCGGCTCGATTATCGGTGTTTTACTAATTATTATTATATTAGTCGGCGTTTTCGCAACGCGAAAAGACGTGCCGGAAGTTACAACCGTCAAAGTCGAAACCAAACGCGAATTGCGTTCGACCGTTACGGCTTCGGGCGAAATTCGACCGATTCAGTTTATCAATCTGACCAGCGAAGTTCAGGGTCGAATCGAAGAAATCTACGTCAGCGAAGGTCAAACCGTTGAAAAAGGAGAGCAGCTCGTACGGCTCGACCCGACACAGCTTCAATCGAGTTCGGACGCGGCTCAGGCTTCTTATCTCGCTTCGCAAAACGATGTTCAGAGCAGCCGTTCGCAGGTAACGGCGGCGCAAAATCAGCTTTCTCAGGCGCAGCAGGGTTTGATTGCGACACAGGCTCAAGTCGATACGTCGATTCAGCAAGTCAATCAGGCGAGACAAAATGTTATCGCTTCGCAAACCGATGTCGATAGAGCGCAGGTTGATTTGAATACGGCAAATCGTGAATTAAAACGCACGACCGACCTTTTGGAATCGGGCGTTGTTTCGCGTCTCGAATACGATACGGCAAAAGACAGAGTCGAACAGGCGCAGGTCGCGCTTCGCAACGCGCAGGCTCGCCTTAACGTTCAAAAAGGCGCTGTTACGGTCGCGGAAAAACAGGTTAACGAGCAGCGCGCGAGATTAAATCAGCAGCAGGTTACAATCAGAGATGCCCGTCGCTCGGTCGATTCGGCGAATATCGGCGTCAACGCCAGCCAAAACCGCGCTAACCAGCAAATGGCGCTTCTTAGCGGTCAGAAAACTCTGCGCGACAAGACTTTGCAGCTTGCGCCGATTAACGGCGTAATTGCCGACATTCCTTCGAAAGTCGGAACTTACGCGGTTGCAAACCTTTCTTCGACGCCGCTTTTGACCATTGCCGATATGTCGACGATTAATGTCGAGGTAAAGGTCGATGAAACCGAAATCGATAAAGTCGCGCTCGGACAGCCCGTAAAAGTTAAGGTTGACGCTTTCGGCGACAAGGAAATCACCGGCGAAGTTACGCAAAAAACTCCGCTCGCGGTCGGAAAATCTTCAACCACCGGCGGTTTGTCAACGCAGATTAACGTTCAGGAAGCCAAAGAATTCCGCGTCGTCATCCAAATCAAGGACGCGCCGGACGATATTCGCAAAGGCTTGCGTCCTGGAATGAGCGCAACGGCTGTCATTACGACTAAAACGGTTGAAAATGTTTACACCGTTCCGCTTCAAGCCGTGATTGAGAAAAAACCCGAAGGCTCGCCGTCGCCGACGATTCAGGGCGATGTTCCGCAGCCGTCGGACAAGCCGAAAACAATCAAAGGCGTTTACGTTCTGGATGGAAACAAGACCAAATTTGTCGAAGTCGAAACCGGAATTACGGGCGAATCCGACATTCAAATCGTCAGCGGTCTTTCCGACGGACAGGAAGTTATCACGGGTCCGAGCCGAATTTTGAACACCTTGAAAGAAGACACGGTCGTTAAAAAACAGGTGAAGAAAGAAGGCGAAGCGACTCCGAAATCATAAACGACAGATGAAAAACGAAGAACCAATTTATAGATTTATGGACGATGAAAACCAGTCTGCCGCTTCGAAAAGAAACAGCGCGCCGCAGCAAATGGAAGCGCTGATTTCGATGCGAAACATCTGGAAAACTTACCAGATGGGAACCGAAGAGCTTCACGCCCTGCGCGACGTTTCTTTCGATGTCAAAAAAGGAGAATATCTCGCGATTATCGGTCCTTCGGGTTCTGGAAAATCGACCTTGATGAATTTAATCGGCTGTCTCGATTCGCCTTCGAGCGGAAGTTATATGATTAACGGGCATCTCGTCTCAGATATGACCGACGACGAGCTTGCCCGGATTCGCAACAAGGAAATCGGCTTCGTTTTTCAAACATTTAACCTTTTAGCCCGCGCGACCGCGCTTCATAATGTCGAGCTTCCGCTGATTTACGCCGGAATCGGTTCAGCCGAAAGACACGAAAAAGCGCAAGCCGCGCTCGCATCGGTCGAGCTCGGCGACCGCGTAACGCATCGCCCGAACGAGCTTTCCGGCGGTCAGCGTCAACGCGTGGCGATTGCCCGCGCGCTTGTCAATCATCCTTCGATTCTGCTGGCGGACGAGCCGACCGGCGCGTTGGACTCGAAAACGAGCGTCGAAATTATGCTTTTGTTTGAGCGCCTGCACGAAGAAGGAAATACGATTATCGTCGTTACACACGAACACGAAGTCGCCGAACGGGCGCATCGGGTTATCACAATCCGCGACGGTAAAATCGAAAAAGATGAACGAATAAAATGATAAAATGATTGAAAATCTGCCCGGATACATTTCAATTTCATTTATTTTAACCACTTTTCTCACCATCGGTTTTCTTTTCTATGCCGTAAAACAAACGGTTTTCGATACGACTCCCGCCAAAATCGTTATTTCTCTCATCAGTTTTTGGATTTTCGTATCGGCAATTTTAGCGGTCGGCGGTTTTTATCAAAACACTTCCACAGTTCCGCCGCGTTTATTTTTGTTCGCCGTTTTACCCGCATTATTGCTGATAATTTCCCTTTTTATTTTCGCCCGCAAAAGTTTTATCGAACCGCTTCCGCTCAAAATCCTGACGATTCTGCACATCGTTCGCATCGCGGTCGAGCTTATTTTGCACCAGCTTTATGAAAATAAGCTGATTCCGCAGATTATGACTTTTGAAGGCTGGAATTTTGATATTTTATCGGGAATTACCGCGCCGATTATATTCTGGCTCGCCTTTCGCGGTGGTAAAACGAATCGAACGCTTTTGATTGTCTGGAACATTTTTGCGCTTCTTTTGCTGATAAATATCGTCACGATTGCGATTCTTTCGGTTGCTTCGCCGATTCAGAAATTTGCTTTTGACCAGCCGAACCGCGCCGTCCTTTATTTTCCATTCATCTGGCTTGCCGCGATAATCGTTCCGATTGTTTTATTCAGCCATCTGGCGAGCTTGTGGAAACTGGTGATAAGTAATAGGTGACAGGTGATAGGTAAAAACAGGTTTCTTTCTTATTACCTGTCACTTATCACCTATCACTTTTTCCGTTATAGTAAAGATTATGTCTAATTGGACGTGGCTCATCATTCTTGTATTGGCTCTGACGGTTCTCGGACTGACCGCAATCGGTTTAGTAACGAAGCATTTTTACTGGGGTTCAAGAGGAACGCCGCCGCTGACCGGCGAGCAGAGACGAATCTTAAATGAAGAGCGCGAGCGCGCCGCAAAGAAATAAAAAGTCTTTTATCGAGCGTTTTTGAGAAGTTTTCCAACCGTTTCAGTAAATCTCCCGACATCGTTTGGTTTGACGAGATATGCATTTGCGCCGGCTTCGAGCGCGGCTTTGCGGTCTTTATCAAACGCCATTGCGGAAAAAAATATCACAGGCGTTTCCGTGTCGGTTTCACGTATAAGCTCGCAGAGTTCGATACCGGAAATCCCAGGCAAACGATAATCGAGAATATAAAGGTCAAAGGCTTTTTCCGTAATCAAATTAACGGCTTCGCTCGAACTGTTGACCGCCGTTACTTCAAAATCAATGTGCGCTGCTTTCAGCATATATGTGATTAATTCACACGAATCCTTATCATCGTCAACGCAAAGAATGTGTTTTTGAAAAGACATATATTCACTCCGGCGAAAAAATATAGAGACTTAGCAAATAACAGGATTAACCGGGCTTTTGGGCAAAGCCGGATAAGGGGTTCGTATTAACTGAAAATTGTTCGAGTGGAACTAGAAATATAATAATCTGATTTCTAAATTATGTAAAGCAAATAAGTTATACAATTTTTAATTTCACAGATTTATGCTGAAAATAATAAAAGGCTTTATTTTAAATTTAAAATAAAGCCTTTTATTATTTTACGGATTCGTCTAACTTACCGAACAATTTTATCTATTACACTAATAATGTAGAAAGTTACAGCCGCAATAATCGCCGCCGCCGGAATAGTCAAAATCCATGCCCAGACGATTCTGCCCGCAACGCCCCATTTTACGGCGGAAAGACGTTTGGTCGAGCCGACGCCGACGATTGCGCCGGTAATTGTGTGCGTAGTCGAAACCGGAATGCCGAAATATGTGGCGACGGCGAGCGTAATCGCGCCGCCGGTTTCGGCGCAGAAACCGCCGACAGGCTGAAGCTTTGTAATTTTCGAACCCATTGTTTTGACGATACGCCAACCGCCTGTCAGAGTTCCCAAACCGATTGCCGCGTGCGCCGAAAGAACAACCCAGAGCGGAATTTCCGGCAATTTACCGCCCGCGCCCGCGCCTAAGAATCCGCCGGCGACCAGAACCGCAGTGATGATTCCCATCGTTTTCTGCGCGTCGTTGCCGCCGTGTCCGAGCGAATACGCAGCGGCAGAAAAAAGCTGTCCGACGCGAAAGCCTTTATCAATTTTTGAAACCGCAGTTCGCCGGAAAATCCAGAAAACCGCGAGCATCAGCAAAAATCCGAGTGTCATTCCCATCAGCGGCGCGCCGATAATAAAAGCGAGTGTTAAATACCAGCCCGAAGGAATAATCGTACTAAATCCGCCTGCCGCGACTGCCGCGCCGGCATAACCGCCGATAAGCGCGTGCGAGCTTGAAGTCGGAAGTCCGAGATACCAGGTGATTAAATTCCAGGTAATTACGCCGATTAACCCTGATAGGAGAACGTAAAGCTTGATTAAATCCGAAGCAATCGGCTTGAGGTCAACCATTCCGCCGCCAATCATTTTGGCGACCGCCGTTCCGAAGACGGCAAAGGCGATGAAATTAAAAAAAGCCGCCCACGCAACCGCTACGCCCGGCGATAAAACCCGCGTCGAAACGACTGTCGCAATCGAGTTCGCAGCGTCGTGCATACCGTTTGTGTAGTCAAACACAAGCGCGATGACGATGATAAATACAACCAGCGCAGTTGCTACTTCCATAATTTTAATTGTGTTTCAGGATGATGCCTTCGATGATATTGGCGACACTTTCGCAGCGGTCGGTCGCGTTTTCCAGAATTTCGTAAAGCTCTTTGAGCTTGATTATCTGCATCGGGTCGGGTGAATTGTGGAAAAGGTCGCCGATTGCGCGAAAATAAACATCGTCGGCTTCGTTTTCCAGCCGGTGAATCTCGACGATGTGCTGGTTCATATCGTTTGGTTTTTGCAGCATTGAAACCGCGGAATTTACTTCCATCGACAATGTCTGAATAACTTTGGCAAGATGTTTGGCGTGGTCGCTGATTGTCTGTATATCGTACATCAAAATCGCCCGCGCGCCCGCGTCGATGTAATCGCAAACGTCGTCGAGCGCAACCGCGAGCGTGAAAATATCTTCGCGGTCGAACGGCGTGATAAAGGTTTTGCTCAATTTTGTCGAAACGCTGTGCATCAGCTCATCGCAGCCGTGTTCGGCGTCCTTGATGCGTTTTGCAAATGTTTCGAAATTTTCACGGTCGCCGTGAAGCATATCGACAAGCAGATTTGCCGCTTCCTGAATTTTCCCGGTCATTTGCGCGAAAAAGACAAAATATTCATCTTCTCGCGGCAGTAAACTAAAAGCCATAGAATCTCCGTTAAGTTATTTTGAATTTTAGAGTTCAAATATATCCAAAGAAAACAGTCTTGTCTATCGGGTAGATTTTTTTTAATTTCAGATAAAACAAAGCTGAAAATTCTTTGAACAAAAAGCCGATTTTTGTTATTAAAACGCTATAAATATTTCTCCTGTCAGCTCAAATTATACAGATAAATGCGAATCGGAAAATCATTCGGAGCAAAGATTTAACATTTTAGTAACATCTTTGCTTTTGAGAACGGTAAAGATTTGCGGCGAACTTAATTAATTCTATTTCTCATCTTAACCTCGCATTTCAGTTCTTTTAATTGCTTAAAAGGCAGTTTTTACATAGACTTAAACAATATTCGGGAAACGAACACGGAGGAATCGATGAGAAAATTCAACTTAGGCAAAAACTTTGCGGCTGTAACGCTTGTCTGGGCGATGTTAGTGATGCCTTTGGCGACTTTCGGGCAGACAAATATTAAAGCGCCGAAGAACAAATACAAGGTTCAGGACGATGTGAAGCTCGGGCGTCAAGCCTCGGCTGAAGTCGAAAAACAATTTCCGATTCTAAACGATGCGGAATCGACCCGGTATGTAGAAAGCGTCGGGCGCAGGCTCGCCGCGGCAATTCCTTCTGAGTTTCAGCACCCGGAATTTCAATACACTTTCCAAATCGTCAACGCGCGTGATATTAACGCGTTTGCGCTGCCGGGCGGACCGATGTTCGTCAATCGCGGAATGATTGAAGCGGCAAATAACGAAGGCGAAATGGCTGGCGTAATGGCGCACGAAATCAGCCACGTCGCGCTTCGCCACGGAACGGCTCAGGCAACGCAGCAAAGCAATCCGCTCAATCAGATTCTCGGTATCGGCGCAATTTTAGGCGGCGCGATTCTGGGCGGGCAAACCGGCGCGGCTATCGGTCAAACTATCTACAGCGGTTTACTCGTTTATCCATACAGCCGCGAATACGAAACACAGGCTGACACGCTCGGCGCGCAGATTATGGCAAATGCGGGTTACGACCCGATTGACCTTGCAAATATGTTCAAAACGATTGAAAAGGAAAGCGGCGGCAGCGGCGGACCTGATTGGCTGAGTACTCATCCGAGTCCGGCAAATCGATACGAAAATATCAATCGTGAGAGACAATTACTGCGTATTTCGTCAAATCCGATAAAAAGCACGGCAGGATTTGAAAGAACTCAGGCAAAGCTTCGAAAGCTGCCGAAAGCGCGAACAATGAAGGAAATCGAAGAAGGCGCAAAAAGCGGAAATTCAACCGGACAATCGCCGACTGCGGGCGGAAATTACGAATCGAGCGTCGCTATTCCATCAACTCGAACCAGAGCTTATTCAAGCGGAAACTGGGTTAGTCTGAATATTCCGGGTAACTGGGAAGAATTTCCGAATGAATCCGAAGTCTGGTTCGCACCGCGCGGCGCATACGGCAAAGACGGCATCACGCACGGCTCGCTTATCGGCATTTATCGCGGTCAAAGCAACAATCTCTCTCAAGCCTCGGATGATTACGTGAACGGAATTTTGCAGGGCAACAGCTATCTGCGAAAACGAAGCAATTATTCGCAAACCACAATAAACAACAGGCAGGCTTACGCAATCGTCCTCGGAGGTCGCTCGCCTCTGACCGGACGAAACGAAATTGTTACGATTTATACGACAATGCTCAAAAACGGCGATTTGTTTTATCTCGTAACCGTCTCGCCGGAAAATGAAGCGTCGAGCTATCGAAATGCTTTCAGCAATATGATTCGCTCGATTCGTTTGAACGATTAAAAGATTTTAGCCACGAACAAACACGAAATCTCACGAAATAATTTAATTCTTTTTCGTGAGATTTCGTGTTTGTTCGTGGCTATTTCTTTTCAAATATCCTTCGATAAATCGGTAAATCTTTTTCTTCAACCGCCAATTCCCTCTCGGTTTTCACCGGAAAAGGATTTTCGTTAATTTCCTTTTCGCGCAAATCGCCGTTTTGCCTGAATAATTCAAACATTTCTTTTGCAAGAAATTCTATATCGGTCTGCACTAAGATTTTTCCCGCAGTCGCCAGATGCGATACGACAGTTGAAACCAAATCCTCATTCACCATCCGGCGTTTAGCGTGTTTTTTCTTAAACCACGGGTCAGGAAACTGGATTGTTACGGTTTGCAGAAGATTTGCGGGAAGCTTTTCGAGAAGCTTGTCGAGCGCAATCATCGCGTTGCAAAACTCGTAATGCAGATTGGTTAGATTTTTCTCCGACGCGAGCCTGTTTGCTTCTTCAACAAGTGGTTCGCGGATTTCGACGCCGAGAAAGTTTTGCTTCGGCTGAATCTCCGCCATTTTCAGCAAAAACCGTCCTCGCGCCGAGCCGATGTCAACGTGCAGCGGCAAATCGGGATGAATGAAAATCTTTTCAATTTCAAGCGGTTTCGGCGTAAATCGATAATAAGGCGCAAGCGGATTGACGTGCTGGTGAACTCTGACTCTTGGCATTTTAATTGTTAAATCAGATGATTTTCGATAAAACCAGAACGCTGAAGATTGAAATAAGGATTGTTATGCCGAGCGCAATCAAGCCGGCTGATTTGATTTTCGGGCTGATATTTCGCGGGTCTTTGTAAACATCGCCGGAAATTTGTATAAAACCGTAAATCGCGCCGGTTAGAAGTCCGCCGAGATGTCCGAAATTATCGATTTTTTGATAAAGAACAATACCGTAAAGCGCGAGAAATCCGATGTTGAAAAGCATATTCTTTAAAAAATCATTTGAAAGAATCGCTCTTCGCTTGTAACCGTAAACCGCCAGATAACCAAGAAATCCCGTTACGCCGCCGGATGCGCCGACGGAAATTCCGTCCGGTAAAAAAATCAAGCTGAGTATATTTCCGCCGATTGCGGCAAGCGGAAAAATATTCGCAAGGTGCGCGCGATTTGAAAGCGTTTCGACTAACTTTCCCAAAACATAAATCGCGTAGCAATTAAAAAACAAGTGCATCAAACCGCTGTGAAGCGTAAATCCGGTAAAAATTCGCCAGTATTGCCCGCTGATAAAAGCCGGCTTATCGAATCCGGCAAGAAAAATCGAATTATCGCCGCCCGCAATAAAATTGCTGTTTCCGTCCGCTTTAATCTGAAAACAGTAAACCAAAACGAGGCATCCGATTATTATTGCCGAATAAAGAGGAAACGCGGGCATCGCCTGCTGAACAGTTTCCATCTGCTCAGCCTGCGTTTCCGTTTGCGATGCATCTACATTTCTTAAAGACATAAAGTTAAATGATGAAGTATGAACGATGAATGATGAATAAAAGAAAAATTCTTCCGTTCATCATTCATCGTTCATACTTCATCGTTTTTACATTGCCAGCCCGCCGTCGGCTTGAATAACCTGTCCGGTGATGTAGCGCGCCGAACCGGACAGCATAAAACACGCGATTTCAGCGACTTCCTGCACATTTCCCAAACGCTTTGCGGGAATGTTTTGCAGAATTTTCTCTTTAAATTCCTGATTCATCCCTGACGCCATTTCGGTTTCAATCAAACCTAAAGCGAGCGCGTTGACCGTAATGCTTCTGCTCGCTACTTCTTTCGCCAGAGCTTTTGTCAAGCCAATCATTCCGGCTTTAGATGCTGAATAATTTGTCTGTCCGAGCATTCCGACGACGCCGCTGATTGATGAAATATTCAAAATCGAGCCGCCGTCATCGTTTTTCATCATCGGACGCAGAACGGCTTTCGAAAAATTCCACGCGCCTTTCAGATTCGTGTCGATAACGCTGTCCCAATCTTCTTCTTTCATCCGAAGCATCAGTTGGTCGCGGGCAATTCCTGCGTTGTTGATTAAAAAGTCAATCGTGCCAAACTCGCCGGTCGCCTGTTTGACAAAATCAGCCGACGCTTCCATATTCGCCACATCACACTGCGCGGCAAACGCCTTCACGCCCAAACCTTCAATCTCCGCCTTTAAATTTTCGGCTTCGCCCGCGCTTTTCGCATAATTAAACGCCACGTTCGCGCCGCGCTTAGCCAATTCCAAAGCAATCGCCTTCCCGATTCCGCGCGTTGCGCCCGTAACGATTGCCGATTTTCCTTCAAATTGTTTTTCGCTCAAAATATTAGATAACCTCTTTCGGATATTTTTGTTGAATTTTATGATAAATATCTCGTAACGTAAATTTACAATCGATTGAAGTTAATTTAACAACATCGTCTGAATTGCGAAACTCGAAATATGTCCAGATGTTCGTGTCTTTCCGCACGAATTGTTCGACTCTAAAAGGCTCCTGCGTTATCAAAACATATTCGCAAAAACTTTCGATTGTTTGATAATACTCGAACTTTTCGCCTCTGTCGTATGCTTCGGTAGATTTGGAAAGCACTTCGACAATTAGCATTGGGTTAAGAAGCGTATCTTCCATTTCGTCTTGAAAAATTTCTTCGCCGCAAACAGCGACAATGTCGGGATAAGTGTATTTTTCGTTCGAAGTGATTTTGACACGCATATCGTTTCCATAGATATTGCAATCCCGTTCGAGAAGCTGATTATCAAGAAGGCGAACGATATTTGTCGAAATCCGATTGTGCCGCCTGTTTGCCCCAGCCATCTCGAAAACTTTGCCGTCAGTATATTCATGCCGAATTTCAGAATCTCGTTCAAGCTGTAAATATTCTTCAGGCGTGCAAAATTCAGGCTTTTTTTGTGCTAATCCCATAGCCTTAATTTATCACAGATTTTAAGTATTTATCCGTTCAAAGCATACCTTTGAATCGTAAAAAGCTGGTTGATTCCCTTTTCGGCAATCGCCAGCATTTCGTTCATCTGCTCGCGTGTGAAAGGCTCGCGTTCAGCCGTGCCCTGAATTTCTATAAATTGCCCGCTTCCGGTGCAGACGATGTTCATATCGACTTCGGCGTTCGAATCTTCCGCGTAGCACAAATCGAGAAGCGGCGAGCCTTCGACGATGCCGACGCTGACTGCCGCGACTTCTTTCATCAATGGCGATTTTTTCACGGTTCCTTTGCTGACAAGTCTTTTGCAGGCAAGACTGAGCGCGACATACGCGCCTGTAATCGAAGCGCAGCGCGTTCCGCCGTCGGCTTGAATCACGTCGCAGTCGATAAAAATCTGGCGCTCGCCGAGCAGTTTCATATCGACGACGGCGCGCAGGCTTCTGCCGATAAGACGCTGGATTTCCTGCGTTCTGCCCGAAGGTCGCAAAGTCTCACGATTCGTACGCGTATTCGTCGCGCGCGGCAGCATCGCGTATTCGGCGGTAACCCAACCTGTTCCCTTGTTTCGCAAAAAAGGCGGAACTCTTTCTTCGATTGTCGCCGTGCAGATAACTTTTGTGCCGCCGGTTTCGATTAGCGCCGAGCCTTCGGCATAAGGCGAGATATTCGGTGTGATTTTCGTTTTTCTAATCTGGTCGAACTCGCGTCCGTCATTTCTTGTAAAGCTCATTTTTTATTTTTACCGCAGAGACGCGGGAGACGCAGAGATTTTTTTTGTTTTAGTCTTCTCCGCGACTCTGTGCGTCTCTGCGGTTTATTTCTATTTCAATTCGTCTATTCCAAAAACTTCGATTGCTTCCAATTTCGCGGGCTGACTGCCCAAAAATCTTTCGGCGACGCGGGCGAAACGTTCGGCGGCGTCCGTAACGTAAAAATGGTCTAAATCATCGCACAAACGACGCTCGCGTTTATAAGCGCCTTGTTCAGCGCAGGCTAAATTTTTCTCGTTTAATAATTCGCCGACTTCTTCGGCTGTCGCCTCGCCCGAATCAATGAGTGTAACACTTTTCCCAACCGTTTGCTGTATTACGTCGCGCAAAATCGGGTAATGCGTACAGCCCAAAACAAGCGCGTCAGGCGCAAATTCGATAATTTTTTGCAGGTATTTTTTCGCGATTGAAAAGGTTTCGTCTTCCTTCGTCCAGTTTTCTTCCGCAAGCGGGACGAACAAAGGACAGGCTGTCTGAATTATCTTCGCTTTACCGGTCGCGCGTTCGATTGCCTCGGCGTAGGCATTACTCGAAACCGTCGCTTCCGTCGCAATCACGGCAATTCTGGGATTCTCTATATCTCGCGTAATCTCGACCGCTTTTCTCGCGCCGGGACCGATTACGCCGACCACATCGAGCCCGATT
Source organism: Pyrinomonadaceae bacterium (assembly GCA_049799955.1). Classification (GTDB taxonomy): domain Bacteria; phylum Acidobacteriota; class Blastocatellia; order Pyrinomonadales; family Pyrinomonadaceae; genus JBGTFE01. Next base: position 36,307 of record JBARIW010000103.1, read on the forward strand.
TTTTCGCGTATTTTCGGAAGCGCCAGCGCCGAAGCCGTATTGCAGGCGACAACCAGAAGCTTGATTCCCAAAGCTGCGAGAAACTGTGAATTTTCAATCGCGTAGCGCTCGACCGTTGCCATCGATTTCGTCCCGTAAGGCACGCGCGCCGTATCGCCGAGATATACAAAATGCTCGTTCGGCAGGCGATTGTGCAAAGCGCGATAAACGGTCAAGCCGCCGACGCCCGAATCGAAAATGCCGATTGGCAAAGTCCGTATAGAATTTGATTGTTTGTGAATATTATTCATCAAAAGAGAAAAGAATAATTTCCAGTTTTCTGAAAGTCAAAATCCAAAATGAAAATTGTAAATAGAAAAAGCCGATGCGAGTTTATCGGCTTTAACAAATGATAGTAAATAAGATTAGGACACTACGCAAAAACTTCTTACCTTTTCCTTCAATATTTTATAAGTCTTAAATCGGTTTTGTTCGAAATATTTCGCGCCGCTTAAATTTTTTGAGCGTTTTTCCGAAAAATTATCGCGTAAATAATCGGAGGTAAAAATTCTTTTACCCCGGGTGAAAACCCTGAGTGTTTTAATGAATAAAAAATGAGGAGAAATTTATGAGTATTAATTTAACAAGAGATTCTTCGGGAAGAATCCTGAGCAACGGAACTCCGATAATTCTTAGAGGAGGACATTATTATATTTTTAAGGACGATGACCGACCGGAAAAATCTCTGGTAACGTCGTCGCCTGAACAACCGCTGCCGCGACCGGAATCTGTAGGAGTCGCAGTTCCGCTTCGCGTGGAATATCAGAATAAACCGCCTTGCCAGCAGCCGAACCCGGATTTATTCGTCCGGCAAACATACTGGACACCGGAGCCGTGGTCGGTTTTCTCGTATTTGAGGCAATCCGAGTGTAATTTCCTGCGAATTTGGCTGACGGGCGGAACGCTGGTCAGCGGCGACGCGGAGGCAAAACCGCTCGATTTGACACCGTTCGTCAGCGTGAAAGTCGGCAATAAATGGAAATGGAAGGTTTATGACGCGGTAGTCAGCAACATCTGGAACGAAGAATATTTCCGCCGTCTGAACGCTTTTGTAACGGCGGCTGAAAATGCCGGAATTGTCATTCAAATCTCGCTTTTCAATTATTTCGATTTGACCGACGAACGCAGCGGCAATTTTCGAACATGGTGTCGAAGCCCGTGGAATCCGTCTATGAGCGAGCATCCGGCGACAATTCCGAACTGGGGAAACGACCATCTGGTAAACGCGGGTTCGGCTTTTGCCTGTAGTGAAGCGGACAGCGACGCGAATATAGCGGCGCGGCAAAAGTATTTCCTCGCGCCGAATAATTATTTGCGGCAAGTTCAGCAGGCACTCGTTACCAAAACGGTGAAAACGCTGCTTAATCGAACTAATGTCATTTATGAGATTATGAACGAACCGCGCGGAATCGCTAAAGACCGCGCCAATTTTTGTTCGACGGTCGTGGACTGGATAGTCAGCGCTGCCGGCGCGAAGCGACCTTTAATCAGCATTAACACCTCGAATGCCAACGACGGTGTTTTCGACATAGACTACTGGCGCGATAAATCGGTTCGGAACTACGACCGGATTGACGCGGTAAGCTATCACGGAATGACGGGCTTTCCGCAAACGAAACAAAAAATTTGCGATGACAGACCGAATATGGATGCCTGGGCGGTTGACTTAAAAAGTGTCCAATCCCGTTTTAACGCTCATCAAAGCCGGCACGGAAGCAAATCGCTAATCTACTGCACGGACGCGGTTCGTTTGGGAATACACAAATTTGTGGATACCTCCGGCAACGAGTATATATTGCAGATACGCGACGGTCAGATTTATACGAATTACGCGAACGTAAATTCCGACCCGCCGCAGGTTCAGATAAAAACGTCCGACTTGCAAAATTGGGCTTTTTGGTGCTTTAGCGTTTCCGTAGCGTATCCCGGCAAAGTTCATTTCCAAAATCACAGCCTCAATCCAATGTCATACCCGCGCATTAAAGAGGCAATGGGACACGCGATGAATTTGCCGTAAAGTCAGCCGTCAAACCGGCTAAAGATAAGACAAAAGCCGATATAACATGGCGAGATTGCGTAAGAAGCAATTTAACTTCTCTGCCCCAAACAAAAATGAGGAAGCGATACAAATTATGATAAAAAGCGCTTCCTCATTTTTTCCCGCGCCCGGAGTTCCCAAATCTCAACGCGGAAAAGCCGGTAGAAATTATTGCCGCGCAATTACCCGAAATGAAATCACCGGGTAAAATTCCATATTATTCGGAGAAACGCCGTGCCGGGGTTTCGGGTGCTTGTCATCCCGCTGCTTTTTCTTATCGAAAACTGCTCTATTTTACTTCCAATTTTTTTCATTTCAATTTAAAATGCTAAACAAATTCGAAAATGTTACCTGCGCCGATTGCAAACTGTGTTAATTCTAAACCGACCCGGCATTTTGCGCCTTTGCAGTTAAAAATCGTAACTCATTTTGCATAAAAATGAAGCTTCGGGCTTTTTTCGTGGAAACTATTATGAAAAAAATATTTTTTAATTCTTTGCGGATTAAACGCCGTCTTTGGGTTTATGTTCTTTTGTTTATCGCTCTGTTTTGTGCCGGAACATTGTCTTTGTCCGCTCAATCGAAAAAATCGAGAAAACAAATCGTCAAAAAGAATTCTTTTGTCAAAAAATCGGTAAAGAAAAAAAAATGGAGCAAGCGAAACACGTTGAGCAAATTTATACCAGCTCCCCGGGATGAGGATGAATTCGAAGCCGACGCGGAAAAGCGCGACGAATGGTTTATGTATGAAAGAACTTTCCCGACGGGCAAACTGCCGGATGACGCGCGGCGTAAGGCGTGGCTTGCTCGCCCTTCGGAGGCGCGTTTTGCCAGTATGCAAGCTGCTCAGCAATGGCGCAATATCGGACCTCAACCGACCAGTTCTTATTTCCCGGGCAATTGGGGATTGACCAGCGGGCGCATCAATACGATTGCAGTTTCGCCGTCAAACCCGAATCTTATCTTAATCGGAGCGGCGACCGGCGGCATCTGGCGCTCGACCGACGGCGGCGCGACATTTGCCCCGACCTCGGACAGTCATGTCGATTTGGCGGTCGGCTCGATTGTCTTCGCGCCGAGCAATAATTCAATCGTCTATGCCGGAATGGGCGATAAATCGGGCGTCTATCTCGGGACGGGTGTTTTGAAATCGACCGACGGCGGGCAGACATGGACGCGCGTGAGCAACGCAACTCTGCCTACGCCCGGCAGAATCTGGCAGATTTTGGTTGATGCGAACGACGCAAATCGCGTCTATGCGGCGCAATATTCTTTGCGTCAGGGAAATTCCGTATTTTCCAGCGGATTTTTTTACTCGACCGACGGCGGCGTCAACTGGACTAAAACTTTATCGGGCTTGCCAACCGATTTAGTGCGGCATCCGACCGACCCGAATACGCTTTTTCTGGCAATGAACAGAATCGATTTTGCAACGCCCGCTACGGGCGGAATCTGGAAATCAATCGATGCAGGCTTAACTTGGACGCGCATTTACACTTCGCCTTATACGACGACTTCGAATATGAAAGTCGCCGTTACTCCATCCGCGCCTGACAATCTTTATGTTTTAGCCGCGGGAAGCGGAACGGCGCAGTTGGAAGTCAGCACAAACGGCGGCGGGATGTGGACAAATAAGGGCGCGGCATTCGATGTCGGACAGCTTGGCTACAACTGTTACCTGTTCGTCAATCCGGTCAGTCCGAACACAATTTATGTAGGCTCGCGCGACCTTTGGGTCAGTTCCGACGGCGGAACAGGTTTTACGAATGCGACAAAAAATTTCACGATTGCGGGCGGCTATACGCCGACTCAGGCAAAGGCGCATCCCGACCAGCATCATTTTTATATTTCGCCGGCAAATCCGAACTTGATTTACATCGCCAATGACGGCGGTTTATGGAAATCGACGGACGGCGCGGGCAGTTTTCAATCGCTGAACTCGACGCTTTCGCTGTCAATGTTCATAAGTATCGACATACACCCGAACGATAGAACGCTGACATACGGAGGAACACAGGACAACGGCACGCAAAAACGCACGGGAAGCGTTAGCTGGCGCGAATTTGCAACCGGCGACGGCGGGCAGACCGTGATTGACCCGCTCGACCCGAGCATAATTTATGTAACATACGTTACTAACACAATTTATCGATACACAAACGGCGGCGACACATTCAACGGTCAAATCGGCAGCGATGCGACTTTTGCAAATGACCGCGTAGCGTTTTATCCGCCGTTTGCCGGCAACGATGTTAATTCGACGCTTTATTTCGGCACATATCGTCTTTATATCAGCGCCAATCGCGGCTCAACATGGGCAGCGCCGGGCGGAACGACCGATTTAACCTTTGGCGGTTCCGACGTTCTCTCGACAATCGCCGTTTCACGCTCGAATACAAATGTAATTTACACCGGCTCGTCGCAGGGTCGCGCGATGGTTTCAACCAACGGCGGCGCAAACTGGACGAATATCAACGTCGGACTTCCGACGCGCTTTATCAAAAGCATCATTGTCAGCCCGACCGATTCGAACACGGCTTTCCTGACTGTTTCCGGCTACGGCACAGGACACGTTTTTAAAACCGTCAACGGCGGAACAAGCTGGACGGATATCAGCGGCAATTTGCCGGACATCCCGACCAATACTATAATGTTTGACCCGCTCAATGCTTCGACCTTGTATGTCGGAACGGACATCGGCGTTTTTCGCTCGACGGTCGGCGGAAATACTTGGGAAACCTTTAATATGGGCTTGCCGCCGACAATCGTAACCGAACTCGATTCACAGTCGAGCGGTTTGATACAGGTGGCGACTTACGGGCGCGGCATGTATGAACTTGTCGTCAATCGAAAATCGCCGTTTGATTTTGACGGCGACGGCAAGACGGACATTTCGATTTTTCGACCGTCTGAGGGCGAGTGGTGGTATTTGAAAAGCTCGGACGGCGCAAATTATGCCGCGCACTTCGGTAAGTCAGGCGATAAATTAACGCCGGGAGATTACACGGGCGACGGAAAAGCGGATATTGCTTTCTGGCATTCCAAAACGGGCGAGTGGTTTATTCTTCGTTCCGAGGATGGAAGTTATTACTCTTACCCGTTCGGAGCTAACGGAGATATTCCCGCACCGGCTGATTTTGACGGCGACGGTAAAACGGATGCGGCGGTGTTTCGTCCTTCGGAGTCAACCTGGTATATTCAGCGTTCGACGGGCGGCACGACTATTCAGCAGTTTGGAATAAGCACGGACGTTCCGGTCGTAGCCGATTATGATAACGACGGAAAGTCGGATATTGCTATTTGGAGAGCCTCTGCCGGTCAATGGTGGATACAAAGAAGCGCCGCCGGAACAATCGCCTTTACATTCGGCAACAGTTCGGACAAACCGGTTCAGGGCGATTATACCGGCGACGGAAAAGCCGACGTGGCAATCTGGCGACCTGTCTCAGGCGAATGGTTTATTCAAAGAAGCGAAGATTACAGCTATTATTCATTCCCGTTCGGGACAAACGGCGACCTTCCGTCGCCCGGAGATTACGACGGCGACGGGCGTTTTGACGCGACCGTTTTCCGTCCTTCAGGCTCGACGTGGTATGTGCAGAGAACAACCGCCGGAACTTTAATTCAGGGTTTCGGGCAAAGCGGCGATGTTCCTGTTCCGAATGCTTTTGTTCCATAAGCAATTTCTAAAACCGGTAAGGGGCTAATGAATTTGTTTCTTTAGCCCTTATATAGAAAAAGCCCAATAACATCGATGTTTATTGAGCTTTTGAATAAATCTAAAAATATTTTGGTGGAGGCGGCGGGAATCGAACCCGCATCCAAAGGTTGCGACCTAGAGAATCTACACGTTTAGTCGAGTTCACTTAAAATTTCGCCTTTCGCAAGCAGGTGAACCGACAAGACCTTGCGAAAAGCTAACCTGACTAACGATTCGCCCGCGTCCGCAGGTGGAGAACGCGCGCTAGCTTAAACTAAGTTATGCCCGAAAACGGTCGCTTCAAGCTGACTTCCGCCCGGACACTTGTGGCTAGTTTTTAAACTAGGCAGCAAGAGCTAATTCTTGATTAGCATTTGTGTTTTGCGTGTTTTTTTAACGAGCTAACAAGCAAGCCCGACGTGCATCCAAAGATCTATACAAGCCCCTGTCGAAGCCTGTCGCCCCCAAAAGTTCGGAAGGTTAGTTTACGTTATTAGGACGGGAAAAGACAATCAATCGTTGTCTTTTATTTAGCTTCCAAAAGCTTCCAAAACCTCGTCCGCGTGAGCATCGACATTTACTTTATCGAAGATTTTTTTAATCTTTCCTTCTTCGTCAATCAAAAAAGTCTTTCGAAAAACGCCGTTATAGGTTTTTCCCATAAACTTTTTCTCGCCGTAGCTTTCATATGAATCGGCAATCGCGTGGTCGGTATCGGCAAGCAGCGTAAACGGCAGCTCGTATTTTGAAATAAATTTCTGATGCGATTTTTCGCTGTCAGGCGAAACGCCTAAAACTTTTATTCCTTTCTCCGTCAAGGTCGAATAATTGTCCCGGAAAGAACACGCTTCCTTTGTGCAGCCGGGCGTATCGTCTTTCGGGTAAAAATATAAAGCTACCTTTTGTCCTCTAAAATCGGAAAGCTTTAACTCGTTTCCGTTCTGGTCTTTAACCGTAAAATCCGGCGCGTTATCGCCAACATTTATCATAATTTCTCCTCCGAAAATCTTAATTTGCTAGAATTGTAACAGATGAAAATGCTTTCCGAAAAACAGGCGCTCGCAAATTTGCGGAAATTAAAAACGGATTATCGAAATCTGATAACATCCGCATTTGAGCGCCGGGCAAAAAGCTGTTTGACGTGCGAAACAAAAGGCGCTTGCTGCCTCGACGCGCATTTCGTTAATGTTCATATTACACGGCTCGAAGCGGTTTTAATCAATGACGAACTCAAAAAGCTTTCCGGCGAAAAACAAAAGGAAATTTACGAGCGAATAACTTCGACAATAGAAAAATACGATTTAGAATCTGAAGGCGACAGCTTTTCCAAGACCTTCGCCTGCCCGCTTTTTGAAAAAGAAACCGGCTGTCTGATTCACGCCGTCAAACCCGTTCCTTGTATTCAACACGCCTGTTATGAAAACAAATCCGATTTGCCGCCCGATGCGCTGCAAACCGCGGCGGAAACAAAAATCGAACGCTTGAACGAACAAACGTATAGAAAATCTTCACGCTGGCTATCGCTTCCGGTCTGGCTCGATTTAATCAAAGAAAGATAAAATATTTCTTATGGTTTCCTTAATTTTCCGCCCAAAATCGTTGCCGGAATCAGTAAAATCAAAAATGTAAGATGATACCAGAGCGGAATTTGATTCCACACGCTTAATTGCACGAGCAGTCCGACAATTAAAAGTATAATTCCCAAAATCAAAGGCGATTTTGTGTTCTCACGCGCAATTAAAGCCGCAATTAAACCTGAGATAACGGAAACGACCGCGCTTAAAATTAAAGGAACAAAAAGCATCGATGTTTGAAAGCTCATCGCTTTTGCGCTCTCGTCGTAACTTGTCCAAATTGCCCTGATAACAGCGTCCGCGCCAACCCAGAGGATTGACCAGACTATAAAACCTGCAACTACGCCCAAAATTATTCTCAGCATAAAATACTCCTCCAATTTTTATTATCAAAATCAAAAAAGGACAAAAGAAATTTCCCGAAATTTCCCTTGTCCTTTACCCTGCTTGTCTTTCGCTTTGCCTATGCGAAACCTATGCCACTTTTGCTTTTTTGGCGACGCTTTTTTCAGACGCTTCGCCCGCCTGCGATTTTGTTTTTTCGATTCGAGCCGACATTCTGTGGTCTAAATCGATAATTTGGTCAGCCGTCAGATGATATATATTCGACTGGTTGTGATAAATCTTCGCGCCGGTAACAATGTCGGCTTGTTTGAATCCGTTGTCAACCGCTTTTTTGATTAAATCTTCAATCGTCATCGTGTTTTGAACAATCGAAAGCGGCGTTTTTTCTTCGATAAATTCCGGGACATTCGATTTGGCAGGCGTATCAAAAGCCAGTTCAAGAGCCTGTTCGCCTTTCATATAATCGAGAAAATCTTTAAAACCGATGTTTCCAGTCATTTCAAAACCGACTTCAAAAGCGGGTGAATTTGATTTAACGACCTGAAAAACTCTCGTAATTTCGCCTTCGCGCTCTTGCAGGCTGACTTCGACCATCACATCGACGAAATATTCAAGCCCGCTCGCCGTCATCGGCAGAACGCGCCCGATTTCATTGTCTTCCTTCGCTTCTTTGCCTTTTGCCGGAATCTGGTCGGCAATGACGACGCATTTTCCGCTTTCGATGCAGAGCTTTCGCAAAACGGACTGCAAAATCATCTGGTCAGCCGCCAATTCTTCCGCCGAAGGCTGCGCTAAATGGTCGCCGGTTTTTTCTCGAACGGCTTCGAGCATTTCACTGTGCTTTGCGCTGAAATACGCCGCCCAGCTGTCTAACGCGAAACAACCGTAATTCTGCTCCTGACCTTCGCCCGATACAGCCCATTCGATAAATTCGGGCAATTCGTGCATTTGCTCGATTTCCAGCGCGTCGAACGTTTGTCCGACACCGCGCAGAAGACGAGCTTTTCTTTCCGTGTCAAAAATACAGAGCTTTCCCAAGCCCGCTTCGCTCATCGAACTTATAAAATGACTTTTGCCGACACCCGCTCCGCCGCGAATCGCCATCACGAGGCGCTGCTGACGCGGGATTCTGCTCAATGGATTAATTTTTGGTTTGTTCATAACTACTTTCTCCTCAACCTGCCAGTTTTTCTTAATGTTTTTGTTTATTTCTTATCTCTTAAATGCCTACCGTCTAAGGCATTTTGTCTCATTGATGAAACAAATCTAACATAAGTTGCATCTTGTTTCAAGTGTGAAACAAGATTTTTTTGAAAAAATCTGCATTTTTATTGAAAATTGCTTTTAAACCAAAAAAGCGAGTCCTTCGAAAGACTCGCTTTTTTGTAATTTAATACTCAGTTTTTTAAGGTCTGCTGAATGTTGAGTAAATCTTTCCGGTTGGCTCTGCTACGTCCGTATCTTCCATTGTAACGAATAAACCGAAATCTGTTAGCGCTGTTTCACTGCGAATTTCCGATTCCTGTCGTTCACCTGTGTTTATAACCTGACCGAGTTTTGTATATTTTCCGTCGGGTGAAGAAGCCCATAAAACAAAGCGTTTATCTTTCGGAGCCATCTTCATATCGTCAAAACGCATTTTGACCTGGGTTGTGCCCTGTCTGCCCGGATCGACATAAGCTTTGCCTTTCAGACCCTGCAAATCTCCCGAAAACGCGATTCTGATTTCCGTTGTTTTGTTGTTAAAACTCGGCACATTCAGAAGCGGCACTTCATAAGTTGAAGCAACCGGTGTCGATACGGCTACCTGTTTGTTATCTACCGCGCTTGTAACAACTGCCGGAACAACCGCATAACCTGTTGGAACCGAGCTGCGGAAAACCACCGGAGTATCACCTGCAATCGTCGTTAAACCCTCGTTCGGCGAGAGCACCAGCATAAATTGATTCATCGGCGTATTAAATGTCGCCTTACCCATTCCGCTTTCAACCATTGTCGGTCCGAGTAATGTAACTGCGCCTTTCGGGTCGACGGCATAAACGTAATAGCTTTTTGCATCTGCCGGAAGACCTGATAAATCGACGGCGACGCTTGTTCCGTCAGCCGCTCTGAGCACTTTTGCCCAACCTTTCGCGCCTTTTATATTAGTCGGCATCAGCTCGACAGTAACTTCTTTTCCTACCGGATATTCGATAACCGAATAACTTCCGTCGGCATTCTGAACAACTTCCTTTTTTGTGACGGTCGTTGTCGTCGTCTGTGTGTCCTGCGCGTAGATAAATCCGGTCATTGAAAATGACAAACCTAAAACAGCGCAAAATCGAAATAAACTTTTCTTAGTCATAAAACCTCCTTGAAAATGTAGAAGAACATTTTTGTGCATAATTTAAAGTTGCACTTTAAAATAGGTTCGCAAGCCGTATGCCAGAAAGCAATAGGCTGATATTTTAGGAATTAAGTCGTTTAATTGTAAACTTTTTGTATTGAGGTAAGACGTTTTCTGTATTAAATACTGACAGATAATTGGAGAGTAAAAGGCAAAAGTAAAAAGTCAGAATTGTTTTCTTCACTTTTTACTTTTGCCTTTTTACTTTTTACTTTTTTATTTTATTTGCAGTTCATAAGGCAAAATCAGCATTGCTTCGCCGTTTTTCATCTGGTCGAAAAAGGATGCGAAACGCAGAGTTTTACGCATATCTTCGGGCAGAGATTTCAGTAAAACTTCCTGCGCTTCTTTTTCTTTGGCGTTGGCAAAAGTGCTGTCATCGCCGCCGAAAAGCGACTCGAAAAACGGGCGCGGCGCAGGAAAAGCGACTCGTTTGACTTCCTTTTCGGCAGGCAGATTGGCAAGCTGCTTGGCAATGTCGATGGCTTTTTCCAGACCGCCGAATTCATCAATCAAACCGTTTTGTTTTGCCTGAGTTCCCGTCCAGACGTGTCCCTGACCGATTGCGTTTACGTCTTCGACGGTTTTTCCGCGACCTTTCGCAACTTTCGGTACAAAATCGTTGTAATAAATTTTGTTTGCCTGGTCTTGCATTTTGGCGCGTTCGTCGTCAGTCCATTTGACGGTTTCGCGGAAAATCCCCGCGTTTTTGCCGCGCATCACATATTCGTTGGTAACTCCAATCCAGTCGTAAAAACCTTTGACGACGGGTTTGCCGAGAAATACGCCGATTGAGCCGGTGATTGTCGTCGGCTCGGCAACGATTTTGTCGGCGTTGCACGAAATATAATAGCCGCCCGAAGCCGCGACATCCGCCATCGAAACGACGACCGGCTTTTTCTTCGCCTTCGCGTTTTCTATCGCGTGCCACATCAAATCCGACGCGAGCGCCGAGCCGCCCGGACTGTCAACGCGCAGGACAATCGCTTTTATCGTTGAATCTTCCGCCGCGTCGTTAATCGCTTTGACCATCGTATCCGAGCCGACGGTTTCGCCGCTCATCGGACCTTTACTCGACGAGCCGCCGGTGATTGCGCCCGAAGCGTAAATGACGGCGATGCGTTCGCCTTTGTTAATTCCAAGCGAATCGGAAGGAATTTCACGATATTGACTGCCGCTGATTGTGCGGATTTTATCGTTTTGATTATAACCGAGCCTACTCTTTAACTCTTCCAAAACCTGGTCGCGATAATATGCGCCGTCGATTAATCCCTGCTGCTGCGCGTCGTTTGCGTGATAAGGCGCGTTGTCGATAATCGCTTTGACATCTTCGATGGATTTTTTCCGCGCTTCGGCAATCGCGCCTGAAAAACGCCCGTAATATTCGTCCAAAATCGCGTTGAGAACTTCGCGCTGAAATTTGGACATTTCCTTGTTCGTGTATTGTTCGGGCGCGCTTTTATAGTCGCCGATTTTGATTACCTCAGGTTCGATTCCGAGCTTGTCGAGCGAGCCGCGATAAAACATCGCTTCCGCCGCAAAACCGTTGACATACAAATCGCCCGAAGGCGGCAGGAAAATCTTTTCGGCAGCTGTGGCGATAAAATATTCCTTGTTCGTGCCGAGCTCCATATAGGCGTAAGCCGGTTTTCCCGAAGCGCGGAAATCTTTAATCGCCTCGCGCAATTCTTCAGCCTTTCCCCAGCCGATGCCGGGAAAATCGATGTCGAGCAGAACCGCGCCGATGCGGCTGTCAACTTTTGCCTTGCGAAGCTGAGTCATAAGACTCGTAAAAGATTGCGTCTGGCTGATTCCGATGAATTTCGCCATTGGGTCTTCGGGCGAATAATCGGGCAAATCGCCGGAAACGCGCAAAACGAGAACGCTGTTTTCCGGCACGTCCGGTTTTCCGAGCGATTCCGCCAGCAGAGCGATTCCGATAATCGCCACTAAAAATACGGCGAGCAAGACTCCGCCGATGATGAGAAATATTTTTCCTGTTTTAGACATTGCCATTTTTTAGATTTTCTCCAAAATTTTGATTTATCCAAAATAAATCTTAACTCTTTACGTCAAAAACTTCTAAAAGGTTTGATTTCTTAGAAACGTAAATTATTGTAAACGTGATAAACTTTCCTTCCAATCAAACGTATTATTCTATAAGATTTTCACGTAATGGATTTTACTGAAACACTAAAACTCGCTTTCTCGGCAATCTGGTCGCACAAGCTGCGCTCGTTCCTGACGCTTCTCGGAATGATTATCGGCGTAACGGCATTTATGGTCGTCCTTTCGATTTTGCAGGGCTTTAACGTTTATGTTGATGAAAAAATAGCCGGTATCGGCTCAAATTCATTTACAATTCGCAGATTCAGCTTTGACGACTTTAAAGACACCGATACGATTGCCGCCGCGCAGCGACGGAACAAGGAATTAACCTTTGACGAGCTTGACTATATTCGCGAACACGCGCAGCTAATCGATAAAATCGGCGCGAAATCCGGCGGCGGTCCGTCTGAAATTAAACGCGGCAACGAAATTTTGCAGGACGTTTCCGTTTCGGGCGTCGAGCCGGTTATTGCCGAAATCGAGAAGACGGATATTGCCGACGGACGTTTTTTTACAGAGACGGAAAACAACAATTCGATGCGCGTCGCCTTTGTCGGCGCTGATATTTCAAGCAAACTTTTCCCGCAGGGCGGCGCAATCGGCGGTGAAATTGTTATCAGGGGAATTCCCTACCGAATTATCGGCATCCAGACGGCGAAAGGAACGGTTTTCGGTCAGCCGCAGGACAGTTTTGTTCAGCTTCCTTTAAAAACTTACGGGCTTGCCTTCGGAGGTTTGACCGGCGGTCGCGCGCCTTATTTTGAAGCTTCGGCAAAAGCGGACAAACTTTTTGACGATACGGTCGAAGAAGCGCGCAATTTGATGCGCGTCAAACGCAAAATACCTTTCGGCGAAAAAGACAATTTCGGCATTTTAACGCCCGACGCGATTTCCGGTCTGAAAGATAATCTTTTAGGTCCGACTTTTATCGTTATTCTGGCAGTTCCGGCGATTGCGCTGATAGTCGGCGCAATCGTAATTATGAATATTATGCTTGTCGCCGTTACGGAAAGAACCAGAGAAATCGGCATTCGAAAGAGTTTGGGCGCGAGACAGTCCGATATTTTGAAACAATTTATCTCCGAATCGGCAACGCTTTCGGCAATCGGCGGAATTATCGGTCTGATTTTAGCCAAACTGATCGGAATTCTTGTCAGCGCGGTGCTTCTGAAAACGGTTATTCCGTGGTATGCGGCGGTAATTTCTATCGGAGTTTCGGCGCTCGTCGGTATTTTGGCTGGATTGTATCCGGCATGGAAAGCGGCGCGGCTCGACCCGATTGAGGCTTTAAGAGCGGATTAAATATTATGACATTTCTAACCAGTTCGTTTTACGAAAACCTGAAAATGGCTCTTGATACGTTGAGAAGCAATAAGCTGCGCTCTTTTTTGACCATCATCGGCGTTGTCGTCGGAGTAATTACCGTGATGCTTATTTCCTCAGTCATCAGCGGAATCAAGGTTGCCGTCGAAAAGGAAGTCGAATCATTCGGAACACGCTCGATTTTCCTCTATAAATTCGACATCGGCATTCACGTCGGCAGACGCTCGCAGGAAGAAAGAATGCGAAAACCTCTGACATTCGACGATGCCGAAGCGATAAAAAATCTATCTTCGATTGAAACGGCAGTTCCGTTTCTCGACGTTTCCAACAATTTTTTCGGGCAGAAAACAATGGTTACCGGCAAGAACGGTAAAACTTCCTCCGCCGTTCAGCTTCAGGGAACAATGCCGGATATTGAAAAAACGACCACCGAGATTTTGCTCGGCGGTCGATGGTTTTCTCAAAATGAGAGCGACGAAAAGGCAAATGTCTGTCTAATCGGCTCAAGCGTCGTCGAAAGTTATTTCCCGTATGAAAACCCAATCGGACAAACGATTGAAATCGGCGGAAACGAGTTTCGCATTATCGGAACTCTCGAAAAACGCGAGCAGCTTTTCGGCGGCGGCGGCGGAAATAACGACCAGAGCAATGTGATTTATATGCCCATCGGCGCGGCTTTGAAGCTTAAACCGAACGCTGACGATTTGTTTATTCTGGCAATCGCGCGAGAAGGAATGCTCGAAAAAGCTAAAGACGACGTGCAGGATTTATTGCGCGTGCGAAGACAGGTTCCGTTCGGAAAACCCGATAATTTTTCGATGGCTACTGCCGCGAGTCTTATCGAACAATTCAACTCTATTACGTGGATGGTCGCGCTGGCGATGATTGTAATCTCGTCGGTTGGTTTGATGATTGGCGGAATCGGCGTGATGAATATTATGCTCGTTTCCGTTACGGAAAGAACACGCGAAATCGGCATTCGCAAAGCCCTCGGCGCAAAGCAAAGCGACATTTTATTGCAGTTTTTAATCGAGGCGGCGACATTAACGGGCTTCGGAGGTTTGCTCGGATTATTTCTCGGATGGCTTTTAACTTTGCTCGTAAAACTTATTATGCCTTCCTACGTTCCATGGTGGGCGCCGGTCGCCGGATTTTTCGCCAGCGTCGGCATTGGCTTAGTTTTCGGACTTTTCCCGGCGTGGAAAGCGGCAAGGCTCGACCCGATTGAATCGCTCAGATATGAATAATATAGTCCCAAGTCCCAGGTTTTAAATCAAAGAAATTCATCTTTGGAACATTAAACCTGGGACTTGGGACACAAAATTATGTTGCATTACCTGACATTAAAGCTCCGACAACTCTGAATGCGATTTGGATTAAAGCCAGAATTATCACAATCGCCCAGGCTGAACCGGAAGAAATTTTGTGTACGATGCGCAAGCCGATTGCCGCTAAAACCCAGCCCCAAATCATAAATAAATCCAGCGTACCGACCAGTGTTGCCAATACCGGCATCGATTTTCCGTCAAGCAAAAAGCTGGGATTGGCATTAACCAAACCGCGCTGGCTCGCCGTTCCGATGTCAATATCGTCAACCGATTTTAGAAACAGAATGATGAAATTGGCAATCATCGAGATAACCAGCGGAGGCAATGATGCGTAAACCCAGACCGACACGCCGTGCAGATAACCGCCTGAGCCGCCGAAAGCTTTTCCTCCGAGCCAGTACAGCAAGCCGCCTAGAGCCGTAACGAGAATTATTATGACCGGCATCGCAAATCTGACGACTTTCCCGATGGTCATATTTAACTGTATGGCGCCTTCCTTTTGTTCTCCGGTAAGCCCTTGCGTCTGCGGGTTTTTATCTATTTGCTCGGCAACAAATCTTTTGAAATTAGACTCGCCGACCTTGTAGTAAAATGCGAAGCTGAAAGCAGTCGTCAAAATTATTATTACCAGCAAAGCCAAAATAAATCTCGGTTTTCGCCGTAAATCTTCAAATGTATTTCCCGGCTCGAAAAATATACTGCCGAGCGTCGCCGCTTCCGACATCTGCGGCGGTTCGGGAGCGACCATTTTTTCCGGCGGCGGCGGCGCCTGCCATTCGCTTGAATCCTGTTCCCCGGGCAAATTCGGTTCGTTTATCGAATTTTCTTCCTGCATAATCTGTCTCCTTATTTTAATTTTAAATAAAAAATTAGCGCGTCTTTCGGAAACCTCCTTTAAAACACTTTTGAAAGCCGCATTGTCATTGAATTTCACCGCTTTATACGAATGTATTTTTTTTTCGTTTCAAATATTAATTCATCGCAGGCGCATTTTCATAGCCTTCAACGCGAATACACGCCGCGAAATGATTTTTTCTTATTTCCCTAAGCTCCGGCACAACCTGCGCGCATTCTTCAATCGCCCACGGGCAGCGAGTTCGAAAACGACAGCCCGAAGGCGGATTTATCGGCGTCGGGACATCTCCCTGAAGCACGATTCGCTCGCGTTTTTTCTTCGGGTCGGGAATCGGAATTGCCGAAAGCAAAGCTTTTGTATACGGATGAAGCGGATTTTCGTAAAGCTCGCGAGCTTCGGCAATTTCGACGATTTTTCCGAGATACATCACCGCTACACGTTGGGAAATATGCTCGACAACCGCCAAGCCATGCGAAATAAAAAGGTATGTCAGCCCGAATTCAGCCTGCAAATCCTGTAAAAGATTGACGACCTGCGCCTGAACCGAAACGTCCAACGCCGAAACAGGCTCGTCGGCAATAATCAGTTTCGGATTCAGCGCCAGCGCGCGCGCGATTCCGATTCTTTGGCGCTGACCGCCGGAAAATTCGTGCGGGTAACGCGTCATATAATTCGGGTCAAGCCCAACCTTTTGCATCAAATCCGCAACTCTATCGCGTCTTTCGGATTTATTGCCGATTCCGTGAATTTTCAAAGGCTCGGAAACGATTGAAAGAATGTTCAAGCGCGGATTCAGACTCGCATACGGGTCTTGAAAGATAATCTGCATCTCGCGTCGAAGCTTCTGCATTTCACTGTTCGGCATTCCGATTATGTTTTGCCCTTCAAAAACGACCTCGCCGCTCGTCGGTTCATAAAGCCGCAAAATACAGCGCCCGACCGTCGATTTCCCGCAGCCCGATTCGCCGACCAGACCGAGCGTTTCGCCGGCAAAAATATCAAACGAAACGCCGTCAATCGCCTGCACCACATCGTCGCTGTTCTCGACCGGAAAATGCTTGACGAGATTTCTGACCTGAACAAGTTCTTTTTTTTGAGTTTTTACCGCGCTTTCCTGCATTTAACTTTTTACTTTTTTTACCCAATTTTCCGCGACGATTGCAAAGCGTTCGTGGTCGCGCCAACGACTTCCGATTTTTAAGTACCTTTCGGAAAATCCTTCTTTAACAAAACCGTTTTTCTTCAAAACCGCAATCGAAGACAGATTATGCGGCTGAACATTCGCTTCAATCCGGTGAAGCTTTAAAGTTTTAAACGCAAAACGCAGGGCGAGCCCGATTGCCTCGGTCATAAAACCCCGGCGCGCGAATTTTTCGCCCAGATAATAGCCTAGATACGCGTTTTGAAAATTGCCTCGAAAAATCTGTGAAAGATTAATCATCCCGGCAATCGCGTTATCTTCAATCCCCAAAATCAAAAAACTTTCGTTTGTTTCAAATTCGTTTCTGAGTAAAAACGCGTCAAAGGCTTTTCTGTCCAAAGGCGGATTTGCCAAGCCTTTGTGAAACTTGCGGCTTGCCAGATTCATCGCAACAAATTCTTCAAAATCCTCAGCCTTCGGCGGACGCAGCCAGACTTTTTTCCCTTTTAAGATTCTCGTCATAAAGAACGCATCTTACCTTTACGTTATTTTCCAGTCGATAAAGCGGAATTTCGCCCGTTGTGCAGATTCCTTCCATACAAAATTCGCATCGCGGCGCGAAATGACAGCCATCGGGCAAATTTGTCGGGCTTGGCACAGTTCCTTCGATTGTTTGCAGGCGAGAAGTTTTCTCGATTTCCGCGCCGCTAAGTTTCGGAACCGAGCGAAGAAGTCCCTGCGTGTATGGCATTTTCGGTTTTTCAAAAATCTCTTCAACCGGCGATTCTTCGACGATTTTTCCCGTGTACATCACGCAAACACGGTCGGCGACTTCCGCGACGACGCCCAAATCGTGCGTGATAAGCAAGACGGCAAGCTTGCGCGTTTCGCGCAGATTATTCAGCAAATCGAGAATCTGCGCCTGAATCGTAACGTCGAGCGCCGTTGTCGGCTCGTCGGCGATTAAAAGCTCTGGGTTACAGGCAAGCGCCATCGCAATCATTACGCGCTGGCGCATTCCGCCGGAAAGCTGGTGCGGATAATCCTTGACGCGGCGCGACGGGTCGGGTATCGAAACTTCGTGCATCGCGTCAATCGCCGCCTGCCAGGCTTGCGCTTTATTCATATTTCGATGCAGTCGCAAGGCTTCGGCAATCTGCTCGCCGACCGAAAAAACCGGATTCAGCGATGTCATCGGGTCTTGAAAAATCATCGAAATATCGTCGCCGCGAATCTCGCGCATCCGCGCGTCCGAGGCGGTCGTCAGCTCTTCGCCCTTAAATTTTATCGAGCCGCCCGCAATTCGTCCCGGCGGCGAAATAAGTCGCATCACCGAAAGCGCGGTGATTGATTTTCCGCAGCCCGATTCGCCGACCAGACCGAGCATTTCGCTTTCGTCAACGTAAAAACTGACATCGTTGACAGCTTTGACAAGCCCGGCGCGCGTCGGAAAATGAGTTTGCAGATTTTCTACTTCAAGCAGATGATTCATCAATTATTTCGATAAATGGAATTGCTTTGAGATGTTCGAAATAACTTTTCTAAACATTTTTCCATTTGCTGCGTAAAATTCTTCGCCGTTAACTTTTATTTTATACGTGCAACTCTTTTTATCGCTTTTTCTTCCAATGAATGTTATCATTTTTCCCGAAAATTGTATTTCCGGCAGTTTTATTTTAGGAGATTTTTGTAGTGAAAAAAAGTTCAAATCTTTTTGGCAGTATTCTTTTAATCGCATTTCTTTTTACAAACGTTTTTCCTCAGCAGACAACTTCGCAAACCAGTCCGAAGGCGTCAACTGACGCAAAATCCGGTACTTCGACGGCGAAAAAGGTTACCAACGAAACCATCGAACAGGAAATGGCTGAGGCGTTGACTCTGATTCAGGATAATTACGTCGGCGGAAAATCGCTCGATTACAACGAGCTTTTCAAAACAACTATCGAGTCGATGCTTCACACGCTCGACCCGCATTCGAATTATTTCGATGCCAAAGAATTTGAAGAGTTTCGCACCGAACAACGCTCGGAATATTTCGGTATCGGCGCGACAATCGGCGATTTGCGAACCGTGAAAGGCGATGTAATCGGAACTTATATTAAAGCTACATTTGAAAATTCCCCGGCAAATCGCGCAGGTCTTCGCTACGGCGACAAGATTGTCGAAATCAATGGCGCTTCGATGATTGGAAAACCGTTTACCGAAGTTCGTAAATCGCTTTTAGGTCCGCGCGGAACGCTTGCCAAAGTCGTTGTCGAACGATATGAAACCGGAAAACGCGAAACCGTCGAAATCACCCGCGACGCCGTTTTTCAGCCGTCGATTGCCGAAGCTTACATGATTCGCCCGGGCGTCGGTTACATCGGAATGACCGGAAGATTTAATCAAACGACATTCGCCGAATTTCGCAAAGCGATGCAGGATTTGAAGACGCAGGGAATGGAGCAGTTAGTTCTCGATTTGCGAAACAACGGCGGCGGTCTGGTTATTCAGGCTTTGAATGTCGCCAACTGGTTTCTGTCGCGCGGGCAAACGATTATGACTCAAAAAGGCAGGATTGAAGGCGCGAACGAAGTTTATAACGCGAACAATCCGACGCCCGACCAGACGCCGATTGTCATGCTCGTAAATCGAAATACTGCTTCCGCGTCGGAAATTCTGGCAGGCGCATTGCAAGACCACGACCGCGCTTTGATTGTCGGCGAAACTACGTTCGGCAAAGGTTTGGTGCAGAATCCTTTTGTTTTTGACGAATCCGGCTCGATGCTTCTTCTGACGATTGCCAAATATCAAACTCCTTCGGGCAGATTGATTCAGCGTGATTATTCAAAAGGAAATTTCTACGATTACATAACCGGCGGCGGAACGCTGCGCGAGGAAAACGCCGCACAAACGCCGACCGGCGAAATCAGCAAAACCGATTCGGGCAGAACGGTTTACAGCGGCGGCGGAATCAATCCCGATGTCGTCATCAAACCGAAAACAATCACGTCCGACAAAGCCCGCCAGCAGGTAAAGCTTAACGACCCGATTTTTGCATTCGTGCTCGATTTATCATTCGGGAAGATTGCGGGCTTCGACACATACGCGGCAAATCATCCGATTAAGTTTGAATACGATTTGAAAACCAACGATTACCAGATAACCGAAAATCTTTATCAGGCGTTCAAAAAATTTGCGATTGATAAATATAAAATTTCAGCCGCTCAGATTGATAGAGAACGTGAATTTATCGAACGAACATTGCGCGCCGAGTTAGTAACGGCATCTTACGGCACGACGACTTCGTATCAGGTTTACAACGAATACGACAGCCAGCTTCTTCGCGCTATCGAGCTTCTTCCGCAGGCAAAACAGCTTGCCCTCGAAGGCGCAAAAGCGAATGCGAAAAAGTCGAATACGGGCTTGAATCGTTAAAGAATAAGAAAATCAGCCACGAACAAACACAAAAATAGCACGAAAAATATTTAGAAAATTTTCGTGCTATTTCGTGTTTGTTCGTGGCTATTTTTTAGTTTTTTTCTAAAAAAGCCATTTAATCAAATAATAAATTCCAAAGCCGGCTCCGGTCAGCAAAACAATAATTCCAATAATAATCGAAGCGATTATCAACTTAAATTTTTTATAACGCTTGTCGCTCTGCGGCGCAAGCGAACTCTGCGGAAAATACGGTGGTGGTCTGTCCATAACATTTAACATTTAACATTTAACATTTATCAAAGCAACAAGAGTTTAATGATAAATGTTAAATGTTAAATGAATTTATCTCGGCAGAGGCTGTTCCAGATTAGCCAGCCCGTAAGCCAAAACCGCCATAACCGAAGCGTTTTCAGCCAGTTCCTTCGGATTTACTTTGTCAAAAGTGTCGGCGGCGGTATGGTGATAATTAAAATAAGTGCGCTGGTCGAACCACGGCGCGAATGACGGAACGCCCTTTTGTGTCAAAACCGAAATATCCGACGAAACTCCGCCCGGCACTAGCTGCGAAAGTCCCGCGCCCTGCGAATTCAGAACTTTTGAAAGCGGCGCGAAAAACGATATTGCTTCGGGTTTTCCGGCAAACTGAAAGCCGATTGGATGCGAAGCGCCCAAATCCGCTTCGATAGCGGCGAAATGCTTCGAGATATTCGCTTCTTCTTCGCGCCCGTAAGTCGTCGCGCCGACAAAGCCGTTTTCTTCATTCATATACGCGATAACGCGAATCGTTCGTTTCGGTTTCAGCTTCAACTGTTTCAAAATATTCACGGTCTGCATCGCCATCGCCACGCCCGAAGCGTCGTCAATCGCGCCGGTTCCCAAATCCCACGAATCGAGATGTCCCGAGACAATGACGACTTCGTCGGGCTTTTCGCTTCCCTTCAAATCGGCAATAACATTGTAGCTCGTTACGTCCGGCAAACTTTGCGGCGTCAGCAAAAGACGCATCTTTACCTTTCCCTGTTTTGCCAGATATGCAATCATTTCGGCGTCTTCAAACGAAACTGCCGCCGCAGGGATTTTCGTTACATTCGGGTCATAACGCATTCCGCCGGTATGTGCAAGGCGATTTTGCGACGAACCGGCAGAGCGAACCAGAACGCCGACCGCGCCAAGTCTGCCCGCTGCGATTGCCGCGCCGCCGCGATACTGCGTAATCTGCCCGTAAGCTCCTAAACCATTTCCCGCAGCCTGCATTTCGCGGTCGAATTTGACGTTAAAAAGAACGATTTTGCCCTGAACTTTATCGCGCCCGAGCGCATTCAGCTCGTCGAAGCTGCTGACGACAATAATATCTGCCATCAAACCGTTTTTATCGGTTGCGATACTTCCGCCAAGCGTCGTCAAAACAATTCGCTGCGTCGTGCCCTGCGCCATTCCTTCAAATTCCGTCAGCTCTCCGCGTTCTTCACCGCGAATCCAATGCGGCACGGTCAGCTTTTGCAGACGCACTTCCAGACCGAGCTTTCGCATCTCTTCGGCAACATATTGAACGGCGCGTTCCGCCTGCGGCGAGCCGGTCAGACGCGCGCCGATATTGTTTGAAAGATAGCCGGTTTGCCGGTATGCATAATCGCTGTTTAGCGTCGCCTGCTGGATTTTTTCCAAATCCGCCAGCGTTTTTTCGCTGTAAAGAAGCGGCGTCGGAGTCGGCTGTTGAGCAAAGATTTGGCAAGTCAGAAGCAGGAGAAGAAACGGAATAAATTTTTTCATAGAATTTCTCTTAAATTTTTATATATCATAGCAAGCTGCATTTTTATGTGCCATAATACGTTTGTTTTTCAATTTTAGTTTACCGTTTAAATTTATGAAAAAATTATTTTCCGTAGTTTTTTTGTGCGTTTTTTTAACTGCGACGGCTTTTGCCCAGACTTTTTCATTTAACGATTTGATGAAAGTCCGGCGCGTCAGCGACCCGCAGCTTTCGCCTGACGGGAAAACCGTCGCTTTTACGGTCGGCGATGTCGATAAAGCGGCAAATCGTGTGATTAATCAGATTTACACCGTTTCGATTGACGGAGCGAATTTGAAACAAATCACTAAAGGCGATAAATCGAACAGCTCGCCCCGATGGTCGCCGGACGGAAAGAAAATCGCTTTCACGACCGGCGGGCAAATCTGGACGATGGACGCCGACGGCGACGATAAAAAGCAAATTACAAAACTTTCAAGCGGCGCGGGAAATCCGGTCTGGTCGCCGGACGGAAAATGGATTGCGTTTAATTCGGACGTTTATCCGAACTGCAAAACGGACGCCTGCAACGAGGCGGAAGATAAAAAAAACGAAGACAGCAAAGTTAAAGCAGTCGTTACGGAGCGGCTTTTGTATCGTCATTGGGTCGAATGGCGCGATAAAAAGCGTTCGCACGTTTTTATTGTTTCGAGCAGCGGCAGCTCGACGCCAGCCGACGTAACGCCCGGAGATTTCGATTTTCCGCCGTACGGCGCGTCAACCGGCGTCGATTACGCGTTTTCGCCCGATTCGACGCAAATCGCTTTTCTGATGAATCCCGACGCGGTTGAAGCGATTTCCACGAACAGCGATATTTTTATTTCGCCGATTCCGACAGCAACCAGAAAACCGGCGGATATGCTCTGGAAAGACGGCGACGTAAAAAACATCACCGTGAAAAACAAAGGTTACGATGTCGCGCCGGTTTACACTTCCGACGGAAAATATATTATCTATCGCTCGCAGGCAACCGAAGCCTTCGAAGCCGACCGCTGGCGAATTATGCGCTACAACCGTCAAACGGGCGAAACCGTCGAACTGACGCGCGGATTTGATTTGCAGGTTGACGAATTAGTTGTAACGCCTGACAGCAAAACTATTTACTTTACAGCCGGAGAACGCGGAAATTCACCTGTATATTTCATTTCTGTCGAACCGGATTTTCGCCTGAAAATCGCAACTTTCGTCAAAAAGCATTTCGTTCAAAATTCGGTAAGCAATCTGAATATTGGGGTTGACGGCAATACACTGGTTTATGCTTCAAGCTCGATGTCCAGCCCGTCGGAAATTTATCGCACCAGAATTAATGAAAATCAGACTGTGATAAATCTGAGTAAGATAAATTCTCGTTTGAATTTAGCCTATGCCGAAAATGTCGATTGGACGGGCGCGCTAAACGCTAAAGTTCACGGATTTTTATTAAAACCGGCGAATTTTGACGCGAGCAAAAAATATCCGATGATAGTTTTGATTCACGGCGGACCGCAGGGCGCTTGGAACGATAATTGGGGTTATCGCTGGAATCCGCAGATTTTCGCCAATGCCGGTTACGTCGTCTTTATGCCGAATCAGCGCGGCTCGACCGGTTACGGGCAAAAATTTGTCAACGAAGTTTCCGGCGATTGGGGCGGGCGAGCCTTTACGGATATTACAAACGGCGTGGCGCAGGTTCTGAAAACAAATTCCTACATCGACAAAAACCGAATCGGCGCGGCGGGCGCAAGCTACGGCGGTTACATGGTCGATTGGATTCTCGGACACAATAACGACCCGCGCTTTAAATTTGCTGCGCTGGTTTCGCACGCCGGAGTTTACAATCTTGAAAGTATGGCTGGCGCGACCGAAGAGCTTTGGTTCGTCAACTGGGAATTTAAAGGAATGCCGTGGCAAAACAAGGTGAATTATGAAAAATGGTCGCCGAACAAATTTGCCGCGAATTTCAAAACGCCGACGCTCGTAACCTGCGGAGAACTCGATTATCGCGTTCCGGTTGACCAGAGCTTGCAGCTTTACACGGCTTTGCAGCTTAACAAAACCGATTCAAAACTCGTTATTTTTCCCGACGAAGGACACTGGATTTTGAAGCCGCAAAATTCAGAATTCTGGTACGGGCAGGTTTTGGACTGGTTCGGAAAATATTTGAACCCTTAATAATCTTTCGCTCATCAAATAAATCTCCCAATTCTTTTTTATGAAAAATATTCGTCTGTCTTTTCTCTATGTTTTTTTGTGTTTACTTCTCACATTTCCGGTTACGGCGCAGCAAAATCGCCCGAATTTCAATCGGGTTCGAACCTTTGACGTTCAGCATTACATCATTCGTGTCAGCTTCAATCAGTCTTTGAAAACAATTTACGGCGAAACCACTGTTCAGCTAAAACCGCTTCAAACGGAATTCAGGCAGCTTGAGCTTGATTCTGACGGGTTGAATTTCGATTCGATTCGGCTCGAATCCTCGGGCAAAGATTTAAGCTTCCGGCAGGCGGGCGAAAAAATTTATATCACGCTCGATAAATCTTATTCTCCGGCGGATTTAATTTCCGTTCGTCTTAAATACTCGGTCAAACCCGAAAAAGGCGTTTATTTTATCGACGAAAAACGCGAAAAAGGAAAAGTCGTCCGTTCCGCGCAAATCTGGACGCAGAACGAACCTGAAGACGCGCACAGGTGGTTTCCTTCGTATGATTTTCCTGACGACAAGGCGACGAGCGAACAGTTTTTAACTGTCCAAAAGGACGAAACCGCAATCGGCAATGGCGAATTGCTTGAAACCCGCGATAATACCGACGGCACACGGACATTTCATTATAAAATGCCGGTTCGTCATTCGACGTATCTGACTTCTTTCGTCGTCGGAAATTATTCGAAAATTTCTAGTTCTTACAAAAATATTCCGCTCGGATTTTATACTTATCCCGACAAAGAATCGATAACATCCGATGCCTTCGGCAAAACAAAAGACGCGATTCGTATTTTCGAAGAATTAACCGGCATCAGCTTTCCTTACAACAAATACGACCAAACGCTCGTCGCCGGTTTCGAGCAGTTCGACGCGATGGAAAATATCACGGCAACGACTTTTTCCGATAAGGAAGTTTTTGCCGCTCAATTCGATTTTGGGAAAAATATTGTCGAGGACACTGTTGCGCACGAGCTTGCTCATTCATGGTTCGGCAATCTCGTAACCTGCAAAAACTGGGCTGAACTCTGGCTCAACGAAGGCTTTGCGACTTTTATGGAAGCGGCTTACCGCGAAAAAATGTATGGTCGGAAAGAATACTTAAACTCCATACAGTCTGACGTTTACGAATATTTTGCCGAAGACCAGCCGCGCTCAAAACGACATGGTCTTTATAATCTTCTGGCTCGACCGGACGATTCGATTTTCGACGCGACAACTTATCAAAAAGGCGGCGCCGTAATTCACACGCTGCGCGAAACAATCGGCGATAAAGCCTTCTGGAAAGGCATCAACTCATATCTCGAACGCCATAAATTCGAGAACGTCGAAACCGCAGATTTACAAAAAGCGATGGAAGAAGCTTCGGGACAAAATCTCGACTGGTTTTTCGCGCAATGGGTTTACGCGGGCGGATTTCCGAAACTCGAAGTCGAACAGCTTTTCAATTCCGATGATAAAACTTTAACTTTGAAAATCAACCAGATTCAGGAATCGGACAAATTAGTGCCGGATGTTTTCCGACTTCCGATGGAAGTAGAAATTACCACGGAAAAAGGTTCTCAGGTCGAAAAAATTTTAATCGACAGACAAAACCAAAGTTTTTCATTTAAATTAAACGGCGCGCCGAAAAAAGTTGAACTGGATGAGAACTCAAAGATTCCGCTGAAAATAGTGAAAATGCGGTCGTTAGAAAAGACCGGTAAAGAACATTAAGCAAAAAAAGTTCCGCTCGATAGCGGAACTTTTTCTCTTTGAGAAGACCGGATGCCGGTTTGATAATGTTGAAAAATAAAAAAAGCGCGAAGCACACACAAAATCGCGCCTGGAACGGCAAAACTTTTTAGTGTCTTCTTTGCTATGCCTACGAGGTTAGCTGTCGGGCTAGGGACAAAGAAGTCTCCCCGCGTCTCTTTCAGCTTTAACGCTTCGCCCCTGTTTTGCAATTACTTAACAAAACTTTGGTTCCCCCGCGCTGCTCTGCTATCAAAACAACTTCGGCGATAACTTTTCAACAATCAATAATATAGCATCAAATATCGCATTTTTCAAGGTTTATCCTAACTTTTTTATTTCGCGGAAAAGAGATGATAAAGCATAAAATAAACCGCGACGCCGCTGATTGAGACATACAGCCAAATCGGGTAAGCAAAGCGTACGATTCTTTTATGACGGGCAAATTGTCCATAAACGGCATAAGCCATCGCCCGCAAAACGAGCGGGAGAACGACCAGAGAAAGTCCGACGTGGGTAATCAGCAGGAAAAAATAAATATAACGGACAAAACCTTCGCCGGAGAAACGATTTGCTGGATTGGTTAAATGATATGTAACGTAACAAATCAGAAACAAACCGCCGAGCGCAAAGGAAATTGTCATCATCAGCCGATGAGCCCGGATTTTTCCTTTTTTTATAAAAATCAAACCGAGGATTAATGCTGCGCTCGTCAGAGAATTTATAAAACCGATAGCGTGAGCGAGATTTTTTGTCCACGCGCCAAGCTCCAGCTTATTCGGCAGACCGAGCAAAATTGCTACGACCAGCGGCACGATTATTGAAACTATATTTATTATGTCTCTCGATTTTCTTTCCTGATTAACCGTTTCGGCGGCAGCGTCCATAATTTATTTGTAAAATGCGAGCAGTAAAAACAATACAATCCACAGCGCGCCCATAAAATGCCAGTACCAGCCGACCGTGTTGGAAATGTTTTTTCTCTGCGCCAATTCCGTTTCCGAATCGGTTTCATTCCACGTTCGAAGGACGATGTAGCCGAGAATTATAATCCCGACGATTACGTGAACGGCGTGAACGGCGGTGAGAATATAAAAAAATCCGGCGTATGGATTGCTGTGAACGTAAACGCCGCGACCCGCGAGCGCAAACCACGCTAAAATCTGCGAGGAAATAAAAACCGCGCCCAGAATTGTCGTTGCGAGAAGCCAGTTTTTCGCTTTTTTTTGTTTCTGAATGAATAGATAATTTTGAAAAATTTTATATGTGCCGCTGCTCGCTAAAATCAAAAACGTGCTTACCCAAACCGGCGCAGGAAGGTTTTCAAACGGTTTCCATTCGAGCGTTCCGTTTGTCGCCGTAACAATATACGCGCCGATTAAAACGCCGAATGTCATAAGCACGACGAGCAGCATAAAGCCCATCGTGATGCGCAGCTTATTTGAGCGCTGCTGCTGTTTTTGTTCGGAAAAATCTTTGCCCGGAAAATTGTCGCCGCCGTTTCCGCCGCCGCCGCCGGGATTTTTCCTACCGCCGCCCGCGCCTAAACTGCTGCTCAGCGTCGGTTTAAGTCTCGACTTTTTCTTCCTTAAATTTGTTTCGGCAGTTCCGATTTCCATAAAAATTAGTTCAAGGTTCAAAGTTTAAAGTTCAAGGTAAAAATCAAGCTTTGAACCTTGAACTTTAAACTTTGAACTAATGATTAAAAACCATCAGCGCAAACAGAAGCGGCAGATAAATGACGGAAACGAGCAGAAGTTTTCTGGCTTTTTCGTTTGATTTTGCCCGCGCCGCGCCGATGCTTGCCGCTAAAAACCAAATTCCGAGCAGGCTTGCCCCAATCAAATAAATCAATCCGGCAATGCCGAAAAAATACGGCGCGAGGCTGACCGGAATCAGTAAAATCGTAAAAATCACGATTTGCTGAGCGGTGATTTTCCCTTCCGGCTCGATGACCGGAAGCATCAGAATTTTCGCTTTCGCGTATTGTTCGCGATACATCCACGCAATCGCCAGAAAATGCGGAAATTGCCAGAAAAGCAAAATTACAAACAAAGCGAACGCGCCTAAAGTAATTTCGTTTGCAGAAGATGTAAAACCCATCAGGGGCGGCATTGCGCCGGGAATTGCGCCGATTGCAGTCGAAACCGAAGTTCGCGTTTTAAGCGGAGTGTAGACCAAAACGTAGCCGACAATTACGACCAGTCCGAGTAATGCCGTTAAGTTATTGACCAGAACAGAGAGATAAATTTCCGCTATCGAGCAAAGCAAAACTCCGAATATCAGGGCTTCCGAAACGGTTAGCTTATTCGCTGGCAAAGGTCTTCCGGCAGTTCGTTCCATCAGCGCGTCAGTTTTGCGTTCCCAAACCTGATTGAGCGTCGCCACGCCGAAAGCGAGAAGCGCTATGCCAATCATCGCGTTGATGAAAAGCACAAAATTAAAACCTTTGTCCGCGCCGAGATAAAATCCCGCAGCCGAAGTCAAAACGAGCATAAACGCTATGCGCGGCTTGGTCAGCTCGATATATGCCGCAAGTTTTTCGCGCGCGCCAATCGCTCTTGTTTCCTGAATTTCAGCCGTTGTAATGTCCATTAAATTCTCTGAAAATACAATCTTTATCAAAGAATAACGTGATGTCTGAAATTTTCCTAATCCTTAAAGCCAAAGAAAAACTTCTTTTTTTCGAAAGGCAAACTAATTTTTAGCGGGATGACAAATAAATTTCGCTAAGATATGATTTTATTTCATCCGGCGTTTTCAAAACCAAATAAGTATTCATCAAAACTTTTTCGGTTTTGCAAACATCAAAAATAAAAGATGTCCGCAGCAGAAGAAACATTACAGGAAAAAAACTCCGCGTTTACAAAACGTAAAGACGCCTCACTCATCGAGCGCGGGTTAATTTTTATAAGTTCGGTCAGATTCGGCGTAACTCAGCTTATCTTTCTGGTAATTTTGGCGTTTCTCGGAATGATAATCGTTCAGCAAAACGTCAACGGCTTTGAAACTTATTATGTTTCGCTGACGCCAGCCGAAAAAATCGTCTTCGGCTGGCTCGGATTGTTTGATATTTATCATAGCTGGTATTTCAATTTTCTGCTCCTGACACTTTCGCTCAATATTATTCTGGCTTCGATTGACCATTTCCCTACAGCCTGGAAATATATTTCCAAACCGAAACTATCAGGCACGCCCGGTTGGCTGCTCAAACAAAAACAAAGCTCAGTTTTGAATTTCGTTGGAGAAAATGAAGCTGAAGTAGCTGAGAAAATCAGTCGAATTTTTGCGCAAAACGGTCTGAAGCCGCAAATAACCGAAAGCAATTATAATTTTTACGCATTCGATGAAAGCGGTAACAAGGATTTTTCAAAAATTGAAAATAAAAGCTATCTATATGTTTTCGGCGAAAGCGGAAAATGGAATCGGCTCGGCGCTTATGTCGTTCACGTTTTTCTCCTGACTTTATTTCTCGGTCATTTTGTCGCTCTGCAAACCGGATTCGACGCCGACGTGCGTTTTATGCCGGGACAAATTACAAATGAAATCCAGCTAATCCAGTTTAATCTCGACAAACAGGAACGATTTAACGTCGCGCTGCCGTTTACGATTACATGCACCGACATTCAGCAGAAACTGATTGACCCGAAAGGCGAAATCGGTATCGGCAATACGCTCGACTGGCGAACTCAGATTAAGATAACTGACCCCGAATACGGCGAAACCGTTGCCGATATAAGTTTGAACAAGCCGTTTAACTATCGCGGTTATCGCTTTTTTCAGGCAAGCGCGATTACGATGGGAAGCGCGAGAACAATGACGCTTGAGCTTACGCCCGAAAAAGGCGGCGAAGCGATAAAGGTTGAGCTGGCGCGAAACGGCGCGACCGTCTTGCCCGACGGAACAAAAGTCGAATACGAAGCTTTTTTTCCTGATTTCACTTTTGTCAACGGTCAGCCGGATACACGCTCGGCGGAATATAATAATCCGGCGGCTGTTTTGAACGTAACTCCGCCGAACGGCGAAAAAACCAGAGTTTTCGCATTCGCCAATAAAATCGCCGACAATATTCCGGTCGGCGCGCCGAAAGCCGGTTATAAATGGCGCATGGCGGAATTTGAAAAATCGCCGCTCGCGCACGTTTTATCAATCAAATACGACCCGTTCAATTCGGCTTTCGTCGCGTGGTATATCGGCGGTTTCGGACTTATCGGCGCATTGATTTTCGTATTTTTCTTTTCGCACAAACGCGTTTGGGCTTTAATCGAGCGAAAAGACGAAAGCGACGAAGGCTTTCGATTCGATGCGCTTCGTCCAATCGAGGCTTTAAAGGGCAAAAGCGATTTTGAAATCGTTCTCGGCGGCGATACTAACCGAAGTCAGCAGGGTTTTGAAGATAAATTTAATAAATTAATATACAATTTGTCAGACTTAAAAGACAAAAATTCCGAGTCTGCGCTTTAGCGCGGTAAAGTTTAGAAAAAGCAGCTTAAAGCTTGTAATCTAAACAATTAAAAAATATGGAAGAAGTAAGACGCATCGAAAATACAATAACGTGGAAAGCATATTTACCAGCGATTCTGGCAATTATCGGAGCATTCCTGATGCTCGGATTGCGTCTCGAAATCGGCTCGCGGTTTATCGCCGATACCGCTCTGATGATGCTCGCGCTGGCTTGCTACATTCTGGCGGCGCTGTTTCAGCTCACAAATCTTTACGCGCCTTCGGATATGGCGCAGAAAATCGGTTTGTGGAGCGCGATTCTCGGCGTTTTCTTCAATCTTTCGAGCTGGCTGACGCGTTGGGTCGCGGCTTACGATTTTGAAATTACACAGCTTCGCGCGAGCGGAAATATGGAATCGCCGTGGATGTTTCGATATATTCCGTTCGCCAATTTGTATGATTTGAGTCTTGCGTTCGCATTCGGCGCGGGAATCACGACGCTTTTTGTGGCTAACCGAAAACATTTTCAATTTTTGAGCGCGTTCACGCTTCCGCTCGCCGCTTTGATTTTAACTCTGGCGAGATTTATCGGTGGCGAACACTCGAACTTGATGCCGATTCTCGACTCTTACTGGCGACCGATTCACGTCGGCGTCGCATCACTCAGCTACGGCGTCGCGCTGGTTTGTTTTGCGGTTGCGGTTATATATCTGCTCAAAGACAAGGTAAAAGTCGAAGGAATGGCGATTTGGGCAAGCGTTTTCGCGCTCGGCGTGATTGCTTCCGTCAGTAAATTTTCCGTTTTCAGCGAATTTGTCTATCGCGCCGGACTTTTTGTGCCGAGCGCGCAGGGCGGAAAGCCTTTTTCAGCATTTTTCCGTCTCGATATTCCGTATGTCGGCGCGGCGCTGGTTTTAGCCGGAATTTTGCTTATCGGCGTTATCATTTCGTTTCTGCTTTACCTTTATCAAAACAACCAACTTGCAAAAACCGTCGGGCACATTTTGCTTAAACTTTCTCTCGTCGTCCAGATTGCCGCCATTGCGTTTCTGGTTTCGGGAATAAAATCGTCAAGCGACGTTTACCCCAGATTAAAAGACCAGCTTGCCAAAAATCCGGCGCAGATGATGACTGCCGGGAAAGCGATTGCCGAAAAACAGCAGCTTTCGGCGCAGGAATTTGCCGCGCTGACGCCGAACCAGTTTGACCAGATGGGCAAGCAGTATTTGCAAATGAACGGCGATAAACTCTATCTCAGCATAAACGCAAATCCGGTTGAGCTTGCCGGTTTGATAACGGCTCTGGCGGGAACGTTCTTTGTGATTTTATTCGCTTTCAGAACGGAGAAACTGCGCGAACGTCTGCCTTCACTGGATTCGCTCGACGGTTTGATGTACCGAACCGCGTGTCTCGCATTTGCGGGCTTGGCGATGCTTCTGATTACGGGCGCGATTTGGGCAAACGAATCGTGGGGCAGACCGTGGGGATTTGACTCGAAAGAAACGGGCGCGCTCGTCGCGTGGCTGACTTACGCGGCGTTTCTGCACACGCGAATCTCTCGCGGCTGGAAAGGCAGAAGCTCTGCATATTTCGCCATTATCGCGTTTCTTTTCGTGATTTTCACATATCTCGGTGTCAGCTATCTGCTTCCGGGTCTGCACAGTTATGCATAAAAAGGAGAATATATGTCAAAAACGAAAATCGTTGTTTCAGCAATTGCGGCGGGCGTTTTTTTGTCAGGAATTTTTCTGTTCGGTTTTTCTCCCGATTTCCGAGCCGTTGCTCAAAGAATGATTCGCACCAACAC
>JBARIW010000104.1:0-143518 GCA_049799955.1 Pyrinomonadaceae bacterium
TAACCCCGTGTGCAAATTAATTTGATAAAAGTCGAGCCATTTGCAGTGGTTCATAATTTTGTTGCTGACACAAACCGACGAAAATAGTATGCGCCAGAACTTTTCTAAGCAGTCGAGAGCAAAAATGCCAACTGTCACGCGCCCAAACGCGCTTGATGGAAAATCGCTCGGCGAGCTGACCGATGACGGTTTCGATGCGACGGCGCAAATTCGTCAAGGAGCGCGGAAATTTCCTCTTTTCGTATTTAGCTTTACGAAACGGCGCAATGATTTGCAAACCTTTATCGCGGCACGAGGCGAAGAATGCGGGCGACCAATAATTTCTATCGCCGAGCGCAAAACCTCCGACGTTTTCAAACAAATCTTCGGCGACCTTCAATTGGTGAACATTAGCGGGCGCAAACTCGAAGCTCGTAATTACGCCCGGCAAACAAACTCGCAGATGGAATCTGACGCCGAAGAAGGTTTGCCGCGCCACTTCATCATAGCCGAAAGCGGCGAGTTCGCGCAGCCGACGACAGCGAGCGGCTCTGGCAAAACGACAAACTTCCAAAGGAAACGAATCAATCAACGAAATTCGTTCATCAAATTCCAAATCAAGCAGAACTTTCTGCCAAAGTCTTTCCTTGATACGCCACAAATTGGCTGCCTGACGAACGAAGCTCGTCCGGTGAACTTTGCCCAAAGCGGGAAACAAACTTTGATAATGACGACGGAAATACTCGAAAATCTGTTTATCCTGCGAAAAGCCGAGGTATTCGCCGACCGTTTCAATCGTCAGAACTTCCGCATCCGAAAGCTGCGGCGCGCGTCCGCGCCGGCGAAGTTTGCCGTTGCTCAGAACTGTTTTCAGAGAATCGTCAATCCGGCAAAAAACCGTTACAATCATTGTGTCCAAGTCCATCAAAAGCCTCCTGAGAAAAAAGTGTCGAATACTTTTATTAGAAGGCTTCCCGGCTTGGACTTTCAACTTTTCAAATATCAATCTTTTATTTGCACACGGGGTTAAATATATAGACGGAATAATTCACTTGCCCAATCATATTTTAGAAATTGTTCGGTAATTCAAATAATATGCTGTTATTATTGGGTATAACCCACATTATTGTATGAATCAGCAAAAATCTCTTCAGAGAATTTCTGAGATTCTCGCCATTTTCGTTAAGCAAATCGAAAGCGAGAATGCAATGGGTTTATTTGATAAAAACAGAATCACTGAGGATATTTTTATTCCTGTTTTTTCTGAAGTATATGATTACAAAAATTTAGTAAATTTAAATCTATTAGGCGAAAATTACGCAGGGCTAGATTTAGGCGATGACAAAGCACGTGTGGCTTTTCAAATCAGCTCAAATGTAACCAATCAAAAAGTAAAAGAAACTTTACAATCAATAATTGACAACAAGTATTATGAGAAATACGACACCTTTATTATCTACGATATAACTGAGAAACAACGCTCTTATTCTGGTTCAGGTTGGTCGAAAATTATTGACAAAAGATTTATCTTTACCTCAGATAATATTCTTGATTATAAGGACTTATCCTCATCAATTCGCCATCTGGAATTTTCTAAAATTGAGAAAATTGAGAAGATATTAGAGGATCAATTTAGCTTTGAATTTCAAATAAAATCACATTCATGGCAGAGATATGCCGAATCTCTTTCAAAAATAATGGAGCAGAACGCTTTCTATCTGTTCAGAGATTCTATTCCTATCGTTACGACGGATATTTTCTTAAGAGAGGCTAACACTAAATCTCAAGACGCAAAAAATAAGAAACAACCTTCCGAAATACCAAGTTTTCGCCTTGAAGAAATTCTTAAGAAGACTCCTAGATTTTTCATAGTTGGACCAAGCGGCTACGGTAAAACAACTGCCTTGAGGAGACTGACATTAGAACTTACCCGGCATATTTTAGAAAACCATTCAGATTCGCCCACTAATTTGCTTAAGATTTATCCCGTTTATGTAAGACTTTCTGAATTTACAAACTCACTCCTTAATTTGATTGCTCAATCTATGCGGGAAAAGGATTTTGATGTAAGCGAAGATACATTACTCAGATTGCTCAAAAGAGGCGAACTTACTTTGCTACTTGATGGATTTGACGAAATTTCAAACAAGAGAAAGTTTTGTGAAGATCTTAAAGATTTGTATGCAATGGCACCTGACACTAAATTTATTATCAGTACTCGCTATGTTCCAGCTTTACCTACTTTGTCAGAGCTATTTACGCGATACGATGTCTTACCTTTAGAAGACAACGAAATTCTTGAAATCCTTTCTGGATTTTTAGGCACGATTGAATCAGAAAATCTTTTTTTGAATTTAGTGGATAAGGGCTTAATAGATGAATTTAGGTCACCGCTAATGATTGGATTTATTGCCATTTTGTATAAAGAAGAATCTTCGTTTTTTGATAAGACTAAGGCTGAGTTATATCAAGCCATCGTGAATAAATGGTTTACTGATTGGGAAGCTAGGCGCAAGCCGTCTCAAGTTGATTATGAATTCTCTTCAAAAATAAATAGTTTAGCTCACTTGGGTTATCAAATGCTTTTGCAAAATGATTCTACGATTGTAAAAGAAAAAGCTTTAAATATTTTAGCCCAAGAGATCAATGAACAAGACAGATCACCAGATTTCTCTCGTTCTCAAGAACTCTTAGATTATTTTTTGGGAATGCAAATTCTTGATCTTCATAGTAATCAAGTAAGTTTTGCTCACTTGAGTTTTAGAGATTTTTTTGCCGCAAGTTGGATGGAAACTCGTTTTTCTTTGCAGAGGGTTATGAGATTTTCATTTAATTATAACAAACATGAATCAATAATTTTTTTACTGGGACTTCTCGATTCAACAGAAGCCCGACGGATTCTTATTTGGCACCTAAGATTTATTCGTTTGAGTCTCACTGTTGCAAATTTAGACCCAAATAAATGGGCTACTAACCATATCTTTCTAGTTTTGAGAGGGCTATTAGCAACAAAAGAGTCTCACAATGACTTAAAGGATCAATTTGTTCGACAACTTCCTCAATCTAAAATTCCGTATTTGGCTTATGTATCAGTTCCACTAGGAATTATTTTTTCTCCCTTCGACCCTGAATATATACACTACAAGCATTTCTGTGCCTTGATTGGTCAACTAAAAACGCCGAACAGCGCAAACTACCTTCAAAATAGCATCACAGATAGGGAGCTCCGTGTTGCTGGATTGAGTCGAGTTCAAGATTCTTTGATTTTGCTGACGGAGCTAACAAAGTTTGATGAGGATTTTAAGGTCGATTTCTTGATAGTCGGGGTTGTTCTGAGAAATCCGCCGCATCTATCGTTAGCGGCAATCAAACAATTCATTAAAGAAGCTGATTCTAAGATGAAGTCCCGTGTTCTGATATTAATTAATCATCTTCTGCGTGAAAAAAAAGCGGATGTATATTTCAAATTGTATGAAAGAAATAAAGACTGGTTTGAGTTTCTAGTCGATGTTTATTTTAATGAAGAAGATGAAGAAGTAAGTGAGAACGCCCTATCAATTATACAAAACTTTAAAACTTACATGTTGTATTTTACTTCGATTGCAGAAGATCAGGCAATTAATGGAGCCAATCCTAACATTCGAAAGCGTGCAACGTGGAGCTTTATCTACAGCAAAGATAGTTCCAAGGAAATTCTCTTCAAAACTATTAATGATGAGGAATGGTTAGTAATTTTTAAAGGGCTATCAGCCATCAGAATCCTTTTCCCAGAGGAATTTTCTTCACAAGTAATAAAGGTTCTAGAACGTTTTTTTGGAACTAGCAATGCAGAAATACAACAAACAGTAAGGGAGTTGATACCAGAAATACCAAAAGATACTGGTGTTAAAGACTATGAACAGCTTGGACAACTTTTCATAATTCTTAACGGAGCATTTTATAAAGAACTTAGTACATTCAGATACTACTCCATTGTCGCTCTATCACGCTTACAGTTTATTGATCCGATTTATCTAACAAAAGTTCTGAACCTCATAGCTCTGAATGATAGTGAGCCATGGATAAGAGAAACTGCATTTAAAGAGCTATTTTTTGTATCAAAGGAAGATTTCGAAAAATGGGTTTATCAAGCCTTAGATGATCCTTCACCTACGGTCCGAAAAAGCTCCCTGAGTTTTTTTCGAGGATTAAGAGGAGAAGCGGCAAAGAAAGTTATCCCCAGTCTTCAACGGTTGACTACGGATGATCCAGACTTGGCTGTACAAGAAGAGGCAGGTCGCATAATTAGGAGGTTGGAATATAGTTTAATGGAAGATATGAAAAGTGATTCTGAATTCAATTAAAAACTTAGATAGCAATTACTAAATTATCAATCCCCAAAAATCGCTATAATCCAAATTAGACATTTTAACTCAAAGGTTTAAAAACCGATTATTGAATCATTTCTTGCTGGATATTTTGTTTTTCAGAGGGTTATAAATTTATTTGTATAGTCTAATTCTTCGTGCAAACTTTTCAAAACTTAAAAATCTAATGTGCCTCATACTACAATGCCCAAAAATTGGAAGTATAAGTTTGCCGAAAGTTATTGGAAGCATAAGATTGCCAAAGCGGCAAACTCATGCTTCCGGTTTCACAGTGTCACTTTAATCATCCTTTGTCCGCGCAATAAACCATCCTTTGTCCGAGAGCGAACGAAAAATAAAGGATTTAAGCGAAATTCAATTTTACACTTTTTCGATTATTTAACCATCCGCTGTCCGAAAGTGCGGAAATTAAGCATCTGGTGTCCTTTAGTGCAATTTAAGTTTCTGCAAATTGAAAACGATGTGTGTTTTTATTTTACACTCTCTACAAAACTTGCGATTTGAGGGCTGTAACATGAAAAGTTTTTAACAAATTACTTGGAAAATCTTGACTGTTTTTAGAAAATAAACTACATTCATTTTAATTTCTAAAAACCGACGACATTAAATCTAGCAGCATTTCGGAGAGGCTGCTACACAACTAAAGAGTTTGCAAGAAACGGGAGGACTTCCGACAATTGCAGGTTTTCTATGAAGATTAATGTAGTTGGTTTTTTTGTTTTGAAGGATTGAATTTTTCTATCTTTCTGGCGATGAAAAATTTGTAGGTTAATTATTAAATTTCATGATGGAAGCAGAAATTCTAAAAACGGTAGGACAGGTTGCAGGTATTGGTGGTTTAGCTATTGGAGCATTTATAATAGTATTTAGGGAAGTAATACGCAAAAACATATTTCCTAATCTAGTAAAAGAACAAGCCTACAAACTTTTAAGACTTATTATTATTCTAGCTTGGACTGTAGCAATATTTGGTATTGGAACATGGGCGTATATTGAGACAAGTAAAAACAATAAACCTCCTGGTACTACAAATTATCAAGTCTCCGGCTTAATTACAGATGATTCTGGAAATATTTTGCCGGACGTGGATGTATTTGTGGTGGGTGGGGTTGATAGAGCTAAAACAACTTCCAGCGGTAGTTTTATATTAAATGTTGGTGGTTATGAAGGAAGTCTTATTAATTTGCAAGCTAGTAAGGATTCTTATAATCCTTGGAATGACAACATAAGAATTCCTAACACAGGCATTCGTATTACGTTGAAAAAAATTAATCTGCTCCCAGTCGATACTAATCAAACACAACTCAGTAACAAATCTTCCAGCCCAAGTAAAACAGTTAATAATAAAAACCAGCCTTCCCGAGCGTCTCCGAATAAATCTGACATTAAATCAGGCATTATTCAACAATCATCAAGCAAGCCTTCTGATGGAGAACAAAATGAATAAATTATTTATTAAAATCTCTTTACATTTGATTTTAATCTTAGCTATCGCGGGAAATTTATATTCCCAGGATTATTCTACAAAAACTGAATCTGCAAAATCGCGATTCCTTTTTACAATTACTTATAAAAACAAAGGAAATCGTTCCAAACATCTAGTAAAAGTCGGAATCAAAAGCGATGCTTATGGTAGTTTTCAATGCGCTTCCAGCTCAGATGTTTTGTTACCGCTTGCAGATTACATTGTAAGATTTCATGTCTCTCAAAAAGAAACCATTATAGATGCTGATCCACCAATTGAAATAAAGCCTGATGAAGCTGTTCGCTTTACAATTTCCTATGCCCCAAGTGCAGTTGGAGCTTGTGGTATATGGTCATCTGAAATCTTTGGCATTTTGATTTTTGATGATGGAGAAAAAACTTATACGGATTCAGCGCATATAACTGGTGATGATGTTAAGCAGTTTAACCGTAGGACTCCTGAAGAATCGGAAATATTAGCGGCACTTAAGCATCGCGATGCGGGGTTGCGTATTCAGGCAATAAGACAACTATCTAACACAACTCTTGATAAAAAATCAACAGAGTTTATTCTAAAGGACAAGCTTGATGACCAAAGCGCAAGTGTTCGAGCAGAGGCAGCTAAAGTGGCTTCTGAAATAGGATTCAAATCCCTTGCAAAAAAAATAGCTTTCCTGCTATCAAATTCGCAGGATGGAACTGAAATGGCAGCGTACTGCACGGCTTTAGGGAAGTTTAAAGATACAGACACAGTTGATGCCTTAATATCTGCCTTAAATAACCCAAAAGTAGATAGTTTTTATCCTCGTAAGGCGTTATTAGAATTTGAACATCCTGATGTGATTAAAAAAGTTAGACCACTTTTACTTAGAAATATTAAATGGGCAGATATTGAGGCACAAAATGACTTAGCAAAGCGTTATCTAGATATCTGCAAAATTATTATTAGCTATAGAGATATGGAAAGTGTACAAGCTTTGTCAGATCTCATAAACAAGCCCAAACATACGTTTATATCGCGTAATATTGTGTCAGAGATGAACTTTTTAACAAATGAAAATCAAATAGTACAAGATCCATTTATATTAGCAATGCGTCCTGCGTTGGAGATAGGGCTTAAAAATTCAGATTCGGAAATTCGATATTATGCCCTCAAATTGCTATGCCAAATGCCAGTAAGTGATAGTACTCTTCAAGAATTTCTGAGAAATGGATTTAAAGATTCTGACAAAGATATTAGAATACTTTCAGCCGGATTGACTGCTAAATTAGGCTACAAATCATTAGCAAATGAAATTATTCTGCTTCTAAAATCAAGTAAATCAGAGTCAGAAAAAGAGAGATATTGTGAGGCGCTCAAAAAACTGGAAATGTCTTGCCAGTAAATAGCCTAAACGCAATATTAAACGTTGAAATGAGTTACAGATATTTATTAACTCTAGACAGTCAAAACTATCGCTACTCTAAACATTACTAATTTAACAGTTAGTAAACTATATTTGAACTATGAGATTTGCGAACTATCAATTTACTAACTCATTAACAAAATAAGTAATTCTACTAAATAATATTTATATTTTCGCTTTATATTTCTTCCGTTCGCATTTACCCGCCAGCCAGAATAAATCCTGCCCAATTAACTGGCGGAGATTTCTCAGACTTGTCGTCACGCATCTGTTGTTTTGCTAAGCGAAGAGCCTCACTCGGTTTTTTGCCTGCGTGTAACGAGTCAAAAATCCGCTTTACGAATTTCATGGTCTTTTCATCATTCCGAATCAGCCACTGAGTTAAAAGTAACTGTTTACTTCCGGCAGCAAAGAAAGATCCACTAAGATTCGAGAAAGATTCGCCATAATTACAAATACATCCGCTAGCCGTTAAAAAGGATCGGTCTCCATTTATATTGGGGTCCACTTGGATGAGTGTAGGTGGAAGATTGTCACCGCTGGTAGCAGTTTGACAAGCTGATAGAACGACGAGTTCTGCATGGTTCTTTAACCTGGATACAATTTCGTAGCTGGTTAGTTGTCCATCCTCGCTCCCTCCTTCTGCAAAAGGAAGATAAAATCCGCCGGTAATGCCTTCCTGTGGATTACTATGTGTAACTAAATGTAAATATCGCGCATTATAGATTTCGTCGCTATTTCGGTACAAATCCGATTCACTAGCGTTGATCTGTATAATATTCGGGGGGGAAGAACCAAATATAGAACCGACAAGCCTGATTTCTTCATTCGCATAATCCAGTTTTTGCTCTCCTGTATTCGGAAAGCTAAATCCGGCGTAATTGATTTTATAAGGCACTTCCGTAACTTCTGTATTGTGTGCTCGGTTTCGGAGATGAAAAAAAACAGTAGCGGAAGGCGTATATTTTATATCAAATGAATCCAGCATCATGCCTTGTGTTCCCCAAGGCAATATATCAAACGGCAGGGAAGAAAGATTTTGGTCTACTGCAATTATAAGTTTGCGCTTAGGACGAAGATTAAAGGGAGCAATAAGCTGTTGTTGTAAGAGCGAGAGCTTGTCTTTCAAATTCTCAATGTTTGCTTGCCCTTCGATGGCAGTCTTTAGGGCATCTATTTCTTCATAAACTCTCCTTGTAGTTGTCCCTTTTAATTCTAAAACGTATGGAGCCGAATCTCGCTCTATTACCCATCCATAAAGTGCTTTATCATTATTATCATTATAAAAAAAGGATAAAAGTGTTTCGTCTGATGCCAAGACTTTACTAATATCCTCTGGCTTAGGAATCTCCGATGACAATTCTTTATATTCTGGGACGAGAGCGATAATCTGAGCGTTCGTCGTTCGTAGATCATTATCGTAAGGCGTCTGGTTATTGAAATTTCTTGAGGCAAAATTGAATTGATTCCTTTTTTGTCGCAGGTCATTGTCTTGTCGCAATAAATCTTTTACTTTATTTCGTTCAGTAGTGCTGAGTCGTAACAGAGCGCCACGTATTATTTGTGCCCTGAAAAGTCTGGATTTGATTTTCTCCTGCATTTCCCAACCAAGATGAAGACAGTCATTTTGTTCACATAGAGGTTTTCTGACGTCGTTAGTTTTATACATGAATCTCGCATATCTCCTGGATATGTCTTTGAACAACTGAGCTTTTCGTACGATTTCGTCTTCACTTTCAAATACATTCATCACGGTGAATGGATCAAAAAATATTCCGAACTCTTTAAAAGACAACATTGCCTCTTGGAAGAGATTCTTAGTAAAATAAAGCCCTGCTTTGTTACCTAGGAGTTGTGCGGCAGTCTCTACGTTCTTTGTTTTCACTGCTTCATTGAAGGCTAATGTTGAATACTCAGTAATGTAAGCGGGATATTTATTACCTTCGATAGGAAACTCCCATTGAACGTCGAATGCGCACTGTATAAGCTCTAATGAACTCAGTTGCCGCAGTAAACGCATAGTCTCTTGATGTTGCGCTTCTGCCTTTACTGATTTTTGTCGATAATATTGGGCGGTTAGTGTCGCGCTCCTCATAGCTGGAATACATGTCGCAGAAACCCGCTGCATCACCTGAGAAACATCCTGAGAAACAGCGTCCTTGCAGAAAAATAAGAGTAAAAATGCGGAAAAAATCAATCGATACTGAAAATGTCTGATAATTTGGCGATGAGCAAGATAATAATTGGAAATTAACATTATAGAAGTTCTCCTTATTTAAAGCTTTTTTCTTCCATAATTCATTATCTCGCTAATACTCTTATTCATCAATCTTTTGGCAAGTACTTCTTAAATATCAAATCTTTCATGATGACATTTGAAAGCGCAAAAATTAAGCATCCAGCACCCTTTAGCGCAATACATCTTGAACCTAATTTACAGAAATTTTTTACATCCCATGAGATTATTCACAACAACAAATTTGATAATATCTTGGACAAATATATTTTAAGTTTATCGGGCTAATCTTGTTTTCTTTTATTGATGAATGTATAGATATATCAGGTAGTTTAATATTAATTTCTGTTTAAAACAGCGGATTTTTACTATAATGCAAATCACTGTTGAAATACTATTAGTAATAGGCATTTTTGTGAATTTTGTTAAAGGTGCTGAGTTGATTTTGCGTCCACACCAGCAGAAGTGGTTACAAGAGAAAAGCGACTGGTTAGCATTGTATCTTGATTACACAAGACCAATAAAATGGTACAACAATGAGATAACTAAAAAGAAAACATTTTCGATTATTTACTTAGTAATCATATTAACATTAATGGTGTCCGCCTTATTTTCTGAGATTGCTCCTTTGTATATTAAATTGTTGGTAATAGCATTCTTACTATTACTTATATTTACTGTATTTCTAGAAGGATTGAGTTTTTTTGACCGCACATATAAACCGGCCACACCAGTTTCTGATATCTTTACGAGTCCTAAAAGAGAGAGAATGTTACATAGATTAGAAATGGAGCGACGGTTATTTACTTGGGTGATAAACGGGACGGATTTTATAAATCATCTATTAAAAATGTTTTTATTAGTAATTTCTACAAGCCTTTTAATAGTAGCTATTTATTTCAGTTTTAATATCTTATTTAACTTATCAGACACTTACAGACATTTTGTGACAATTGGAATGGTAATATTTGTTATCTTAATATATGAATTCCAATTCGCCAAAAATTGCGGATATTATCTATTTATATTTATCTTTGCCGGTATAACTAGCTTTATTGCTTTAATTGTCTGCTTCTTTTTGATTATTGCTGAATTTATGCTAGCTGTTATACGTGCCATTGTTTGGCGAATTGCAGAATATAACAAAGGAGCATTCGCGGCGCTAATTCTCATAATTACGGCTATTCTTGGGGTAACTGAGTTTTATTGGAGGCTAAAATATCCACCTCCTTCTGTCCCTAGTCATAATTATCAGCAATTGTATCCAACAAATGATTTTGGAAAACCCAATTAACTGCCTTTTATTACCAGTTTCAAAATAAAACATGAAATGATGGTTGAAATTCCTATTGAAAGACCTGAAAAGGTAAATTAACTATATTTATAAGTTTAACGATATCCCACAAATGTTGAAACATACTCTGAATGTGCATTCAGAATCTTTACTCCGGCAAAATTTGCTTCTTTAAAGAAAGAAATTATTTGAGACTCGCTGTATAGTGTCATTTCTTCTTCTAGTATGTTTCCAGCAAAAGTTTGAATTATTTTGAGTTTTTGTAATTTTTCTCTGAAAACGATATTGCTCAACACCGACGTTGAAGAATTTTTGGAATA
Organism: Pyrinomonadaceae bacterium; assembly: GCA_049799955.1. GTDB lineage: Bacteria > Acidobacteriota > Blastocatellia > Pyrinomonadales > Pyrinomonadaceae > JBGTFE01. The sequence continues at coordinate 11,067 of JBARIW010000104.1, forward strand.
TCTTACTTTATATCGTCCCTCAAGATTACGGGCTTTGTCTGTTGTGAAAATCGTTAAAATAAAAATGCCATTTTTATCTAATACATTAAAAACCTTTTTGAAGAATTTTTTGTCCTTAATTTTTCCAAATTGCCCGATACAACTATAAAAGTTTGTAACACAATCATATTTATTAGGAAATTCACATGTCAAAAAATCTTCATTTATAAGAAAAATCTTATTCGTATCAAAACGCTTCGCAAAATTTCTTAAAGACTCTTTACTTAAATCAATTCCTGTTAAGAATTGATAATTTAATTTCGAAAATTTTTCTAAATGCCAGCCAGCCCCGCAGCCAACATCAAGTAGTCTTTTCGAGGTATCAGGCAATAATGTAAAAATCAGAGATGTATCTTTTGCTACAATTTCCTTATTAGTTGAACCATCAAATGGAATTATCGCTCTCTTATCATAAATTTCTTGAATTAATTTTTTGTAAGTAAATTCATTCATTGAAAATTTTTCTTATAAGCGAATTACCTATGGCACTAGTAATGTCAAAATTTCCACATTGTTCATACCATTTAAAAGAGCCAAGTGGATTTAATTCCAAGAAAAAGTATTGACCATCTTCTGACTCAACCCAATCAACTCCCGCATAAATCAATCCCAGTTCTTTTGTAAGTTTTACAGAAAGCCGTTCAATATCTTGAATATCGGTTGCTTTCTTAAAATAGCTTCGATTTTCTTCTCTAATCAATTCCCGGACATCAATTATACTAGATAAATTTGCATGATTTACTTCTACAGAGAAACATTGTTCTTCGACGACAGTGATTCTAAACTCTCTTTTCTTTTTAATTTCTTGCTGAATTATGATTGGAGAAAATTTTAATGCGAAAATTAGGTCTTCCGGCAGTTCTGAAAATTGTCTGGTGTAGACTTTAAAGTTTTGTTCACCATAGCTAATAAAACCGGTTGAAATTGATTTAATAACAACAGATTTCTGTTCGGCAACAAACTTTTTTACTTGTTCTTTATCATTAGTAATTAAATATTTTGGAACAGGTATTTCTAATCTCTGTGCGAGCTGAAGCTGGAAAACTTTATTCGACGCATGGATGATTGATAAAGGCTCATTGTACCAATTACAGCCTAAGGAGTACATTACTCCTTCTACAAAGCTTCTGGTTTCTTTTAGAGATATTTCCCGTTCAAGTCCAATTAAAGATTTTTCAATAGAAAATTGTCCGAAATGATGTAACCAGCATAAACTCGGGTTTACACCAACTTTAAGCGTAGGATACAAAAGAGATGAAGAATTAATAGTATAAAATTCCTTTTCAGGAAACTGACATAGATTCCACCTAATTATGTCAATATTATGGGTTCGTAAAAAATCAATTACACCATCGACTTCTTGCTCTTTTTGATTTGTGATAATTAGAACTGTCTTATTACTCAAATTCTTATATCATTGATAGTTACATATCTTCATTATGTTTTTTATCACTAGCCAGTTCGTAATTTCTATCAGACCAAGTTTCGGTTATTGATGAATAGTTTCCCCCTACTTCAACTTCTTCGACTTCCTTCGCAATAAATAAAACAACAGGCTTTTTAACAACTTGGCTATTTTCTTCTAACTCTTTATCTCTCATAATTAATCTCCAATATATTACTTATTCCACTTGCTTCGTATAAATTTAATTGCTAACCAGACAAGGCATAAGACATATTTATAGCAATAATAATAATCTTGAATAAGAATGGAGTCAATATTTTAGGATATATTTCGGATGAAATATATAACATTTAGAAGATTGAAGAGGCTGACTTTGATAAGTAATTATTTTACATTTTTAACTCCTTAGCTTTCCTGAGCAATTAATAAAGCTCTTCCTGTTTCATAATACTGTCTGACTAAACTTTTCAGTACAGAGCTTTGTGTTCCATAAGTTCCTACCCACGCTCTATTAACGAAATTAATAAACTCCGTATTAGTCAAATATCTGGGTGCATTTTGAAAACTTATTATTTTTCCGCCTTGTTCTCCTTTAGGTCCCTTTTCAGATAACAAAAAATGCATATATTTTCTTGTAATATACATCCCTTTGCTTAATTCACTTGAAGTTGGTTGTATTCCTTTATTCGGAATAAGTTTTAAGAAAAAACCATCATCGCAAAGACGAAATTCCTCATGATTACTTAACGGGGATGTATTTAAGTATTTATTTACAAAAGAATCCATTCGGCGAATTTCTTCTTTTAATTGATCGTCAGGTCTGTACACCATTGAATCACCTTCTTCTTTCATGAGTTTATACTGAACTAGAACGAAAGAGTCATAGTTTTGATTAAAGTATATGAGATCTACGCCTGTAGTTTTTTCCAATGCATTTCGATTGGCATAAATTACATTTAAAACCCTATCGCCCTTTTCAAAATGCGATAATCCCGAATTATGAACAGGTGTCATTCCATCCCAATTGAACAAATCATTTTGAAGTGCTGATTCTTCTTGAATGTATCTTGTTGAAATACCTGATAAAAATGAAGCTCTCTCTTTTGGAACAGTCTCAAGTAAACCCTCCATTTTTGATTCGGCTTTTTTCTTAACATCTTCTTGTTTTGGAACCCAGCTTCCTAAAACATCTTTTCTTAGTTCATTGCCTCCTTCAAAAATATCAAGTGCGGTTCCAAGAGCTTCTTTTTCCTGAAGCAAAATATCAGCGGCATGACCCTGTAATTTATAATGTGAAATTTCTTTAATTGCCAAAACTCGTTCAATGTCGTCTTGAAGTTCCGGGCGTAAATTTTTAATGATTGATATTACTTCTGACCATGTTTTTTGAGGAACTTTACTTCCCATTCCCTGAGAACTTTTTATAAAATGTCTTCTTAAATTATTTTGAAGAATATTTTCGACTTCGGTAATATTTACGGCATTTAGTGAAACCAAGTGTGAGAACTCAATTCGTGCTTTTGCGGTTACTACCAAATTCTTTTTAACGGCTAGCGAAATATAATCTATCGAGTTATCGGAGAAAGATAGAAGGGCAACTTCTTTTGTTTTTATTCTCCAGTCACTAATGCTCAATGCATCTGAAAAGGTTCTATCTTCTCCTAGCCTGTATTCTCTTAGAAGTTGGTTGTGTTTGGCTTCATCAAAAAATATCAGAAGACCTTCACTATTTTCCATTATTCGCTTCTCCTATTTGCACATATTAACAAACTTTAAATAATTTGATTAATAGAAACAGCGATAGTAACAAAAGCAGAAAAAGCGCAATTTGTATGATCTTTGTGTACAAAAAACATCTAAAGTTTGTAACTTACCAGAGCTTCTTTGATGAATTCATCCATAGAAGATAAAAAATAGTTGAATCTAAAGCCGAAAAGCTAAATAAGTGTTCCTCGAATTAATTCGGCAGACAGCACTCCACTAGAACTGAAAAATCGCTGCAAGCCATCTGTACCTAATGAAATTTCTGTAGGGAAACGCATTTTGGCATCTACCATAGCTACTAAAGCATCTGCTTCCACCAGGCATACTTCATTTACATCTGTCTCCATTTTCAAAGTGCGGGTAGAATCATCATAATCGTCTGTAAAGCAGCTCGATATAATAAAGTAGTAGATATTGCGTAATCCCCTTCGTCGTTTTAATTCCCGGCTCTGGGTTACAATATATTCCTTAATTGCTCTGTCGTCCGTTCCCATACTATATGCCTCGCCTCTTATTTTAGCGTCCCACAAAATTGCGTAGGAATCGTCAACGCTTAGTGCTAAACCATCGGGAACTCTTCCTTTGCCCTGACCTAGTAATTTTGTCTCATAACCGAGTATTGTGAATGCTGCATTAATACTTTTCTCAAATGCTCTTTCAAGACTTGTTCCGGATGCTTTTGCCGCTTCTCGTAAATCAGGACTATTACGTGCCATTTCCGGTAAAATTGATACAACCGGAGGGACATAACTTTCCGGGAGATGTAAAATTTGAGGCATGTCAATCTCCGGCTGCTCTTTGTTTACTTCAAAATTTGTAGGGATGACATCAGCTTTTTCCTTGTTTATTGACTTATTTCCTTCATAAGGTTTTCCGCCTTTATACCAAAAAACGTGCTCTACATCATAAAAACCAAATTTTTTACCGGACTCTTTTGTGAAGATATCCGCTAGTTTCTCATTGATATGTTTATAAATAATGTAATCAGCTGATAATTCACCTACGGGCTGCCATAAATTGAGGTCATTCATCACATTAACTGAGTTGGTGTAATATACAGGCCAGATTTCAGGTGCCTGAATTTGCCAGAAGTAGGAAAGAAAATAAGGGACGCTGCTCAAATTGGGCTTGCTATGTTTTGATCCACCAGCATCAACATGTTGAGTCCCTATTCGTTTAACGTAACTGGCAAAGTTCTTTATCCGGCTTGATGCAATTTCTTCATTATTTGGAACTGCGATTGCTGCCTTCAATTCCTGATCGCATTCACTTTCATTATCAGCAGAGTTAATAATCAAATTGAAAAACATTTGACCTTTAATTCCTTTGAAGCCCCAAAGTTCATTTCGCTTATTTATGCTGTCAATTTTAGTTTTAAACTCAGGTAAATCTATTTCATTATATAAATAGCTTGATATAAGTGGTTTTAACTGGCTTTCAATGAGTAAAATACGTTGATGATCTGATTCTGCTTCAATTTCAGTTAATGGACGATCTTCAACTGTTGCCGCCAGGTAGCGACGCATAATTTCAATGGATTGTTTAAGTTGTTCCTGATTTAGTGAAATATCCATAGTAACAAATTTAGATTAAAAAAACCGTCTTTAACAATCAGAGTCTTGTAGCACATAATATTATGCCATTTCTAGCCGGATTCTATTAAAACCTTTATGGCTAATAGTGATAATTAACATGCTTGGGTTGTATAAAATTGGTTTTAATATATGCCCTTCAATGAGTTTTCTCATGCTGGGTTATTGATAACTTTGTGTGAATCCTCGTTACCAACAAATTTTATTTACTCTCTGCCGGTGAACTGCTATTCTAATAATCTATCAGAACAGGAAGTAAGTGTATGGAATACTTTTTTACATATCGAATTAGAAATGGCAACCGCATTCTTAGAATAGGCAAGGGACATTGTTTTTATAAGGCAGAAGAAGGTGTAAATAACTATTTAATTTCCCGATACGGAAGCGAAGGATGGACCAGATTCGATTACTTATGGCATTCTTCAGAATCCGCTGCACTAAAGCAGGAAAGACGTCTTCTGGATGATTATATTTTCCGCTTTGGAGTGTTCCCACCTTGGAATCAAAAACGTGGCGGTGGCGGACGGCAGATTTATGTTAAATGCAAATCCTATACTGTTGCCGGTTTTCGCTGCCCTAATGATGCTCTTGCGGGAAATTACAATTATTGCGGTGTGCATCGCCGTCGATTTCAAAATTATGAAACATCTATTTAGTAATAAAAGTAATTTGCCGGGCGATGGGTTTCGTGGTCACAATCCAAGCGGGGATTTTTTTGGTGATAGTCTGGGTGGCAGTTAAGATCTAAATCCTTTGCCTGACGAAACTCACGACTATGTTGCTAAATTCCTGCGATGTTTCCTTGAGAAACAACTTCCAGGTCATTTACGGAATAAACATTAGTAGGTGGAATGTCCCAATCGGAAAACCGCAGGTCGCTGATTAACACCCGCGTGTCTCTCATTTCTATTACGACCATTAAAGCGTCTTTTTCGTCATCATTCATTGGCTCTCTAAATTTTACGATATCTTTTTCTTCCATTTTATTCTTAATTTTATTTGAATAACGATTTTCTATAATTATAATTCAAATATTTGACATAAGTTGCAAATATTTCTTTAAGACCGTAGATAAAAAACTGCTGCGTCAGAAGTGAGCGAGTGTTTGCCACGGTCGCCCTTAATACTGTGCGCTCCAATAACATCGAAATATCCGAAAACTCTCATTTTTTCGGTCATTATTTAATTAAATACAATTAACTTATTATATGGGGCTGCTCTTGATACATTATAGCTTTCTAGAATTACAATACAAAAATTCGGCTAGCAAACTCAAAAAATTGACATGTAATTTTAATCCGTGTTAATTTTAACTCGCTGACGACATAATGGATTTAAGGAAATATTTTAGGCAGTAGATAGAACATTTTCTATAAAAATTAGCTAGAACTAAATTCAACAAGAAGTTGAAAAGTAATTTTAATTAGGAAATTTTCAATTAAAACAGCTTGTGATTTCTGGTTTAATTTAATATTAGTTTCGAGAGTTGAAGTGAATGATCTTTAGATTTCATCACCGAGATAAGGGAAACTAAAAGGTATGATATGCCGAGTAATTTCCGCAATTCGGTAAATAAAGGAAACTCACCAGCTTACGTAAAGTTTAGCCAGAATTATTTAAATAAAGTTGATTATGGTTTGGATAATCAGCTTTTTGTGTTTTGGAAAAGAATTATTTTCTCTGATATTAAATCTTTAAGAGTAACTAAAATTCAGATTAATTAACTTTACTCAGATAAATTTTAAAGTTTTACCGGTTTTTTAAGCGAAGATATAACTTCTCGGTAAGGATTGATTTCAATTTACAATAATTGATATTAGATAAGAAATTCAACACATGACTAAGGAGAAAATGTAATGTCTAAGGTGCCAATGCGCGACATGATTATATTGTTGCCGGGAATAACCGGCAGTGTTTTGGAGAAGGACGGTAAAGAACTCTGGGGGCTTTCATTTCGAGCGCTTTGGAATGCCCTTCCAAATCCTAATGCTGCTCTTAAACAATTAACACTTCAAGGTGATGATTTGTATGCTTCGGATTTAGGGGATGGTATTACCGCGACAAGGTTAATGCCCGACGCGCACTTTATTCCGTTTTTCTGGAAAATTGACGGTTACTCAGCCGTGGCGAATTTGATAAATGAATATTTCGAGGTCATTCCGGGAAGTCTTTATAATGACGAGCCTGCAAATTATTTTGAATTTCCTTATGATTGGCGACGCGACAATCGTTACTCTGCCAGAGCTTTAGGAGTCTTTGTGGAGCGGAAATTACAAGAGTGGAGGAACATACAGTCCAACGCAAAAGTTATTATCTTGGCTCACAGCTTGGGAGGTCTTGTTGCTCGCTACTATCTGGAAGTATTAGAAGGCTGGACTAACTGCCGTTCTTTAATCACTTTTGGAACTCCGCACCGAGGATCCGTTAAGTCTCTCGAGTATCTCGCCAACGGATGGAACCAGTATTTTATTAACTTAACGGAAGTCGTGCGCTCTTTTACATCCAGTTACCAGTTGCTTCCGAGATATGAAGCAGTTGAATTTAACAATCAGTATAAAAGAGTTGCAGAACTGGATATTCCTGGTATTGATAGAGCAAGAGCTGAAAATGCACTGAATTTTTATCTCGAGATTGACGAGGCTGTAGAACGACATAGAAAAGACGAAAATTATAATAGAAATTTTAAGGTAATACCTATCGTTGGAACGAAACAACCCAGCCTTCAATCGGCTTCGTTTGACGGCACGCGCCTGATCACTAGCCACGAGGTTCCCGCTAACTTTGACAAATTACTTGAAGACGGAGATGGAACAGTTCCTCGCGTGTCGGCGACACCATTAGAACTTAGTTACGATTATCTGGACACTTTCTTCCCAGAGAAACATGCTTCATTACAGAACAACAAACAAATATTATCGGAGTTATTTGAGCGCTTAAAGCAGATGCAGGTAACTACTGATTTAGGGGCAATCCGCGGACCGGAAATCGATTTAGATGCAGATCAGGCATCTGCTATAAGTCTTGATCTCAAGGATTTGTATTTGAAAGATGAGCCCGTAATAATAAAAGTTGGGTTGATAAATTTATCTGGTTCAGAAGATATTAAAGTAGAGATCAGATCGAAAACTAATCCTCTCAAAAATGAAACATACCTCATTAAAAACACTGACGATGGCGCGATTCTAGAAATAAAGGATATTTCCCCCGATTTATATCAAATAAGAGTTTCAACTCTGAAAGCGGGACCTCAGTCGCCTCCTCCAGTTCATGATATTTTTGAGGTATCAAGTACGCCGGTAGTAGTTATATCATAAGATTCAAATGTGGAATTGGTCTAAAATAGAAAGAGAAGGAATTGCCCGTTTTATTATGCCTCAAGCATCTAGCGGGCTGGATTTGCCGGAGGGGCGGCTTGAAATAATTAAACGAGGAGGTCGCCTTGCCCTTGTAGAAGCAATTTATAATAGCCTGCGCGAAAAAGGCATAAAATATGTTAACGAGCCTTATAATCCGGCAGAACAATTACAACCAATTCGGAGTTACGCGGAGATTTTTAATGCCCCCGGTGAAGGAACTTGTCTTGACTTAGCACTGCTTTTTTGTGGCTTGTGCTTAGGGAACGACCTGTTGCCGATTTTAATAGTAGTGAAAGGACATGCACTCGCTGCAGTTTCTCTTAATCATGATTTAAGGGATTGGAATTCCATCACAAGAAGCGAACGCCAAATATTTGATAAATTGCTTGTAGAGCCGGGGCAATTACTCGATTTAATAAACAGCGAGTCTTATATTGCGGTCGAATGCACGGGTTTTGCAAGAAGCTTTATACTGCCGGAGACCGTTCCGGAGGGTGTTGGGCGTGGCGGGGATGGAACACTATCTTTTGAACGGGCAAAAGCGGCAGGGCGGGAACAATTTGACCGTGCCGATAGACCTTTTAGTTTTGCACTAGACTCCGCGACGGCACATTTCGGGTGGAGAATTGATCCCTTAAATGATGATGGATTTGATATTCATTCATTTCAAATATATCAGGATTATAGAAAACGTTTAACGGAATCCTTATCTGCCCCCAACGAAGCATTACCAAATCCAAAATACTATTTTAATCTAACGTTTCAGATTCAGAATGAGATCTTACCGGTTGAGAGTTTAATAGCCAAGACAATTGATAAGACACGATTGATTTTGCAAGGTTATGCAGGCGGCGGAAAAAGCGCGAATCTTGTAAATATAGTAAATCGAGCATGGGGAGATAACTATATTCCCATATTAATTAACCTGAAAAAATGGACTTTGCCGGATTCGGATTATTTAAGGGCATTAGCTGAAGAACATAATAATGAAAGAATAAAATTTGATGCTTTGCTTAAAGCCTCGCTGGTCGATTTAACGTGCGAGAAGATAGATGTCTTTCCAGCTAATATACCAAAAATTATTTTGGTTGACGGGCTGAACGAAGTGGATGGAAGAGAAACAAGAAATAATATTCTCGCCTTTCTGGATGGGTATGTTAGAACAAGCCTGCTTACATATGCCTTGGTAACTGATAGAAGAGTAGAAACAAATTCTTACACATCAAAATGGACAATAGCCGAGTTAAATCCTTTAGATTCAGATGAGGTTAGAAGTCACATAGACTCTAAATTTGATGCAGGGACATATTCTCAATTATCAGAGAAAGCCCTCGAATTGCTTAGAATCCCGTATTTCTTGGATTATGCACTGGAATCAAACAATCTTCGATTAGAATCCGCGGCGAAGACTATCGAGACATTTTTTATGGACTCTTTCTTTATAAAAGAAGGAAATATTAACGAAGCAGGGTTGAACAATCTAGCTGAAGCGGCTTTTAACGCGTATGCTGAATTTAAATCTACCTCATTTGATGTTGAGACATTTCGAAAGTGGTTAGATAACGAGGAGTTGTGGGAACATCTTATCGGCTCAGGAGTCATAAGAATGCTGGAGGCTAAAGCGTCTTTTGATCACCAGTTGAAACATGATTACCTTGCATCCAGGCACTTGGCGCAGGATAAGAAAATTTGGAATTCAACTTCATTTGATGCGGTTACGCTCGAAGCTAAGAATCTTGAATCGTTATTAATGACACTCGAACAACTGCCGGGTGAAAATCAAGGCGACGAATTTGTAAGAAAATTATACGACTGGAACTGGGCTGCAACGGTAATGTTCGTAACCGAAGCTTTAAAGCTTGACGAGAAGCTTTGCTCCAAGGAAATGATAATTATTGTTCTTTCTGTAGTCGCCGAGAAACTTTTTGATCCGATTCAGCAAACAAGAGAGAGAGCTGAAAAACAATTGGAGTCCTTTTCCGGGGATATAGGTGATTCTTTTCGCCAAGCTGAAAGTCTAAACGATGTAATTCAACTGGTTAAAAATTTTGAATCAAATGAAAATTGGTTCTTAGAATGGAAAAGTCTTTTCATTCGCCTCGATGCGCCACCCATCAACGAGCCGGAAATTCGGTTAATTACCAGCGAGGATGCCATTAAGGGATGGACTGCTGCGAATGTAATTAAACGCTTTAAGCTGAATGAAAGTGATCTTAGGCAGTTGCGAGCCATTTATGACGCTCACGACACCCAGCATGACATAACGAATCGGCACAGAGACGCAGTACAATGGCGTGTTCTCCATGCCTTGGGAACATCCGATGATGCGGAAAATGTTAATCTCTTAATTCGCGCTCTCAATGGGAAGGGATATCATTGGGCAAAGTATGGCGCCGGAAGATCGTTAATTGAAATTGCCGCTATTACAAGTAATAATAAATTAAGAGAATGTATCGTGCAGCAATTACAGGCGTCTTTGAATAATCTGGAATCGAAGGTTATTGTTGAAATTTGCCAAGCGGCTCAATATAGAAACGCGCCTGATGATTGGGTAGAGGTTTTAAAGCCGCTTATGAGTGTAATTTTGGCGACTCCTAATTTAACTAAAGATGATAAAGAGCGAATTCTTCCAATAGTAGAAACATTTATAGAAAATGAACCGAATGAACAATAAAAGTCGCGAAATTACCCAAAATCAACTAGACTCGCTTGCGCAAGCAGCATGGAAGGTCCGAGAAAAAGCGTATATTCTCGGTAAGACTAAAGTTGGCGCGGCAGCAATGTGCTCGGATGGAAATATTTTTAGCGGGTGCAATGTAGAGCATTGTTTTCGTAGTCATGATGTTCACGCTGAAGTTAATGCTATTACAAGCATGATTGCTGCTGGTTATACCGAATTAGTAGCGATTGTAATTGCTGCCGAGCGTGAACGCTTCACTCCTTGCGGAAGCTGCATGGACTGGATATATCAATTTGGCGGTCATACCTGCTTGGTAGCTTATCAATCCAAAACTGACGGTGATCTAACTGTTTATAGCGCGCATGACCTTATGCCATTTTATCCAATGTAGTTCTATGAAAGAATGCTGCATAAAAAATTGTAGTTAGAGAATATTAGAACCAGTCGCTCGAAGACTATATAGTTATTAAGTGATCTCCTCCCAAATCCAACTTGCAGTCCCTATTGGATATAGCTTTAGTTCATTAATAGTAGTTGGTGCATATATTTCAATTTCTCCTTGAAGCTCGAAAATGAACTCGTCGGAGCTTTCTTCATAAATTGCTTTCAATCCTGCCTGTTTATGTGCTTTTACTATTTTTTCCGCTTCATCAAAGGTGAAGTAAGGACAACTCCATCCATTCCAATCGTCATCTTCGGTATAACCCTCGAAATCGTATGGTTCTAACACCTCAAGAAAAAATTTTGCCTTTCTCATTAATTTACCTGCCTCAATCTGATTGTTTTTTTTGAACAGTTTATTCAAGCTTCCAAAGTTAAGATTATTTTAGCAGAAATTAATTTTGTGTTTTTGTAATTTCCTATTAAAACTTCAATAAAATAGCGCTTGTTTAATATATAAGCATGGAATTGAAAATTAGTGTGAAGGTAAGAGAAGAGCCAATTGAGCCTGCCCATATTTACACGATTCATTTAGCGGGCAAATTTCACATCTTGGTTTTCCAGGCTTGCAAATATCAGCGGTAAAATCCAAAACGCCATAATTATGCGGCTTAGCTAAATTTTTCTCGCGTGGTAATATTTCTCTTGCGATTTCCCATGATTTTGGTGCCCGCCGCGCGTCGCGGTTAAATTGCAAGCCGAAGTAGCGCGAAAAGAGTCTTAAAACATTAGTATCAACAATTTCAACTCGCTTGTTAAACGCAAAACATAAAACAGCACGAGCTGCATATTCTCCCACATAAGGAATTTTCAATAAAGAGTCTAAATCACTGGGAACCTTTCCGCCAAATTGTTCAATTATAGAAGCAGAAGCTAGTTTTAGTGCCCTAACCTTTATATTGCCAAACCCTAAAATTTTAACTTTATCAAATAAAACATTATCAGGTGAATTTATAATAGATTCCGGGGACGAGAAATCTTTTATTAAATCGTGCCATATTTTTACAACATCACTTGCTCTGGTTTGGGTTAGAAGAAGTTCCGTTAGAAGTACAATAAAGGGAGATCTTCCTTCATGACGCCACGGAAAATCACGTCCTCTCGTTCTAAACCACTCGACAAAAAAAAATCGCTTAATCACTTATAGTTTGAAATCCAATTACTAGTGTTATAATTATACTCCATTTAGACTATGGCTCACTACCGAGAAAACTTCCTACACCAATATTGTGATAATTGTATTAAACCTATAAATCACAAGGGATGCGGCTCTCGCTTCAAACAGATTTTTGAGCCGATTAGATGCCCAGACAGTTTAATTGCAACACATGCTGTATGCCAGTATTGTCTTGATTTATATGCTAAAAAATATAGACACGAGTCAACCTGTCTTTTTGCAAAGCTGGGGTTACGTTTACAGGCTTGCGGGTGGGCTACACCGGCATCCACCCAAGTACTAAAATCAATTAAACAAAAAAACAATGCTTATTTTAAGCCTTTACAAAATTTAATTGTAAATCTCTTAGAAGAATTTAATCTGAAAAATGTTGTTATCGTTCCTATCCCTTTAGGAAAAATGCCAGTATGGAAAACATGGAAGGATTTTCTTCAAAACTTAGCCATGTCTGTAGAGGGAGTTGAAGTTTGTCCTTTGATTAATCGGGACAAGCAACATTCTACTCGAAAAAGTGTCGCTCAAATAAGAGCACAGATTGCTAGAGAAGAATATGAAATTTCGCCGAGTAGTACTGAATTATTAAAAGACAGGAAAGTGGTTTTGCTAGACGATAATGTTACAACGGGACATACTATGGTTCGTTGCGCGGAAATGTTATTATCGTATAAACCTAGCAGCCTTTTTCTTTTAAGTTTGGATAGAACCATCAGCGCGCGTGTATTACAGCGTTGCCCCGTTTCTAAACCGCTTGAATGCGAGTTTAAAGAATCTGTTAAGCAAAACAATTTGATATCATCCGAAAATATTGCAAATAACGATTAAAAATAATTTGGACTTAAAATTATGTTCTACAAACCTAGCTTTTCAAGGAGCGCGCTTGCATCATGGTTGCACGAGTTATTAAACTCGATAACTTTTCAGAGTAAGGATAGAGCGGCGCTAGACTCGCTGACAATCTCAGAAGTTTTGGATTTAACATATTTGGACAGTAGTGATTTCAATACTGCAATTTCTGCTAATACTCTTTTCCCGGCTTATGTCGAGCAAGAAGAATCAAAACGAGGTTACGGCGCGGCTTCGTCGTTTGAAGTTATTTTCCCTGTAGAGGTTGAAAGTGAACAATGGGCAGTAGAAATTTGCCTCCGCGCGGGGCAGCCTTCCATGCTGGGTATTGGGCGCGGGAAAGTCTTTCCTAAAGAAACAACCAATATCTCCTTACCTAAGTCAATGCTTGAACCTGTAATAAAAGGCACGCGATATGAGTTAAAAGAACTTCAAGGCGAAAGACTTCAAAAACTCGCGGGACCGCTGGAGTTAGTTGAAAAATCATTTTTAGTAGAAATAACGAATCAAAATGAAAAGTTTTCTGATGAAATTAAATTGCCTTCCTCAAATGTTGTTTATGCTTATTTAGACGAGAAGGGACACCTTCACCAGCAAATTAATGGCGGTGATTCAATCCCGCTCGACAATGTTCCGCAAAAGTCTAATTACCATTATCTGCGTGCTATTCGATTGGGTTGCCATTTGAATTTTGAATTGTCCTGGAAAACTCTCTCGCCAGGTAGAGTTTTGCTGGCTTTCGCTTTAAGAAACAACACGCTCCCGCGCGAGTCAGCCAAGGCTAGAGAGGAATTACTTGGATCGCTCGTGTTGCCGCATGTTCAGCTTAATCTCGTCAATGCTAAAGCTCTTTTTCCTGCACAGCAATATGCTGGAGCCAAGAAACAATTCTTCAAATTAACTGAAGAGGAGCGTCGAGAAGAGGCAAAACGGCGTCTTTATCAAGTTAGTCAATCAGGCTGCATAGCAACAATTAACCCGCAAAATGCTTCGCAGGTTTCATTAACTACCTTCGGCGTGTTTGATATCCCGCGCGAGATTCCAGCCAAAGGACCTTTGATTTCGGAGTTGATCACGAGCCCGGAGAGCTTGCTGGCTGAGATGCCCGGGCATAGTAACGAAGCCCGAGAATTTGTCCACAATTATTGGATTTTAATCAGCAATATTTTGCTGGCGGCAGCAGAGGCTTTTCGTATTAAACGGTTTAGAGAGTTCCAGTGGGATGCAATAATTACTGCCATAGAGCTACAGGCGACGAGCAGGCAGAAGGCAACTACAATCGTCAGAGCTCCGACAAATGCTGGAAAAACTCTTGTATTTATGGTGAATGCGGCAATCTCATCTTTATGCCGGGAGCACCGCTCGACTTCGGTTTTATTATTTCCGACTAGGCTTCTTAACGAGGACATGTTCAGGCGACTGATATTGTTCGTCTATTACCTGCGTCAAACATTACCGGAAGTAAAGGCAACTGGCGGGATTTTAATGGGAACAAGCGATGCTTTGTATAAAATGTTGCTCGATCCTGCTCTGGGTGATGTTATGTATCATTACGGCAATTGCCCAGCATGTCTTGCTCCTTCTCTTATAGCTCAATCAAATACTGATGGGACGCGAGTTATTCCTGCCTGCGAGAAGTGCGGGCATCAGATTGATTATATGTATCACTCGCGCGAGGCGACTGCATATCTTCCAGATCTCCTAATTGCAACTCCTGACAAGTTATTTTATGAAGCAACAGCTAGCAAATACGAGTCGTACAGATATCCTTTGTTTAGGGCTTCTTCGATTAAATGTAACGGTTGCGGTCGGGTATTTTCCGAGTCTGCTCTAGCTTTAAAACCACAAGACAATAAATGCAAGCAGAAAAATTGTAAAGGCATATTTGAAGGCGATTCTTTTGTTAAACCAATTCGGTACGTTGGATTTGACGAAGTTCATAGCCTTTATGGAGAGACTGCTACTTACCTCTCAGTTTTCCTTGCAACTTTAGAAAGCATGCAGCGAGTGTTAACTAACGAGAAAGACTTGTTTATCAGGTATGAAGCCGCCACTGCTACAATTGCCAACGAAAAGGAGTTACTGCAAGCCTTAACTAGAAGAGATGATTCCAAAGGTGAAATTATTGCTATTCCACCAGATAATAAATTACACCAGTCTTTTAGTATTGATATTGAATCAGTCAGGCAAAGAATACTAATTACAATGCCTTCAAGGGTTTCAACACGAGATGCTTTTATTAAAGCCATACTGAATTCTTATACCCAGCTTCGGCGTTTAAATGATTCAACTCTTAAAACTCAACTAGCGGCTACCAGCGAACCAGGCGCGTGGGATTTCATTTTAGGTTATGTTTTCAAAAAGCAGGATGGCTTAGATTTTCAACGTGCTCTTGGACAGTTTTATCGCAATCGATTTGGGGAAAACTTAAAAATTGATTTCCTGAGCGGTGAAGCTCCTAAGAATCAGATTAGTCATATTTTACAAAAAGCACTGGATGGTGACCTAGACATACTACTTGCTAATTTAGTCGTGAGTCTTGGAATTGATATCCACGGGCTAAACCACATGTTTATGTTTGGTGTTCCGCGCAGTTTCACGGAATATGTTCAAACGGCGGGACGTACCGGGCGTGGTAACAGTCCTGGTCATGTCAGCATTCTGCTCGTACCTTACGCTTCAAGAGATACTTATTTATATCGACATTTTCACGCAATTCTTACTGATGTCTCCGGGTACTATGACGTGTTGCCCGTGCGCAGTTCCAATCTTCACAGCTCGAATGAGATTTTCGGGAATGTTGCTAAGTCGTTGCTGGCAGCATTGTGCTTGCGCCTTAAAGTTTGGTCTCATAGGCAGGGCATAACTGAAGTCCAAAACGCTGCTAAAAGAGAAAAGATTATAAACGCCATTACAATTGCTTTATGTAATCTACCGGATCTGCAGGGTGAAACAGCTAAAATTGTTACCCGCAAGTACGATCAGTTAATAAACGAGGTGGTACTGCAAAACAAATTCCTCTCTGAAGTGATGCTAGATCCTCAGCAAGACTGGCTAATTTACAGCTTGCGAGGGCGCTCGGGTAATACAGTCAAAGTTTCCTGTACCGACCAGTTACTACTTGAATTATTGAGCCAGGAGCCTAGTTCTGACGAAGGAGAGGAAGTATTGGAGGAGATTAGTGATAATGAATAAAAATACAAAATTGTCTCCTAGCGCGGTTATTTTTAATACATTTCCAGATGCTTTTCGGAATTATGCATCTTCAATTATTCGTGTTAAAAGTATCATTCATCCAGATGGGGACGCTAATAATACAAGAATACGCCATGTTTTGGAAAATATCGCGCGACGAATGAGTCACGAGAAAAACCGTGTCGACAGTCATTATATGGAAATTCAACATCGTGCTGCCGCTAATAAATCTCAATCTCAAGTTGAAGGAAATTCAACTGTATTAGATGACATATTTGGCGATATTGAGATCGAAACGGAAATCATTGTAGATACAGGGGAAAAAAGGGCACATATTCAATCTAAAAATTTATCATTTATTTTAGTTGATGATGATTCGACCGTTCGCACCAAGGTTTTCCCGCGCTCGTTTCATTGCAGTAACTGTAATCATTTCGAGTATATAGATCCGTCTAAACCTCCAAGAAATTTATTATGTACTCATTGTAAGAGAGAGAATTTAGTACAAGAACCGATAGTTTTTATGTGCGCTCGTTGTGCAAATTTGCGGGAAATGGTTCCTCCCGGAGAGAGTGTAAACAACTCGCAGAATCGAAAGGCTCGAAATGTTAAGGATTTGCTTGGTAGCGCGCCGGGTTGTCCAGATTGCAGAAATGGTCATATTCACCTTGAAAAGCACAATAATAACAATATTGGAGTTTGGGAATGGAAATGCAGTAATAACCAGTGTCAATATCAGGAGCAAGTTAAATATTCCTGCCTGGAATGTTATCTTCCCGCTCTTAAAGACGAGACAAATCCTGAAAATACGGTAAATGCTAGTATGATTTCTATGAATGCATTCCCGGCAGCCGCCCCAAGCGCTCTTAGAGGATTATTTGAAGTGCAGATGTTTATTCATAACGAGCCGCTTGATCCGTCCTCCTTGCAGGTAATTAACCATGAAGCAGCAATTGATTGGATTGATTATTTTAATTTAAACTTTGGAAACGGTTCAGTTCTCGAAACTGAAGATCTTGAGCAGATTCATAGCGCGTGTATTGAAAATGTTTTTTTGTTAAATCGGGTTGGTATTGTGACGACTGTTTACGGGTACCGAGCTGGAAATATCGCAAGTCATTCAGTAACTCCAACTGCTGAATCGGATCGGCTAGCCCGTTTTTTTAAAGACCCCGAAGGACTTTCAGAATATGTTTGTTATGGAATGATGAATGACGGCTCGGCGCTTGTCATCGAGCTGAATAAGCAAAGAATTATAAACCGTTTAAGTGAAATTACTCCGTCTTTAGCGAGTGAAAGTTATGACGATGTTCTGAGCGCGGAATTTCAAATGCTTCAGAATCTTCCAATGAAAAATCTTCTTGAAACCAGAGATAATGATTTTATTCTCTTTCGTTCTCTACATGCTTTAGAGCATGCGATCTTAACCAGTTCAATGCAACAAATTGGTAATGATGTTTTGGGTTCTAAATTATTTCCAAAAGAAGGAATTCTTTTAATTTACGAGAGAGAGCCAATTGGAAGAGGTGGAGTAGTTCAACTTGTAAATAAGGGAGAAGGTTTATTATCAATGATTGAAGCAGCACGTGACCAAGTTATCGGATGTGCTCAAGGTTGTATTGATGGATGCCCGGCATGTATTTTTGTTCGGGATGCCCATTGTAATTATAATTATAACGAGATGGAAAGGAACTGGCTCCCAGCAAACAGCCTGCTTTCACGTTTGGGCGCGAGAAGAATATTATTTTCAGATCTGCCTTTATAAACAGGGAGTAAATTATAAAATGCTGGTAAAAGCATTATTTTTTGTTTGGGATTAAAAAGTTACAAAATTTTAATTATTAGGGAAGCTTTCAAATAAAGAAGTTTGCACGTAGTTATTCAAAAATAGTTTACGGGATAAGCTAAAATTACTCTTTAGCTCGAGACCGCGTGCTCCAAGTGTCAATAAATCAAAATCAAGAAAGTCATTTATGAAAGAGATATGCCATGAATCTGAGGAAATGCGAGCAGGAAAAGCAACGACCTTTCGATGAGAAAATTGAGTGCCGCGTAAATAATCATAATGAAGAAGTTGTCCAAGCGCTAGCCTTAATCTTTTTACAAAGTTATGCGAGGTAACTGTTTTAACTTCAATTATGAACTCGTAGTTTTCAAAGCGAACTAGTAAATCAATGCTTTTAGGATCATCAAAAACCTGCCCGCCATTTTGAGAACAGATGTTGGCAATCATAATAATCATTTTATTATGAAGCGAGTGCTGGCTCTTGCTTAAATCACTGTCATACTCGATGTTAACGCTTTTATTGTGTTTAGCATTTGATAAAGTATCATCCGTATTAAATAAGTTGTCCGGATCAAATGGTCTTAGATTAATACTTTGTATAGCAGTTGATTCATGTTCGCGCTCTTCACTTTCAGGCTCGTTAATCACTGGTTCATCTGCCTGAGGAGATACAAGATTGATATTTAAATCAATCGAGCCGAATTCAGCATACCAGGTAATATAACTTGCTGAATTTCTTGGATCCGGCATCCAAAACGTATTAGGCGCTTCCAGTTGCGTGCAGATAACATCGATTTCATTCCCATGTGCAATACCGAAATCAGATATCTTTAAAGATAATCGATGCTCCTCGCCTTGCTTGAATAGAGGGGTGCTAAGCATGAATCGAAACCATTCTTCAATATCTCTGTAAGGTGTCTGTTTTGTCTGGTTTTTATCACTATGTCGCGAGGCAACAAGAGCATCAACTGCCGCAAGAGTGTTTTCATGCCTTATACAAGGTAATAAAAAGTTTTGAGCTTCTAAAACTGTTAAGAGATTGTTTTCGCCTCTTGATTGTAATTCTCGTAAAACTCTCCAAATTAAAACTCCAGGACGAATTCGCACGCCCGTAAGTGCTTGGAGTTCTGTTAAGGTTTTTATGTTTTGAAATTGGGTTCCAGCTAATTGTTTCCTGAGAGAGGAGCTGATATTGGACTTATGACCGTTTGGATATTGATAACGCAAGGCTTGCATTGTCATTAACTCGTCAAATTTTACAATTTTTTCGAAAAAGGCGAGTCCAAGTGGAGTTAATGTTATGTCGCGCTGAAGTTTAGTGGAAAATAATAATCCTAATTCACTCGAGATTTGCTGGTAATCCCGCCAGCCTTCAGGTTGTTTAGTATCAGCTCTAACATTTTTGGTAAGCAAAGTGTTTGCATTAAGATAGGTATTGATTTCATTAACTGGATCTGGATTAGACTTGTAAGTTTCTGCTGTCCAAACTAGCCCGTAAACATTACTTTCTATAGCTACTCCCATATGATGGTTCATTGACCATTTATAACCTGGATATGGCAGTGATGGGTACATATCATTTAGACTCCGCTTTTGCTTTTTTTAGCGCTTCTGCAATTTTAAGCCCGATTTCATATGCCAGAAGTGGCGGGACAGCATTGCCTATCTGGCGGTATTGGGCGGTATTGTTCCCTTGAAACACATACCAGTCAGGAAAACTTTGCAATCGAGCCGCTTCACGAACTGTAATCACGCGGGGCTCGAAGGGATGAATATGCGGGCGACCTCCACCGGCGGATGAACCTACAAGAACCGTTCTTGAAGGACGATTTGGATCAATTCGGTCGGTATGGTCAGTTTTGTCCCGCCCGCCTTGCGGGATTAGAGCATATCGCTCTCTTACATTTGACCCATGAGTTCTAATATCATGATTTGGCAATTTGTTAATTCTCTCTAATGCCCATTTACTCGGAATAGGAATTAGGGGCTGCCCGGTAATTAAACTTGCGCCAATTCCTGTTGGCTGATCACCTGGGAAAGTGAACTCAACCTCCTCTCTGAATCCAACTATTACCACTCTTTCTCGTTGTTGTGGAATGCCATAAGACATGGCGTTGAGTTTCGCAATGTTTAAGTGATACTTGGTTTTTTCTTTGGCGTATTTAACTAAATACTTCCAATCTTCCCCTTTGTTGACGCTTGTTAGACCGGGCACGTTTTCGAAAAGGAATGCTTTGGGCTTTATTTCAGAAACGAGGTCCAAATACTTTAACGCTAGCTTGCCGCGAGGATCTTCTAACGCCCCGCGCCTCCCAAGGACACTGAAGCTTTGACATGGAGGTCCAGCCGCCACGAGGTCTATGTCCTTTGTTTCTGCAAGTTTAAGCAGTTGATCAGCAGTAATTTTAAGGACATCTTCCGGTAATTCTTTAACATGAGGTAGATTAGTTTTAACAGTTTCAACAAAAGCCGGAGTTAAATCACTGGCTACTAGAGATTTGAAACCGGCAAAGCCAAGCCCAACATCAAGCCCCCCCCCGCCGCAAAACAAGCTGATCAGGTTGAAACCACCTTTTTCTATCACATTTTTAGTGAATAAGTCAAGCCGTTTAAGATAAGGATTAGTCTCTTGTTCTGGAGACAAGATTTCCTCGCTAAATGGTAAGAGCGATTCTTGATACACTTTGGCTGAATTGAGCAAGTTTGTACTCTCCTCCAGTCGATTAAAATATTTTTTGTTGATGCAAAACAATTTTTATACAGGAACTGTTAAACCTGTTTACTTGAATGATGTAGAATACATCAGCTAATGCTACAGTTCAAGCTTTCTCGCAAAGTATTGTATGTATGATTTTAGCCAATACAATCTATTGTAGCTACTAACTTCTTATTTAAGACAGATTAGATGATATTCCTCAACTTGAAATTTTCTCAATCTGTCGGACCCTATGATTAAAGACTCCGAGTAAAATGAACATCCTTTTTTAATACTATAAGAAATTTATAGAAAAAGCGAGCGACCGGTGAAAATGTCAAAAATAGGTTGTTTAATTTAATAGCCTAGCTTAGAATTTCATCTGAAAGATAAAAACATAAATTTTTAGGGTTTTTATTAATAATTTTCAGGAATGTTCTGAATCATCTGACCACGTAAAATTAATAAGTTAGCTCTTTTTATTATTGCCTGGTAATTCGCCAGGTAAATTTAAATTGTCATCGATTAGTAACTCCACATAAATTTTCCCTATTCTGGCATATTGCAAAAGAACCGGTAACGGTGGTTCCCTATCTCCAGTTTCATAATGCGAAATTGTAGAGCGATCAAAAATATCATCATAACCTAGTAGTTTAAGAAGCTCGTTTTGCGAGAGTCCTAGCTTTTCTCGAATTTCTTTTAGTTTTTCGGGCAGTCGTGCCACTCGCAGCCTTGGTTTTAAGCCCATTAGGAATTAATCCTCCATTTTCCCAAAGGCTTAAAATAGTTATTTTCGCAAGGCGTTTGACAAATAGTGCGAAATCGCACTACATTAAAATCAAAGTAGAGATTTGCCGAAAAGCGGTTGAAGGACTGCTTTCTAGCAACGTCGCTCATTAAATTGGACGACGCTCCGTAACCATAGCTTGCTAGCGTAAGAGAATATCAAATTAGCTATTCAAATACTAAATGGAAGATGTTATATGAAAACAGAAAAAGCTCCGATGTCTTTTGTTAATATACTGGCTTTCCTTGTTTTTTTGATTATTTTGCTGGCGGGATGTCGCTCAGAAGAACTATCCCGTTCAACAGCGGCAAAATTGATTACAGAATCAAGCAATTTCAAATCTCCGTTTCAACTTGAATATACGCAGGGCGATATTAAATACAACGAAGGACTTTTGACGGTGATTTCAGATGACGAAACTAAGGAGCAAGCCATTCAGAGACGAATCAAAAAATATATGGAGCTTACTCCGCAGGTAGCTGTCCTTTATTATTACGGCTTGGTTGATCCGCAAGTAACTCCCCGTGAAGAAAAACCGCCGGCGAGAGTTTATTATTCAAACCCTTCATTTTGGCATTTTAATGAGAAATACATCGGCACTCAGAAGGCAAACAAATATTGGCAGGAAATCGGATTCCAGCCGACGGATGCGGCTTTTCCGATTGCCCAAAGAGATAGATCTGTTGAAATAACGGGAATCACTAATCAGGGCGAGAATCAAACGACGGTCGAATTCAAATGGAAATGGAAGCCGAATGAAATAGGTAAAGCGTTTGATTCATCCACGAGCGAGTTCAAATCGCTTCCGGTCGAATTGCAACAGTTTCTGACTGGAGAAAAAATTCCCGAAGGCGAGATGCGCGCAAGCGACTGGCGAATAGACTGGAAATCGGAAAAGCAAGGCAGAGCATTATTTCAAAAATACGCCGACGGCTGGCGGCTCGTAAATATAAATTATTGATCTGGTCGTGACTGCAAATTATATTACGGATGAGGATGCAATGGTAAAACGCGTATACGAAGATCGTATAAATGAAAAGAGCTGAAAAACCAACCAATCTTTATGAAATGCTGCCTCGCTATGTCACGGAACCGGTAGAACTCTCCGATGACACATACTTACCTGCCATTGCGCGGGATTTCGAGTGGGAAGGTCTTCGGCTTACCTTTGTTTTCTCGCCGGCAAAGATTTGGAGCGAATCCGGCGGTGATAAGCATTATTACCCGGGCGACCGTGAAAAATTGATTGAAATTGCCCTGCGAAAATTAACGCTTCCGGAAAATATCAATTTCCGGCAGGAAGAATGGACCTTGGATTTCAGTTTTACTGATTTAATGAAATTGATTTCCGGTATTAGCGGTGATTCAGCTTATAAAGAAGAGGATATTCGCTTGGGTTTGGAAATTTTAGGAAATGTCACCTACCAACTTTTAACTGAAAAGGCGGAGCTGCACTTTCGCCCGGTGGAGCGATTGCAAAAGGTTGAAAAAGACGGAGAGATTTATTATCGCGCCCGGTTCTCAGAGTTATTTTTCAACCGGATGGAGCATTTCGATATTTGTTTTCTAGGTAAAAAAGTGAATAAAACGAATTTACAAAAAACATAACAATTAATTCGGGGCAGGATATTTGAAGGAGTAAATTTATCTAATTTCGGTTTTTAAGGGACGCGAAATTGAAATTTAGAAATTTATTTCCGAGTAAAATGACTCATAAATCCGAAAAAATATTCAATCATTAACAGTTTTGAAGACATTTTCGTAGGAGAATGAAAAGAAAATGTTATCAAAACTTAAAGAAGTTTCTCAGGATATTGCGTAATTAGGCGGAAATTTACAAATTTACCGAAATTCTTAAAAAAAAATAGTAGCGGAGCGGAATTCTTTTTGCTAGTGTATATTCCGCGATAAGCATTCCAGTCAGGAGGAAAAAATTATGAGGCTCAGTGAAATTGAGTTCAGGGATTGGTGTCGAAAAAATCAGGTTTCAAAGGAAGCAAAACTCCTCATTGAGCGAATTCGCAGTTCCGAGCCATCGCGGCGCGTCAGGAGCGGCAGCCAGTCGGTTATTGGAACATTTCCAAGCCGGAAAATGGGGGTAACGATTCAGTTCGAGAGTCACAAATGCGAATTGCCGTTTATCCACGAACTGGAGCATGACCCAGAGGTGATTGAGTATTACGACCAGCCGTTGCCGATTAAATTGAATTATATCGGTAAAAACAACCGGAACCTTGGTGTCATGCACACGCCCGATTTCTTGGTCATTAAAAAGAATTGGGCTGGCTTCGTCGAGTGTAAGACGGAAGACGGTTTACTGGATTTAGCAGTTAGACAGCCGAATCGCTACAAGCTTGATGAAAACGACACATGGATTTGCCCGCCCGGAGAAATCGCTGCTGCCGGTTTCGATTTAAGCTATCGGGTTCGTTCGACCCGTGAAATCAACTGGACATACCAGCGCAATGTCGAGTTTCTCGACGATTATTACCGCGAGGAAAAACTGAGTTATGACGGGGAGAAATATCTCAAAATTCTTGAAATAGTCAAAAGTGAGCCAGCAATAACATTGGAGCAGCTTTTCGAGAAAGTATCGAAACTCGAGTTCGTTTCTAGGGATGACATCTACTCGTTGATTGCCTTCGACAAAATTTATGTCGATTTGAAATCACAGCTTCTGACCGAGCCAGAAAACGTGAGACTCTTCTCCAGCCGCGAAATCTCCGACACCTACATTAATGCTTCCGTTTCGGCGGCACAGGCGAAGAAGAATTTCAAACCGGCTACGGTAAATCTCGTTCCTAACACCGGAATACTTTGGGACGGAAGAGGCTGGAAAATTCTCAACGTCGGCGAGAAGGAGGTGACGCTGACCAGCGAAAATGAGGAGATTTCGGTCATCCAAATAAAAGTTTTCGAGAAATTAGTCCAGAGTGAAAAAATTCAGGGGCTGCCCGAATCTAAGGACGATTCTTCAACCGACCCTTATAAGATAATTTTTCATGCCGACGAGAACGCATTGGCGATAGCCAACCAGCGTCTGCCTTACGTTCTCGGCTACCTGAACGATGGAGAAATTCCGGATGATTTGCCGGTTTCCGAAAAGACGCTTCAGCGATGGGTTAAATCGTATCGCGAATCCGAACAAATTTACGGTCAGGGCTATCCCGGACTAATTCCGCACGCCAGAAGAGGCAACGAGAATTCCAGAATCGACGAGGAAAACAGAAAGCTCTTGCAGCGATACGTTGTGGACGTTTACGAGACCGCCGAACAAAGAAAGTGCCTGACTGTTTACAGAGCGTATAAAGCGGAATGCGAGAAAAAGAGCATCGTCTATGCCAGTTATGTAACATTCTGCGACCTTATTAAAAAACGACCCGAATACGAGCAGACCTTAAAGCGCCAGGGTAAACGCGCCGCTTATAAACACGAAGAATTTTACTGGCAGCTTGAGCAGGATACCCCGAGGCACGGCGAGAGACCGTTTCACATCGCTCATATCGACCATACCGAGCTGGACGTGCAGCTTATCGATGCCGCTACCGGTAAGAAAATCGGTCGCTGCTGGCTTTCGCTGATGATTGACGCTTTTTCGAGAAAAATCCTGGCGGTTTATCTTACCTTTAACAGCCCGAGCAAGATTTCCTGCATGATGCTTCTGCGCGAGTGCGTGCGAAGACACGGGCGGCTCCCGCAGATTCTCGTTGTCGACGGCGGAAAGGAATTCGCCAGCATCTATTTTGAATCGCTTCTTGCTCACTATGAAGTCACCAAGAAAACCCGCCCACCCGCAAAGTCCAGATTTGGCTCGGTTATCGAGCGGCTTTTCGGAACCGTTAATACGCAGTTTATTCATAACCTGATTGGCAACACGCAGATTACTAGGAACGTTCGCCAGGTGACGAAGAGCAACAATCCGAAAAATAAAGCCGTTTGGACGCTTCCGGAGCTTTTCGACCGCTTATGCGAGTGGGCATATGAAGTGTACGACCAAACGGAGCATTCGACTCTGAACGAAACGCCCCGCGAAGCGTTTACGCGCGGAATGCTGGTTTCCGGCGAGAGAAAACACAAGCTTATCCCTTATAACGAAGAGTTCAAGTTAATGACGCTGCCGAGCACGGCTAAGGGAACGGCGAAAGTTATTCTGAAACGCGGAGTCAAAATCAACCGGATTTTATATTGGTCCAAAGAGTTCGATTTTTATAACGTGACGGGCGAACAGGTCGAAGTCAGATACGACCCGTTCGATATGGGGATAGCTTACGCGTATATCGGCGGCAAATGGCGGGAGTGTTACTCGCAACACTGGAAGGCGTTTAAGAATCGCTCCGAAAAGGAAATTTATTTAGCGACCGAAGTCCTCAGAAAGAGGCAGAAGGGAGCGAATATAACGGCTCCGATGCTGGCGGCATTTCTGACATCCGTGGAAGCGCAGGAAATTCTTCTCAAACAAAGAATGCTTGACCGCCAGCACCAGCCGATTCTGGCGCAGATTAACGGTATAGCAGCGCCAGAAAGCAGTTTTAGGCATGTTGATGTTGCAGAGTCGAATAAACAGGGACAAGTGTCCGAGAAAGTGGAAGACAACGTGATTTCGTTTCCTTCCGTGACCGAGAAAGTCATTAAAGATACCGGCAGGAAATTCGGCGGGTATCCAATCTTATAAAGCGATTTCCGGTAATAAGACCAGATGTAATGTAGAACTATTATGAATAAAAAATCGAACCCATATTCAGAAAAACAGCCGACAGCACCGCAGCAGGGACAGTTTCCCCGGATGCTACTTTCCAAATCGGCAGATGAAAGATTGAAGTATTTCAAGGAACTGACGATAGGTCACCCGTTTTTGGCGGAGACATTTGAGAAACTGTGGCGGGCGGTAAAAGACCCGAATCCGGGTTCGATAGTCCTCGTTTACGGACCGGCTGGCGTCGGAAAATCTACTCTGTGCAAGCATCTCGAAAAAAAGCTTAAAGAGGAATATGCCGGTTTGCTCGAAGAAGACCGCGAAATGATACCGCTCGTCAAAGTGGAAGCCCGCAGCCCTGCTAATGGAAATTTCGACTGGAAGCATCTTTTCAGAGAAATTTTGATTGAACTGGCTGAACCGGCGGTGGAGCAGAAAATAGATATGAATAAATGGCGCGGTTTGTGGGAATCGTATCTTCTGACGGCTAATAATTCCAGAACACCAACCGCAAAGCTACAGGACGTTCTTGAAGAGGCGCTAAGACACCGGACGCCGAAAGGAGTATTGATTGATGAAGCGCATCACATCTGCATCGTTCCTTCCGGACGCAGGCTAGTTATTCAGCCGGAGTCGATAAAATCGATTGCCAACCGGACTGAAACTACTCATATTCTTTTCGGAAGTTACGACTTACTGACGCTTCGTAATCTGAACGGTCAGCTCGCACGGCGCACGGTTGACCTTCATTTTAAGCGTTACAACTCATCGAACCCCGAGGAGTTGGAAATTTTCATAAACGTACTGGAGCAATTTCAAAAGCATCTTCCCTTAGAGAAAACACCGGATTTAGTGTCCTGCTGGGAATATATTTATTCGAGAAGCATAGGTGCCACCGGAATCGTAAAGGACTGGTTATATGCTGCATTGTCTGCGGCGCTGCGCGAGGGCAGTAGAAGTCTCAAAATGCAACATTTGGAAAATACGGCTCTTTCGGTTTCCCAGGCAGATCGTCTCATAGACGAAGCTCTGGCAGGCGAGCAGAGACTCAGGGAAGAGGAGGAAACATCGTCCAGCCGCTTAGCCGGAAAATTAGGTTTAATCAAAATAATCAGACCTGACGGCGAAATCCGTGAAGCTAAACAAAAGCGGAAATTCTCCGACGTGGGAATGAGAAACCCCAAGAGAGATACAATCGGTCAGAATAGAAAATGCGCGTAATCCATATGAATAATAGTAATAACGAATTTCAGGGATATGAAATCTGGAACACGCGGATTCCCGAAATTTCGCCGAGAAGCCTTCTCTATAATCTACAGCCGGTAGGAATCGGCACGGCGGATGTGGAAAGCTTTTCTGGCTATATTTCGCGTCTCGCGCAGGAGCATTATCTTTCCCCTGTAGTATTACTCAAAAACAGCGTCCGCGATTTATCCGAGCTTCCTAAAAGCCTGCTTCAAAACAGCTTCAGCGCGGTTTTCGCTAAAAGTCTGAACGGTTTCGGAGATAATACTTCAAAGATGGTCGATATTCTGCAAAAAGCCACCTTTCGGGACGATATTCGCTATACGACACTTTTGAGTTGGAAGGATATAGTTTCCAATCAGAGACTTCTAAAAAATCATCTGGCATGGTGCCCGTCTTGTCATGAAGAACATAAAAACGGACGCCGAATAATTTACGAAAAGCTTATCTGGTCGATTGAAAAAGTTAAGGCATGTCATATTCACGAGCTTCCGCTTGCTGAGACTTGTCCTCATTGTCATAAAAAAATAAAAGTTTTGTCCGGCAAGTCTCGCCCCGGATACTGCTCGAAATGTCTTGGCTGGCTTGGCTCGAATCTCGTAAATTTCGACGATTTGAGCCGATTTCGGAATGAGGAAGAGAAAAAGCTGGAAATATGGAAAGCGATTAAAATAGGAGAAGCGTTGACAAGCTTCTCCTATTTTGCTGATAGCGGTCAAAATGAATTTATAGAAAATTTAACCGGATTGGTTCAGTCAATTTCCGGTGGAATCATTAACGATTTCGCTCATCGGACCGGGATGTGGCATATCTCAATTAGGAGACTACTCAAGGGCGAAGTTTCGCCGACGGTTGGGATGATACTCAAAATCTGCTTTCCACTTGAAATTCCGATTATCGAATTATTTGTTCCTAAAGATGAGATAAAAGAAACTTCAGCAGTCTTTTACTTAGATAAGCCGAAAACTAAAGATGAAATGAAGGTTCGGTTAAGCGAATTACTGTCGGAACATCCGCCTCCGTCGGCAAATGAAGTTTCGAGACGAACCGGTTGGAGAATCGCCAGATGGCAAAGAAATCTTCCTGCTGAATACAAAGAAATAGTCGAAAGATACGCCAGTCACGCCAGAGAAAAACTCCCTCAACTGAAAGACGAAGAAATAGAAAAAATTCTGTCGGAAGCCGCTAAGGAAAATCCGCCGCCGTCTCTGCAAAGCGTTTTCAGGCGAATCGGCTGCCGGAGCACCGGCTTCCGATATTACCGGAGATTCCCCGAGCTATGCAGAGAAATTGCGGAGCGGTACAAAAGAGAGAGCAATAAAAGTTTCGACCTTAAAAAAGCTGAACGGGTAATGAAACTGGCTTTGACGGAATCGCCTCCTCCGTCGTTCTCCGAAGTCGCCAGAAGATTGAAATGTAACCGGGAAACTTTAAATAAAAAACTGCCTGAATTATCGAAATCGCTTCATAAAAGATACGAAGATTATTTAGAAGAAAGTAAGAAGAACAATCGCATCGAACTTTATAATGCGGTAAAAAACGCAATCGAAATATTGCAAAAAGAGAGAGTGCCTATTTCCGAAAACAAGGTTAAAAAGCATTTGCCGAGAAAATGGAATGACAGAAACTTCAAGGAAATCTATCGTTTAATTAAGCAGGAACTCGGAATCGTGACAGAAAAATAGCCGCTTTTATTTTTCGGGAAAATTTAAAGCAAGTGATGTCCTAAAGTGCATTTAAGCATCAGGTGTCCTTTTCGGACATCAGATGCTTAAAAACACACAGATAAATATTTAAACTTTAGCGAAGGTTAAACCTGTCTGTCCCTGATATTTTCCGCCTCTGTCTTCGTAGGAAACGGCGCAGGCTTCGTCGGATTCGAAAAACAGTATTTGCCCGATGCCTTCGTTGACGTAGACGCGCAAAGGCAAATTTGCCAGGTTTGCGATTTCGACGACGAGGCGACCTGTCCAGCCGGCTTCGAGCGGCGTTGTGTTGACGAGCAGTCCGGCGCGCGCGTAGGTCGATTTTCCGAGCGCGATTCCGGTTACGTTTCGCGGCATTTTGAAGGTTTCTACTGTTACGCCCAAGCCATAGTGATGCGGCGGCAGGAGATAATATTTCGCGCCGTCTTCGGCGGTTCTTACTTCAGGTTCGATTAAGGAATTTTCGTCGAAATGTTTCGGGTCGATTTCCAGCCCGTAAACCGATGAAAAGATGCGAAAGCCGTCGTCGGCGAGGCGCATATCGTAGCCGTAGCTCGAAGCTCCGGCGGAAATTATGCGGCTGCCGTTCGTTTCTCGCACCAAATCGGGCAGAAACGGGTCAATCATTTTATGTTCGGTCGCCATTTTTCGAAGCCAAAGGTCGGATTTTATGGTCATAAAGTATTTTAAAAATAAAAACGGAAAATGATAAAGAAAAAATAACTTATCACCTTCCGAATGCAAAATTCAAATTGTAAAAACTTGTCTCTATCTTTTGTCGGCGAAAATTTTCAAATCGCCGTCGCCGACCATAAAGGAAAATTTCGCGCCGCCGTTTCCGGCTTTTGCTTCGATTAGTTTTTCCGTAAATTTTTTGCGTTCTTCGCGCGGTTTCAGGCTCGCGTAACCGTTTTCGATTTTGCCGACGCGCAAAACGCTCGCGTCAAAATCGGCATTTAAGTTTTGCGGAAGAGAGACGTTCATCGCGCCTTTGATAAGCTGAATATCGACGCCCTGACCGCGCCAGCTTCGGGCGGGAATCTCCACGTTTATATCGCCGCCGCCGAATGCGCCGAGAATCGCGCCGCCCAAAAGTCTTAGTCTGGCGTTTGTTTCCAGAAAGTTTATCCGCATCGCGCCTTCGACGTTCGACAAATCAAAATCGCCTTTGCCGCCGTCGATTTCCAAATCGCTATAAACGGGAATTTTGATTTTATAATCAATCCGAACGGGCATCGCGAGCAATTTTTTAGGAAAGTTTTTCGCGTTGCGCTTCATATAATTTTTGTCGTAAGTGCCGACGCTGATTACGTTTATTCTTCCGAGAGTCGGGTCGAAAACAAAGCTGTTGACGGCGGCAAGCTGCGCCAAATCGGCTTCGGTTTCAGCCTGGACTTCGATTTCAGCTGAGATTTCGACCTCGTTTTTCTGCCAGCCTTCGATTGTAATCGAGCCGACGGGCGCGCCCGTTACGGCGATTGTTCCGCCGACGCCGAATTTTACGTTTTCGGTTTTATAAGTCGTGCGTTTTAGTAATTGTTTGGTTTGCGCGAGAGTCGGAGCAATTAAAAGAAGGATTGCCGCTGCGGAAAGACACAGGTGGACGCAGATTTTTTTGATATTTATTTTCATGATTTATTGGAGCTTTTGAGGAGAGCCAAAGAAATTATAGCAAATCCGCGCGCATCTGCGGCTAATTATCTTCTGATAAACGAAATGCTTCCGCGCTGGTTCGTTACGGTCAAGCTCGCGCTGCCGTCGCCGATTTTGCCGAAGACGCGCCGTCCGTCGGTAAAATTCAGACCGGAATTGGAAAAGGAGCCGAGCGAGATTTGGCGCGTCGAAGGCGCGGTGGCAACCAGACGAAACGATGAATTGGTCGGAATTCGCAGGCTGATTTCGCCCTTCGTAGAGTTAAAGCGATAGACGCCGTTTTCCTGAAATTCGCCGTCGTAAAGAATGTTGCCCATGCCATTTTCGGCGGAAACCGCGCCCGCAGTGATATTCAGCAAAGTTATGTCGCCTTCGGTCGTAACGTGCGCGCGGACAAGCCCGCCGCCGATGTCCGTAACCTTCAAATCGCCCATACGCGTTTCGATGTCAACCGACGAAGAATAGGGAACTTTGATATAAAAATTGACGTTTCCGACATCTCTGCCCTGATTATCTTTGACGAGATTGATGTAGATTGTGCCGCTTAAGTTTTGCGGCTCGACGATTGCCGCGGGCGCTTCGAGAACTGCCGAGATGGCGACTTCGGCTTTGTTCCAGCCTTCGACGACGATTGTTCCGCTTCGATTCGTTAGCTGAAGGCGAACGTTTTTACTCGCGGGATAACTTTTCGAAAATCTTTTCTGTGCGGAGACTTCGCCTGCGGACACAAAGAAAAAAACTACGCTTATCAGAAGAAAGGTAGTTTTTTTGAGTGCCTGTGAGCAAAACAAATTATTAAACTTCAACTTCATTGCCAAAAACCAACATTATAATTCGGAAAATTCGCGCAAAAGCTCCATCTGGTCGCTGAGCGCCGAATCGAGCATCTCGCTGGAAATATCGTCCTGCGGATTTTCCTGTAAGATTTTATCGTATTCAAAAACGACCTGATTAATCTCGTTCAGATTGCGGTCAAACGCTTCGCGCAGGTGAGCGTTCCACTGCGCGCGGCGTTCGTCGACACGCTTTTTCCAGTAATCAATCGCAATCTGCTGTTCCTTTATGCGCCGCTCACGCGCCTGCTGCGGCGTTTCGACGATGCCGAGCTTGCCTAAAACCTTTTCAAAAAAGCTCGGCGGCGCGGTCGAAACGCTTGCCGCATCTCGCGGAGCCGTGTAATTTTTAATTCCGACAATCGTAAGCAGTGAGCTGATAACCGCGATTCCGAGAATCGCCGACGCGACCTGCGAAACGGAAAATTGCCAGCTATTGTTCCAAAGCCTCGAAAACCAATTTCTGTGAACCTGTTCCTGCGGTTTTTCTTGCGTCGTTTCGGGCTTGATTTCGGTTTCGATTAAGTTATTTATTCTGCACCAGAGGGCTTTGGGATTGGGCGGAAGGGAATCTTCAAATTCGTCGAGCTGGCAAAAGTCGAGAATCATTGCGAAATCTTCGCAGACCTTTGCGCACGGGGCGCAAACGGCAAGATGCATCCGGATGTCGCTCGACACAGTTTCATCGAGGTCGTTGTCCAGAAATGCACTTATAAATTCTTGACAGTGTTCGCAGGTCATTGAATTATCGTTAGAAAATATAGAAAAAAATTAGTTCCGCCAAAGTCGGGCTTCACTTAATAGATTGCGGCAAAAACTTTATGGTTGCCTTGCAAAAAATTAATTTCTAAGCCTCATTTTGCTTTATCAGCAAGCCGCGAAGCTTTAAACGCGCCTTATGCAGCTGAGATTTTGAAGTTCCGACGGAAATTCCGAGCAGATTGGCGACTTCTTCGTGCTCGTAGCCTTCGACATCGTGCAGCACGAAAACGTTTCTGTAGCCCGGCGGTAATTGCGCGACCGCGTTTTTCAAAGCGATGCGGTCAAGCACCGGCATTTTGCGCGGATTTTCCGTTCCCGAAACGGTTTGCTCCGGCATTTCGCCAGATTCCGAGGTTTTTTCGTTTTTCACGCTTCGACGCCGGAAATGCATCAAAACCTGATTTACCGTAAGGCGATGCAGCCACGTGGAAAATGCCGAATCGCCGCGAAAGCTGCCGATTTTGCGGAAAAGCTGGATAAAAACTTCCTGCGTCAAATCTTCGGCTTCGGTCTGGCTGTTCGTCATTCGCAAACAAAGCGAATAAGTCCGGCGATGATAACGCTCGTACAAAAGCTCGAACGCCGAGATGTTTCCGCGCGCGGCGATTTGCGTCAGCGCAAAATCGGGCGCGTTTGTTTCGAATTTTTCCGTGTTTACCTGTTCGGGAGATTGAAGAGCGGGAATGCTTGCCGCGTCCTCAACTTGAAATGCAACGTCTTGCTCAAGAGCCGAGGCTAAGTCCATAGTTGCTCCTAAAAAATTACTTTCAGAATTTAATACTTCGTCTGCGTCTATGATGAGCTACCTCCAAAAATTAGTTGCTTTGAGCTAAGTAATTTTATGACAAGTTTTGGAAAAGGTAAATGCATTTTGATAAATAAACTGAAAATTAACGAATTTTCCGCAAAATATCTGACATTTCCGAAAATTTCTGTTATAAAGTTAGTCAAAAAAATAAACAGGGTAAAACTTTTATGCTTTTCCTAACGCAATCTGCCACCGTTTACGGCATTGATGCTCTCGTTGTCGATATTGAGGTGAATCTACAGCCGGTCAAAGGCGAAGCCGATACGTCTTCGCCCGTTTTAATCGTCGGTTTGCCCGACACGGCGATTCGCGAATCCAGAGAACGAATCCGCGCCGCGATTACAAACAGCTCGTTTTTCTTTCCGTTTCATAAGACAACGATAAATCTCGCGCCCGCAGACGTTCGCAAGGAAGGCGCGAGCTTCGATTTGCCGATTGCGCTCGGAATTCTCGGCGCAAACGGCGATTTGGGAAATTTCGAAAATCTGGAAAACACTCTGAGCGTCGGCGAGCTTTCTTTGGACGGAAGAGTTCGTCCCGTTCGAGGCGCGCTTTCGATAGCTCTCAGAGCCAGAGAAAACGGCATCAAAAATCTGCTTCTGCCCGAAGAAAACGCGACCGAAGCCGCGGTCGTCAAAGATATAAACGTTTATCCGATTCGGGATTTGCGCGAAGCGGTCGAAACCTCTAAAAATTTATTAACCGGAACGGAAACTTTCGTTCAGCCTCTGAAACTCGACATTTCAAAGATTAAAAATCAGGAAAACAAATACCGCATCGATTTCAACGAGGTTCGCGGGCAGCAAAGCGCCAAACGCGCGCTCGAAATCGCCGCTGCCGGTTCTCATAATTTATTAATGATTGGCTCGCCCGGTTCGGGAAAAACGATGTTGGCGAAACGTCTGCCGACGATTCTGCCGCCGCTCGAATTTGAAGAAGCTCTGGAAATCACAAAAATTCACTCGGTCGCGGGTCTTACCGGAAAATCCGGCTTGGTGATTCAAAGACCTTTCAAATCGCCGCATCATACCGTCTCGCAAGCCGGGCTTATCGGCGGCGGTTCGATTCCGAAACCGGGCGAAGTTTCGCTGGCTCATTTGGGAGTGCTTTTTCTCGATGAGCTTCCCGAATTTGATAGAAGCACGCTGGAAGTTTTGCGCCAGCCGATGGAAGATAAACAAGTTACAATCAGCCGCGCCGCGACTTCGCTGACATTTCCCGCGCAGTTTATGATGGTTGCTTCGATGAATCCGTGCCCGTGCGGATATTTCGGCTCGAAGCGCGAATGTAAATGCTCGCCGATTCAAATTCAAAGGTACGTCGGGAAAATTTCGGGACCATTACTTGATAGAATCGACATTCACATCGACGTTCCGGCGGTCAATTTCAAAGAGCTGCGCGGTCGCGGGGGTCCCGAAGGCGACAGTTCCGAAACGATTCGCGCGCGGGTGATAAAAGCGCGCGACACGCAACTGAAAAGATTCGAAGGCGAAGGCGTTTTCTCAAATTCGGCAATGCTTCCGAGCCATATCAGAAAGTTTTGCTCGCTCGACGCGGAAAGCGAAAATCTTCTCGAACGAGCAATGATGAGACAAGGACTTTCAGCCCGCGCGCACGATAGAATTTTGAAAGTTTCCCGCACGATTGCCGATTTGGAGGAAAGCGAAAATATTCAAATTTCTCACATCAGCGAGGCGATAAATTACCGCTCGCTCGATAGAAATTACTGGTCTTAAAGAATAAAATTATTTTCACCACAGAGAGCGCAGAGAAAATTATTTAATAAAAACTCTGTGTTCTGTGTGGCGAATAGAAAAATGGAAAAAACAAAAACAGAAAATTTGTCCGAACTGCGCGATGAAATTTCAAAAAGCAAAATCTGGCAGGTCATCGGCGCGTCGAGCGCGGGAACGGTCATTGAATGGTATGACTTTTATATTTTCGGAAGTCTGGCGACGACCATCGCGCCGCTTTTTTATCCGCCGGGCAATGACACTTTCGCGCTGATTATGTATTTAATCACGTTTGCCGTCGGCTTTGTCGTGCGACCTTTCGGCGCTCTGTTTTTCGGGCGAATCGGCGACCTTGTCGGGCGCAAATACGCTTTTCTCGTTACGCTTCTGATTATGGGAAGCGCGACCGCATCGGTCGGATTTTTGCCGACATACGCGCAAATTGGGATTGCCGCGCCGATTCTTTTGATTTTAATTCGCGTGATGCAGGGCTTGGCTCTCGGCGGCGAATACGGCGGCGCGACCGTTTATGTCGCCGAGCACGTGCCGGACGAAAAACGCGGATTTTATACGAGCTTCATTCAAATCACAGCGTCGCTCGGACTGCTGATTTCGCTCGTTGTTATCTTGATTGTGCAAAATTCGATGAGCGCCGAAACTTTCAGTATCTGGGGCTGGCGCGTGCCGTTTTTGATTTCGATTTTTCTCGTCGGGATGTCGCTTTACATTCGCCTGCGGATGAAGGAATCGCCGATTTTCCAGCACATAAAATCAACGGGAATGGCTTCCGCAAAACCGATTGTCGAGGCTTTTACGAATCCCGAAAATCGCAATCGCGTATTAATTTCGTTGTTCGGAGCGACTGCCGGACAAGGCGTCGTTTGGTACACCGGACAGTTTTACGCGCTTTTTTATATGCAGACGATTCTGAAAATTGAGAAGCAGACGGCGAGCCTGATTATTGCCGCCGCCATTGTGCTGGCGATTCCGTTTTTTATTTTTTTCGGTTGGCTGTCCGACCGAATCGGGCGCAAAAAAATTATGCTGGCGGGCTGCTTGCTCGCCGTTATTTTCTATCTACCGGTTTATCACGCGATGGCTTATTTTGCCGGAAACAGTGTCGAGCGAATACAGTCAACGCCCGATAAAATAACCGGCGAGCCGAAGCTCGCGCCCGTAACGGCAGACGGAACGCTCGCTCCGACGGCAAATCCGAATGTCCCGGCGCTAATTTTTTTAGTCTTTGTACAGATGATTTTTGTAACGATGGTTTACGCGCCGATTGCCGCATATCTCGTCGAAGCGTTTCCGGCGAAGATTCGATACACGTCGATGTCTCTGCCGTATCATATCGGCAACGGCGTCTTCGGCGGGCTGCTTCCGACCATCGGGCTGCTCGCCTGCGCGTGGACGGGAAATATTTACGCGGGTTTGTATTACCCGATGATTGTCGCCGGAATCACCTTCGTTATCGGCTCGTTTTTCCTGCGCGAAACACATCGAACGCGCATCTGGGATGAATTCAGGGAAAATGATGAAGTCTGAACGATGAACGATGAATGAAAGACAAATTCTTCAGTTCATCGTTCATCGTTCATAATTCATCATTCTTTAAGTTGGACATAAGAATTTTTCTTTGTAATTATTGTCAAATCGCGTTTTGAAAACTGCATCTAAAAAGGGTGTCTGACATAATACGAATGATGGGTGAAAATTTAATCGGATTTGAAAATATACCGCAGACGATTCCGCATTTTTGTTTGGAATCGTTTCGCCGCAACAATAAACCGGACACGCTCGGTTATAAACTGGAAAATGTCTGGAAACATATTTCGGGCGCGGAGGTAATCGAAAAAATCAAACGTCTCGCGCTCGGGCTTGCGGATTTGGGCGTGAAAGCGGGCGACCGGATTGCGATTATCTCGGAAAATCGTCCCGAATGGTCGCTGACGGATTTGGCGTGTCTCGCGCTTCGCGCCGTTGTCGTCCCGATTTACACGACGCAGGCGGTCGAACAGGTTCGGTATATTCTCGAAGATTCGGGCGCGAAAATGCTTTTTGTTTCGGGCAAAAAATTATTCAAACACGCCGAAAGCGCGATTGAATCGGTCGAAACCATCGAAAAATTAGTTTTCTTTGACGAAAATTCAAAGCCCGAAAACGACAATCGCGCCTTGATGTTTGCCGACATCGAACGGCGCGGCGAAGAGCTCGACAAAATCGATTCGAACAGTTTCGAAAATTTTCTCGCCCAGGTAAAAACGGACGATTTAGCCACCGTCATTTACACTTCCGGCACGACGGGCGAGCCGAAAGGCGTGATGCTCACGCACGAAAATTTCGTTTCCAATGTTACGGCTATCTCAAAAGGCTTGCCGATTAAGAAAACCGACCGCTCGCTCGCGGTTTTGCCGCTTTCGCATATTTTTGAAAGAACGGTTTTTTACGTGCTTTGCTCAAACGGCGTTTCGATAAATTATTGCGCTTCGTTCGACCAGCTCGCTTCTCATCTACAGGAAACCAGACCGACGATTATGACCGCCGTGCCGCGTCTTTTCGAGCAGGTTTATCACAAAATCGTCAAAAAAGGGAAGTCGGCGGGCGGTTGGAAAACCACGCTTTTCGAATGGGCTTTGCAGGTCGGGCAGGAATATTGGGAAGCAAAAGACACGCACAATTCGGTTTCAACGGTTTTGGCGGCAAAACATTTGATTGCCAGCCGGCTTGTTTTCTCGAAATGGCGCGAAGGCGTCGGCGGAAGCCTGCGATTTTTCGTTTCCGGCGGCGCGCCGCTCTCGAAAAAACTTTCTTACGCGTTCTGGGCGGCAGGCATCCCGATTTTGCAGGGCTATGGAATGACTGAGGCGTGCGTTACCTGCGCGAATCGTCCCGAAGACAACAAGGTCGGCTCAATCGGAACGCCGTTTGAAGGAATCGAAATGAAAATTGCCGAATCGGACGGCGAAATTCTCATTCGCGGAAAAAATGTGATGAGAAGCTATTACAACAAACCCGAAGAAACGGCGAAAGTGCTTGACGCGGAAGGCTTTTATCATACGGGTGATGTCGGTTACAAAGACGCCGACGGGCATTTTTACGTTACAGACCGTTTGAAAGATTTATTTAAATTATCGAACGGAAAGTACGTCGCGCCGCTTCAGGTCGAAAGTCTTTTGAAACAGTCGCCGCTCGTTTCGCAGGCAGTCGTCGTCGGTTCGGGCAGAAAACAGGTCGGCGCGCTGATTGTGCCGGACTGGGAAACGTTAAAACAAACTTTGAAAGAAGAAGGAATCGAAGCGGCGGGAACGCGCGAGGAACTTTGCGAAAATCCGCACGTCGTCAAACGCGTGCAGCGCGACGCAATCGAATTTACCAGGGAAATTAACGATTATGAACGCGTGAAAAGAGTTTACCTGCTGCCGCGCGAGTTTTCGATTGATAAAGGCGAGATGACTCCGACACTGAAAATCAAGCGCGGCGTGATTGACGAAAAATACGAAGAAGCGATTGACGAAATCTGCGGCAGCTGAGAAGAAAATTCACCACAGAGACACAGAGGCACAGAGATTTTTAATAATTTTCTCTGTGCCTCTGTGTCTCTGTGGTGAAAAAGTGCTTTATATCTTGACTTCGTTTTCGCTTAAAAGTTTATTGAGCAGCGAATAATCTTTGTGCTTGTTGCTCAGAAGCGCTTCGGCAAGCTCGTAGAGCGGCAGCGGAATATCGACGACTTCGACAATCGTTTCCTCGCTTTGCGGATAATGCGCGTAAAATTCGACTTCTGCGGCGCAAAACTCACAGCCTGCAAGATGCGCGCGGATTTGCCGCGCGTCGG
Organism: Pyrinomonadaceae bacterium; assembly: GCA_049799955.1. Lineage (GTDB taxonomy): Bacteria > Acidobacteriota > Blastocatellia > Pyrinomonadales > Pyrinomonadaceae > JBGTFE01. The sequence continues at coordinate 50,095 of JBARIW010000104.1, forward strand.
TTTCAGCCGTTTCGCCGTTTTGAAACGCGAGTAATTTTTGGGATGCGGGGCAATTTGCGCTTTTGCAAAATGTAACCATTTTTATCGAAAACATATTATCAGATTTGAACGTAAAATTCAGACGCATCATCCGGAAAACCGCTGGGATGAAATAATTTGCGTTACAAGGAAAATAAATCCATAATGCCTCTTTCCTTCCAAAACTAATCTGCTAAAAATCAAAATAATTTTAGGCGATAAATAATAATAATTTGTAAATGCTCAAAATACAGGTTTTAATCAATTTGTTAAAACTTTTAAAAACTTACAAAAAACTGTTGCTCAAATCGAAAATAATTGGTAACATCTAAATTGTAGGTTGGTAAGACAAAACAAATCTTACTAATCTCTCGCCAAATCGAATGCACTGCTCGGCAGTCGGTTTACAAAAAAAGTTTTTCTACCAATCTCTAAATTTGCGGAAAGCCGTAAGAAATCAGAGCCAAATCGTTGTCGGAAATCACTCGGGAGGAGATTTCAGATAAAAAGGCGGAGTGGATGTTGCTTTCTTACAAAACACAAAAATCACAAACAAAAAATCGGAAAGGTCATTTATGAGCGTAATTAAACAAACGGCACGCGTACCTAAAACTATCCAAAATCGCCAGATAAAAGTCGGAAAATGGAACGAAAGCCTCAAAGTATCGGATGTCAACCAGATTTGGTCTGAACTGCACAGAATAGTTTCTTCTCACCCGCTTGTGAGAGCTTCCAAACGCGCCGGATTTCTTATCGAAGAAGGCAAATACAATGCTTACACGGATATGACGCAGGAGCTTTTCGTTGCGCTGCTCAGCAAAGAAAGGTTTCAGCATTATCTCGATACGGAGATGACCGATTCGGAAATCGAAGCGGAAATCTCGCAAATCGAGCTGACGAATCTGCTCACAGCCGAGCTTCGCAAGCGTTATCCCGAATCTTATCGTCTCGCTCGCCGCGTTTCGACACTTATTCAAACCAGCAAAACGTTCAAGCGTTTCGATAATTTCGACAATCCTGACGTTCATCGCCGTCTCGCCGACCGTCAATACGGTCTGGCGGAATGGATGAATAACAAAACGCGCCGCAACGTTCAGGAAATGGAAGAACGCGTCAAAGTCGTTTCGTTTCACAGCCGCGATACAAGAATGGTCGGCTGCACCGGCGACGCGCAAATCGTTATCAGCAATGTCGATTTGGAAAAATTGATTGTCAAGGTTTTCAAAGCCGTCGATTCGCCCGTCGATGTTCGCTCACTTCGCACATTTGTCATGTCGCGCCTGCCGGTGATGGACATTTATCTCGTCCCGATTGGCGGAACGAGCAGCGACGACGACGATAACAAATATGAATACGACCCGGCGGACACGCGCGAAGACCCGGAAGAAAACGTTCTGCGCCGCGAAGGCGAGCTTTCGGCTTCGGAATTTGTCGATAATTTTCTGAAAAATTTAGAAAAGTCGGTTCGCGGCAAAGCCAAGCAGTACAATCGAATGATTAGCGTTTTGTGGCATTGTTATTTAATTTCGAACAGCGGAACGCAGCTCGAAGTTGCCGAAATGCTCGGCGTTTCCGATTCCTTAGTTTCCGATTACCGCAAGCGTATCGAATCGAATCTGCAATCGCTTTCCTTCAGCGGCGTCAACGAAGCGAGACATTTTGAAAAAGCCCTTCGCAAAAAAGTGCGCGAAATGCTCGCGGTCGAAAAAGAAGAAATTGCCGTATAGTTTCTGCTTTCAAGCTTCAGGTTTCAAAATTCAGCGTTCCTCGATAATTTCAAAAAAACCAAACCGGCAGAACTCAAATCAAACAGCCGAAATCTGAAGCTTGAAAACGAAAACTATACCTTTTGCCCGCCAAAAATGCTAAAATGCCATTCGAAAAACTTTTAGGAAAACGCGTTTAAGGTTTTAAGTTTCAAACGTTCAAGTTAAAAATCCAAACCTGAAACCTGAAACGTGAAGCTTGAAACTTACCAGATGCCTGCCGACAGTCTCGATTACAAATCGCTAAAATCCTCTGCCAAAAACGGCGGCGCAAATAAGGGCGAACCGGAGACACTCGCGAATTTAAGCAGCAAAAAACGGGTTTCAGCCGACGAAGGCTTAATTAATCCGAAAAAGGAAATTCAAAAACCGGAAATTCCGTCCGAGCCTTCTCCGCCGAAAATGGAAACGCTTGCGGCGGAAAATTTAGTTTTAAAGACAAACGACGAAGGCGCGCCGAAAGAATTAACTTACGCCGAAGAGCAAAAACAAAAAAAGGTAGAAAAGAAAGCCGAAAAAGACCGCGAGCTTTTAAGCCATGACCGCTGGCTCGCCAGAAACGGGCATACGCTCTCCTACGCCGGGCTTTATCTTTTTTCGATTCTGGTGCTTTTTCGCCCGTATGAGCTGATTCCCGAGCTTTCGTTTCTTTCGACATCAGCGTTTTATTTCGCGCTGGCGACTCTTTTAATTTATATTCCGACGCAGTTTACGACCGAAGGCTCGCTGACGACGCTTTCAACCGAAGTAAAATGTATTCTGGCGCTGTGCGTTATCTCGCTGGCGACGATGCCGATTGCCAAAGACCCGGCAACCGCGTGGGCGACTTTTAACGACACGTTCAGCAAAGCGGCGGTGATGTTTATCGTCATGGTCAACGTCATTCGGACGCGGCGGCGTCTGATGGGATTGATGTGGCTGTCCCTGTCGGTCGGTCTGCTTTTGAGCTATATGGCTTTGAGCATGTATATGCGCGGCGAGCTGAACACGGAAGGCTATCGCGTCGCGGTTAAAGTCGGCGGTTTATTCGGAAATCCGAATGACATGTCGCTTCACTTAGTGATGATGACGCCGATTGCAATTTGTCTGGGAATTGCGAGCCGTGGCACGCTGATGCGCTGGGTTTATTTTTCGATGGCGGCGCTCTTTATCGGCGCGAACACGGTTACATTCTCGCGCGGCGGTTTTCTCGGGCTTATCGCCTTTTCAACCGTTTTAATCTGGAAGCTGGCGCGTAAAAACCGTCTTAACGTCAGTCTTGCGGCGATAGTTTTCGGTGGACTTTTCGTCCTTCTCGCGCCCGGCAATTACGGTCAGCGAATCTTGTCTATTTTCGGGCTTTCGGCTGACGCGGTCGGCTCATCCGACCAAAGGCGCGAGCTGCTTCAGCGCTCGCTGCTTGTAACGGCGCGAAATCCATGGGGAATCGGTATCGGGAATTTCCCGATTGTCGGAATTCACAATCTCGTTACGCACAACGCATACACGCAGGTTTCGTCCGAGCTTGGACTTTTAGGGTTTGCTTCTTACATAATTTTTATGATAAGCCCGTTCAGAAAGCTCGGCGCGATTGAGCGAACGCTGTTTGCAAAGGAAGAGTATAACTGGTTTTATTATCTGGCAATCGGTCTGCAAGGCTCGATTGTCGCGTATATGGTTTCCTCATTTTTTGTATCAGTGGCGTATAATTGGTTTATTTATTACCTGATTGCGTATGCCGTCGCTTTCAGGCGAATTTACCGGATAGAAAATAATCTGAAAGAGGAAGTAAAAGCCGAGCCGCTGTGGGAATGGAAAACGAAATAGAGAAAATTCACCACAGAGGCGCAGAGATTTTTAATAAAATGAAATTACAAACGAGCGCAGATTTGTTTTTTGATTTAGCTTTTCTCCGTGTCTCTGTGTCTCTGTGGTAAAAGTCTTTTTTTAATGTTACTAACAATCACACAAGTTATTTTCTGGATAAGCGTTGCCGCGCTTATTTATGTTTATGTCGGCTATCCGCTGCTTGTGTATCTGGTCAGTTTAATTCGTCCGCTCGAAGTCAAAAAATCCGGCGTCGCCCCGACAGTTACGATTTTGATTACGGCGTATAACGAAGAAAACGCTATCCGCGCAAAGCTCGAAAATACTCTGCAAATCGATTACGACCGCGAAAAACCGGAAATTTTAGTCGCCTCGGACGGCTCGACCGATAAAACGGATGAGATTGTCAGAGAATTTGCCGCGCGCGGCGTAAAGCTTTTTCGGCAGGAAGGCAGAATGGGCAAAACTTTCACGCAGAACAAAGCCGTCGAGCAGGCGAAAGGCGAGATAATTTTATTCTCCGACGCGACGACCGCTTACGAAAAAGACGTTCTCAAAGTGATGCTGCCGAATTTTGCCGACGAGAGCGTAGGCTGCGTCGCGGGAAAACTAATTTACGTTGACGAATCTAAATCCGGCGTCGGCAAAGGCGCGCAAAGCTATTGGAATTACGAGACTTTTATAAAACAAAGCGAAAGCCGCGCCTGTTCGCTAATCGGCGCTTCGGGCTGTCTTTACGCGGTCAAAAAATCGGCGTATCAGCCGATGTATGCGGAAGCGTGTTCGGATTTTTTGATTTGCACGATTGTTTATAAACAGGGCTTGCGCTCGATTTACGAACCCGAAGCCGTCTGCATGGAAGAAACCAATCGTCAGGCGAACAAGGAAATGCAAATGCGCGTGCGCGTTATCTCGCAGACGTTTACGGATTTGTGGCGCAACCGCGAGATGCTCAATCCTTTGCGAAGCGGCTTTTACGCGGTCGAATTAATCTCGCACAAAGTTTTGCGCTACGCCGTGCCGCTTTTTTTGATTGTTCTTCTGATTTCTTCTGTTATTCCGGCTTTTTACTCGGGCTTTTTCCAGATTGTCGCGGCAGTTCAAATCTTTTTTTACGTCCTTGCTTTTATCGCCTGGATTTTTGAAAAGAGCGGAAAATCTCCGGGCATTCTGGCGATTCCGCTTTATTTCGTTTTGACTAATCTCGCCTCTCTAATCGGTTTTTACAAATTCCTGAGCGGCGAGCGCTACGCCCGCTGGGAGCCGATACGCGAAAAAGAAGCGGCTCAAAGCTAAAGACTTTTCGGGAAAAAATCACGCCAAAACCAATGCAGCCGACCGACACAAAAAAACAGGAAGTTTTCAAACTTACGGGGCGAAACGTCAAGCCGGACGCGCCGAAGGTGAGCGTGATAATTCCCGCATACAATATCGCCGAATATATCGCCGAAGCGCTGGATTCGGTTCTGGCTCAGACTTACAAAGATTTTGAAATAATCGTCATCAACGACGGCTCGCCCGACACCGAAAAATTTGAAAAAGTTTTGCAGCCGTTTATGGACGAGATAATTTATCTCAAACATAAAAACGTCGGCGTCGGACCGGCGCGAAACGTCGCCATCGGGCATTCGCGCGGCTCGCTTCTGGCGTTTCTGGACGGCGACGACGTTTGGCTGCCGGAGTTTTTGGCGTCTCAGGTCAATTTTTTAGAAGCGAACGATTACGATTTGGTTTACGCGGACGCGTATCTTTTCGGCGGCTCGATTCTGGACGGCAGAACTTTTATGCAGGACGCGCCCTCGACAGGCGAAGCGAATTTTGAAAGCCTTCTCGATATGCGCTGCAACGTGGTTTTGTCCGGCTCGGTTGCGCGTCGAAAAGCCGTTCTGGATGCCGGAATGTTTGAGCCGAAAGACGTTCGCGCGCAGGATTTTAACCTCTGGCTGAGAATGGCTCATCGCGGCTCGCGCGTCGGTTACCAGCGGGCGTCTTTGCTCAAATATCGCGTGCGGCGCGAAAGTCTTTCGGGCAATCAGGTTCAGCGCGTCGAGCGCGAAATAAATGCTTACGAGCGAATCTGCGCGATGATAAGCTTGAGCGAATCGCAAAATGAAATCGTCCAAAAACAATTAAAAAGGCTCGAAGCCGATTTGGAATTAGAGCGCGGAAAGGCATTTCTTCTCGAAGAAGATTTCGTCTCGGCGCGAAAGTCTTTTGAAAAAGCAAACAGTTACCGCAAATCGAATCGACTGCGTTTGATTATCGGTTTTATCAAAATCGCGCCGCGCCTGCTGCGGAAAATTTATACCTCGCGCCGGCAGGATTTTTTTGCTCCCGCCGAAAATAAAAGATGAATTCAGCCGAAAAGCACGAAAATTTAATTTACGATGTCGGAATGCATCGCGGTCAGGACACCGATTATTATCTGGCGCGCGGCTATCGCGTCGTCGCCTTTGAAGCCAATCCCGACAACGCCGCTTTTTGCCGCGAAAGATTTAAGGAGGCGATTATTTCGGGGCAATTAACCGTCGTCGAAGGCGCGATAACCGAAATGAACGCGCAAAACGGCAGCGGCGGAAAGATAAAATTTTACCGCAACAGGGATTCTTCATTCTGGGGAAGCAGCGCGGGAGATTGGGCTTATCGCAACGAGGTGATGGGAACGAGCAACGAAATAATCGAGGTCGAAGCCATCGATATAAAAGACGTTCTCGCCAAATACGGCGTTCCGTTTTACCTGAAAGCCGATATTGTCGGCTCGGAGATAATCTGCCTGCGCGCTCTGCTCGAATTTGAAAATAAACCTGATTATCTTTCAATTCGCTCGGAAAAAGTGGTTTTCGGCAAATTGGAAGAAGAATTCCGGCTTTTTGAAAAGCTCGGCTACAATCGTTTCAAGGCGGTTCAGCAGGATTTAACCGATTTTCAGACCGAATTCGTTTCAGACAAAGGCGAAAAAATCCGATACACTTTCGAGGAAGGCGCGTCCGGCATTTTCGGCGAGGATTTGAGCGGGAAATGGAAATCCGGCGAACAGGTTTTGAAAGATTATCGCAAGATTTTCGTGCTTTACTGGCTGTTCGGCGATTATTCTTATCTCGTTCAGACCGAAAAAGGCAGAAAATTTATCACTCATCTTGAAAGAATCGCTCGCCGCCCGCTTCCGGGCTGGTACGATACGCACGCCAAACATTCTTCCGTAAAATAGCCGTATGACTATCAAATGCGAAATCATCGTCAACTCGGACGTGGAACATCTCCAGCAGATTTACGCGGGATTCAGCCGGCTTGACCGGCGCGGATTTCTGGAACTCAAACAAACAATTCCCGCCGAGTTTCTGCAAAATAAAAATCAGCCCGACCGTTGGACGGATTATAAATTTTTCAATATAAAAGTCGTCATCGACGGAAAAATACGAGTCTGTTACGATTTGCACGATTGGAATTGGATTGACGAGGAAATTTTGCGCGAGTCGGATTTTTACTTTAAGCGCAGCTACGACGAAAAATTTATTTCGCAGCTTGCGGAAAAAGATAAAGTGTTTCCGCTCGGCTTAAATTATCAGGTTTCAAATTCCGAAAGAGATTCGTTCAGGCTGCAAAGAACGGCTCTGTACGGCGGAACGGGAAAAATTAAAAATGTCCTGAAAAGCTTGAGAATCGATAAATTTTTAGGCGGCAGGGAAGAAAACGAGCAGATTAAAAATCTCGAATCTCCTCCCGATTTTAAGCTTGAGCCGAAAATTTTATTTATGGCGCGAGCGTGGGACCCGAATCGCATCGAAGCCAAAAAACAAAAGGAAATCGTCGAAACCAATAACGAGACGCGAGCCGGATGCGTCAGAGCTTTGCGAAAAGAATTCGGCGAACGCTTTTTCGGAGGACTTGCGCACGACAATTATTCCGAAAAGCATTTTAAAGACGCTCTTTTGCCCGACGGAAATCTTTCAAACAAAAGAAAATATCTCGAAATCTTAAAAAATTTCCCGATTTGCGTGGCAACCACCGGGCTCAACAATTCAATCGGCTGGAAGTTGGGCGAATACGTCGCGCTCTCGAAAGCGATTATCACCGAGCCTTTGCATTTCGAAGTTCCCGGCGCATTTATAAAGGAAAATAATTTCCTCGAATTTGCCGCGCCGGAAGAACTGGTCGAATCCGCGACGCGTCTTTTCGAAGACAAAGATTTACGTCTGGCAATGATGACGAATAATTACAGGTATTATCAGGGCTATGTAAAACCCGACGCGCTCGTTTTAAACAGCCTTTCCGTCGTTTTTCGGCACATCTAATTAAGTTGACGGGAAGCGCTGGCTGCGTAGATTGACCTGCTGACTTGTTGGAATGAGCTGCTGATGCGTTGAGATAAGCTGCTGACTTGTCGAGATGACTTGCTACCGTGTTGAGAAGACCTGCGGGCTTGTTGAGAAGACTTGCTGGCGTGTTGAGATGACCTGCTGACATGTTAAGATGACCTGCTTAAGTGTTGAGATGAGTTGCTGATTGGTTGAAACGAGTTGCTGACGTGTTGAAATGAGTTGCTGACTTGTTGAGACGACCTGCTGACGTGTGGAGCAGACCTGTTTCTATTTTGAATTTCTCCGGCTTTTACGACTTTACTCTTCACAAATAGATTTTCTCGGATATAATGCAAAAAATATGTCTGTCAATCAAATAAAAGTCAGCCGGAAGCAAGTTCAGAAATCGGGCTGGAATAAAAGGCTTATTTATATCGTTTCGGCGACGATAATTTTTCTCGGCGCGCTTTCCGCGCTCGTATTTATAAAATTTTCTGACAAATTCGCGCCGCTCGAAATCGTCTCGGCGGAAAACGGGCAGATTATTCGCGTGCCGCGCGGCGGAAATCTTCAGGCGGCGATTAACCGCGCGCAGGGCGGCGATATTATCGAGCTGCAAGCCGGAGAAACATATTACGGCGAAATCAAGCTGCCGAAAAAGGCTTTGACCGATTTCATTACGATTCAGACTTCCGCCGCAGGGCAGCTTCCCGCAGATAAAAGAGTCAGTCCGGCAAACGCCGCGCTGATGGCGAAAATCGTTACGCGCGGGCAGGGCGCTTCGGCGATTTCAACCGAAAACGGGGCGAATTATTATCGCTTCGTCGGCATCGAGTTTGCGCCGAATAACGCCGATTACATTTACAATTTGATTTATCTGGGAACCGAGGATGAAAAGATTGCGGACGTTCCGCGTTTTTTCGAGTTTGACCGCTGTTATCTTCATCCGTATAAAACGGGTGTAACGCGTCGCGGCGTCGCGCTCAATTCGGCGGACACGACTATCAAAAACAGCTATCTTTCAGGATTCGCCGGAAATCAGCAGGAAACGCAGGCGATTGCGGGTTGGACGGGAACGAAAAACGTAAAAATCATCAACAATTATCTCGAAGGCGGCGCGGAAAATCTGCTTTTCGGCGGCGCTGACCCGGCTTCGGCGGAACTCATACCGTCGGACATCGAAGTTCGCGGCAATTATTTTTTCAAACCCGCCGATTGGCTCGGTAAAAATACCGTAAAAAACGCTTTCGAGCTGAAAAACGCAAAGCGCGTCGAATTTGTCGGAAATTATATAGAAATCAACCGCGCGGGCGCGGCGTTTGCGATAACGGTTCGCAATCAGTCCGGCAGCGCGCCTTTCAGCACGATTGAAGACGTTTTGATAAAAGACAATGTCATCGCCAGCGCCGGACAAGGCGTTAACATTCTGGGAAGCGACGACGTTCACCCGAGCCGGACGCTGAAACGTCTGAACATCGTCAACAATCTTTTTCTCGACATCACCAACAAGTCAGAGCCGGGCACAGGATATTTCGTCCAGATTTCCGGCGGCGAGGACGTTTTGATTGCCAATAATACGGTTTTTAACGAGGGAAATCTGACGACGTTTTACGGCGATTTGCCGAAAAACTTTCTCTTTCGGGACAATATCGTCGGGCACGGCAATTACGGCATTCACGGTCATCAGAATATTAAATCCGCGCAAGGGCAGAGACTTTTCCAGAACAACGTCATCGTGAACAACCGGAAAGTAGGACAAGACGACTCGTCGTTTCCGCCGGGCAATTTCTGGACTCAGGACTACAAAAGCATCGGTTTCATCGACTCCGCCCAAAACGATTTCCGCCTTGCGGCAGGCAGCCGGTTCAAAGGCAAGGGCAAAGATAAATCTGACATCGGCAGCAACATTAATCCGGCGGATTATTTAAAGGTAAAGGCGAATTAGTAATTCTATTCAGCAAATTTTTGGTAAAGCAAAATCTCGGTGTAAAACGTATCCGATTGTTTTCCGTTTCCTTCGTCGCACGAAGCGTCGATTTTATCCGTTTGAGTAAAATCCTTATCGAGCCGCTTTTTCAGAATGTCTGTAATTTCAACATCGAGTCCGTAGAAAAGCCAGACGCGGCGCGGCTTTTCCGTCGCTGCATCGCGCAGTTTTCTAATTAAATCTTCAGCTTCATTTTCCAGCTCCGCGCGGCGTTCGAGCATTTTCGGCGCGTTTCGCCAACCCGGATGCGCGTCCAGCTCGCGCGGGAAAGTAAATTCGGAAAAATTTCCGGCGGCGTCGAAGCGTCTGAGATAATAATCGGTCGTCGTACGGCTCGAACTTGTGAAAATAAATATGTCTCCGCTTTCAGCTTTTTCAAGTAATTTAGCGGTAATATTGCGGTCTGAACACGGTTCGGGGCGATTGTAAAATTTAACGAAAGAGAAGCCGACCAGACAAAGCAGAAACGCGCAGAAAATCAAAAGCGCAGTCCGGCTGACAAATCTGCCGAGCAAAGACGCGATAATTAACACAAAAGCGGGAAGCGCGATAATCGTAAAGCGCGTTTGCCCGAAAATCGGCTTAAACTGCCCGACCAGAAAAGGAATCAAAATCGCAAAAGCAAATATCAAAATGAAAACCAACGTCGTTTTCGATTTAAAGTATTGTTTCAATTCCTCTAAAGACGCGTTTCTTTTTTCCGCCGACCAAACCCTGAAACTTAAAAAAAGCAAAACGACGATTGAAAGATAGAAAATTATCGCAATCTTTTCGCCGTAAAATCCGAGCAGGACGGCAATGATTTCCGCCAAGCCCGGTCTTCCAATCCAGGCGGTCGCGTTGTTTTTTAACTGCGTTAATAAAATCGGCGTCCACAAAATCAGAAAAGGAACAACCGAGAAGAACTGAAGCGCGAAAAACCTGACGCGCTCTTTCGGATAAAACAGGATGAGATAAGTTAAAACCTGACTCGCCAGAAGAAAGAAAAACCAGATTTGAGTAAAACTGCCGAGAATATTGACGAAAACATAAGCCGAAAAAACAAGCCGCGAGCGGTTGTTTTGCAGAAAAAGTTTCGCAAAGAAATAGGTCGAAAGCGCCGAGACGAAACCCAGAAGCGAATACATCCGAACCGAATGCGCCGTTCCGGTCGCCAGAGGACTCAGCGCGTATAGAAAAGCTGCCGAAAAGCCGACGCGTTTTTCAAAAATCTCGCGTCCGAGCAGATAAATTGTAAAAACGGCGGCTAAATGAAAACAACCCGACAAGCTGCGCAGCGCAATCTCGGAACTCCCGAAAACCTTCGTCCAAAAAGACAGCAGAAGATAATAAAGCGGCGGGTGCGCGTCGTTTCCAAGCGAGACGAGCATTTCCGAAAAACTCTGTCCGGCAACCAAAACGCTGTACGCTTCGTCGAGCCAGAGCGATTTTCCCGCGCCGTAAAATGCCGGAAAAAGCGCGAGGCACAACAAAAAAGCTATCAATGAAAAGATGTGATTTTCCAGCAAACTCGTTTTTGTTTTCATCTAAATTCTTCTTAAAAAATCGTAGAGCGATTAGTTTGTGCCGCCATTTAATTTGAGCAGGACAGTTGAACCGGCAAAGATAAATATAATTTTAATGGTTTTCAGATTCTTTTTTTTGATGCGCGGAATCTTTCGCAATTATAGCCGAAGAAGTAGAAATTCATACGGTCAATTTACTTGCATTTGTAAATGGCGCGTCTGCTCAGTTTTCATAAATCCTTTAGAGAGTTTGTTTAATATCCGCTTTGTTTTTTTAAAGTGATAAGCAGCCAGCACGGATTTCTTCATTGACAAAAAATTAAAACGAACGCAAAATGGTTGTATTCAAGGAATTCCGAACCTCATCGCTTTTAACGGAGTCATTTTAGTTTTTCCCGCATAACTCACTCTATTATTTAGAGTTTTTGAAGTTCTCTTAAAAAGATTTGAGTTCCCGGATTCTTTTAATTCCCATTCACTAACAAAATAACTACTAGTAACACACTACACATCTATATATATATTTAGGAGAAAAATTATGATTAAGAAAAATTGCCTGAATTTTAAGGTAATGAATTCACTCTATCTTGCTATAAGCATTTTTTGTCTGATTACAGTTGCACAGTCAGCACAAGCAGCAACACTAAATGTGCCAAGCACGCAATATCCGACTATTCAATCCGCAGTTAACGCGGCAAACCCGGGAGATACGATAATTCTTCAAGCGGGCGTAACTTTTACGGAATCGGTTGTTTTAAAATACAAGACCGGCAGCACTTACATAACCATTCAAAGTTCGGCGTTATCCAGCCTGCCGCCGGACGGGCAGAGAGTCAGTCCTTCACACGCGCAGTTTATGCCTAAAATCGTGCCTCCGAGCGGCGGCGGTTCGGCTGTTTTAACTGAAATTACCGCTAACGGTCCTTCGCATCATTACCGTCTGCTCGGAATTGAAATGGCTCAGACGAATTCCAGCCAGCTTATTTATAGTATGGTATCTCTGGGAAGCTCGGACAGCGACCAGAATACTTTAGCTAAAGTAGCTCATCATTTTATCATTGACCGCTGTTACATTCACGGACATGTTGACGGGGAATTAAGAAGAGGAATCGCGCTTAACAGCGAATATACAGATATTGTGAACTCTTATATTTCAGAGGTTCATCAAGTTGAAGATGACAGTCAGGCTATTGGCGGCTGGAATGGACCGGGACAGTATTTGATTGAAAATAATTACTTGGAAGCTGCTTCCGAGAATATTTTGTTTGGCGGCTCTGACCCGTCGATTTCAAATCTCGTTCCTTCGGATATAGTAATTCGCCATAATCTCGTTACAAAAAAATTATCCTGGTACAGTCGAACGCCTCCCTGGAAGGTTAAGAATATATTGGAATTGAAAAATGCCCGCCGGGTTAATATTGTGGAAAATATATTTGAAAATAACTGGGCACATGCTCAATCCGGATTTGGAATTCTCTTTACGGTTCGGAATCAGAGCGGAACAGCTCCGTGGAGTACAATCGAAGATGTAACTTTTAATTATAATACAGTTCGCAATACTCCCAGTTCTATTAGCGTTTTGGCGCAGGATTATAAGTTTCCGAGTCAAAATGTTAAGAATTTAAGCATTAACTATAATCTAATTTCGAGTATTAGCACGCTTCCTCTAAATCCTGATGCAAATAATGGCAGATGCGTCCAGGTTTTAGGTGGCGGAAGTTTCGGCACTCAAAATTTGACGCTCAATCACAATACTTGTGTCGGATTCGGCTCGTATCCTGCTTTTATATACGGGGATTCGGATAGTTCAATTAAAGTAACCGGACTAGACGTTAAAAATAATATCGCGATGGGGTTAAATGCAGGAACGGATGCCACAATCAGCGGAAATGCACAACCTTCAGGAACACCGTCACTAAACGCGATGACTGCGAATACATGGACATTACAAAAGAACATTCTGATGTTGCCGAGCGGAAGTTCAACTTATCCAAACAGCAGCCCGAATATAAATTATTATGTCAGTAACTCCAGTTCGGTAGGATTTGTTAATTTTGCCAGTGGAAATTACGCGTTAAGCTCTACTTCTCCATACCGCAACCTGGGAACTGATTCAACCGACCCCGGAGCAAATATACAATATTTAGACCAAATAAAGCCTTGCATCGAAAGCGGAAACTGGTCGTCCTGCGGGTCGTCTCCGTCAACTCAAACGCCGTATCCCGGACCGGGCGCGCCGAGCCTTCCGGCAACGATTGAAGTCGAAAAGTTCGATACGGGCGGACAAAATATTGCTTACAACGATACTTTCGGCAGCACGGGAAGCGGAGCTTATCGCACAAGTCCGGTCGAAGGGGTTGATATTCTCGGCTATTCAAATGCCAGTAACGGTTTTGCGGTAATGGAAGCTGCGGCGGGCGAGTGGCTTGAATATACGATAAATGTTCCTTCGCCGGGTCTGTATAATTTCAAGACGAAATATGCGTCGGGATATACGCAGCCGAATAGTCAGGGAAAATTTAAGATTGAAGTTTGCGAGCCTGCGCCTAATAACGGGATAACGAATTGCGTTTCTTCGGGCGATATTACGGTCAACTCGACCGGCGGCTGGAACACTTTTCAAACTGTAACGAGGTTGTTTAGTCTGCCGTCGGCGGGAACTCGTATTTTGCGCTTGACTATGGTTGCGAACGCGCCCGGCGATGGAACTCCGTGTAATTGCGTGGTTGCCAACTTCGACTCTATCGCAATTTCCAAAGGTCGGACTTTGTTTGATTACGACGGCGACGGAAAGGCGGATCTTTCAGTTGCGCGCCCGTCGGCTACCCCGCCGGAATGGCGTATCAGTCAAAGCACTGCCGGAAATGCGATAATTCCTTATGGATTGAGCGGCGACATTATTGCTCCGGCTGATTATGACGGCGACGGTAAAACCGATATAGCCGTATATCGTCCTTCCGACTTCAAGTGGTATATCCGGCGTTCTTCAGACCTTGTCGTCACGGTTCAGCAATTTGGCGCGAGCGGCGACATTCCCGTTCCGCAGGATTATGACGGCGACGGTAAAGATGATATTGCCATTTATCGTCCGTCATCAGGTCAGTGGTGGATACAGAGAAGTACGCTCGGAACAATCGCGTTTACCTTCGGAAACAGCACGGATAAGCCCGTGCAGGGCGATTATACGGGCGACGGCAAGGCGGATGTCGCTGTCTGGCGACCTTCGACGGGCGAATGGTATATTCTCAGAAGCGAGGATTACAGCTATTATTCTTTCCCGTTCGGCTTGAACGGCGACACTCCTGTGATGGGAGATTTCGACGGCGACGGAAAGTATGACGCAGCTATTTTCCGCCCGTCTACTTCTACCTGGTATTTGCAGAGGTCAACGGCAGGACTTGCCACTCTAGGATATGGCACAAGCGGCGACAAGCTCGTTCCGGCTGATTATGACGGCGACGGAAAGTCCGATGTAGCGCTATTTCGCCCGTCCACCTTAGAATGGTTTCTGGTGCCGACAACCACGCAGATTCCTGCTACTTCCACCTATGGTGTACAAAGCACGGATATTCCGACTCCTTCCGCGTATATTCATTAATTTGTAAGTCTGAAAATCGGGTGTTCAGTTTATTCGCTGAACACCCGATTTTTCTCGCTTAAATTTTTTTACTCTGATACAATATTTCTCGGAGGTTTGTTGATTCCCTCAATTAAAATAAAGTAAACATTTATAACCTAAAATATAAATCTCCGCTCATTATAGATTGAGCTTCCAGCCGAAAATTCATAAAACACTTTCTGACAGTTGCAGTGCTGCCGCTATACTTAAATTTGTAATATTATTATTTTCTAGAATTGCAGGAAATCAACAAAACAACTTCATTAAAATCGCAGAGCGCGTGGCTTTTGTTTGCCAAGACGGTCGGGTTCTTTTTTTCGTTTCTGCTGCCTTTGCTCGTCGTGCGTCTTTTAGACCAGCATCAGGTCGGGCTTTACCGTCAGGCGTTTCAGATTATCGTCAACGCCATTTATATCCTGCCGCTCGGATTTTCGATGAGCGCGTATTATTTTCTGAATCGTGAACAGGAAAGACGCGGCGCGGCGGTTTTTAATATTCTCGTTTTCAATTTTGTCGTCGGCGCGCTGGCGTGTCTCGCGCTTTTTCTTTACCCGCAGATTTTAGGCAATATTTTCCAGAGCGCGGAGATGACGCGGCTCGCGCCGAGCATCGGCGTCGTCATCTGGATTTGGATTTTTTCGATGTTTCTGGAGACGGTCGCCATCGCCAACCGCGAAGCGCGGCTCGCTACTTTCTTCATCATTTTCGCGCAGTTCAGCAAAACTCTGCTGATGGTCGCCGCCGTGCTTCTCTTCACGACGGTTGACTCTTTTATTTACGCCGCGATGATTCAGGGCGTACTTCAGGCGATAATTTTGCTCATCTATTTAAATTACAGATTTCCGCATTTCTGGGGCAGATTCGATTTCGCTTTTTTCCGCGAGCAGTTGATTTACGCCTTACCTTTCGGGCTTGCGGGAATGCTTTGGACGCTGCAAACCGATATTCACAATTATTTCGTCGGCTATCGCTTCACGGAAGCCGAATACGCGATTTACGCTCTCGGATGTTTCCAACTGCCTTTAATCGCAATGCTTTCCGAATCGGTCATCTCGGTTTTGATACCGCGAATGACCGAGCTTGAAGCCGCCGGCGACAAACCGGAAATGATTCGCCTGACGGCGCGCGCAATGCAAAAACTGGCGTTTTTCTATTTCCCGATTTATGTTTTTATGTTCATCACGGCGGAAACTTTTATCTTCACGCTGTTTACGCATAATTACGCGGCGAGCATCCCGATTTTTATGATAAATCTGACGCTTTTGCCGCTTCAAATCATCGTTACCGACCCGGTTGTCCGCGCCTACAAGGAACTCGGCAGATTTCTGCTGGTGTTAAGAATTTTTATTTTAATCGCGCTGGTTGCAACCCTTTATTTCGGCATACACCATTTTGGTTTGAGCGGGATGATTACGATTGTCGTCATCGTTTCTATATTTGAAAAACTGATTGCCGAAACCGTTATCATCAGAAAGCTCGGCGCGGGACGAAAAGATTTGCCGCTTCTGAAAAATGTCGGGAAAACCGCCGCCGTCAGCCTCGTTGCCGGACTCGCAACGTTTCTTGTTTATTCAAATTTCAAAGATTACGTGTTTCATTTCGGCGAACGCCTGGCAGCCGCAATTTTTGCCGCGCCGAAATTATCAATCACTGATTTTATCGGCGGCGGATTGACGCTTTCGGTTTCGGGCTTGGTTTTTGCGGCAATTTACATTGCCGGAACATATTATTTTAACGTTATCGAGGACGGCGAAAAGGAAATGATTTCGTCCGTCGCCCGTCGCCTGTTGTCGGCTGCAAAAAGAATCTTAAATTTCAAAAAAACGACTGACAACGAGCCGCTGACCACTGACCATTAATTTATGTGCGGAATCGCCGGATTTATTTCTAAAGACAAAAACGCGCCAAAAGATGAGCGCGCTCGTTTGCTCGACAAAATGTGCCGCGTCATCACGTATCGAGGACCTGACGAGCAGGGTTTGGCGGTTGAAGGTCGCGCCGCGCTCGGAATGCGGCGGCTTTCGATTATCGATTTGAAAACCGGGCAGCAGCCGATTTACACCGAAGACGGAAATTCGCTCATCGTTTTTAACGGCGAAATTTATAATTACAGGGAACTAAAAAAAGAACTAGAAGCGCTCGGACATCGCTTTAAAACAAATTCCGACACGGAAACGATTCTTCGCGCTTACGAAGAATTCGGCGAAAACTGCGTGGAAAAACTGCGCGGAATGTTTGCCTTTGCGATTTGGAACCGGCGCGAAGAAAGCCTTTTTATCGCCCGCGACCGCGTCGGCAAAAAACCGCTTTTTTACGCTTTGACCGGCGAGGGAAATTTTGTTTTCGGTTCGGAACTCAAAGTTTTGCTGACGCACGGCGAGATTTCCAAAGACATCGATTATTCTGCGCTCGACGCTTATTTGACTTTCGGCTACGTGCCCGAAGAATTTTGCATCTTCAAAAATGTGCAAAAACTCGCGCCCGCGCACTTTTTGATTTACAAAAACGGCGAAATCAAAACGGAAAAATACTGGGATTTCCGCTACGAGCGCATTACGGAAGTAAAAAGCGAAGACGAATATGCCGAAGAGCTGCGCGCGCTTATAAAAGAATCGGTCAAAATCCGCCTGATTTCCGAAGTTCCGCTCGGAGCATTTCTTTCGGGCGGCGTCGATTCATCCGTGGTCGTCGGAATGATGTCGCAGATTTCGGAGAAGCCTGTCAAAACCTTCTCAATCGGCTTTAACGAAGACACTTTCGACGAGCTGAAATACGCAAGAATTGCCGCCAAACATTTCAACACCGAGCATCACGAATTTGTCGTTACGCCCGATTTAGTCGAGATTGTCGACGAACTGGCGTGGCATTTTGACGAGCCTTTTGCCGACCCGTCCGCGCTTCCGACGTTTATGGTTTCCAAAATGGCGCGAGATTTTGTAACGGTCGTTCTTTCGGGCGACGGCGGCGACGAGCTTTTCGCGGGCTACACGCGATACGTAACGGACAAAAAACGAAGCGGTCTGGAAAAACTGCCGCTCGCGGTTAGAAAAAATCTGCTGAAACCTCTGAGCGAGAGCTTGCCGCACGGCGCGAAAGGCAAAAACTATCTTTACAATATCTCGCTCGAAGCGATTGAGCGATATATCGACAGCGTTTCTCATTTCGGAAAACCCGGAAGAAAATCGCTTTATTCAAAAAGCTTTTCAGTAAATCAAAACGGCAATTTCGGCAAAAGCGAAGAAGTTTTTCGAAAAATTGCCGAAAGCGTTTCGACCGGAAACGGACTCGACAACCTGCTTTATCTCGACAGCAAAACTTATCTTCCGTCCGATATTCTGACGAAAGTTGACCGGATGAGCATGGCGGCGTCTTTGGAAGCGCGCGTTCCTCTGCTCGACCACAAATTGATTGAATTTGTCACAAAAATCCCGACCGCGTTAAAATTAAAAGGGCTGGAAACCAAATATATTTTCCGCAAAGCCGTGCGCGGCATCGTGCCTGACGAGATTCTTAACCGACCGAAACAGGGCTTCGGCGTTCCGATTAACGAGTGGATAAACTTGCAGCTCCGGGACAAAATCCGCGAAACTTTGACCGAAAAAAGAGCTTTGGAGCGCGGCTATTTCGATGCGAAATACATCAAAGTTTTATTGGATGAACACGCCGCGAAAAGGCGCGACCATTCCTATTCGCTCTGGATTTTATATATGCTGGAACTCTGGCACCGGCAGTTTTTGGATAAATAATTTAATTCGCGCTTTTATAAAAAAATGAACCATCTGCTTCGCAACACAGAGACACAGAGAATTAACAGGGATATAAAGAATCATTTTTGCCTTATCCCTGCTCATCCTGTCATCCCTGTTAATTCTCTTTCAAAAATCTCTGTGTCTCTGTGGTAAAAATCAATGTCTTACCTAACCAAATTAAAATGGAATCTGCCGTGGCTCGCGCGTTACCCGTTTGAGCGCGGGAAATCGTTTCTGGAAAAAACCGCGTTCGAGAAAAAGCACATAATTTTCACTGTCGCCAATCATTTCGAGCCGAGCTGGAGCGCAGGCGGCTTGCTCGATTTGGACGCGCAGCGAAGGCGTCTGGACGAATATCACAAGCTGGCGCGGAAAACAGGCGAAGCGGTTCGGGACGCTGACGGAACGAAGTTTCGACATACGAATTTTTATCCCGCCGAGCAATACGACCGCGAAATTCTCGCGCAGATGGCGGAAATGCAGGCGGAAGGTTTGGGCGAAGTCGAAATTCATCTGCATCACGGCGTCGAAAAGCCGGATACGGCGGAAAATCTGCGAAAAAGTCTGGTTGAATTTCGGGATATTCTGGCGGAAGAACACAAATGTCTGTCGCGTTTTGACGGCGGCTCTCAGCCGAAATACGCGTTTGTTCATGGCAATCTCGCGCTGGCAAATTCGTGCGGCGGACGGTTTTGCGGCGTTGACGAGGAAATGCGGATTTTGCAGGAAACGGGCTGTTACGCGGATATGACTTTGCCTTCCGCGCCGGACGAATCGCAGGTGGCGATGATAAATCAGATTTACGAATGCGGCTTGCCTCTGGACGAAAAAGTTCCGCATCGAACCGGTCGCGCGGTCGCGGTTTTTGGAAATCAACCTCAATTACCACTTATATTTACTGGACCTCTGGTCTTTAACTGGACGCGGCGAATAAAAGGCTTGCCCGTTCCGAGAATCGAAGACGGAGCGCTGGTTTATAATCAGCCGTCGGATTTGGCGAGACTGAACCGGTGGCTTTCGGCAAACGTTACAGTTAAAGGACGCACCGACTGGATTTTTGTAAAGCTTTACTGCCACGGATTTTTCGACCACGACCAGTCAGCTTCGATAGGCGAAGACGCGCGGCGATTTTTCGGCGAAATTATCGAAAACGGCGAAAAGACGGGCAAATATAAAATTTATTTCGCTTCGGCGCGCGAGGCTTTCAATATGGTTTCGGCGGCGGTGGACGGCAGAAAGGGAAATCCGGGCGAATTCCGCGATTATAAGCTCAAAGCGATAATGAATGAAACGGCGGAAAGAGCGAGCGAAAAGCGCGAAGAACTAACATTATGTCAGTAGAAACGATGGCGAATCCGATAGATAAACTGAAGAAAATAAAAGGAAAAAGCTGGACGGAGCTTCGAACTCGCAGCGAGCAGGCGTTTTCCGTTTATTCGGAGCAAATCGGTTTGAGCGGCAAATTGCCGTCGGATGAAGAATTGCTGAAATTGATTGATAAAACCCGGCTTTCGTCGGAAAAAGTCTCGCCGCAAATCCTATTCGATAAATTTCGCGAAAATTCCGAATCCGCCTTTTTTCCTTCTTTTTGGCAGAACGAAAAAGCGATTGAGCTTTTCCGCCGCGAATTCGGCGAAAAAAACTCGCGCGCTTTTATCGAAAAAGCCGACCGGATGATTCAGGGAAAATTCGACCTTCTCGGCTATTTGAATTTAGATTTCGGCGCGCTGGTTGACTGGCATTTCGAGCCGGTCGCGGGCAAACATTCGCCGCTCAAACACTGGAAACAGTTTGACGAGCTTGACGCGTCGGAGACGGGCGATAAGAAAGTGATTTGGGAACTCAATCGTCACCAGCATTTTTTCACACTCGGCGTCGCTTTTTTTCTGACCGGAGACGAACGCTACGCGATGACTTTCGCGCGCCATCTCGATAGCTGGATGGAGCAGAATCCGCCGGGAATGGGCATTAACTGGTTCAGCAGTCTGGAAGTTTCAATGCGCGCGATTTCGTGGATTTGGGCGTTTAATTTTTTCAAAGATTCAAAAGCCTTAACGCCGGAGCTTTTTCAGAAAGCGCTGAAATTTCTATATCTTCACGGCAGGCACATCGAAAAATATCTCTCGACGTTTTACAGCCCGAACACGCATCTGACGGGCGAAGCGCTCGGGCTTTACTATCTCGGAACGCAGCTTCCGTTTCTGGAACGCGCGGCGCACTGGCGAAAACTGGGCGAAGATATTCTCTTTGCCGAGCTCGACCGGCAGATTTTGCCCGACGGCGTTTATTTTGAACAGACGACTTGGTATCAGCGCTACACGGCGGATTTTTACACGCAGTTTCTTATCCTCAAAACTTTGAGCGGCGAAGACCCGAAAAAGAATTTACAGGAAAAGCTCGCCGTAAAATTGCAGTCGGCGCTCGATTTTCTGATGTATATCACGCGTCCCGACGGCACGACGCCGTTTATCGGCGACGACGACGGCGGAAGATGTCTGCCTCATTCAAACGCGCAGGCTGTCGATTTTCGCGCTTGTCTTTCGACCGGAGCGATACTTTTCGAGCGCAGCGATTACAAATTCGTAGCGCATAATTTCGCGGAAGAAACTTTCTGGCTTCTCGGCGCGGAAGGTTTTCAGAGCTTCGAGCATCTGCGCTCGGTTCGCCCGGAATTAAACTCGAAAGGTTTTGCCGACGGCGGTTATTTCGTGATGCGCGACGGCTGGGCTGAAACGGACAATTATCTTCTGGTCGACTGCGGCGAAGTCGGCGCTCTCAGCGGCGGACACGGGCACGCCGACGCGCTGTCGATAAATTTAGCCATCGGCGGCGAGACAAAATTAATCGATTCGGGAACATATACCTATCACGAATCGACCGAAATGAGAGATTTTTTCCGCTCGACGATGGGACACAACACCCTGATGATTGACGGCAAATCGCAATCCGAGCCGGGCGGGAAATTTAACTGGAAAACAAAGGCGAATTCAAAATTGCAATCGTGGATTTCGCAGGACAGATTCGATTATTTCGAAGGCGCGCACGACGGTTACGAGCGGCTTTCCAATCCCGCAACTCACACGCGAAGCATTCTTTTTCTGAAAAACGATTACTGGATAATGCGCGATTTAGTCGAAACCGTCGGCGAGCACGATTACGGTCTGAATTATCATTTCAATACGGGCGCGAGTCCTTCGCTCGAAAGCGCGGAAAACGGAAGTCTCTGCATCAGCGACGAAGATTTGCGGCTTTTCAATTTCGGCGACAACGGAAACTGGCAGCGCAAGGAAAGCTGGATTTCAAACTGCTACGGCAAGCGCGTCAATTCGCCGTTCCTTCGTTTTATCTCGAAAGGCGCGGGAACGCAGGAATTTTTCACTTTTATGCTGCCGAACGAACGCGGCTTCGCTTCGCCCGAAGTTTTTGAAACTCCGGTCAGCGGCGGTCGCGCTTTCGTCATAAAATATCGAGATTATCAGGACGTTTTCGTTTATACCGACGGCGGACAGGTCGTCCGCACCGAGTTTTTCAACACGAATTTCCAATTTCTCTGGGCGCGTCTGAGCGCGGGCGACGAATTGCCCGAAGAATTTGTTTTAATCGGCGGCACGAATTTTTCGCTCGGCGGGCGCGACATAATCAATTATCCGAACAGATTAAAATTTGCGATTGCCCGCCGCTTGGGAAATCGCCTGAACGTCCGCACCAGCGAAAGCGTTTTCAGCGTCTCGCTTCCGCAGAAAAAATCCACGACCTACGTTTTGAAAAATTCCGAGCAGTCATAAAGATTTTTAGAAGCGTCTGGAAAAGTTTTAGACACTCCGTGAAACTTTCCCGAGTGCTCCGGAACATTTCCAGGATGCTCTGGAAAGTTTCCAGGACGCTCTAGAAGTTTTCCAGAGCACTCTAGAATGTTTCTAGAGCACTCTAAAAAGTTTGCCGGATGCTCCGGAAACTTTTCCGGATAGTCTAAAATGTTTGCTGACAGTTGCGCAATAATATAAAAAGTGAAGAAAAATGTCCTACAACTCATCGGCAGCTTTCATCAGGGCGGCTCGGAACGTCAGGCTGTGCAGTTGACCGGACTTCTGCGCGAGGACGGAACTCACAATATTTTTCTTGCCGCTCTGAATAACGAAGGAATTTTACGCGAAGAAGCGAAAAACATCGGTTTTAGCGATATTCCCGAATTTCCTTTGACCTCGTTTTATAATTTGAATTTCTTCAAACAATTAAAAAAATGCGCCGGGTTTTTGCGCGAAAATAAAATCGAAATCGTTCACACGCACGATTTTTACACAAATGTTTTCGGCATTTCGGCGGCGCGCCTGGCGCGTGTGAAAGTTAAAATCGCTTCAAAACGCGAAACCGGCGGAATGCGCAGCAAAGCGCAGACTGCCATCGAAAAACGCATTTTCGGCGTTGCCGACCGGATTGTCGTCAATTCAAAAGCCGTCGAAAATTATCTGGTCGAGGCGGGAATTTCCGCAGAAAAAATCGAAGTGATTTATAATGGCTTGGATTTGGAGAGACTAAAGCCGAAGCAAATCGACCGCGCCGGAATATGCGCGGAATTCGGCTTGCCGACCGGTGAAAATATAAAATTCATCACGCTGGTCGCAAATTTGCGGCACGAGGTTAAAAATCAGCCGATGTTTCTGCGCGTCGCGCAAAAAGTTTCTGAAAAATTTCCCGACACGCATTTTGTCATCGCCGGCGAAGGCGACTTGAAAAACGATTTGAAAAATCTGGCGAAAGAATTAAAAATCGAAAAAAACGTTCATTTTACCGGCAGATGCGCAAAAGTGCCGGAGCTTCTTTCCGTTTCTTTCGCGGGCGTTTTGACCTCTTTTAACGAAGGCTTTTCCAACTCGATTCTCGAATATATGGCAGCGCGTCTGCCCGTCGTCGTCACAAACGTCGGCGGCGCGTCGGAAGTCGTTAGTGAAAATGAAAACGGCTTTCTGGTCGAATCGGACGACAGCAAAGGAATGGCTAAAAATTTAATTTTTCTTCTCGAAAATCTTGAAAAAGCAAAACAATTCGGCGAAAACGGAAGAAATCTCGTCGAAGAAAAATTTTCCTGCAAAGCGCAGCTCGAAAATACTTTAGAACTCTACGCGCGAACGTCGAATGGAAGATAGAAACGGCAAAATAAAAGTCGCGCTCGTTGCTCCGTCGCTCAAAAACGTCGGCGGTCAGTCGATTCAGGCAAAACGTCTGCTTGATACGTTTTCCAGCGACGAAAAAATCGACTTGGAATTTCTCCCGAACAATCCCGAAACTCCGTTTGAAAATGTAAAATTTCTGCGAACGATTTTCACTTCCATCAAATTCTGGTTTTCGCTTTTACGAAAAATACCGAAAACGGACGTTGTTCACATTTTTTCTTCCGGCACGACAAGTTATATTATTTCAACACTTCCGCCGCTTTTTGTCTCGAAAGCTTTCGGCAAAAAGACGATTCTGCATTATCATACCGGCGAGGCTGGAGAGCATCTGAAGAGTTGGAAAATGACGGCGAAACCGACGATGAAAAGGTTTGATAAAATCATCGTGCCGTCGCAGTTTTTAATCGATGTTTTTGCAGAATTCCGGTTAAAAGCCGAACCGATTTTCAATTTTGTCGAAGGCGAAAAATTTGCGTTTCGCGAGAGAAAGCCGCTTCGACCGATTTTTCTTTCGAACCGGAATTTTGAAGCGCATTATCGAGTCTCGGACGTTTTGCGCGCTTTCCGTCTGATTCAAAATCAATTTCCCGAAGCGCGGCTTTTGGTCGCGGGTTACGGGAGCGAGGAAAAAAACTTAAAAAAACTTGCCGAAGAATTGAAGCTTGAAAACGCGGAATTTTTGGGGCGAGTGGAAAACGCGAAAATGCCGGAAATTTATGAAAAAGCCGATATTTTTTTGAATTCTTCAATCGTTGACAATATGCCGCTCTCGATTATCGAGGCGTTTTCGTGCGGCTTGCCGGTGGTTTCGACCGATGCGGGCGGCATTTCTTATATCTGCGAAACGGGCGAGACGGCTTTGCTGGTTGCGAAAAATGATTATGAAAATCTCGCGCGTGAAGCGATATCGCTGCTCGAAAACGGAGAGCTTGCCCAAAAAATTATCGGCAAAGCGCGCCGGGAATGTGTAAAATATTCAAAGGAAGAAGTTCGCGGGCGTTGGCTCGAAATTTATCAAAATTTAGCGTCGGGATGAGCGGGAAAAAGTTAAAAGTCATAATTCTGACTCACGGCGGCGCAGAGCGTCTGCTGGAGCTTCTCTCGCTGCTTGAAAATGTTGAAATAGCCGGCGTTTATGTCGAAACAGCGACCGAACCGAAAAGAAGTTTGAAACAGAAAATCAAGCGCTCGATTCGTTATGACGGTTATTTTGCGACGTTCAAAAAATTCGCGGCAATTTTTAACGGGAAAACTTCTGGCGCGAAAGAACTGGAAAGCGTTCGGGAAAGTCAGGATGATTTGGAAAAATCCGCGAAAGCGTTAAAAATTCCGGTTTTCAAAGTCGAAAATTATCACGAGCCGGAAGCGATAAATTTGCTGCGCGAGGCGGACGCCGATTTGGGCATTCTTTACGGCACGAATATTATCAAAGAATCGGTTTTCTCCGTTCCGCGGCTCGGTTCGATAAATATTCACCAGGGGCTTGCGCCGATTTATCGCGGCGGTCCGACGGTTTTCTGGGAGCTTTTCAACGGCGAAAAGGAAATCGGCATCACGGTTCATTTTGTCGCCGCAAAGGTCGATTGCGGAGATATTATTTTGCAGAAAACTTTGCCGCTTGGTTACGACTTTTCGCAATACAATTTGGATTACGAGAAATTTTTGAGCGATTTTCGCGTCCGGTTGAAAGAGCCTTCGGCGCATCTGATTGCCGAAGCCGTGAATTTGATTGCGGAAGGCAAAGCGCAGCGAACGAAGCAGGATACAAGCATCGGCAAACGCTATCGTCTGCCGACGAAATCTGAAAAAGACGCGCTTTTACGTGTTTTAAAAGAACGGCGGAAAAAGGCAAAAGCCTGAATTCTCATGAAAAAAGCTTTACTCGAAACAATCTATAATCTCGGCGCGTTCGCACCGTTTCAGCTCGCAAACCGCGAGAAGATTTTGATTTTGACTTATCATCGTTTCAGTCGCGATACGAATCCATACAAAATTTCGAGCGCGGAATTTGCGGCGCATCTCGAATATCTGAGCAAAAACAATCGCGTTTTGCCGCTTTCGGAGATGATTGAATATTTAAATAGCGGTAAATCTTTGCCGCCGAACACGACCGCTATCACGATTGACGACGGTTACGCGGACGCTTTTGAGATTGCCTTTCCGCTTCTGAAAAAGTTTAAAATGCCCGCGACCGTTTACGCCGTAACAGATTTTCTGGACGAAAAATGCTGGCTTTGGACGGATTTGATGCGTTATATTTTACTGGAAACAAAAAGCGAAACGGTAAAAATCGAATTCGGCGGCGAAGATAAAATTGAAAGCAATTTAAGCGGCGAAACGCAGAGACTGGAAACGGCGAGCCGCATAAATTCGCGTCTTAAAAAATTGCCGAACGAGCGAAAAGAAGCGAAAATAAAAGAAATTGCCGAAGCTCTGAATGTTGAGATTCCGTCGCTTCCGGCAAAAGAATTTGCGCCGGTAAGCTGGCAGCAGGCGCGGGAAATGGACGCTGAAAATGTCAAAATCGAATCGCATACGGCGACGCACCCGATTTTAACGAATATTTCGCCGGACGATTTGGATTTCGAACTGAAAACTTCCAGAAAAAGGCTTGAAGAAATGTTGAACAGGGAAGTTCGAAATTTTTGTTATCCGAACGGCTCATTTAACGAACATGTACAAAAATCGGTTGAAAAAGCCGGTTACAAAAGCGCGACGACGACCGATTACGGGTTTAACGACAGGCAGGCAAACTGCTTTCTGCTGAAAAGAATTGACGCTCAATCGAATATTGCGAATTTTGCTCAAAGCGTGAGCGGCTTTGAGGCGATAAAACAGAAAATACTAAATTAAAGATGTGCGGAATCAACGGAATTGCGCTTTCGAGCCGTTCAAAAAAACAAATTAACGAGCGGGTTTTGCGCGGAATGCGTGACGTGCTTCACCATCGAGGACCTGACGACGGCGGCATTTTCGTCGATGAATCGGTCGGTCTGGGG
Source organism: Pyrinomonadaceae bacterium (assembly GCA_049799955.1). Taxonomy (GTDB): domain Bacteria; phylum Acidobacteriota; class Blastocatellia; order Pyrinomonadales; family Pyrinomonadaceae; genus JBGTFE01. The sequence continues at coordinate 77,013 of JBARIW010000104.1, forward strand.
CATCGAAGACTTTCGATTGTCGACGTTTCGCGCGGGCATCAGCCGATGTTTAATGAAGACGAATCCTGCGTCATCACATACAACGGCGAAGTTTACAATCACGCCGATTATCGCGCGGAGCTCGAAGCCAAAGGACACGTTTATCAAACTCACTGCGACACGGAAACGATTCTGCACCTGTACGAAGAATACGGCGAAAAGTGCGTGGAAAAGCTGCGCGGAATGTTTGCGTTTGCGATTTGGAATCGTCGCGAAAAGACGCTTTTTATCGCGCGGGACAGGCTGGGCGTGAAACCGCTTTATTACGTTTTTGACGATGAGGGAAATCTCTTTTTCGCATCGGAAATCAAAGCGCTTCTCGAAGCAAAAGCCGTTAAGCCGGAACTGAATTTCGACGCTTTGCCCGACCAGTTAGCCAATCACGGAACTTCTTTTGACGAGACTCTTTTCAAAGGCGTGAAGCGGCTTTTGCCGGGACATTTTCTGATTTGGCAGGACGGACGCTTAAAAATCGAAAAATTTTGGGACGTGTCTTTCGAGCCGAAACATGAAGAAAAAAGCGACGCGGAATTTATCGACGAGTGGCGCGAGCTTTTCAAAAAATCGGTCGAGCTGCGGCTGATGGCTGATGTTCCGCTCGGAATGTTTCTTTCGGGCGGCATCGACTCAAGCGCAATTTGCGCGATGATGGCGCAGATGGTCGATGAGCCGATAAAGACTTTTTCCGTCGGTTTCAAAGAGCGCGAGGCGAACGAGTTTGAATACGCGCGAATCGTTTCAAAAGCATTCAAAACCGAGCATCACGAAATAACAATCACGCCTGAACAGTTTTTTGCGGAGCTTCCGAATTTGGTCTGGCACGAAGACGAGCCGCTCGGATTTGATTCGAGCGTCCCGCTTTATTTCGTGTCGAAGCTGGCTGAAAAACACGTTAAAGTCGTTCTGACGGGCGAGGGAAGCGACGAAATTCTCGGCGGCTACGGGCGTTATCAAAAAGCTTTGAGGCTGCTCGATTACGGCGAAAAATACGAAAGCCTGACGCCGAAATTCCTTCGCGAAGCCGTCAAAAGCAGTGTGGCGACATTGCCGAATTCGCTTAATCGCAAGCTGAAGCGCACGTTTTTGTCGCTCGATTCGAGCATCGAAAGTCTTTATTTCGATAATTTCGCAATTTTTCCCAAAGCGATGCAGGCAAAGCTTTTGAGCGAAAACGCGAAAGCGCGGATTGCGGACGAAAATCCTTATTTTTATCTAAACAACCGGCTCAAGGAAAACGACGCGAAAGACGTTTTAGATAAGCTTTTATATGCCGACACGAAAACCTATCTGCACGAGCTTTTAATGAAGCAGGACCAGATGTCGATGGCGGCTTCGATTGAATCGCGCGTGCCTTTTCTCGACCACAAGCTTGTCGAATTTACGGCGCGAATGCCGCAGAAAATGAAGATTCGCGGGCGCGGGACGAAATGGATTTTGCGCGAGTCGATGAAGGGAATTTTGCCCGGTGAAATTTTAAATCGCCCGAAAATGGGCTTTCCCGTTCCTTTGGCGCGTTGGCTCAGAAACGAGTTCAAAAACGTTGTTGACGAATATGTTTTGAGCGAAAGAGCTTTGCAGCGCGGAATTTTCGAGCCGGATTTTGTGCGCGAGCTTGTCGCCGCGCACAATGACGGAGAAGACCACGCGACGAGAATTTTCCGCCTTTTAAATTTCGAGATTTGGCAGCGGCAATTTATCGACGCCGAAGTTTTCGAGAAAAGCGAACACGCGCTCGAAGAAAGTGTTTTAGCGATGTAAGTTTCTGAGAATCCTTGCCGGATAATCCTGTAAATTGAAGGAGTCTCGAACAGACCGCACGAAATGAATAATCAAAAGAAAATTTGGTTGATAATTCTGCCCGTTCTTATCGGAATTGCGTGCGCGATTTTGGCGATTTTTTATTTCGGCGCGGAAAAAAGCGATTTTGGAGATGCGAAAGATTATATCGATTCGGCAAACGCTATCCTGAACGGAACTCCTTATCCGCGCCGGGGCGATTTTCATCCGGTTTTTCGCGCTCCGGTTTTTCCTGCTTTTATCGCGCTCATCTGGACGTTTTTTCCGAACAGCATCATCGCCTTTAAGATTTCCCAGACGTTTCTGCACGGCTTAACCTGCTGGATGATTTATAAAATCACGTTTGAGCTCGTGAAGAAACATTTTCCGGCTCTGCTCGCGGCGGTCATCTGCGCGGTCAATCCTTTATTATTCGGGCACACGGTCGATTTTTTTTCCGAACCGCTGCAAACTTTTCTGGTCGCGTTTTCAACTTTTATTTTGGTTAAATTGCTGAAAAGCGAAGATAAATTGTATTATACAGCCGTTTTACTAGGTTTTTGTTTCGGGCTTTCGACGCTTTGCCGCCCGACGATTTTTCCGATTCTGCTTTGCCTGATTCCCTTGATTTTCCTGTTGTTTATTAAAAATCAAGAGCTGAGATTGAAATATTTCTTCGCTTCGTGTCTTATCGCTTTCGGAATGTTTGCGACAATCGCGCCCTGGACATACACGAATTATCGCGCGACGGGTGAATTTATTCCGGTCGTCAATGGTTTCGCTTACAATCTCTGGCTCGGTAATCATCCCGACACGCTTCGTCTCTACGAAGGAACTTATGCCGATAAAGCCGATAATAAAGCGTTTGCCGATTATTGGGCGGGCGAATTGCCCGATTCGAAGATGAAGGAATTGGAAAAATCCGATAATCTCAGCTCGCTTCCGCTCAACGAGCAGGAAAAAATCTGGCGCAGGGAAGCGTTTAAGGAAATTAACGAAAATCCGGGCATTACCGCGCGGCTTTTTCTGGGGAAAATCAAATCATACTGGACGCCGTTTTTAAATAAATTCACTTATCCTTTTCCCCTTGTCCTTCTGGTCGCCGCGCTGGTCATCGGTTTGTATATTTTCAGTCCTTACGGCGCGTATTTTCTCTGGAAGGACGAAGCGGGAAGAAGGTTGACGATTCTGCTCGTGATACAATTCATTCTGGCGACGCTTCTGCATTCGATGATTATCGCCAACGTGCGTTACCGCACGCCTTATGTTGACCCGTATCTGGCAATATTTACCGCCGTTGCGCTGTGGCAAATTGCTGCGAGATTTTTTCCGAAAAACAATTTCCTGCAAAATTAGAATATGAAAGTCGAATACATCTGCCACGCCTGTTTATATATCGAGACGGAAGACGCGCGAATCGTTACCGACCCGTGGTTTGCCGAGCCTGCTTACTGCGAAAAATGGTTCGTTTTCCCGAAGCCTGTGCGGACGGACTTTGTAAAAGACACGAACGTAATTTTGATTTCTCACGGGCACGAAGACCATTTGAACGAAGCGACGCTGAAGTTTTTCCCGAAAAATGCGAAGGTTTTTTATCCTTACAGCTTTTTCGGCGGCGCGAAAGAATATATCGAAAGCATCGGTTTTTCGGATGTTAAAGAAGCCGTTACATTCAAAAAATATAAAATCTCCGAAAAAACTTCCGTAACCTTTATCATCAACTCGCACGACAGCCTGATGGTTATCGAAAGCGGCGGAAAAGTTCTCGTCAACGCCAACGACGCGCTGCATTCTTCGCCCGAAAAAGTGATTGATTTTTATATTGAACTGATAAAGGAAAAATGGCGGAAAATCGATTATTTGTTCTGCGGTTTCGGCGGCGCGAGCTATTTTCCGAACACGATGCATCTTGCGGGAAAAGACGATTACGAAATAAGCCTCGTTCGCGAACAGCTTTTCGCGCATAATTTCTGCCGCGTCGTTAAAGGTCTGCGACCGACGATTGCCGTTCCGTTTGCAGCTGATTTTTGTCTTTTGGACGATAATCAGCGCTGGATAAACGAAGCCAGATTTCCGCGCGCAAAAATGGCTGAATATTATCGAAAACATTTTGCCGAAAGCGGTTACGAGCCGCAAGTTATCGATATGTATTCGGGCGACGTTCTGGAAAACGGCAAATTAAAACCTGACTCGCCTTATCGAAAACAGATGCAAAACGGCGGGCTTGAGTTTTTGATTGATGAGCAGTATAAACACGAAATAATCGAAAAGCGCGAGGAAAATTTCATCTCCGAAGCGGAAGCGGAAAAATTGGTTGAAGAAATCCGGCAAAACGTCGAGAAAAGAATGACGCTTTTTCCTGCCGAAAAATTGAACAGGTTAAAATTTTCTCTTTGTCTGACCGATGTTGCGGAAAATAATTTTTATAATATTTCTTTTGCGGGCGGAAAAGCCAGTATTCAAAGAGCGGAAAAAGCTGGCGGCGAAAGCCTTTTGACGATGAAAATGCCGGTCGCGGTTTTGCGTTATTCAATCGGCAGCGATTGGGGCGCGGACGTTGTCAGCATCGGTTACGGCGCGGAGATTTTTATTTCCGGTGAAAAAGCTGCGGAAGTCGATTTGGAAAATATCTGTATGAATCTGCTGGCGTGTTACCCGACTTCAGCCGATTTGAAGAAAACGCCTTTTCGCACTTTGCAGTTTTTGCTTCTGAATCCGCCGCGATTTACGACTTCAATCAGAAAGCTCAAAAAATTTAATCTCGAAAGCGAAAATTACGATAGAAAAACATGGCTTCTCAAAGATGCGGGCGAGATTAGAAAAAGATACGATTTACCGGAACTCGGCAAAGAATTTCTGCCGCAAAAATAATATGCCTGTTGCCGAAATCGAAAAAAAAGAAACTGACACAGCAAAGCTTCTTCGCGGGCGCGATATTTTGTGTTTCAGCCACGACTGGACGGGCGACCCGTTATCGAAAACACACCTGATGCGCGTCCTCTCGCGCGATAATCGGATTCTCTGGATAAACGCGATTGCCAACCGGATGCCGACGACTTCTTCGAAAGATATTTCGCGCATTTTTAAAAAGCTGAAAAGCTTTACAGAGCCGGTTCGTGAGGTCGAAAAGAATATTTTTGTCTTAAACCCGCTGGCAATTCCGGCTTACGGCAGCGCGGCGGTCAGAAAATTTAACGAAAAGTTTTTGATTTCGCAGGTAAAAAAAGCGATGCGAAAGCTCAAATTTGAAAATCCGCTAAATATGGTTTTCAATCCCGCCGCCGGTCTGCTTGCCGGAAAGCTCGGCGAAAAAGAGTTGATTTATTACTGCGTCGATGAATATACGGCGTTTACGGGCGCGTCAAAAGGCTTGAAGGAAATCGAGGAAGATTTGTTTCGCAAAAGCGATTTGGTCGTCGTTTCGGCAGAAAATCTGCTTGAATCGAAAAAGCATTTCAACGAAAATACGTTTCTCATCCGGCACGGCACGGATTGGGCGCATTTTCGCAAAGCTTTAAACGATGAAACAAAAATTCCCGAAGAAATTGCCAATCTGCCGCGTCCGGTTATCGGTTTTCACGGGCTTCTGGCGGATTGGGTCGATTTTGAATTGATAAAAAAAATCGCCGCGCATTTCGATAAAGGTTCGGTCATTTTAATCGGGAAAATCGCGGTTGACGCCGAGCGGAAGGTGAAAATTCTGGACGGAATTCCGAACGTTCATTTCTTAGGTCGCAAGCCGTATGCGGAATTGCCCGCATATTGCAAAGGCTTTGATGTCGCGCTTAATCCGTTTGCGATAAACGAGTTGACGCTCGCGGCAAATCCCTTGAAAGTGCGTGAATATTTAGCGGCGGGCATTGAAACAGTCTCGACGGACATTCCCGAAGTACGAATTTTGGAACACTGCCGCGTCGGCGCGACGCACGAAGATTTTATTTCTCAGATTGAAGAAGCATTAAAAAGCAAGCTCACGCGCGAAGAAATCAGCGATTCGATAAAAACCGAAAGCTGGGACGCGAAAGTGAACGAATTGCGTGAAGTCATCGGAAAAGTTAAAAAGTGAAAAAAGCGAAAAGCGAAAAGATTTCGAGAAAGGGCTTTAAATTTCTGTGTGCCAGCCTTTTGCTTTTTATCGTCTGGATTTTTCTCGCGCCTTTTCTGGCTGAAAGATTGATTGTCGAAAAACCTTTGCAGCGCGCCGACGCGATTCTGGTTCTGGGCGGCTCGTCAACTTATCTTGAACGAACCAGCAAAGCCGCCGAAGTTTATAAAAAAGGCGTCGCGCCGAAGATTTTTCTGACCGATGACGGGAAAAAAGGCGGCTGGAACAAACAGGAGCAGAGAAATCCTTTCTTTGTCGAGCTGGCGCGGTCTGAATTGATAAAACAAGGTGTCGCGGAAGATGCGATTGAGATTTTGCCGGGCATCGTCGAAGGCACGCAGGACGAAGCGATTCTGCTGGAAAAAACGGCGAGAGAAAGAAATCTGAAATCCGTTTTGCTCGTTACGTCGTCGTATCACACGCGCCGCGCGCTTCGGACATTTGAAAAGGTTTTGCAAAATAATAACGATTCTGTTGAAATCGGAATCGAATCTCCGCCGACCGGCTGGCAGACTTCAAATCCGTCTTACTGGTGGTTTTCCGCAAGGGGCTGGAATTTTGTAGCGGGCGAATATCTGAAAACAGTTTATTATTGGTTGTTTTATTAAATTTAAGATTTAAGATTTAAGATTCAAAATTAAAAGCCGCAATCTTAAATCTTAAATCTTGAATTTTGACTCTTGAATTTTGACTCTTGAAACTTAAATTAAAAATTATGGTTGCAGACGTTCAGGAAATAAAAAAGTGGGAAAGCGTCGAGGTCGAGCGCAGCGCGAGCGAGGCTAAAAAGAAGGAAACGGACGATTTACGCATCAGGCAGGATATAGTCGAGCGTTACGCAAATCCGCCCGCCGATACGTTTTACCCACTCGAATACGCTTATTATCTTTTGGGCGACGCGCGCGGGAAAACGGTTTTGGATTACGGCTGCGGTTCGGGCGATAACACGGTTTTGGTCGCCGAACACGGCGCGCGCGTCATCGGCGTCGATATTTCGCCCGAACTGATTGAGCTGGCGGAAAAAAGGCTCGAAGCGCATAATTTGCGCGACGCGGCGGAGTTTCGCGTCGGCTCGGCGCACGAGCTTCCGCTCGAAGACGAATCAATCGATGTCGTGTTCGGAATGGCGATTCTGCATCATCTGGATTTGAAGCTGGCTTCGAAAGAAGTGTTTCGAGTTCTCAAAAAAGGCGGTCGCGCGATTTTTCTCGAACCCGTCAGAAACTCGAAATTCGTCAAGTTCGTCCGCAATCTGATTCCATACGAGCAGCCCGACCTTTCGCCGTTCGAAAGACCTTTGACCGATGCCGAATTAAAAGATTTCGCCGCCGAATTTTCCGGGTATAAAAGCCGCGCTTTCTCGCTCCCGTTTGTAAATCTGGTCGAAGTTTTGCGCCTGCCTGAAGGCTTCATGCACAAGTCAATTAAAATCGACGGAAAGATTTTGAAAAACGCGAAGTTTATGGATTATTACGCGAGCGTCCGCGTGATTGAAATGACGAAATAAGAAATTAGCCACGAACAAACACGAAAGTACACGAAATAAGAAGAAAATTTATAATTCAGTTTTTCTTTTTTCGTGTCTTTTTGTGTTTGTTCGTGGCTAATTCTCTTGATTTAATGCGTGATTTCGCCTTCGATTTTTTCGAGCAGTTCGCCGAAGCGCGCGTCCGTGCGAATCGAATCTAAACATTTATTGTTTTCATACCACGGCTTATTTTCGTTGCCGAGCTTGACGGCGCGTTCGAGCCATTTGAAAGCCAAATCCTTTTCGCCGAGTGCCGCGTAAGCCGCGCCGACCCAGTAAGCCATATCGTGGTCAGCCTTTGAAAGCGCGAGCGCGTCTTCCGTCAATTCTGTCCGCGCTTCTTCGTCTCGTCCGGCGCAGGCGAGATAGCTTGCCAGAAGCGGGCGAATGCCGTCCATTTGCGGGTTATCTTCGAGAACTTCGCGGAGCATTTCGATTCCTTTCGCCGCATCGCCCTGATAAAAAACCGCCTGCGAATGGAAAATCTTGAGCATCGGATGATTCGGCTCGGCTTTTACGCCCTTTTCGATTTCCGCGAACGCTTTTTCGTAATCGCCCTGATAAGTAAAAATACGCGAACGATTGTAAGCGGAAACGACGCGCGCCGCCGGGTCGAGCCTTGATAATTTCTCAAAGCTTTTCAAAGATTGTTCATAATCGCCGTCGAGACGGCTCATCACGCCTTTGACGAAATAAAGCGGCGCTTCATTAGGAAACTGTTCCTGAAGCAGACCGATTTCGGCGCGAGCCTTTCGCTTTTCGCCGCGCGAGAGATAAATCATAATCATCAAAACGCGCGCTTCCGTTACGTCCGGGTCGTAGAAAAATGCCTTTGAAAACGCGGCTTCGGCGTATGTGTAATCTTCCGCTTCGCCGATTCCTTTGAAAACGCGATTGGCATAACACGCGCCCAGACCGCTGTGCGCGAGCGCGAATTGCGGGTCAAGCTCGATGGCGTGTTTGAAGTTCTGAATTGCGGCTTCGCAGTCTTTCGGCGCGAGCGTTCGGAAAATAAAGCGACCGAAATTGTCGCGCCCGCGCAGAAATTCTTCCCAAGCTTCGACGCTTTCCGTCGGGCGGCGACCGAGTTTTTCCTGTTCATGGTCGGAAAGCTCAAGCTTCAAACCGTCGAGAATGCGTTGGGCAATCATATCCTGAAGCGCGAGAATATCGGCGCTTTCCGCGTCAATCCGGTCGCTCCAGATAATATCACCCGACAAAACATTCAAAAGCTGCGCCGTAACGCGCATTTTATCGCCCGAACGCATAAAACCGGCTGACAAAACCGCGTGAACCCTGAGTTCCTGCCCGGCTTCGCGCGAATCAACGTCAAGCCCTTGATATTTGGCAATCACCGAAGACGGGCGCACAATCAGCGAGCGAAGCTGCGCAAGCTCCGTGATTACGGCGTCGGCAAGCGCGAATTCATAAAAATTATTCGCCGGGTCCTGACTCAGATTCTTAAACGGCAGAATCGCCACGCTTTTCTTTTCCGTTCCGGTCGCGGTTATCGTATTTTCCGGCGAAAAAGAAACGGGATTCGAAACGGAAGGCGTTTTTTGCGACGAAGAGCTTTCGCCGGTTTTTCCGGTCAGCCAGTTCCACGCGCGTTTGACGGGACTTTCGTTGTCGAGATGTCGCGGCGTGTAAACGTCGCCTTGAAGAGATTGCGTGCCGGAGACTTCCTGTAGGACTTTTCGCAAATCGTCGCGCATATCGGCGATTTTTTGATAACGATTTTTCGGCTCTTTAGCCAGAGCTTTGTCGATAATTTGCTGAAGCTGCGGCGGAAGCGGTTCGGGACGCATATCGGAAAGCGGCGTCGGCGTTCCGTAAAGCACCTGATGGCGCACGTCGATGACGGTTTTTCCCTGAAAAGCCCAGATTCCGGTGAGCATTTCGTAAAGCAGAACGCCGGTTGAAAAAATATCGGCGCGATGGTCGGTTTTTTCGCCTTTCGCCTGTTCCGGCGCGGCGTAGGTCGCCGTTCCGTAGGGAATTCCGAGTTCGGTTATTTCCGTCCGGTCGATGCCTTTCGAATGTTCGAAAGTTTCATCTTCCATCAATTTTGCCAATCCGAAATCGAGAATTTTCGCCTGTCCCGCTTTCGTAACCATTATATTTCCCGCCTTAATATCGCGGTGAATAATTCCGCGCGAATGTGTGTAGGCAAGCGCGTCGGTTACCTGAACGGCAATCGAAAGCGCGCTTCGAAGTTCGAGCGGGCGACCGGCGACGAGCTGGCGCACGTTTTTGCCCTCGACATACTGCATGACGATGTAATAAATTCCGTTTGTTTCGTGAAAATCGAAAATCGTGCAGATGTTCGGATGGTCGAGTTGCGAGCAAAGCTGCGCTTCACGCTCGAAGCGTTTGAAATTCGCGGTTTTGGCGGTCAGTTCGGCGGGCAGAACCTTGATGACAACCGTGCGGTCGAGCTTCGTGTCCTGCGCTTTATACACAGTTCCTTGTCCGCCTGCGCCGAGTTTTTCGAGAATTTTATATTGATTGATGGTTGTGCCAACCATAGTTTAGTTGGATTTACTTCTCGCTTTTTTGGTCGGATTCCATCTCAAATTTGTGCGATAAATCATTAGCAAATCACAAATTGCCGAAAAATAAAAATAATCCATTGCCGAGTTCAATGGATTATTTTTAATCATAAAAAAGTCATTGTCAATTATCAGAGAAAAGTTTTATTTTTTTTACAAATCGGCGAACTGCCGACTAACCCGGATTAATCGTTCAGCCGCGCAGCGGATTGCCCCATCCCGACTGAATATACTCGCCGTTTTCGACGATACACGGCACGACCAAATCGCCGCCGGAATATTCGAGCATCTCATTTTGCGCCTTTTTATCGTTCTGCGCGTCGTATTCGGTAAACGCGACATTGTTTTCCGTGTAATAATCGCGCGCCTTCTGGCAATAAGGACAGCCCGGTTTGGTGTAAACAACTAAAGCCATAATTTTACAAAACTCCTTTCAATAAGATAGTTTATCAAGTGAGCTTAGATTATAAAAGTTTACCCGATTTAATGATGGACAGCGACATTTTTGAGCCTTTTGAAAAACTCGTCGAGATTGAAATCTTAGGCGAAAAGCGCGAAGTTCCCGAAAATAATTCGCTGCTTCGCTGTTTTCAATATCTTTCGATGGAAACCGTTTCCTACGGCGATTTTTGCTGGAACGGCGACTGCGCCAACTGTCAGGTCTGGCTCGAAGGCGCGGCAAAGGAAAAACCCGTGCTTTCGTGTCGCACAAAAGTTCGGGAAGGAATGAAAATCGTGCGGATGAGCGGGGAAATCAAATTAGGTGAGAACTGAGAAGTGAGAAATGAGAGGTGAAAATCGAAAACAGCTCTCATCTCTCATTTCTCACTTCTCACTTGTTTTCAGTATTTCGGAACTTTCGGGTCTACTTCATCCGACCAAGCGGTGATGCCGCCGCGCATATTCGTTAAATTTCCCTTAAAACCCGCTCGCTGTAAAGCTTCGATGGCTTTCGCGCTTCTGCCGCCGGCTTTGCAGTGAATGACGGTTTCGCGGTTTTCATCGATTTCGTCCATACGCTGGACAATCTGTCCGAGCGGGATGAGCTTTGCGCCTTCGATTTTAGCGAAAGCGTGTTCGTCAGGCTGGCGCACGTCGATTATTTGTATATCTTCGCCGGCGTCCATTCGTTTTTTTACTTCGGCTGCGGTAATTTCCTGCATTTTTCACCTCTCAAAATCTTGATTTTAATTTAATAGCTTTATCGTAAGTTTTCAGCGAATCAATAGTCAATGCGGGTGGCTGAAATAATATTTCGCCCGATAAAATCAGTGCGCTTTACAAAAATTTACATACCCGGTTTTCGAATGATTAATCTAATTGTTATAAAATCGAATTTTAGCAAATTTTTATGAAGTTGAAATTTTTAACGAAGCGAAAGTCTTATCTCAAAATACTAATCGGTATTTTCGTTCTTTCCCTGTGCTTTGCCTGCGGCAAAACCTCAACGGAAGGAAATCGCCGCGCTAACGCCAATCAATCGGAAGACAAGGGCGAAACGATTGCAATTACGGTAGATAAAGCGGTTTCGCGCGAAGTTCCTGCCGTTATTCAATCGACCGGAAGCCTGATTGCCGACGAAACTTCGGACGTTGCGCCGAAAACTGCCGGAAAAGTTACAAACGTTTCGGCAAACGTCGGGCAGTATATAACGCAGGGCAGCGTGATTGCCAAATTGGACGAGCGCGACGCCCGGCTCGAACTCGCACAGGCGCAGGCAAGCGTCCGCCAAGCCGAAGCCGCCGTCCGCCAAGCCGAAGCGCGTCTGGGACTGACGCCGAACGGAACATTTAATTCGAGTTCGATTCCCGAAGTTCGCGCCGCCAATGCCAATTACGAGCAGACGCAAGCCGAGCTTCGTCAGGCGGAAGCAAACGAGAAACGCTATCGCGATTTGGTCGAAACGGGCGATGTTTCGATGATAAATTACGAAACTTTCCGCACGCAGCGCGACACGGCTCGAACACGCGTAAATAACGCCAAACAGCAGCTTGAAGCCGCCATTAATACATCCAAACAAAGCAATCAGGCGATAAAAAGCGCGCAGGCTGGCGTCGAATCGGCGCGAACCGGAGTCAGTCTGGCGCAGCAGGCGATTGCCGACACGGTTATTCGCGCGCCGCTTTCGGGCTTTATCAGCGCTCGCCCGGTAGCCGTCGGCGAGTTCGTTTCGTCTTCGACAGTTGTGGCAACGATTGTGCGGACAAATCCCATCAAAGCTCAACTTCAGGTTTCCGAGGCTGATGTGCCTTATATTTCGATTGGTCGAGCCGTCGCCATCGAAGTCGATGCCTATAAAGACCGCAAATTCGGCGGCACGGTTACGGCGATAAATCCGGCGCTCGACCCGACTTCGCGCTCGGCGATTGTCGAAGCGGCGATTGAAAATAACGATAACGCTTTGCGTTCGGGAATGTTCGCCACCGGAAGAATCGTCAGAGAAGGCGGCAATGCGGGCGTTTTTGTGCCGAAATCGGCGATTTACAACGACCCGACGACGCAATCGTATCGCGTGTTCGTAATTCAGGAAGGCATCGCCAAACTGCGCGTCGTCCAGCTCGGAACGGAAGAAAACGAAGCAATGCAGATTTTGAACGGCATAAATGCCGACGAGACGATTGCGACGAGCAATGTAGATAAGTTATACGAGGGAGCGAAGGTTAGTTTTTAGTCCTTTGTCCTTCGTCCTTTGCCGGTTGAGTGAAATTCAAAACTGAAATAAAGCTCAAGCCCGCAAAGAACAAAGGACAAAAGACAAAGGACAAAAGGGTTTTTTATGCAATGGTTAGCTGAAATTTGCGTTCATCGTCCGGTTTTCGCCACGGTTATCGTTTTGTTTTTAACGGTCGTCGGCGGATTTAGTTTTTTCACGCTCGGCGTTGACCGTTTTCCGAAAATCGATTTGCCGACAATTTCCGTCTCGACATCGAATCCGGGCGCGGCACCCGAACAGATGGAATCGGAAGTTACGGATATTGTTGAAGGCGCGCTCAACACCGTTCCCGGGATTGACGAAATGCGTTCGAGCTCTTCGAAGGGAAGCTCAAACGTAACGCTGACTTTTAATCTCGACAAAAACCCCGACCAGGCGTTTCAGGAAATTCAGCAGAAAATCTCGACGGTCGTTAATCGCCTGCCGGAAAGCGCCGACCCGCCGGTCGTTCGTAAATCCGACCCGGATTCGCAGCCCGTTTTAATTTTCGCCATCAGCGCGCCGCGCTCGGTTATCGAGCTGACGGATTTGGTAACAAATCAAATTCAGAAACGTATCGAAAATGCCGACGGCGTAGGCGAAGTCGTCATTTTCGGCGGACGGCAGCGCGAGATAAAAATTTACGTCAATCCTGACAGGCTTCGCGCTTATAACATCTCGGTAACGGAAGTTTCCAACGCAATCCGCGCGCAGAACACGGAATCGCCGGGCGGAGCGGTCAACGAAGGACCGACGACGACGGCGCTTCGTACGCTCAGTAAAATCACGGACGTTAATCAATTTAATGATGTAGTCATTACCTCGCGCAACGGTTTTCCGGTGAAAATCAAGGATGTCGGGCGCGTCGAAGACGGCGGCGCAGACCCTTCGACAGCCGCGTCCTTAAACAGCGTTCCGTCGGTTTATCTCGGCATCAGAAAACAGTCCGGCTCGAATACGATTGCTCTTATCAATGCGGTCAAACAAAGAATGGCGCAGATTCAGCCGACTTTGCCGCCGGATTTAAAAATTGCCGTAACGCGCGACCAGTCGGAATTTATCGAGAATTCGCTGCACGCGATTGAAGAACATTTAATTCTCGGCGGACTTTTCGCGGCGGCGGTCGTTTTCCTCTTTTTATGGAATATTCGCACGACGCTTATCGCCGCGCTCGCCATTCCCGTTTCGATTATCGCCGCGTTCGCGCTGATTGCGTGGCTCGGCTATTCGCTCAATCAAATGACGATGCTCGCGCTGACTTTGATGGTCGGAATCGTAATTGACGACGCGATTGTCGTGCTGGAAAACATTTACCGTTTCGTCGAAGAAAAGGGAATGCAGCCTTTTCAGGCGGCGATTGAAGGAACGCGCGAAATCGGTCTGGCGGTTCTCGCCACGACGCTTTCGCTTCTCGCCGTATTTATTCCGGTCGGATTTATGAGCGGAATTGTCGGGCGTTTCATGTCTTCGTTCGGTCTGACGGCGGCGGCGGCAATCGGCGTCAGTCTGATTGTTTCGTTTACGCTGACGCCGATGCTCGCGGCGCGCTGGATTAAGGCGAAAAAAGAAAAACCGGCGGATGAAAATATCGCCAACGTCGAGCCGGTCGGTTCGGGCGAAGCCGAAAAAATGACGGGCGATGAAACGCTCGCGGCTGCATACAACGAGCCTGTAACCAATCAAAACACGGAAGAAACCGAAGAACACAGCAGCAAGGATAGTTGGCTTTACAGCAAAGTTGACCGCACATATACGTGGCTTTTAAAACTCTCGATGCGTTTTCGTTGGGCGGTCGTGCTGATTTGTATTCTGGTCGTCGCTTCGATTTACCCGCTTTTCAAATATGTCGGTATGGCTTTTCTGCCTGACGAGGACGAGTCGGCTTTTCAGGTTTCGGTTCGCGGTCCGCAAGGGACGAGTCTCGCCGCGACGCAAAGCCTTCTCGACCGCATCGGGCGCGACATCCGCGACCAGCTTCCCGGCGTGAAAGATACGCTGGTGCAGGCGGGCGGCTTCGGCGGCGGCGGCGGTTCGGGCAATTCGGGCAACGTCAACATCAGTCTCAAGCCGGTTGCCGAGCGCAAATTTTCGCAGGCGGATTTGATTAACCAGACGCGCGGAATCGTTAAAAAATACGGGTCGAAAGACTGGCGCGTGAACGTTTCCAGCTCGTCTTCAATCGGAAGCAGTCTCGGACTCGGGCGCGGCGGTTCGGGCGTCGGTTTTTACATCGCCGGACCGGATATGGCAAAGCTCGACGAATATTCGAACGCGCTGGTCGAAAAGCTCAGAAACGACCAGACTTTCCGCGACGCCGACCGCTCGCTCGAACTCGGAAATCCCGAAATTCGCGTCGAGATTGACCGCGCGAAAGCGGCTGATTTGGGCGTCGAAGCCGGAGACGTGGCGCAAGCCATAAATATTCTTTCCGCCGGACAGCGCGTTTCGACTTTTGCCGAAGGCTCGGAGCAATACGACGTTCTCGTGCAGGCTGAAGAAGAATTTCGACGCTCGCGCGATAATCTGCGATATTTTTCGGTCGCTTCTTCAAAAGGCGGAACAATCGGTCTGGAAAAATTAGTAAAAATCGAACAGGGAACCAGTCCGGCGACAATTAACCGTTTGAATCGCCAGAGACAGGTTACGATTTCGGCAAGTCTGCCGCCGAACGCTTCCGAATCGGACGCGCTCGCCGTTCTGCAAAAACACGCCGCGTCGCTGAATATGCCCGAAGAATATTTAACCGGCGTTACGGGACAATCGAAGGAATTGCAGCGCGCATACAGCTCGTTTTTACTCGCGTTTCTGCTCTCGTTCGTCTTTATGTACCTGATTCTGGCGGCACAGTTTGAATCGTTTATTCACCCTGTAACGATTTTGCTGACGCTTCCGCTTTCGATTCCGTTTGCGCTCGTTTCGACGCTGATTGCCGGGCAGACGCTGAATATTTTCTCGGCGCTCGGCATTTTGCTTCTGTTCGGAATCGTCAAGAAAAACGCGATTTTGCAGATTGACCACACGAACACGCTGCGCGCCAAAGGGATGAATCGCTACGACGCGATTATCCGCGCCAACCGCGACCGTCTGCGACCGATTTTGATGACGACGATTGCGCTTATCGCGGGTATGATTCCGCTGATTGTCGGAAGCGGCGCGGGCGCGGCGACAAATCGTTCAATCGGAATTCTGGTCGTCGGCGGACAATCGATGTGCCTGCTTCTGACGCTTCTGGCAGTTCCGGTTTTTTATTCTCTGTTTGACGACGCGCAGCAATCGACCCTCTGGGGCGGAATCGGCGTGCGTTACGACAAATTCAAAATCGGCGTTTTGCGTCCCGCTTACAGTCGCTTCGCGGGAATGTTCAGAACAGCGAAACGCGAAAAGAAAGTTAAGGAAACAAATTTGGACGGCGCGGGCGATGTTTATGCCGAGCCGACTTCAAGTAAATAGTCGGAGCGCGGGCATCTTGCCTGCAATGAACGCGCAAGCGTTCGAAAGCGGTTAGACAAATTCAATGTTGAGGTCTAATTAAAGTATTTTAACGCGCTCCGCACGTTTGCAGGCAAGATGCCCGCGTTTTCAGTGAATTGTTTAGAATTTTAGTGTTATGAAAAGAGTAGTAATTTCAACATTTTTTACGGTTTTCCTGACGGCTTCGGCTGTCTCGGCGCAGACAACGCCGCAGGCTACGCCGCCTGTCGTTACGCAGCCGAATCAGACACAGCAGCAGCAAACGGAGATTCAGCAGCAAAACCAACAGCAGACTCAGCAAAATCAGCCGACTGTAAATCCGAATCAGCAGCAGCAGCAAAATCCGTCGAATCCGACAAATCTTCCGACGCAGCAGACAAATCAGCCCGGCGTAACGCCGAGCGGTCAGATTGCCAATCCGAACACCGTAATTCAGCAAACGCCGACGCAGAATGTCGGAACGACGAACACGATTGCTCCGGCTGATTTGCCGCAGGACGTTCCGCCCGTCGCGCCGAATTTCGAAGCGCCGATTCGACCGCTTCCGAGCGCGGACAGAGTCGGCGTCGATAACGCCAATCAGCTTCCGATGACGCTCGAAGAAGCTATCGAGATGGCTTTGCAGAACAACAACGACATCGACACTGCAAAAATCGACGTGCAGATTGCCGAATTTAATCTGCGCGGCGCGCGCGGCGTTTACGACCCGAACATCGTTTCGGAAACTTATTATGAAAGCGCGACGACGCCCGTTGCTTCGACCATCGGCGGCTCGACGAACGGTTCTCTGACGCAGAGACGAATTTTCGGCTCGGCTGGCGTAAGCGGTTTTTCGCCGTATCAGGGCGGCTCTTACGCGGTCGATTTTAACTCGTCGCGCACGACGACCAGCAACACCAACGCAACGCTCAATCCCCAATTCCCGTCGGCTTTGACTTTGACATACGTTCAGCCGATTTTTCGCGGTCGGCGTTTTGACAACAATCGCCGCCAAATCGAAATCGCCAGAAAAAATCTGAGCTTGACCGACGCGCAGTTTCGCCAGCGCGCGATTGAAGTTATCAATCAGGTCGAGCAGGCTTACTGGGATTTGGTTTTCTCGCTCAGAAATCTACAGGTGCAGATTGACGCCGTCAAACAGGCGCGGACTCAGCTTGAAAGCAATCAGAGATTAGTCGCCAAAGGCGTTCTCGCGCCGATTGACGTTATCGCCGCGACGACGCAGATTACGACTTTCGAGCAAAGCGTTTACACGGCGCAGGAAGACGTAACCAGAGCGGAAAACAATCTGAAAACACTGATGCTGCCCGACAGAACTTCCGCCATCTGGTCGCGCCCGATTACGCCGATTTCGGATATTTCGCTCGAACCGCCGCGCGCGCCGCTTGAAATCGCCATTACCGACGCGCTGAAAAATCGTCCCGAAATCTCACAGCTCGAAACAACCGCCGAAATCAACAAAATCGACCAGAGATATTACCGCGACCAGACCAAACCGCAGATTGATTTGGTCGGAACATACACGTCGCAGGGATTGGCAGGCGCGCAGTCGAATCCCGACCGTGTTCCGCCCGCAAATCTGGTCGGCGGATATTTTAATTCTCTGGGAAATCTCATCACGCAGGATTACCCGACTTATCGCGTCGGCGTACAGATTTCTCTGCCGTGGGGAAATCGTACGGCGAAAGCGAATCTCGGACGCTCGCTTGCCGAAGGCGACCAGATTGTGAACGCAAAAGCGAGGCAGGAACAAATCATCGAAGCCGAAGTCAGAAATTCTTTGCAGGCTCTGCGTTCTGCCGAAGCGCGTCTGGCTTCCGCGCTTGCCGCGCGCCAGTCAGCCGAACTGCTTTACGAAAGCGAGCAGCGCCAGTTTCGCGGCGGAATCACAACGTTTTATCTCGTCCTGCAAAGACAAACCGAACTGCTCACGGCGCGAGGACGCGAGCTTCAGGCGCAGACGGATTTAAACAAAGCGATTTCCACATTTCAACGCGCGACCGGAACGACGCTTTCAGCAAACAACGTCTCGGTTTCCGACGGAACGAATCTGAGAATAAACCCGCTTCGCCGCCAGGTTACATTCAATACGAAGAATTTTAATCAAACCGAAGAAAAATGAATTTACAGGGATGACAGGATGGACAGGATAATTTTGCTTTTATCCCTGTTTATCCTGTCATCCCTGTAAATTCTCCTTCGCTTTCTAAATTATTTCGCGCTCAATTTGTTC
Organism: Pyrinomonadaceae bacterium; assembly: GCA_049799955.1. Taxonomy (GTDB): domain Bacteria; phylum Acidobacteriota; class Blastocatellia; order Pyrinomonadales; family Pyrinomonadaceae; genus JBGTFE01. Next base: position 95,409 of record JBARIW010000104.1, read on the forward strand.
TGCTGTTTCAGTTCCTTTTCGGTTTCCAGAATCGTGTGCGTCGTCTGAATCACCGTGTCGGGGTTTAGCGAAATCGAGTTGATTCCTTTTTCGACTAGAAAGCGCGCAAATTCGGGATAATCCGAAGGCGCTTGCCCGCAGATTCCGATTTTTTTGCCGTTGCGCCGCGCCGCTTCGATTGCCATCGCGACCATTTTTTCGACCGCGCCGTTGCGCTCGTCAAAAAGGTGAGCGACCATTTCCGAATCGCGGTCTAAACCGAGCGCAAGCTGCGTCAAATCGTTCGAGCCGATTGAATAGCCGTCGAAAACCTGTAGAAATTCGTCGGCAAAAATGACGTTTGCCGGAAGCTCGCACATCGCGTAGATTTCCAGCTCGTTTTCGCCCTGTTTCAGCCCGTGTTCCGCCATCAGCGCGACGACCTTTTCGCCTTCTTCGACCGTCCGGCAAAACGGAATCATCGCTTTGACGTTGATTAAGCCCATATCTTCGCGGACTCTTTGCAGCGCGAGACATTCCAATTTAAAGCCTGCTTTATAGCGTTCGTCGTAATAGCGCGACGCGCCGCGAAAGCCGAGCATCGGGTTTTCTTCAATCGGTTCGAATTCAAGCCCGCCGATTAGACGCGCGTATTCGTTCGATTTGAAATCCGACATTCGGACAATCACGGGTTTCGGGTAAAAAGCCGCCGCGATTCGCCCGACGCCTTCCGAAAGACAGCGAACGAAAAATTCCTTCGGGTCTTCTTCGCCGATTTTTTCGGAAATTGTTTCAACGTCGTCGCGCTTTCTCAAGTTAGGATAATTAACGAGCGCCATCGGGTGAATCCCGATGTGATTGTTGATGATAAATTCGAGCCGCGCGAGTCCGACGCCATCGTTCGGCAGGCGCGAAACGGAAAATGCGTGGTCGGGGTCACCGACATTCATCATCACCTGCGTCTGCGGGCGTTCGTCGTCGGTGATTTCGCGCCGGTCAATCTCAAAATCAATCTTCCCATAATAAATATTTCCACGGTCGCCTTCCGCGCACGAAACAGTTACGTCCGTGCCGCTTCGCAGAATTTCGGTCGCGTTTCCTGTTCCGACAATGCAGGGAATGCCAAGCTCGCGGCTGATAATCGCGCTGTGGCACGTTCGCCCGCCGCGATTTGTAACGATTGCCGAAGCGCGTTTCATAATCGGTTCCCACGCCGGGTCGGTCATCGATGTGACGAGAATTTCGCCTTCCTTGAAGCTCGTCAGACGCGCCGCGTCGAGCAAAACGTGAACTTCGCCCTGCCCGATTTTTTCGCCGACCGCCACGCCCGAAACGAGCGGCGCGCCGTGATTGTCCGAAAGCTTGTATGTCTCGACAAAATTTCCTTCCTTCTGCGTGTGAACCGTTTCCGGTCTAGCCTGAAGAATAAAAAGCTCGCCCGTGATGCCGTCTTTTGCCCATTCAATGTCCATCGGCTGCGGCTTTCCGGCACGGCGCGAATAATGGTCTTCGATGGCGCAAGCCCAGTTTGCAAGCTGCAAAACTTCGTAACCGGAAAGACAAAAACGATTGCGTTGCGATGCGACGACATCGCGAACCTGCGTTCCGCTGCTGTCGTCGGCAAAAACCATTTTTACTTCTTTTACGCCGAGCTTGCGCGTAACAATCGGGCGAAATCCGAGCTTTAAAGTCGGTTTGTAAATAATCCATTCGTCAGGCGTCGCCATTCCCTGAACGACCGCTTCGCCCAAACCCCACGCGCCGTTTATGACGACAGCCTCGCGAAAGCCGCTTTCGGTATCGAGCGTAAACATCACGCCCGAACAGGCGATGTCCGAGCGCACCATCGGCTGAATCCCGATTGATAAAGCCACGTCGAAATGGTCGAAATCCTTTACCGTTCGATACGAAATCGCGCGGTCAGTCCAGAGCGAAGCGTAACATTCGTGGCACGCTTCGATTAACTGCCGCTCGCCGCGCACGTTCAAAATCGTATCCTGCTGTCCGGCGAACGAAGCGTCGGGCAAATCTTCGGCGGTCGCCGACGAGCGCACGGCGACCTCGAAAAGGTTTTTGCCGATGCGTTCGCCGAGCTTTTTATAAGCCGCGAAAATCGCCGTTTCGACTTCTTTCGGAAAAGGCGTTTCGAGCATCAAACGCCGCGCTTCGCCGCCGACGCGGGCGAGTTCTTCGAGATTATTTACATCCAAATCTTTCAGCAGTTTTTTCAATTTCTTCCGCAAACCGCCCGTTTCCAGAAGAATTTCGTAAGCGTGGCTGGTCGTCGAAAAACCGTCAACGGCGCGAACGCCTTTTGATGTCAACTCCCGAAAAAGCTCGCCTAAAGATGAACATTTTCCGCCGACGAGCGCCACGTCGTCGGCGCTGACTTCGCTCAAATCAAGCACTAAAGGTTTTGTCATAGCAGTTTTATAAAATATAAATTTCAGATACAGTCGATGCTTTAGTTTATATCTTTATTTTCCAAAACAAAATCCAGTCAAATGCGTATTAACAAAACGAAACTATCTGATAAAATTCTAATTAGATACAATTAAAAATTTTTACTTTAAGGAGAAATTATGAAGAAATTATCTAAAAAGGTATTTCTGACCTTCGGGCTTTTGGCGCTGATTCTCTCGGCGTTTTCTGCTTCTTACGCCCAGAAAGGCAAAAGCATTAACGTTCCCGTTACATATTACAAACTGCCGAACGGCTTGCGCGTCGTGCTTTCGCCGGAAAAAAGCTCGCCGATTGCCGTTGTCGGAGTTTATTACAACATCGGTTTCCGCATCGAACCGAAAGACCGCACCGGATTTGCTCATTTGTTTGAACACCTGATGTTTCAAGGCTCGAAAAATATGGGCAAGATGGAATACATCAAGCTCGTCCAGTCAAACGGCGGAATCTTGAACGGCTCGACGCGTTTCGATTTTACGAATTATTTCGCCGTCGTCCCGTCGCACAAATTAGAGACGCTGCTCTGGGCTGAAGCCGACCGTATGCGCGGTCTGGACATCACGCAGGAAAATCTCGTCAACCAGCAGGGCGTCGTCGGAAACGAAGTTAAAGTCAATGTTCTCAATCAGCCTTACGGAACTTTCCCGTGGATTGATTTGCCGATGGCGGCATTTTCGAACTGGTATAACTCGCACAATTTCTACGGCGATTTAAAAGACATCGAAGCCGCGACTTTGACCGACGCGAAAGATTTCTTTAGCAAATATTACACGCCTTCGAACGCCGTTCTCGTCGTTACCGGCGATTTTGACGAAGCGCAGGGAAAAGCTTATGTCGAAAAATATTTCGCTAACATTCCTTCGCAGAAAGCCGAACCTCAGCCGGACATTTCCGAGCCGCGCCAGGAACAGGAAAAAACCGTTACGCGCGTCGATAAGCTGGCGCAGAAACCGGCGGTCGGCTGGGGCTACCAGATGCCGAAGCGCAACACGCCCGAATATTACGCGATGGGTTTGCTCGAACAAATTCTCGTCGGCGGCGAAGACAGCCTGCTTTATCAGGAACTCGTCAAAAAGAAAAAATACACGAACGGAATTAATGGCGGCATCAATTATCTCGGAAATATGTTTAACTACAACGGACCGATGCTTTTCGCCGTCGATTTGATTCACGACGCGAACTTTACGCCGCAGGAAATCCTCGCCGCTAACGACGCGGTTATGGAACAAATTATGAATAAGCCTCTGCCGCAGAGCGAGTTAGACCGCGCGATGGTCAAGCTTCGTTCGGGACTTTACGACACGATGACGCAGCTCGGCGGATTCGGACGCGCCGACCTTCTGGCGAGCTTCGCGCTTTTCGACGACAATCCGAAAGGAATCAACGACATCGAAGCGAATTTCCGCAAAGTTACGCCCGCGCTGATTCAGTCAACCGCGAAGGAATACTTCCGCAAAACAAACCGCACGGTCGTCATCATCAACACCGAGAAACAGGCAAGTGAAAAGGCGAAATAAGGAGGAAACGACAATGGAAAATTCAAAATTCAAAATTCAAAATTCAAAAATGATTAAAAAATCTCTGTGTCTCTGTGTCTCTGTGGTGATATTTCTTTCCTCCGCGTTTACAATTCTCGCGCAAAAGGAAACGCCGCCCGCCGGCGGTCAGCCGAAAGCGTTTGTCTTTCCCGCGCAGGAAACTTATACGCTGAAAAACGGAATGCGCGTAACGCTTGTGCCTTACGGCTCTGTTCCGAAAGTCGCGATTCAAGCGGTAATTCGTTCGGGCGCTTTGAACGAGCAAGCCGGACAGCGCTGGATTTCCGATATGGTCGCGCAGCTTCTCAAAGAAGGAACGGCGACGCGTTCGTCCGAAGACATCGCGCGTGAGACAGCCGAAATGGGCGGAAGCCTCTTCACGTCGGCATCGACCGATAAAACCGTCGTCGGCGGCGAAGTTCTCTCCGAATTCGACACGCGTTTTATCACGCTTCTCGGCGACGTGATGATGAATCCGAAATTTGCGTCGGAAGACCTTGAAACAATCCGCGCCAACAAAATGCGCGATTTGACGATTTCAAGAGCGCAGGCGGGAACAATCGCGCTGGAGAAATTTCGCGAGACGATTTATCCGAATCACCCGTACGGCTATATCTTCCCGAGTGAAGACAATCTGAAAGGCTACAATCTCGAACAGGTCAAAGCCTTTTACAACGACAATTACGGCGCGGCGCGGACGCATCTTTACGTCGTCGGTCAATTTGACGCGGCGAAGGTTAAAAGCACGATTGAAAAATCGTTCGGCGGCTTCAAAAAGGGAACCGATTCGATGAGAAACGTTCCGATGCCGGCTGCTAAACGTTCCCTGACCGTCATCGACCGTCCCGGCGCGCCGCAATCGACGATTATTCTCGGAATGCCCGGCGCGATTCCTTCGGACGCGGACGATTACATCAAATTTACGGTGATGAACAACATTCTCGGCGGCAGCTTCGGCTCGCGCATCACGGCAAACATCCGCGAAAACAAAGGCTACACATATTCGCCGAACAGCACCGTTTTTAATCGCTACAAAACCGGCTTCTGGTATGAAACCGCAGACGTAACGACAAAATTCACGGGCGCTTCAATCAAAGAGATTTTGTTTGAAATCGACCGCCTGCGAAAAGAACCCGTAACGGACGCCGAGCTGCAAGGCATCAAAAACTATTTAATCGGCATCTACGTCCTGCAAAACTCGACGCGCGGCGGCATCATCGGTCTGCTCGAATACAAAAACTACAACGAGCTGAAACAGGATTATATCGACACATATATCCAGAAAATAAACGCCGTTACCCCGAAAGACATTCAGGACGCGGCGGCAAAATACCTGACCGAAGACAAAATGACCATCGTTGTCGTCGGCGACAAATCAGTGATTACTGAGCAGTTAAAACCTTACGAAGTTAAATAGCGAAGGTAAAATAAAATGATAGTCTGCGCTGGCTTTGCACAAAAACTACCTAAAATGCAGAAACCCGCATGAAGTAAGGGTGTAAAAGGCTAACTAACACACCCTTATTTCGTGCGGGTTTCTGCAAAAATCGATTTTTTGTGCAAAGCCGCCTTACTTAACATTCTTTTTTATGACGGACCTTTTTGCTTTAGGTAGCTTTTTAGGCAAAATATCTGAACTTTCATTAATAATAAGCTGACTTTCATATTTTAAAAATATTTTAACTTCTTCTTGGCTAGGTGGTTGATATTTACCAGTAAAAAATAGGTATTTGAATTTTCTACTTTCTTTTTTGTCAAATTTACCTAGTTTTTCATACAACCATTTAATCTCTTGGTAAATAGTATAGGATTGTTGTTCTTCTTGAGTTTTCTTAATTAAGTTTATTGGTTTATTAGTTATAGCTTGATAATAACGTTCTACAAACCAAAAAAAATGATTCCATACCATTCCTTCATCAAGAACTTCTCTTTTAGTTAAATAAGCAATTTCCTCAAAAAAATCTAAAAGCAATTCAGTATTTCTAAGGTCAATATTGTTTCGAATTTCTTCATCAAGCAACTTACTTGCAAAGGATTTTCGGCTTTTTCTTATTTCAGGTGATTCATAAAAAATAACATAAGAGTGCAGCAATGTGGCTGATGTAGATAGCTTTTGATAGTGAGCTGTTATAAATGAAACTCCTACGGCAATAATTGAAACTACAAAAGCGAGTAGCGCAATAAAAGTTTCTGGCTTCCAAGAATCTGAATCTATTAGACAGTACATTTATTTTACTTTATAGCGTTTGAAATCTTAATTCCAGCAGGGTTTGCCTTATCAAATAGTGCCTGCGTATAAAGGCTATCCGAAAAATTTCACTATCAGACAACCTTTTTATAGTTTGAAATTAAGTTTAATTTTTAAATCTCCCAGAACCTAAACACGCTCGCGGTTTTGCGAGGCTTGCGGATTTGCTTTCAGTTCCATCCATTTGGCTTTCAAAATCGTGTAAATTTCAAAATACGGCGAATCGGGCGAATCGGGTTTCGGGACGGGAAGCGGGGAATGTTTATGCTCGGTTTCCCACCTGCGCCAGAGATATTTGAGCAGAGAAAAACAGGTCGTGCAGCGTCCCGCAGCGATTAGGGTTTCGAATTGCTCGTCGGTCATCCAGAGCGTCGTCGGCATGTGCTCGGCGGCTTTGGAGATTTTAACCATCTCGCCGGTTGGTTTTAGTTCGGGGTCGAGATTGTATAAATCGGTCGGCTCTTTCGAAGGATTCAGCGAGTAAATCAGGTTAAATGAAACAAGGCGCGCGCGCGATTGCGGGTCCATCAGATTGTTGAACTGTAATTGGCGAATGCGCTTCATAAAGATGTTCGAGGTCATCGCCATAACGGAATTAATGCGTGTTTTGACCATTTCGATTGCGTCGGGCAGCGCGAGGCGTTTGAAATAATGCCAGAGGCGAAATTTTGCGCCCGAGATGGTTACGCTTTCGAATTTGCCGAATATAGTGTAAATCCAGACGAGCACGCCGATTAAAAGAGCGGCGGGCAAAACCGAGACGAGAAAAGCGAGATTTTGCTGAAGGCTGGAGAAATTCTTCGGTTCGCCGAAGAAAAACAAATATATCAGTATTCCGACGGCGACCAGACAAAGCGCGAAAAGCCCGACGGCGAGCCGGAAAAGCGTGTCCAGGCTTATCCAGCCGCGACGCGGGCTTGCGTCCGGTTCGTTGAGAATGTCTTCGTCGCGCGGGCTTGTGTCGGTAATCAGAAACAAATCGAAAATATTGTCCCTGTCCGCCAAAACCGCGCTCGTGATGCCCTGATTATCGAAAATTCCGCCGTCCATCAGCGGAAGCGGAATGCAGCGTCCATCGACATTAAAGCCGTTTTTGTAAACCGGCGGATTTGCGAAAGGATTATTGACATCTTTGACGAGTTCGGCGCGAATCGCGTCGAGCGAGCTTTGCCAGTAAAAATCGTCGGGAAAACGAATCGGCTCGAATGCGCCCGGAAAACAGGACGATGAGGCGACAATCTCCGCCAGATGAATTTCCGCAGCAACAGCTTTCGGCACGGCAAAGATTTGATTGCCGATAAAAACCGTTTCGTCCCAGCTCGCTCGAAACCGGAATGAATTGCCGAGGCGAAGCTCGGTCGCGTTAAAAATAAGCTCGCGAAAACGCGCGTCTTTTCCGGCGATTGCCATAAGCTGGCTGAATGTTCTCTTGCCTAAAAGAAAATCCGAATAAGATTTTGCCGCCGAGCGAATCAGGCTCAAATCGGTCGAACCCGAAGGCGAAGGCGTCGTGTATAAATCGTTGAGAGCCTTATCAATCGCGTTTGTCGTTTTCAGAAAATTGCCGAAATCCTCGTAAAATTGAGTGAAGGTTTTGCCCTCGCTTTGCCAGACGGCGTAAGTCAAACCCGTAAAAGTTCCGCCCGAAACTGTTGACAAAAGCTTTACATCGTCGAGCAAATTAAGCTCGTCGAGCAAGCGGAGCGTGCCGAGCGCAAACGTCGCCGCGCGATAGCCGCCGCCGGAAAGACAAAGCGCAATCTCGCCGAAACGCTTTTGTGGAACATTAGCCGTGAGCATATTTTTTATCTCCTTAGAATTTTCTGGCTGGAATGGAAAATCAGCAAAACTTTACAACTATTTGATAAAATTTTCAAATAAACACGAGAAGATAGAACTACAGAGACATAGAGGCACAGAGATTTTTAATAATTTTCTCTGTGCCTCTGTGTCTCTGTGGTGAAAATTCTTTTCCTAAATCCTGATGTTGTTTCTCTGCATCAGCGATTCAAAGCCCGGTTTATCGACCGCTTTGATATAAGCGTCGCGCGGTTCGACCAAGCCTTTCTGGACGAGATTCATCAGCGCATCATTCAGCACGACCATTCCGAGCTGTTTGCCGGTCTGCATCGCCGAAGGAATCTGGAAGGTTTTGCCTTCGCGGATGAGATTGCTGATGGCGGGCGTTACAATCAAAATTTCGAGCGCCGCAACTCGTCCGCCGCCTTTTTTGGGCAGAAGCGTCTGCGAGATAACGCCTTTTAGAGATTCGGAAAGCATCACGCGAATCTGCTGCTGGCGGTCGGCAGGGAATTGGTCGATGATGCGGTCAACCGTCGAGCAGGCGGTCGTCGTATGCAGAGTTCCGAAAACGAGATGTCCGGTTTCGGCGGTTTCAATCGCAATCGAAACCGTTTCGAGGTCGCGCATTTCGCCGACTAATAAAATGTCCGGGTCTTCGCGCAAAGCGGCGCGGAGAGCGTCTTTGAAACTGTCCGTGTGATTGTGAACTTCGCGCTGGTTGACGAGACAATTTTGATTTTCGTGCGTAAATTCAATCGGGTCTTCGATAGTGATAATATGGTCTTCGCGCTTTTTGTTGATGTGGTCAATCATCGCGCAGAGCGTCGTCGATTTGCCGCTTCCGGTCGGACCTGTAACGACGACCAAGCCTTTCGACAAATCGCACAGATTCATAATCGCCTGCGAAAGTCCGAGCTGTTCGGCGGTCAAAATCTTCGTCGGAATAATACGGAAAACGCCGCCCATTCCTTTACGGTCGGCAAAAATATTGGCGCGAAAACGTGCGAGACTCGGAATCTCGTACGCAAAATCCGTGTCGTTTCGTTTGGAAAATTCTTCCTGATTTTTGGCGGGCATTATCGAGGTCAGCAATTCCTTCATCGCTTCGGGCGCGAGAACGCCTTCATTGCATTGAAGCCGCTGCATCTTGCCGTCTTTGCGAACCATCGGCGGCATACTCACCGACATATGCAAATCGCTTGCTCCGACCTGCGCCATTTGCTGAAAAAGCGCGTCCATCCGCGCCTGCGCCTGCGAATTTGCCTGCGCCGGAACGAAAGCCGCTTCCTGAGGTATTTGCGGCGCATAAAACTGCTGTACAGGCTGTTGGACAAGCTGCGGCTGTGGATATTGAGGCTGTTGAAACTGTTGCTGCTGCGGCTGAATCTGTGCGGGCGGCTCGGTGAAATTATCTGTCTGCAAAGAAAAATTATCTTGCGGCGCGGCGTATTCTTCGGTCTGGAAAGTGTAATCATCACGGCGTCCGGGCGGCTCGTAAGTCGAATCGTCCGAGAAAACGGTTTGAAATGCCGGGTCGTTAAACGGAACGGTTTCGACCGGTGGAAGCGAAGCGTTTTTCGCCTTCTGTAAAAAGCTTTCTTCGGCTTCGAGTTCCGGCGACCGGTAAATCGCCTGCGCTTCGGAAGTTTCGTTTTCATAAACGAATGAAGAGCTTTCGAGCGGAAAAAACTGCGTTTCGGCGGTCGGCGAAATTATTTCCTGATTTACCGAGTTTGAAAACGTCGAAACCGGCTCGACCGGAAGCAGTTCTATTCCCGCGTCGCCGGCATTTGTTTCCGAGATTATCGGGCGAATCGTTACGTTAAATCCGGCGGGCGATTTTTTTACCTGGAAATTAAAATTGCCCAGATTATGTGTGTGCAGAAACTCGATTTCTTCTTTGTTCGGCAGCTCCATTTTTACAGCATTCGGAATCAGAGGAAAAATCAAAGTGCTGATTTGCGTGCCGAGAAGCGGCGCGTTCGCCACGTCCGTCGAGCCGTTTGCCGAGACAATATACGGAATCTGGTTCGGTTCAAGATGCAGCTCGTAACTGCACGTAGACATAAGTGCTTGAAGATATTCGTTTAGCTTTTCCATTTTCTTTATTCGATTCGTTCAGGATTTCGGAAGACGTTTTTGTGAAGTCAGAACAGACTCAAATAAAGATTATCATATAACAACAATGTTTGTCATCAGAATTTTACTAAATAATAAATGAGAAGTGAGAAATGAGAGGTTAAAACACTTCTCATTTCTCACTTCTTACTTCTCATCTGATTTTTATTGGTCGTAAAGATAAATCCCCAAGCCGAATTTGGCGGCGGCGCGACGCAAAGCCATCGATTCGGCATTTGAAGAGGAATCGCCCCACGAATCTGTGTTTTCGTCTTCCTGTCCGGTAGCTTCGCGATAAATGACGCCTTCGGCGCAGATAATCGAAAGCCTGATGACGAGAATCAATTTGCCGCCGACCGAATTCATCGAACGGACTTCATAACACCAGCCCGGCGCGTAATGGTCGAGATATTTTACCGCATCGTGCCACGCGATATAAGTCAGTTCCTTGCCGCCCTGCTTGCGTGTTCTCAAATGCCGCTTGGCGACCGGTTTAGTTAAATCTTTTACAATGTCGCGGATTGACCTGAGTTCAGTCGATTCGTTTTTTGAGTCTAATTCTTCGATATTTTTTTCTTCAGCCATATTTCTATTCTACAATGCGCGTGGCTTGATAAGCGATAATCTGCCAGCTTTCTTTTTTGAAATAAATTCTCGTAAAGCGATAACGACCGCTCAAATCCTGTTCCTGATAATGACTTTTAAGCGTCGCGCGTCCGGTTACGACAGCCGTATTTTCATAAACTTTTACTTCGATTTCGTCGGTTACGATTGATTCATTAACGAGATTTTCGTCAAATTTCGTCATCATTTTCTTGCCGACAAAATCGCCGAACGGCGTAATAATCGTCGCTTCGTCAGCCAAAATGCGCTCTAAAAATTCGGAATCGCGCCGCAGGATAGCTTCTATTAACTGCCGCTCAAGCTCTCGGATTTCCAGCTCTGTTTGATTCATAAATTAAACCGTAACGGCTTCGCGGTATTCGCCCCAGACTTTTCGAAGTTTGTTGCTGATTTCGCCGACGGTAACGTGATTTTCGACCGCATCCAAAATGCGCGGCAAAAGATTTTCGTCGCCTTTCGCCGCTTCTTCCAGTTTCGTTAAAGCTTCTTCGGCTTTTTCCTTATCGCGTTTTTCGCGGACGGCGCGGACTCTATCGATTTGATTCTGTTCGATTTGCGGGTCAACTCTTAGAATCGGGATTGTCGTCTCTTCTTCGGTTTGAAAACGATTTACGCCGACGACGATTTCCGTCTGCTTTTCGACGGCGCGTTGATATTCATAAGCCGCTTCCTGAATCTCGCGTTGCGGATAGCCGTTTTCAATCGCTTTCAGCATTCCGCCCATCGCGTCGATTTTTTCGATGTATTCGACGGCTTTTGCTTCGAGCCGATTGGTAATTTCCTCAATCGCGAAGCTTCCCGCAAACGGGTCAACCGTGTCGGCGACGCCCGATTCATACGCGATAACCTGCTGCGTGCGAAGCGCGATTCGCGCGGCTTGCTCGGTCGGAAGCGATAAGGCTTCGTCCATCGAATTTGTGTGCAGACTTTGCGTTCCGCCGAGAACTGCGGCGAGCGCCTGAATTGTCGTTCGCACAACGTTGACTTCGGGCTGCTGCGCGGTCAGGGTCGAACCGGCGGTTTGCGTGTGAAAACGAAGCATCAGAGATTTCGGATTTTGCGCCTTAAAGCGCTCTTTCATAATCTTTGCCCACAATCTTCGCGCCGCGCGAAATTTTGCGATTTCTTCTAATAAATTGTTGTGCGCATTGAAAAAGAACGAAAGTCGCGGCGCGAAATCATCGACTTTCAGACCGACGGAAATTGCGGCGTCAACGTAAGCGATGCCGTCAGCCAAAGTGAAAGCGATTTCCTGCGCGGCGGTCGAACCGGCTTCGCGGATGTGATAGCCGGAAATCGAAATCGTGTTCCAGTTCGGAACGTCCGACGCGCAAAAAGCGAATGTGTCGGTAATCAATCTCAAACTCGGTTTCGGCGGGTAAATATAAGTTCCGCGCGCGATGTATTCCTTCAAAATGTCGTTCTGAATCGTGCCCGTAACTTTATCAAAAGAAACATTTTGTTTTCTCGCAACGGCTAAATACAAACATAAAAGCGTCGAAGCCGTCGCGTTTATCGTCATAGAGGTCGAAACTTTGTCGAGCGGAATTCCGCCGAAAAGCGTGAGCATATCGTCGAGCGAATCTATCGCCACGCCGACTTTTCCGACTTCGCCAGCCGCTAAAGAGTCGTCCGAATCCAAGCCGATTTGCGTCGGCAAATCAAATGCGACTGAAAGTCCGGTCGTGCCTTGCGAGAGAAGATATTTGTAACGCGCGTTCGATTCTTCGGCGGTCGCAAATCCGGCGTATTGGCGCATCGTCCAGAATCTGCCGCGATAGAGATTTCGCCGAACGCCGCGCGTGTACGGAAATTCGCCCGGTTCGCCGATTTCGTTTTCATAATCGATATTCGTATTTGCAGGATTAAAATCGTTCGCCAACTCGATGCCCGAAGATGTCTGAAATTTTTCGCGTCTTTCCATTTTAGTTCAAAGTTCAAAGTTTAAAGTTCAAGGTTAAAATTAACTCAAAACGGGCGATAACTCAAAACTTTGAACTTTGAACTTTGAACTTGAAACTTCTTCGCGCCTCGCGTAGCATTTCTAATAACAAAATGGAACTCGACGATAACGCAAAAGAAGGCGTCCGCGAGCTTGGCGACGCGATAAACGCGGCGGTGGAAAAAAGCGTCCGCGTGGCTGAAGCGATAAAAAACTTACGCGAAATCGGTTTTGAGCCGAATTTAACGCTCAAGCTGGAAATCGGTTTGCAGGAAATCGGCGACAGTGATGACGATTTGTCCGAACCGGTCGATCTGGAACTGACCGACGAAGATTTGCATACGCTGCGCCGGATGAAAATAAAATTTTAGCCCTTTGTCATTAGTCCTTTGTCCTTTGTGAGTTTGAGCTTAAATTTAGGACTCAAGTTAAAATCAACTTGCAAAGGACAAAGGACAAGGGACTAATGACTACCAGTGAATTACTTTAACTACTTCTCTGAAATCGAAGAAACGTTCGTTCGCCGGCGCGGAAAACATCTGCTTTTATCGCCGATTGATTGGGCTTTGATTGAATCGTGGCAGGACAGAAAAGTTCCGCTTCACGTCGTTTTGCGCGGCATCGAAAAGGTTTTCGACAGCCGCGACCAGAAGTCGAAACAGACGCGAAGCGTGAAAAGCTTGTTTTACTGCAAGGAAGAAATCGAAGCGCAATACGCCGAATGGCTCGAACGACAAGTCGGAAAAAACGGCGCGGCTGAAGCGGAAAAAACCGGCGAAAGCTCGATATTTTCTGACGACGCAATCAAAACGCATCTCGAAAACGCCGGGCAGGAATTAAAAATCGCCGGACAAAAAGCCGGAGGCGATTTGCGCGAAACGCTTGAAAGAGCTTCAAATCGTCTCGATGAATTAAGACAAAGCTTTGCCGGCGCGGAAACGCTCGAAAACGCGCTCGAAGATTTGGAAAAACTGATTGACGCGGAGCTTCTCAAAACGCACAAAGACAGCGAGTTTGAAAAGGACATCGAGCGTTCTCTGGCTTCATACAAAAACAAAATGGAGCCGGAAGTTTACCGGCGAACGCTCGATTTAATGCTGCTCAAACGCTTGCGCGAGCAGGCGGAAATTCCGCGCCTGAGCTTATTTTATTTATAGGAAATTCGTTTTTATTAATAACGTTTAAGGAGAAAATTATAGTGAATAGGTTAAGAATCAAAAAACTGGGTGTTCTTTCGGTTGCCAAAATGTATGCGGCAATGTGTTTTGTGATGCTTCTGATAATTTGTGTTCCGTATGGACTTTTTATCATCCTTCTTACATTGAGCGCATCGAGCAATCTCAGCGCAGACCAAGGCGGATTTTTGTTGGGCGGAGGCGGCGTCGTTGTCGGATTATTTATAATGATTGGAGTTCCAATCATTTACGCCTTGTTTGCTTTTATCGGCGGCGCAATCGGCGCGCTGATTTATAATCTTTTCGCCGGAATGGTCGGTGGTATCGAAATTGAAGTCGAAAACGTTCAGTCATATTAAACGCAAACAGCGCGGGAAACAGGAATTTCTCGAAGTTGTAATCGAAAAAATCGTTCCCAACGGCTTCGGTCTGGCTTTTGCGGATAATCTAACCGTTTTTGTCGCGCTCGCCGCTCGTGGCGATAAGCTTCGCGTGTCGATAAAGGAAAAAAAGGGCAAAATCGCATTTGCCGAAATAGTCGAGATTCTTGAGCCTTCCGCCGACAGGGTAGAGCCAAAGTGCGTCTATTTCGGACGCTGCGGCGGCTGCGATTTTCAGCAGCTCGACTACAAAGCGCAGCTCGAAGCAAAAGCCGGAATCATCCGCGATTGCCTGACGAGAATCGGCAAAATCAATTACGAAAAGGAAATTGCCGTAATCGGAAGCCCGAAGCCTTACGGCTATCGCTCGCGCGCGCAGTGGCACGTTGACTCGCGGCGGAAAAAGCTCGGTTATTTCAAGCGAGGCTCGCACGAAATAATCGATGTCGAAACGTGCCCGATTCTCACGCCCGAGCTGCAAAAAACTCTGACCGATTTGCGCGAAGACATCGATTGGGAAAGCTTCTGGTCAAACATTGCCGAGATTGAAGCGGCAAACGCGGGCGCTTCAGTTTCCGTCTATTCATCGGAAATTGTCGAGCCGACGCCGGAAATTTCCTTTTCCGCTTCGGGCGAGAAATATTTCTACGACGCGCAGAGCTTTTTTCAGGGAAATCCATTTTTAATCGAACAGTTAATCGAATCGGCGATTGCGGGCGCGGGCGGCGAAATTGCGCTCGATTTGTATTGCGGCGTCGGGCTTTTCACGCTGCCGCTGGCGCGAAAATTTCAGAAAGTTACAGGCGTCGAAGCGGGCGAAAGAGCAGTTGAGTTGGCAAAGCGAAACGTCGAAAACGCGAGACTCGAAAACGTCGGCATTTTTGCCGAAAACGTCAGCGATTGGCTGACCGAAAACGCCGACGATTTACAGGAAATCGACTTCATTCTGCTCGACCCGCCGCGCGTCGGAACGGAAAAGGAAACAATCGAAAATATTTTGCGAATAAAGCCGAAGGAAATCTCTTACGTTTCGTGCGAGCCTTCGACCCTGGCGCGTGATTTGCGCATTTTGTGCGAAAGTCTCTACCGCATCGAATCAATCACCGCAATCGATTTATTTCCGCAGACGCACCACATCGAAACGATTGTCAGATTGAAACTTAGCCAAACCTTTTGACGTTTATCACATCAGATATATTCATTTGAATTATACTCAGAGTCTAACTTAAACTAAATTTATGGCGAAAAAAAACACCGACGAAACATTAGCTAAAAGTCATTACGTCCGCTGCCGCTACTGCGGGCAGAAAAACAATGTAAAGGAAGATTATGTAAATAATCAGGCGGTTTGCGGCAAATGCAAGCTGCCGCTTTCGAACGAGCCGCACAAGAAATTTGCCGATTTGAACAAGCACGATTATATTCATCCGGCTGACAGTAAAGCGCTTGCCGCGTTGCGGGCGATTCCCGGAATCGATTCCGGTTTGAAAAAATTATTGGAAATCACGGGCGAATCGGCGATTCGCGTGATATTTATGGCGAGCGCGGTGAAAGTTACGCCGAAACAGTGTCCCGATTTATACGCCAAACTGCAAATTGCCTGCACGACCTTGGGCGTCGATATGCCCGATTTGTTTATCCAGCAAAATCCGCTCGTCAATGCTTTTACCGGCGGCGTTCAAAAGCCGGTTATCGTTCTGCATTCGGCTTTGATTGAGCGTCTGAACGACGAAGAAACGCTCGCCGTAATCGCGCACGAAGTCGGGCATATTCACGCCGAACACGTTTTGTACCTGACGGCGGCGCGCCTTATCGAAGCGCTCGCAAACGCCTCGATTGCAAGGCTTATTCCCGGCTCGGAAGTTATCAAATTTCTGATTTCCGCCGGAATCAGCAGCGCACTTCTGGCTTGGGCGCGCCGCGCCGAGCTTTCGTGCGACCGCGCCGCCGCGCTTGTAACGCAAGACCCGCACGTTATCGGCAGAACGATGATGAAGCTGGCGGGCGGAACTTTCGCCTCGAAAATCGATTACGAACTGTTTCTGGAACAAGCGCGCGAATTTCAGAAAAATTACGACGAGAAAAAGCTCGACCGATTCTGGGCGGACATCATCAACGCCGGACTTTCGCACCCGTTCCCAATCTGGCGCGTGTCCGAGATTTTGCAATGGACGGAAAGCGGCGAATATGACGAAGTGATGAAGAAGAAATAAAGTAAAAAGTAGAAAGTAAAAAGGCAAAAGTAAGGAAATGTTACTTTTGCCTTTTTTAGTTAAATTATGTTAGTTGTTCTGACGACAACTTCGAATCTCGAAGAAGCGGAAAGTCTGGCGGAAAAGATTGTCGCCGAAAAACTCGCTGCCTGTGTGCAGATTTTGCCCGGAATAAAATCTTTTTATTACTGGGAAGGCGTGGTGCGAAAAGAGCCGGAACATCTGCTTTTAATCAAAACTTTGCCGGAAAAGTTTGAGGAATTGGAAAAATTTATCCAAACAAATCACAGCTACAGCGTGCCGGAAATCGTCGCGCTTCCGGCGGAAAAGGTTTCGGAAAGCTATCTCGGATGGATGAAGGATTATATGGAAAGTGAGATGTGAGAACTGAAAACCAATCTTACATCTCATTTCTTATTTCTCACTTTCCGTTGCTTGCGTCCGATTCACAGGTTTTGATGATGAAATCGACCGCGTCTTTCGGCGAATCGGTCAGGTGAATCAAGCCTAAATCTTCCGAGTTGATGTTCTTTTCGTTGAGCATCGTCGAGGTCAGCCAGGCGAGAAGTCCGCGCCAGTATTGCGAGCCGAAAAGGACGACCGGGAAGTTGCGGATTTTGCGTGTTTGAATTAACGTAAGCGCCTCAAAAAGCTCGTCCATCGTGCCGAAACCGCCGGGGAAAATAATGTAAGCGTTTGAGTATTTGATGAAGACCGTTTTGCGGACGAAGAAATATTTAAAGGTCAGCGATTTTGTTAAGTAAGGATTCGGAATCTGCTCGAACGGCAGTTCGATGTTGCATCCGACCGAGACTTTTCCCGCTTCGAACGCGCCGCGATTTGCCGCTTCCATAATGCCCGGACCGCCGCCGGTGATTACTTCAAAGCCCGCTTCCGCCAGCAGTTTTCCGACTTCGCGGGCGGCAGTGTAATATTCGTTTTCTTCTGCCGTGCGAGCCGAGCCGAATACGGAAACGCCGCGCGTAATCGTCGCCAGATTGTCGAAGCCGTTGACGAATTCGCCTAAAATGCGGAAAACACGCCACGAATCCGAGGTTTTATATTCGTCTTCGGGCGCGGGCGAGCGAAGCAAAACTTCGTCGTCCGTAAGCTGCCAGTAAGAAACTTCTTCGAGCTTTTTCGCTTCGGCGACGGTTTTCGGTTCAGCGGGCTTGAGTTTGTCTTTTTTCTTTTTCGGTTTGTTTGCGTCTGTGTCTGCCATTTCAATTTTGGAGTTTGGAGTTTGGATTTTGGATTAAGACTGTGCCTGTACGCCAGTCTAAAATCCAAAATCTAAAATCCAAAATCGTTAGATTCCTATAATATTAAAACCGCAATCGACGTAAATCGTCTCGCCCGTGATTGCGGATGAAAGGTCGCTGACAAGGAACAGCGCGGTGTTGCCGACTTCGGCTGCCGTTACATTTCGGCGCAAAGGCGCGTGCTCGGCGACGAACGGAAGCATCGAGCTCATTCCTTTGACGCCGCGAGCCGAGAGCGTGCTGATTGGTCCGGCGCTGATGGCGTTGACGCGAATGTTATTTTTGCCTAAATCCGACGCTAAATATCTGACGGATGATTCGAGCGCCGCCTTTGCAACGCCCATCACGTTGTAGTTTCTGACGACGCGTTCCGCGCCGAGATAGCTCATCGTTACAATGCTTCCGCCTTCTTTCATCAACGGAAGCGCGGCTAAAGACACCTGCGTCAGCGAAAACGCGCTGATTTCCAATGCGGTTTGAAAAGCCTCGCGCGTTGTCGCGACAAATTCGCCTTCGAGCGCTTCGCGCGGCGCGTAGGCGATTGAATGAATCAGAAAATCGAGCTTGCCGAATTTTTTATCGACGGCTTCAAAAGCCTCATCGACCTGCGCCTGATTCGTTACATCGCACGGAATCAGAATCGTGTCCTCGATGTCTTTGGTCAAATCGTCGATATATTCCTTCAATCTTTCGCCCTGGTATGTAAACGCAAGACGCGCGCCCTGTTTCATACAGGCATCGGCGCAAGCCCACGCGATTGAGCGCTTGTTCGCGACACCGAAAATCATTCCAACTTTGTTTTCTAACATAATCAAATAGTGAAAAGTGAATAGTGAATAGTTTATGATATTTTCCTTAGTTATTCACTGTTCGTTATTCACTTTTCACTAAATTTACTCTTCGGTAAAAGTTTTTTGCAGCTCTTCAAAATCGAAAAAGCGAATGTCAACGTCAACCGGCGTTTCGGCAAATTTCTCGACCAGCGACGAGCGCAAATCCGATTCTCCGGCAATGTCGAGCTGTGTGACGAGCGCCAGCAGCAGGCGGAAATTCGCGTTCCGGCGGATGTGCTGAAAATTTCTTTTGACTTGATTGATTTTCTCAAAAACGCCGTCGATTCTTTCCTGCGAAATCTGCGGCGTAACCATAAACGTAACCTCGACAAACGTTAGAACGTCGCGGCTGATAAAAACGGCGTCAAATTCCGCGTCGCCGACTTTAACGTGGCGTTTGAGCGGCAATTTCTTTTCCTGCTCGATTTGCCTGAGCGCCAAATCTTCCGCCAGAATATACGCCGCGCGAAGGTCGCCGAGCTGTTCGTCGGAAATCTCCATCGCCGCCGCAAGCTCCGTAACTTCGGCATTCAAACGTCTGCGCTGGCTGTCGGGCGGCGCAAGCTGAAGGAGTATTCCTTCGTATTTCGATAAAGTGAAAAGCCGCTGCGAATGGCGATAAATAAATCCGGTTGCCAGAATCAAGCCGGCAAACGGCAGCAGAACTATTGTTACGACGACCGCCGTTTGTTTTGTCGTATCGAAATAATTTAAGGCGAGCGCGACCGAAAGGCTTATCAAAAGCAGCACGAAAACGACCAGCACAATCACGACGGTCAAAAAATTGCGCGACGGATTTGCCGTGTCGAGTGCGATTGGTTTACCGGTTTTTGCCATTTGATAAAAATTGAACCGCAGAGACGCGGAGAAAAGAAATTATTTTGCCTTAAAAACTCTGCGTCTCCCGCGTCTCTGCGGTAAAAATTAACCTGCGGAAGTTGCGCGTTCGAACGGGATTTCTTCGAAATGCGTGATTCGTTTGAAATCCGCGAAACGCTGGTTGATTTCCAAATATCCGAGCGCATCGACGCGTTCGGTGCCGAATTTCTCGACGTTAAACGAAGCCATTACCGAGCCGTAAATCATCGCGCGGCGCATCGCGTCTTCGTCGATTTTTTCCTGGCTTGCCAGATAACCCATAAATCCGCCCGCGAACGTGTCGCCCGCGCCGGTCGGGTCGAAAACCGATTCGAGCGGATAAGCCGGAATCGCAAAATACGAATCCGAAGTGAAAAGCGCCGCGCCGTATTCGCCGCGCTTGATGACGACCGCTTTCGGTCCCCACGTTAAAATCTTTTTCGCCGCCGTGATAACGTTTGCAACTTCCGCAAGCTGTCGCGCTTCGGCGTCGTTGATAATGACGCAATCGACGACCTTGATGGTTTCGATAACCGCTTCCTTCATCGAGTCAATCCAGAAATTCATCGTGTCCATCGCGACGAATTCGGCTTTTTCGCATTGTTCGCGGACTTCTTTCTGCAAAGTCGGCAGAATATTCGCCAGAAAAAGCAGGCGATTGTTTTTTGAAGCTTCGGAAAGCTTCGGGTTGAAAGTTTCGAAAACATTCAACTGCGTTTCGAGCGTGTGCGCCGTGTTCAAATCGTATTCGTAACGTCCGCGCCAGAAAAATGTCTTGCCGTCCGCGACGATTTCGATGTCGTCCGTATTGATATTATGATTTTTAAAAACCTTCCATTCTTCCTCGCCGAAATCGTTTCCGACGACGCCGACGCAGCGAACGTCCGTAAAAAAGCTGGACGAAAGCGAAAAATGCGTCGCCGCGCCGCCGAGGATTTTGTCGCGCTTGCCGAAAGGCGTTTCCAAAGCGTCAAATGCGACCGAACCTACAACTGTTAAAGACATATTTTATAAAAATTCCTTTGTTATTGATTTATTAAATTTGCCGGGAAAATGCAAAACCAAAGATTAGCACAAAACTATTGAGATAAATAAATGTCTAAAGCCAAATTTATTCAATAAAATCTGCGCTTTTGAGTTTCTATTTCACGCGCCACGGCGGATTTTGGCGGTTTTCGCCCGCGTAGAAAAGACAGATTTTGTTTCCGGCAGGGTCTTTCAGATAACTTTCGCGCCACAGCCACGTTTGGTCAATTAGCTCTTGTTCAAACTCTAAACCGAGATTTTTAAGCTGCGAAACGCGCGCGTCCAAATCTTCGCATTCAAAATAAAGCACGACGCCGGAGCTTGTAGAATCTTCGCCGGTCGTATGAACGGAAAGTGTCGCGTCGCCGTCGGGACACATCAGGCGGGCATAGCGCGGCAGGGAATCGACTATTAATTCGAGTCCGAGCTTTTGATAAAACTCGACGGTTTCAAGCGGTTTGTTCGTGTAAATCGTAACCTGATTTAAGTTCATCAAAATAAAATGGAAAACGGAAAACGGAAAATTTAAGAAGATATTTCTTCATTTTCCATTTTCCGTTTTCCATTTAAAAACCTATTTCTGTGTCTCAATCTCTTTGAGCATTTTTTCGGCTTCCGCTTTATGAAGGCTTTGCGGGTATTTTTCCACGACCATAGAAAAATAGCCGACTGCGTTTTCGAGCAGTTTTTCGGGCGCGAATTTTACTTTTTCCGCTTCCGATTTCGTGTCGATTTTCTGCTTGCCCTTGTTTTTCGAAAGAAGATAGCTGCTCATTCCGGCGAGATAAAGAAACTCGTCCATTTTGGAATATTCGGGATAAGCCGCGAATGTTTCCTCAAAGCGCATCAGAACGGCTTTATATGCTTTTTTGGTTTTAAAGTACTGCTGCGAAACTTCCAGATTATGATTCGCGTCGGCTTCCAGAATCGGGTCGCGCTGAACCTGTTGCTCGATTTGCTTTTGGGCGAAAGCGCCAGCCGAAAAGGCAAAAAATGATACGAATAAACTTAAAAATAAAAATGCTTTTTTCATAAATGCTTTAATCTCCAACGCACGTTTGATGCGCGGAAATTCTTTATAGTTTGATATTGGCGATTAGCAACAGGTAATTGGTAATAAGCAAAAAACCAATTACCTGTTATTAATTACCAATTACCTATCTCGATGCGTATTTCCCGATAATCGCTTCCAGTTTTTTCGCCGTTTCCGCGTTCCAGTCTGCGGGCTGCGTGAAAATCGCGTTTTTCGTCGCGCCTTCAAACGGATTCGGCGTTTCCTTTTCGTCAACGCGTTTGACGGCTTCCTTCAAAACAAGCTGCGCGTTTCGCACGTTTTTGTGGAGATATTCAATGACCATCTCGACCGAAACCGAATCGTGGTCTTCGTGCCAGCAGTCGTAATCCGTAACGAGCGCGAGCGTCGCGTAGGCAATCTCGGCTTCGCGGGCGAGCTTTGCTTCCTGCAAATTCGTCATCCCGATAATGTCCATTCCCCACGAGCGATAGACGTTCGATTCGGCTTTTGTCGAAAACGCCGGACCTTCCATGCAAATATACGTTCCGCCGCGATGAATTTTTAAGTTTTCAACGGTTTTGCACGACGCTTCGAGAATATCGCCCAATTCTTCGCAAACAGGATGCGAAAACGTGATGTGCCCGACGATTCCGCCGCCGAAAAACGTCGATTCTTCGGCGCGCGCGCGTGTCCGGTCAAAAAACTGGTCGGGAATAATCATATCCGTCGGCGCGTATTGTTCCTGCAAGCTTCCGACCGCCGAAACCGACAAAATATAATCGACGCCGAGCATTTTCATCGCGTAAATATTCGCCCTGAACGGAAGCTCCGTCGGCGTCAGCTTATGCCCGCGCCCGTGTCGCGGCAGAAACGCGACCTTCACGCCGTTCAAATTTCCCACGATAAAGGCGTCCGAAGGCTTTCCGAACGGCGTTTCAATCTCAACTTCCTTCGTGTCGGTAAATTCCGACATCTGATACAATCCGCTTCCGCCGATAATTCCAATTTTTACCTGTTCCATTTTAATTATTATTGTTAAAGTTACCTGTAATTGAAATCTCTAAATTATTTTCCTTACAGTCTATAAATAAACGTGTTTCATCTTTACTCATTATCGAGTTTTTCCAAATCAGCCAAATCCTGTAAACGACCCGACGCTTTTTTGTTTTTCTTCAAATTTTCGAGATTAATTACCGGAATTTTCAGCCCATCAATTTCGATTTCGACTCTCGAAGCGTAACACTCGGAAAAATCAACGCCATCGGGAGAATTTATCAAATCAATACGGTTTGGCGGATAACCAAGTTGGACGACTTGTCCTTTTTGCAGAAAATCTTCTTTTGTCAAATTCATCCCGACAAAGCCGAAACATTCTAAAGTTTGTAGAACGTTTATGGCATTTTCCTCGCTCAATTCCAGCCAAATATCCAGGTCTTTCGTGTAGCGCGGATGTCCGTGAAAGGCGACCGCGTAACCACCGACAACCATGTATTTAACTTTCTTTGAGTGGAGTAATTCGATAAACTCTCTGAAATCTTTGTTCAACACCGTCGTATTTCCAACTATTATATTCGCGGCGAATTTCTTCTAAAGCAGCCAATCTTTCCGCGTAACTCTTTGTTTGCCAGTAAGAAAAATCAGACTTTTCCTCGCCAAGGTTTGTTTTTGTAACAACTTTTTCGATTGTTCTAACTTTCATAGCTTATTGCTTTCAATTTTCCGTCAATTTCCGTCAAACGGCAAAGCGGCGCGTCTGTTTCGTGATAAAAAAGACAAATCCAATTTTCCTGTAAAGCGCGAGGCAGAATTTGTTTCTTAAATTCGAGCGTTTCGGTCGGAAAAAGGTCGTAGCCCATAATCCACGGCAATGCTAAATGATGCCGCGTCGGAATCAAATCCGCAAAACCGTAAAGCGTTTCGCCGCCTCGTTTGAGACAGACGGTCTGCATCGTTTCCGAGTGTCCGCGCGCGTTTTGCAAGGTCAGTCCTTCGACAATTTCGTAATTGTCGGGTTTTAATTCAAGCTGTCCGCTTTCAATAATTGGCTGCCAGTTGTCCTTTAGATAACTCGCTTTATCGCGTTCGTGCGGATTTTCGGCGTGTTCAAACTCGCTTTTTGAAACGAAATAACGCGCGTTCGGAAATTGCGCGATTGGTTTTCGGTCTTCGCGTAATTCGTCCCTGAATATCGTGTTTCCGCCCGCGTGGTCGAAATGAAGGTGCGTGTTGACGACAATCGTTATATCTTCGGGTTTGCAGCCTGTTCGCTCAAACAAACTTTCGGCAAAAGATTTTTCGCGGAAAATTCCGTAAATTTCCGTTTCTTTTTCCGTCCATTTTTCGCCGATTCCGGTTTCTATCAGAATTTTCTCGCCGGGTGTTTCGACGAAAAGACAATTCATATTCAGGCGGACGCGATTTAGCTCGTCAGGCGGGCAAACTCGTTCCCAAAGCACGCGCGGGACAACGCCGAACATTGCCCCGCCGTCGAGTCTGAATTCAGTGTCGGGAATTATTTCGATTCGATAATCGCCTAAAAACATAACGGAAAACGGAAAATGGAAAACGGAAAATGATTTAATTTTCCATTTTCCGTTTTCCGTTTTCCATTGATTTTACTTCTTCTTCGGAGCAGTAGTTTTCGGAGCGTCCGTCTTCGGAGCGTTAGTTTTCGGAAGCTGGTCTATTTTCGGCGAAGTTGTCGGCATTTGCTGCTGCATCTGCTGCTGCATCATTTGCTGCATTTGTTCGTCGGAAACCTTCGGAATCTCGAAATCCTCGGCAACTTCGACCGGATTGGCGGCGACGACTTCGTCCAAAACCGTTTTTTCCTTATCGCCTTCGAGCTTGGATTTAACATAATCCTTGACCGGCATTTCACGCGCCATCGGATTGTCCGGGTCTTTTACCATCGTCGAAAACAGGATGTGGCGAACGTCGTAATTCTGCTTCATCTGACCGTCAGCGCCTTTCGTTTCGCCTTTCTTTTCGAGCTTGATGATGTGATAGCCGAAAGGTGTTTCGACTAAATTCGGCGCGACCGTTCCGGGCTCAAGCGCGAGCGCGGCGCTTTCAAAGCTCTTATCAAAACCGCCGCCGACTTCGACGTTTTCGTAAAGCCCGCCTTTATCTTTGCTTCCCGGGTCGTCCGAAAATTCCTTGGCGAGCGCGGCAAAATCTCCGCCGGCTTTTACCTTGTCGAGAACTTCCTGCGCCTTTGCTTTTTTGCCTTCAGCCGTTGCCAGTTCGGGATGCTCGGCGACGTATTTTTGAACGTCGTCGTCGGTAACTTCGGTCTTTTTAGCCAGAACTTTCGTCGCGTAAAGCCGCGACAGATACTGCGCCTGCTGGAGTTTTACGGCAAGCTCGACCTTGCGTTTGAAGTCGGGCGAAAGCGTATTCATTTTCTGCTCGGCTTCTTCGGCGTAGATGCGCGTTTTGGCAAAATATTCTCTTGCCTGTTTCACTTCTTCCTCGGTCGGCTCGCGGTCTTTTTCAAGCTGTCCCTGTTCTTTGGCAAGCTCTACTTTCGTGTCGAAGAACGTTTTGAAATCGGCTTCGCGACGGCGGCTCGAAGCCGTTCCGCTCAAACCGACTTTATCCAGAAAATTCTGCCACGCGCCCGGTTCGGGCTGACCTTCGCCCCAGAATTCCTTGATGCGGTCTTCGCCGATAAAGCCAAACGGCGGCATCGGACCTTTATCCTTGTTGATTTCTTTGTCGTAATTGACGGCGAGAAGCTGAAGGCGAATGTCTTCAAGCTCGGATTTGATTTTTTCGTCGTTGGTCAAACCTTCTTTCTGAGCGGCGTTTGCCAGCGCGAGCATCTGTTTGAGATTTTCAATCTGCTGTTTTTTAACTTCCGGCTCTTCCAGACGTTTGAGCATCATCGGCGAAGCATCTTTCAGAAGAAACTCCATTTCTTCCTTCGTGATTTTGTTCATCGCGACAGTGCTGTGTCCGGCGGCTTTCGTTTTCCAGACCATAAGCCCGGCGCCGAGAGCGGCAATCATCAGAACGACAATCAGCGCTTTTGTTCCGCTGCCGAAACCGCTGCCGGCAGATGCGCTCGCCGCCTGTGCTTTGGCGGTATCCGAAAGCGAAACCGGCTCGGAAACTTCTTCCGCCGCTTCGGCTTCTTCGGCAATTTCCTCATCGGCTAAAACCGGCGTATCGTCAACGTCGTTTGATTCGACCGTTTCCGCAATCTCCGGCTGTTTATCGTCAACCGGATTTAAATCCAAATCTTTGTTATTATCTTCCATCTAAATTTTCCTCTATTAAATAATTATCTAATTTTTATTATCACTTTGCACCAATTCGAGCAAGACGCCGTTGGCGGATGACGGGTGAACAAATGCGACGAGGCATCCTTCAGCACCGATTCGTGGACTTTCATCAATTAAACGCGCGCCCTGCTGTTTTAGTTTCATTAAAGCCGCGTTAATGTCTTCGACTTCGACGGCGATATGATGAATTCCGCCGCCGCGTTTTTCAAGAAATTTCGTTATCGGCGAGTCTTCGCTCGTCGGTTCTAACAATTCGATTCTGCTTTCGCCAATCGGCAGCATCGCCACGCGCACCTTCTGGTCTTCGACAATTTCGGTATGAACATTTTCCAGCCCGAGGGCGTCTTCCCAGAATTTTAAAGCTTCGTCGATTCCTTTTGTGGCAATGCCGAGATGATTGATTTTCATTATGATTTTAAGATTTCTTCAACCGCCGAATACGGATTATTTTGCTTTTCGGCAATTTCCTGCGCGAGCCTGTCTAATTTTTCGCTCGTTCCGTTTCGACTTAAAACGTCTGAAAGAAGTTTCTCCTGCAAAAGTTCGAGCAGTCGCCATTTCGCAATCGATTTGCGTCTTTCAAGATTTTCGCCCGATTTTTGAAACTCGTAATAGCTTTCGATGGCTTTTGACAAATCTTCGATGCCTTTATTTTCGGTCGCAATCGTTTTTACAACCGGCGGATTCCAGAAATCCGGTCGATGCGCGAGCGTTAAAAGCGATTCGAGTTCCTTTTCCGTACGAAGAACGCCTTCGCGGTCGGCTTTGTTTATCACGAAAACGTCGCCGATTTCCATAATTCCGGCTTTTATCGCCTGAATATCGTCGCCCATTCCGGGAACGAGCACGACGACCGAAACATCCGCCGTTTTAACGATTTCGACCTCGTCCTGCCCGACGCCGACGGTTTCGACGATAATTTTATCAAAGCCCGCCGCGTCCAGAATTGCAACGGCATCGACCGTCGCGCGTGAAAGTCCGCCGAGATTTCCGCGCGTCGCCATCGAGCGGATAAAGACGTTTTTATCGAGTCCGAGCGTTGCCATGCGGATTCTGTCGCCAAGAATCGCGCCGCCCGAAAACGGGCTTGACGGGTCAACGCAGACGATTCCGATGCGCTCGCCTTTGTCCTTGTAATAAAAAGCCAGCTTATCGACGAGCGAAGATTTTCCCGCGCCGGGCGAGCCTGTGATGCCGATGACCAGCGCGTTTCCCGTTCGCGGAAAAACGGCTTTCATCAAATCGGAAGCATCGTCAGCGCCGCTTTCAACTTTAGTTATCGCGCGCGCGACGCTGCGCGTATCGCCGCCGAAAAGTTTGTCCAAAAAATCAGTTTCAAGCATTACGGATTCGGGGTTCGTTTCCTTTTCTCAAACTTTACCTGTTTCAGAGCCGTTCCCGTCCATTCAAAATAATAAATTCCGCAGGAAGTTTTTTCCGAATTCAAATCGCCGCCCTTAAATCCGCTCAAAACAAGCAGGCGACTGTCGGGTTTAAAAGCGAGCGGTTCGATATTTTCATAATCTATTTCGCAGAATCCGATGCCGATTCCTTCGAGTTCTTGCGGGAAATAAACGTTGCCGTTGCGCGCATCGATTATTCCGCCGTCGTTGCAATTCGTGCCGCAGCCCCAACTTGCGAGAATGTAGTGTCCGGCAAAATTCACGCCTTCTTTCAGCGCGTTGGTCAGATTCGTACGAAAAGTTTTCGCGCGCTTGTGGCTCGCGAAATTAATCTTTTTCGCCTTCACTTTTTCGACCTTTGCGGCGTATTGCCTGAAAGTCGGAGTTTTCTGGGCAAAAGCGTTATACGAAAATAACAGTAACAGGATAAAAAAGAGGCATTTTTTCATAAGTTGCGATTTTCTCATTTTTCGCCGGAAATGCAAAAGGAAAACAGGGTTTCTGCTTCTTCGTGATACAGACCGTATGCATTTATCTGATACGTTCAGCGCAAATTTGATAGACACGACCGTCTGAAAATGTGATACGAGGTTTTGAAAATTCTTTAATTATAAAGAGATACGGCTAAAAATGAGCTTTGGCATACGCATTGCCAAAGCAAACATCGGGAGACATCAGTTATGAAAGGACACATCAGATTTTTCGCGCTTAAAAGTTTTGTCTTAGCCGCTGTGATGCTTTTCAGCTCCGCGGCGGCATTCGCCGATAATTCGGACGTTGCTTCCGCTAAAGGCGTCAGCGATAGGACGATTTCCACGATTTCCGCAAATCTTTCAAAAAAATTACAAGTCGATTTAGCCGACAACACCGCGACAGTCAAAATCAGCGACATTGAACGGCAGCAGCTTTCGAAAAATCAGGTTGATTTTAAGGGAAGCGCCTTTTGTATTCTAAAAAGCGAAAACACTCAGCTTCCGATTAAATTTGAGGCGAAAATCAATCCTCAGACGCAGGACGTTTCCGATATAAATTATAGTTTTGTCGAAGAAAATGACGAGTTTTCCCCGACCACGACCGAAGAAGTTTTGATGAAGGAACTGATGAAACAAGTCAGCGTCGATTACAAAACAGACAGTATTGTCATCGCTATCGACGGATTTGAAACTGTTCCTTCGGCGAACGGAAAAATATTAAAAGGTAATGGAGAAATCAAAATCGGAGAGGTCAAATGGAGTAAAATTAATTTTGATGTGATGCTTGATGACGAAAATAAACCAGCGCAAATCAAGTATGACATTAAATAAATATTTCCGTTTCCACACCGGAGAAGGACGAGGCGCTCCCGCCTCGCCTTTTTAATTTGCGGTCGCCGCTTCCAAAGAAGTTTTTCGCGAAATCCACCAGATATCAATTAAATTCGCAATCGGTCCGACGATAAACAGCGCGTAATAAGGCGCGTGTACGTTTTCCGTCAGGCGCAGAAGCATCTCGACAAGCGCGACCGTAAAAGCGACGAAACACTGCGCAAGCTTTGACGAGCGAACGGTCGTTTTCGGGTCTGTAATCATAAAAAAGATAAAAAGCTGGTACATCGCGCCCGTAATCGGCGCGACTTCCGCCAGAAACGGATGACCTGTAAAAACCGAGCGAATAAAGCTGAAAAAGAGAAAGCTCAGAACGTAAGTCAGCGTGATGTGGAAGCGTTTCAGACGATAAATAATCACCGAGCCGAGAATCCAAATCACCGCCATCGCCGCCAGATTATTGCCCCATTGAATCGAAAGGCTCGCCACGGCAAACGGCGCGAAGAAAAGCATAAAGCTGATGCCGAAGTTCGACGGGTTCCACAAATGACGGTCTTTGATTCTTAAAACGTATTTCGAAGTTATCGAAATCGCCGCGCACAAAGCGAAAGTCCAGTAAATATCGGGCGAACGCACGAGAATTCCGACGCTTATGCCCGAAATATACGCGCTCGCCAGATGCGGAAATTTTCCCGTAACGAATTTGGAAAGCACTATTTCAAAGACAATCGCCGTTAAAATCGCCGTCAAAGTCTGCGGAAAACTTTCCAGCATTCCGAACGAAAACTGCCCGACAAGCAAAATCAGCGTGATAAGAATCGGCGGAACGAAGCGTGTATCCAAACCGAACATCTTCGTCGGCACGACATCGCCGCTAATTTTCGGAGGCATTATTTCGGCAACATTTGCGCTCATAATTTTGAATGATGAAGTATGAACGATGAACGATGAATTGAAGAAATTGTCTTTACTTCATCATTCATCGTTCCTACTTCATCATTTCCTTTACTTTATTAATCTTGTTCAGCTCAGGATTTTCAATAACTTGTATTTTACCCGAAGCCCAGCGAATTTCAACTTTTTCGATTTTCGCGTTTTTTCCCAAGCCGAAATGCAGCCGTCTCTGGTTCTGCGAGCAAAAACCGATTCCGCCGTGAATTTCCTGCGCCTGTCGCTGCCCGTTCCAGAAAACCGAAACCCGCGTTCCGATTGCGCTCCGGTTGGCTTGCGAGCCTTCCAAATCGAAATCAATCCAACTGTTTTCAGCCCGCACATTATTTTTATAAATTAAAACCGGCGCGTTTTGATTCGCAACGATAACGTCCAAAACGCCTCGATTCCAAAGGTCTGCAACGGCAACGGCGCGACCGTCGAAAGTTTCGTTGACGCCGACGATTTGCGCGACATCGTTAAATTTTCCCGCGCCGTCGTTTATCCAGACTTTTTTCTGCTGAAAACCCGCCAGACTTCGCCCGTTCATCGCCGCCCAATTTGCCGCGTCGCCGATAATCGTATTGTTTCCGACCGTAATTTTCGCGTAATCATACCAGTAATTCGTCGCTTTTTCGGCGGAAATGTAGCCGTTCGTCAAAAATAAATCGAGGTTTCCGTCGTTGTTCAAATCGCCGAACTGCGAGCCCCAGCTCCAGCCGCCGTTTTCGACGCCGAAATTGCCCGCCTGATTGTCGAATTTCAAGCTCTCGCCGCTCGTATTCGGGCGCGGCATCCAGAGATTGTTGCCTTGCAGAAGAATTCCTTCTTCCGAGATATTCGAAACATAAATCGCAAACCTGCCTTGATTCTGAATATCGCCGAAGCTCGCGTTCATACCGCTTTTCGGCGCGAATCCGACGCCGGTTTTTTCGCCAACATCGACAAATCTTTTGCCGCCGTCGTTAAAATATAACTCGGAAACGCCGTAATCGTTGGCGATAAACAAATCCGCAAAACCGTCTTCGTTTAAATCCGCCGAGCCGAGCGCCAAAGCCCATCGATTTGTCTGAATACCGAGTTTTTCGGAAACTTCTTCAAATTTCCCATTTCCGAGATTATGATATAGATATTTGCGCCCGCCGTTTTTCGCGTATTCAAAACTTTCGGGCATAATCTTTGTGTCCTGCAAATTCCAGAGATTCAAATTTTCGCGAAAATATCCGCCGAGAAAAATATCCAAAAGCCCGTCGCGGTCAAAATCGAGCCAGATTGCCGAATTGATATTCGCCCAATCGGGAAAGCCCGCGCCTTCGACTCTCGAAAAACTTTTTCCCTCATTATTGCGAAAAAGCGCGGTTTTTCCCCATTTGTAAACGAGCAAATCTTCAAAACC
Organism: Pyrinomonadaceae bacterium; assembly: GCA_049799955.1. Classification (GTDB taxonomy): domain Bacteria; phylum Acidobacteriota; class Blastocatellia; order Pyrinomonadales; family Pyrinomonadaceae; genus JBGTFE01. Next base: position 126,205 of record JBARIW010000104.1, read on the forward strand.
GTCATTGTCAAAATCGCCCCAGACCGCGCCCATCGAAACGCCCGAGTCTTTTTGATTTATATCGGCAATGCCTAAATCTTTGGCGACATCCGTGAAACTTCCGTCTTTGTTGTTCCGATAAAGCGCGTTCGAACTGCCTTCGCCGCTGTTTGTCAGGTAAATATCGTTCCAGCCGTCGCGGTCGAAATCGACGACGGAAACGCCCGCGCCCATCGAAGCGATTTGCGGCATTATGTGGTCGAGTTTCGCGTCGAGTTTCGGCGCTCGATGCGTAAAATTTACTCCACTTTGTTTAGAAACTTCTTCAAAATAAAAGCCGTAACGCTTCATCGCGGTTTCTTTGTCCGTATTGGGTTTATCGGAATTATAAAAACGCTTGATGACAAAAGGCGTCGCCAGAAGCGCGAGAAAAAGGATGATTAAAATTATTTTCGAAAATCGTTTCATTGATTTTTAGCCACGAACAAACACGAAAATACACGAAAAATAAGAAAAGAACAAAATATAAAATTGATTTCCTGTTCGTGAAATTTCGTGTTTTTTCGTGGCTATTCTTTATTTCTCAAAGCGTTTCTAAACATATCGGGCGCAACGTAGCGCGTGTGAAAATTCAGCCAGTCGGCTTTATTTTTCTGATAAACCGGGTCGTCTTCGAGCCGCGTCGGCGGGCGCGAATAATCGTTTGTCGCGTGAGTCGGCAGCGGCAGAAGCGTCTTTGAAAATACGGAATTCAAATCGCCGTCTTTTATCCAGCCGTTGCCGATAATGACAAAATCGCGCGTCCAGCCCGCCTCAACTTCCGGCAAAGCGGGAAAGCGCAAAACAATTTCATCGCCCGCATTTACCAGAACAAAACGGTCGTCCGTCGCGGCGAGCAATTCTTTAATATCGCCGAATCGCGTGTAGTAACCTTCCAAATCGCGCCAGCGCTGATTGGTCGTCAAAATTTTATCGTAAACAGGCTTTTCGGGCGAAGAATCGTCCGCCTTTTCAATCACCGAAAATCCGCGATAACGAAGCTCGGCTGATGAAAGCTGCAAACGATTTTCCGTGTTTTGATTTTCGGGAATATCAGTCGTCCATGCTAATTTGTCCCAGAAAATCTCCATATTCGTCCGCAGGCGAAAACGCTTTGCATTGGCAGGCAAATCAATCAAAATCGTCTTCATTTTGCCCGCCGGGAAGCCGAGATTTTCCTTCGCCGCTTTCCAATTACCGCTTTCATCCTGAACTTCGAGGCTCAGACTTTTCGGCTTTTCTTTTGAGCTTTGACCGAGCTGGACGTTTATCGAAGCGTCGGTCGGATGAAGCCAGCCGTCGGCGACGAGCCGGATTTTCTTATCTTTCGGCGCGTCGTCGGGCAGTTCGAGTTCGACAAAATGGTCTTCCGCAACGCCCTGAAAAGTTCCGCGCCGGAAGCCATCGAGATATTTTTCGTCCAGATTTTTGACGATTTCCGAAACGTCTTCGCCTTTATCATTCTTCGCCGAAATGAAATTTGAAGTTTTTTCGGTCGTGAAAACTTTCAGCGGCGGAAGCGGAATCGAAAAACGCTCGTCGGTAAAAATTTCCGTGTTTTTCGCGTGGTCAACGACGAGCAGCTGATAATTGTCGATATAAAAACTTTCCCAGTATTCGCCCGTGATTCTGAGTTCATAAAATCCGTCTTTCGGCTTCAAAGCTTCGCCCGGAATCTTGAACCATTCTTCAGTCTGCAAAACGCCGTAAGTGTCCTGCGCGTTGATTTTCAAACCCAGAGCCGGACTCCACGGCGGCGCGTCTTTGACAAGCGAAAACTTTGAACCGTCCCACGCGAAAAGATGCGGGCAAGAACCTTTTAAACGCTGTTCGGCGGCGATTTGCCGGTCTGATTTCAAATCAAATTCCGCCTGCACATAACCGTTTCCCCAGACGACGCGAAGAACATCCGAACTTGAGTTTTCGCCCAAGCCGAAATGCACCTGCGGCGAAGCGATAATCTGTTTTTGCGCGAAAAGCCCGGCGCGAATTTCAATCTCGCCGCCGATTCCGAAGGAATTCACGCGCTGGTCGCCTTCGGTTTTTGCGGCTCGCGGGCGAAGGATTTGCCAGTGATAATTTTTCTCCGATTTATTTTGCAAAACTGCCGGTTTTCCGTCTTTGTCGATGCCGATTAAATCGAGCTTGCCATCGCCGTTTGTCTCGGCAAAAGATGAAATACGGGCGTTGATTTTGTTATCGGTGTGCGTCGCTTTATCCTTGCCGCCGAGAAAAATCTTTGAATGTTTGTCGTCTGAAACCAAAACATCGTTAGCTCCATTATTATCAAAATCGGCAACATTCAAGCCGCATTTTGTAACAAATCTGATTCCGCCCGGGTCGCCTATCGCTTCGCGGCAATCAAAATCATCGTCCGTTTGCGCGAAATAATAAGACTTGAATTCGCCGTCGATTCCTTCGGAGATTAAGGAAAGCTGCCCGTGTCCGTCCAGAATGATTAAATCAATTTTTCCGTCGCCATTTGCATCGCCGACGGAAATTCCCGAAATAAGACTAAAATTCGGCAAATTTCTTTCTTTGAAAAGACCGCCGCGCTCGTTTGAAAAGAATTGAACTTTGCCGTTTACGTCTAAAGTTATCGCGTCGCCGTCGCCGTCTTCGTCCAAATCAGCCCACGCAAACTGCCGCAAACCCGAAACTTCCGAAAAGATTTTTACTTCCTTAAAAGTTCCGTCGGCATTGTTTTGCAAGACAACGGGCGAGCCTTCCGTGCTTCCTAAAATCAAATCCAAATCGCCGTCTGATTCAACATCTAAAGTCCAGATTCCAATGTAAGATTTCTGCAAAATCTCATTCGGAAGCTTTGTGTTTGCAGTTACATCCGTAAAATTTTCGCCATCCGTTTGTTTGAAAAGCCGGAAGCCTTTTTCGGCGGCAATCGCCAAATCGTTTTTGAAATCGTAGTCAAAATCGAAGGCGCAAATTTGATTTGCGTTTGTTGCCGAAACGGGCAGGGAAGCTTTGCCGGCGCGCGTTTCTTTTTCGTTTGAATAAGCAATTACGGGCGGATTTTCGCCGTTCAGGAAAATTGCTTTGGCAAAATTCGCTTTAACATTTTCGCCCGTTTCGGCTGAAAATGTTAAAGCCGTATCAGGCTCGGCGGGCGAAAAATCGGGAACGGGCAATTTCAAAGGTTTTGCAAAAACTTCACCGATTGCCGTGTCCGAAGGTTTTATTTCCGCCAGTCCGGCGCGAAATTCGGGTTGGCGCAGAAGGACGTTTCTCAAATAAGAAATTTGTGTCGCGGCTTGTTTCGGATTGGCTGCCGATTTTTGCAGAGCGTCGAATTGTTCCTTGATTTCCGGCGACCAGTTTTGCGCGTTTCTGCCGAGTTCGGAAACTATTTTCTGCAAAGTTTCGGTTTCATTTAATTTTGCCAAAAGCCTTGCGATTTCCAGTTTTACGGCAAGATTTTCGGGCTTTGTCTGCGCGATTCGTTCATAAAGCTTCAATGCTTCCGCGTCGCCGGTCTGTCTTTCTTTTTCCTGCGCGAGCGCGTAAATTGCCCGGGCGTTATTCGGTTCCAATTCGATTGTTTTGGTTAAATATTCAATCGCTTTATCAAAATTTCCGCGCTGAGTTTCCAGAACGGCGAGATTTGCGTAAATCTTTCCGTTGTCGGGCGCGAGGGTTTTCGCTTTTTCCAGAGATTTCGCCGCCGTTTCAAAATCTTTCTGCCTGAGCTGCAAAACGCCGAGATTGTTCCACGCGGCAGGCTCGTCGGCGGCAATTTGCACGGCTTTAGTCAATTCTTCTTTGGCGCGCTGGTCGTCGCCGACCTGCAAAGCCGCCAGCCCGACATAAAAGCTGCGAACGGCTTGCGGATAATTTTCCGAAGATTTTTCCGGCAAAGATTGTCTGCACGCAGAAAGCGCAAACATTAAAGTCAGAGTTAAAATTAAAGATTTTTTCAGCATTGGCAGAAAGAAATTTGTCCACAGATTAAGACAGATTAACACAGATTTATAAAAGAAAATTAACAGGGATAAAGAGGATAGACTAGAGATAAAGAGAACCACTTTAAAAATCCTCTTCATCTTCTTCATCCCTGTTAATTTTCTTAATTGATTTGCTTTTCGCCCGCGACAAACGGCGACGGCTCTTTGCCTTGCCGGATGTAATAAAATTTCCCGCCCTGCAAATCCCGAATCGTCTGCGCTTCGCCGCCGAGCCAGTAAATCGTCAATTCGTCGATTTTTTCGCTTTGTCCAAGCCCGAAATGCACGCGAAAATCGCTGATTGAAAGATAACTTTGCGAACCCATTATCTGCCGCTCGATTTTTTTATCGCCGATTTTGGCAACGACGCGCGTTCCGATTGCGTTCCGATTCGCTCGCTCGCCTTCGAGCCAGAGCTCGACGAAATTGCCTTTATTTGCGGTTTCGTTAAACGCGATTTGCGCCGTTCCGCCGTTGTTTGAAACGATGAAATCCAAATCGCCGTCGCCGTCAAAATCGGCGGTCGCCAGCCCGCGCGAAACCTGTTTGTCTTGAAGGGCGTTTCCGGCGGACGCGCTGATGTCGGAAAATTTTCCGCCGCCGAGATTCTCGAAAAGCGAATTGGCTTGCGCGAAAGTTACGGAATCGGAATTTTTGTCGATATTGTCTTCGATATGCCCGTTGGCGACGAGCAAATCTTCGTCGCCGTCGTTGTCGGCGTCAAAAAAATCGATGCCGAATTTCAGATGCGAGCGCGAAGTCCGCCCGACTCCTGCGACATCCGAAATGTCCGAAAACAGAAGCGGTTCGGTTTGACTGTAAACGGCAGTCGCCTCGTCTTGAAAAGTAGTAACGGCAATGTCAAACAGATTGTTGCCGTCAACGTCCGAAAAATCCGCGCCCATATTGCCCTGTTCCTTGCCGGATTCGCTGTAAGCCGAGCCGGAAAGCTGCGCGATATTTTTGAATTTTCCCTTATCATTTAACCATAAAAAATTCGAATCCGTATCGTTGGCGACATAAACGTCCGTGTCGCCGTCCGAATCAATATCGCCGAGCGCGAGCGCGAGACCTTTGCCGGGCGCGGAATTTATTCCGGTTTCCGCGCTTACGTCGGAAAATTTGCCGCTGCCGTCGTTTCGCCAGAGCTGGTCGGCGACGGCTTTATATAAAATCGGCGTCGGGTAAACAAGCAGCTTGTTATGAAAAGTTTTCTGCGCGTTCGCCGTCGTAAAATCGACGTAGCGCACGACAAATAAATCGAGGTCGCCGTCCGCGTCAAAATCAAAAAAACCGGCGCTCGTCGCCCAGCCGCCGTCCGCTTTTATATTTGATTTTTCCGTTACGTCTTCAAAGCTGTTTCCCGTATTTTTCAGCAAGCGATTGTCGCCTTCGTAATTCGTTAAAAACAAATCCGTCCAGCCGTCGCCGTCAAAATCGCCGATTGCCAAACCCATCCCGTAGCCGACGCTTGCGAGCTTCCATTCGTCGGTTTTATCGGTAAATTTTCCTTTGCCGTCGTTGATATAAAGACGATTTTTAGCTTCCGTCGATGAATGGAAGCTCGCAAGGACTGTGCCGCCGCCGATTAAAACGATGTCGGGCGCGCCGTCGCGGTTAAAATCCGCAACGCCGACGCCGCTTCCCATAATTTCGGGCAGCCATTTATTTTCCGAGCGTGTCGGAACGTGTTTGAAATTCACGCCGCTTGCGGCGGTCGCATCGGTAAATTGAATATTCGATTTCGTCGCTTGCAGTTGATTATTTGAATTCGATACGTGCGAATCGGAACAGCCGCTGAAAAATAGCAGTAAAAACAGGCTAAGACTTTTCATCGCGGAGGCGCGGAATTTTGTGAAGAAAAAACTCACAGGGATAACAGGATAGACAGGGGTTTTATAATTTATTTTCTTATTATCCCTGCTCATCCCGTTATCCCTGTGAATTTCTCTTAAATCCTCCGCGCCCCGGCGGTGAAATCTTAAAGACAATAATTTTTCACGTTTCATTTTTGCTTCAAATTTTGCGCTTCGTTTAAAACCTTCTGCGCCTCGTCGGGTTTGCCCAGAGCCTTGTAGCTTTCCGCCATATATTGATACAAAGCCGGTTTGTTTGCCTCGCCCGCGTCGGCGAGCATCTGCCGCGCGAGATTTATCACTTCATCATAACGCTTCGCCTTCCACGCATCTTCGAGCTGATACGAATTTTGCACAAAACGGCTGGCTTTCGCCTCGCCCGCGCCGACCGCTTCGTGCGCTTTTTCAGTCTTTAAGCGATAAATTTCCGCCTGCCGCGCATCGCCCTGCGCGGCGTAAATTCGGCTCAAAGTATTGTTTGCCGAAATATCGTGCTCGTCGAATTCAAGCGTTTTTTTGAAAGTTTCAATCGCTTTCTCGAAATTTTTCTGACGAAAATAAATCATCCCGCGCGTGTTTATCTCGTCGGTTCTTTTGTTCTGAAGAAGCACGTCCCAAACCGCGTCGAGATATTTTGCCGCTTCATCGGTCTGACCGAGATAAAAATAGCCGAAAGCGAGCAGGGAATTATAATCCGCGTCTTTCTGATTTGCGTCGGCAAACGGTTTTAATAAATCGATTTCCTCTCGATAACGTCCGAGCTTCAAATAGCTTTTCGCCAGATTCAGAATATCTTCGCGTTTGCGCTCCGTCGCGGGAATCTCGACGATTAATTTCGCAATATTTTCCCAATCGCCTCTTTTTATCAGCGCGCTTTGATAAACATTTCTGACATCGACGGAATTCGGATATTTTTCGCGTATTTGTTTAATCGATTCAAAATCCTGCGGCGTGAGCGGTTGTCCTACGGTTAAAATTTGATTGATTCGGCTCAGCTCGGATTTGGCTTTTGCGTCCGGCGTCTCGGTTCGCGCCGCGTTTTGACAGGAAATAAAGAACGTCAGGCAAAGCGGCAAAATACAATGCCTGACTTTTGATAGCTTTTTAAGACGAGAATTATTGAACACTTTTTACGCTATGGGCGCTCGACGCCCAAGTCATCGCAAATCTTTTTCGCCAGATTTTCCTTAACTTCGCGATAGCATTCAAGCAGAAGCGAAACGGCTTCTTTTAAATTTTCACGCGCTTCTTCTATTGTTTCGCCCTGCGTATTTGCGCCGGGAAGTTCCGCCACGTAAGCAATATAGCCGCCTTCTTCCGCCTTTTCATAAATCGCCGTAAATTTTAATTCCGTCATATTTTTAAGCCTTCAAAAGCTGTTTTGCAATCACCAGACGCTGAATCTCGCTCGTTCCTTCGCCGATGGTGCAGAGCTTCGAATCGCGCCAGAATTTTTCCGCCGGATAATCTTTCGTGTAGCCGTAGCCGCCGTGAATCTGGACGGATTCTTCCGCGACGCGCACCGCCACTTCCGAGGCGTAAAGCTTTGCCATCGAAGATTCTTTCGTCGTCTTTTTGCCGTTGTCCTTCAGATATGCGGCTTGCAGCGTCAGAAGCCGCGCGGCTTCGATTTGCGTCGCCATATCGGCTAATTTGAACTGAATCGCCTGAAACTCGGAAATCGGATGACCGAACTGGACGCGTTCTTTCGAATATTTCACCGCCGCTTCGTATGCGCCCTGCGCGATTCCGATTGACAGCGCCGCGATTGAGATTCTGCCGCCGTCGAGAATTTGCATCGCCTGAAGAAAACCTTCGCCTTCATTGCCGAGACGGTTTTCGTCCGGTACGAAGCAGTCTTCAAAGACGACCGAAGACGTTTCCGAAGCACGCATTCCGAGCTTGTTTTCCTTTTTGTCCGAGCGAAAACCTTCCATCGACGATTTATCGAAAATAAACGCCGTGATGCCTTTGCTGCCTTTTTCCTTGTCCGTAACGGCAACCGCGACGCAAGTATTGCAGGCAATCGCGTGCGTGATGAAATTCTTCGAGCCGTTAACTTTCCATCCGCCGTCGTTTTTAATCGCCGTCGTACGCGTTCCCGAAGCGTCCGAACCGGCTTGCGCTTCGGTCAAGCCCCAAGCGCCGAACGATTCGCCTTTCGCCAGCGGAACGAGATATTTCTGCTTCTGCTGTTCCGTCCCGAATTGATAAATATGATTCGAGCAAAGCGAATTGTGCGCCGCAACGGAAAGTCCGACCGAGCCGTCAACGCGACCGAGTTCTTCGATAATCGTCGCGTATTCGACATATCCCATCGCCGAGCCGCCGTATTCTTCGGGAAAAAGAATGCCCATCAGCCCGAGTTCGGCAAGCTGCGGGCGAATCTCTTCGGGAAAATGCTGCGTCTCGTCCCATTCCATGACGTGCGGCTTGACCTCGCTCTCGGCAAATTCGCGCACGCTCATCTTTATCTGCTGCTGTTCTTCGTTCAGTTCAAAATTCATATATGTTGATTAAAATTGCTTGTTCGGTAACTGGAAAATAGTTTGTCATAACCGAAAGCGCGAAGCAAGAAAGGCGGAAATGTGTTAAGTTTTAACGTATATCGTCAGGCAAATACTAAAATATATTCTCGCGCTCGGTTTTGTCTTCGCAGGCGTCAATCATTTTCTCAATACCGATTTTTATATGCGGATGATGCCGCCCTATTTTCCGGCGCATTTGTTTCTCGTTCAGTTTAGCGGAGTCTGCGAAATTGTCTTCGGCGCGTTGCTTTTCATACCGAAATCCACGCGCCTCGCCGCTTTCGGAATAATCGCGCTTTTAATCGCCGTCTCTCCCGCGAACATCTATATGGCGCAACACCCCGAGCTTTTCCCCGAATTCAGCGTCATCGCCTTATACATACGCCTGCCGCTTCAATTAGTTCTTATTGCGTGGGCATCTTGGTATACTAAGAAACAGATGTCAGATGCCGGATGCCAGATGCTAGTGAAAAGATAGCTTCTTCTTAAACTGACATCTGACATCTATTCAAAATTATGAACTGGAAAGACAACATCATCGAAAGCGCGGAACAAATAGAAGTTTTGTTAAATAACACAAAGCGCATCGCCGTCGTCGGCATCAAGACCGAAGAGCAGAGCTTTCAGCCCGCCTTTTACGTGCCGCAGTATATGCAGAACGCGGGCTTTGAAATCATTCCCGTTCCTGTCTATTATCCAGAAGTTACCGAAATTCTCGGAGAAAAAGTTTACCGGAATCTCGCCGAAATTCCCGGCAAAATCGACCTTGTAAACATCTTTCGCCGCTCGTCGGATGTTCCGAAACACACCGGAGACATTCTCGCGGCGCGCCCGAAAGCCGTCTGGCTTCAATCCGGCATCAGCAATGATGAAACAGCCAAACTCCTTGCCGAAAACGGCATCAAGGTTGTTCAGGATAGGTGTCTGATGGTCGAACACAGATACCTTCGAAAAGCGAAAGGTGAAAAGTGAAAGCGGAATAAGGCAATTTGTAACGGCGACATCCGATAGCTCCGCGCAAATTCCGTCTTTAATCCCGGCGATGAAGAATTTCTTCAACCTCACGGCAGCACGCAATTATAGAACACTATCGCATTTACTTTTTTCTTGACTTTCCCTTCAATCTATGGCAAAAAGAAAGCACATCAAATAAACAAGGGCGGTTTTTCAAGGTTTTCGGATTTGTTTGCAGTAAATTTACCGTTGATTAAAACGATTTTTTGTAACGCCGAATCATTTTCCTTCAACGCCGACACATTTTCTTCGCACGTCGCCTGATAATTTTCACGCCGGAAAGGGGCGTTTAAACAAGTAGCAGTTTTTAATTTTAGCTTTACTCAGACTTACGGGAATTATAACGATATGAATGAATGGATATTTGTTATTTATGGAGTCGCCGGGTTGATTTTTGTGCTGTTCGCATTACTTTTTGCGCGGCGATATATCCGCAAGCTATTCGGATACGTAACCTCGACTAAAGCTTTCGGCGCGGACGTTAAGTCGCGTCTTATCGGTTTAGGCGTGGCGGTCATCTTGTTTCCGACCGTTTTACCGCAGATTTTCAGGGTATTTGTTTCTATGCTCTCGACTATTATCCGGGACGGTTCGAGAATGATATTTGAAGACGTAAGCCGAAGCGTGTCGGGCTGCAACGAAACTAATACGCTGGAGTGCGCCGGGCAAATCACCCTCGGATTGCTGCGCTCGGTTTCCAACGTTACCGGCAGCGCTTTGTCGAGTCTTTACGACATACCGGTCAATCGTCTGATTCTGCTTCTCGGCGTGTGGGCGCTGGTCGCTTACCTGCTGGATGAGGCGCAGACGCATTCGGACAACGGCAAAACAAATTTAAGAGGAAGGGATTGGTTAAAAAAATTGCAGGAAAATCGTAACTCGGTTTCGGTAAAAAATACGATTTTCTTTTTAATTCTGGCTGCCGGAGCTTATCTGAGTATGGCGGCGATTGCGGCGATTCCGCAGTTACAGGAAAAAAACGTAATTTTTCAGGAAATCGGCATCGAAAAGCTGAAGCTGCAACTGGAAAGCGTTTATAGCGCCTTTGAGAAAAAATACCCGTCCGAAATAGGCAATAAAGAAACTTTTACAAAACTCGGCGATTTCCTTAAAACAATCGAACCGAGCGACGACCTCGATAACAATTCCTTTAATTTACCCAACGCCGGCTCTACGCAATCATCTTCGACGGCGTCTAATACCGATTCGACGACAAATGTTAATAAAAACGCAAACGCAAACGCAAATATTGTCACGAACAGTAATGTCAATCGCAATTCAAATACGAACGCGAACGTAAATGTCGCCGGCAATACTAATTCGAACACGACCGCGCCGGCAGAGACGAACGCGAAGACCGACGATAAGGAAATTAAGCCGAAACTTACGCAGGCGGCAACTAAAATCGTTCTTCCGCGAAGAATTTACGACGAGCTAAACTATATTTTCGCCAATGGAAAACAGGAATACGAGCGGGCGACGCAAAACTATGTAAATTTGGAGAAAAACGCGAAAGATACACAGAAAATCGCCAAGGACAGAGCTTTGCAGAGCTATGAAACAAGCAATCTGATTGGCAAAGGCAATAAGGAAAGAGTCAAATATTTTCTGGAGATTTCCGACAATTACAATCAGCAGGCAAACGTTCTTGACCAACGTTTAGGCGAGTGCCTTGCGAGCGTTCAGCAAATGGACAACGCCTGGAAAACCTTTACCGACACGCTTTCTTCGCTTTCCGGCAGCCAGAATTCTTATGATTTCATATCTTACCAATCCGATTCGCTTTATCGTGAAACGTCCGCGGCGCAGAATAAATGCATAGCCGCTTTGCCCGTCGTCAACTCGATGCCGGAACGCCCGCTTCTGGGTGAAGCGTCCGAGCTGGGAATTTTCGGCTTTGTCGCCGGTTGGCTTTTAAAGACCGAATCGCTTCCGCTCGCGTTGATTACGGGCTTAATCGGTTTCGGCTTGCTCGGCTCGGCTTGCTCGACGTTTATTCGCGAACGAATCACGCAGCCCGGCGCGACGCCTCCGAGCGCGCCGGTAATCACAAAACCTGTCGGATTATTAGTGAGCGACCTGACGGCAGTTATCATCAGAGGATTATCGGCGGCAATAGTCGTGTTTCTGGCGGTTGAAGGCGGGCTGGCAATCTTTGCCGCTGGCGGCGGCGAGCCGAATCCTTACGTGCTTCTGCTGACCTGTCTGGTCGCCGCCGTCTTCAGCGAAACCATCTGGTCGTGGGCTGAAAAAGAATTAATCAGAAGGCTCGACGGCGAAGACGATGACGACGATGAGGAAACTGCTGAAAAAGATGAAAAGGAATGTCCTGAAAAAGTAAAAGCCGATGCCGAAGAAAAAAACAAAATATTCGACGCGGAAAAGGCACATGATGATAAAGATGATGATAAAAATAAGGATAAAAAGAAGAAATCCAAATAAACAATAGTGTCCTGACTTTGCGGTATTGAAAAAAAAGCCGCGTCCTTTAGGACGCGGCTATCAAAATTCTCAACAACACGCTGGTTAGACACTACCCTTTTTATTTTTTTCTTGCTTTTTCCGCCGACCTGTGGCATAAAGATAGACGAATTAATCAAACAAGGGCAGTTTTTCAAGGTTTAAAGGGTTCATTAGACACTATTTTTCGTTGTTTTTAATTACGAACGGACGAAAAATCATTTCCCGTTGATGAACAAAGATTTCCCAAACGCCAGAAATCATTTTTCTTCAACGCCAAATCATTTTTTCTTCGTTAAAAACGCATTTCCGCTCGCGGAAATTGAATTTCCGGCTGTGTTAATTCAATTTCCGCCGGTAGAAATTTAATTAACAGGACTATTAAAGCAATTTCCACGACGGTTAATTGAATTAACAACCCTATTAATTCAATTAACCGTCGTGGAAATTGCTTTAACCGGAGCGCATTTTAGACGCTTCGCGCTTGTTCTTTAAAAATCTTCCGCGCAGGGAAGTTATGCGGCGGCTTTGTTACTGCGATTTAACGGGGCTTTGAACGATGTTAGTTTGAAAACGAAAGGAGGTTTGAAAATGGCTAGAAAGAAACGTCTGTCGCCGAATCGTCTGGCGCAGGAAAAAGGATATTTCGCCAATCTGAAAGCGATTGCGGATTATAAATCGCAGCGCGATGAATATAAAGTCGATGCGATTCAGCCCATCGAAGACGAGGGCGACCGTCTACGGACGCTCGAAGCGCAAAAAATAGCCGAGATTGCCGACATCCGCCACCTTGTCGCCGAAAACGACAACAAATTTGAGGAAAAACTCGACGGCGCGGCGTTACAGATAGCGGCTCAGTACGGCGAAGACTCGCCCGAATACCAATCAATGGGACGAACGCGCAAATCCGAACGCAACAGCGGTCGCCGCCCGAAAAACAGCGGCGGCAATATGCCGAGCGGATAGATTGTTTTTTAACCTGACGAAATATTTTTACTGCCTGCCGTTTGTCAAAAGCAGGCGGATATGTAACATTTTGTTGCAAATTTGCTAATAATATATATAGATTCAATTTTTAGGAGATAAAAAGATGAAGCTTATTAAATTAAGCCTTCCTTATATTTTATGGGGATTATTCTTCGCTTCTTTTGTTTTATTGCTAGTTCAGATTCCAGTGCCTTCGGACAATAGCTCGGCAACACGATTAGATAAAATTAAACTATTTAATCAAGACCGTTCGAGCTATGCTGAATGGGATAGAGAAAAAGCTGTCGAATTTGGACTTAACCAAATAGCAAATACTTTTTACTATCTTTTTGTTGCCGCCGTAGGGCTTTTGGCGTTTATTGCTAAAATTCTTATTGAACCGATGGTTGAAAAGAAAGACATCAAAAATCTTACATCGACAACAGCAACTTTACTTTTTCACAGTGGATTAGGATGTGTGTTATCTATATTTTTCGGCTTCTACACGCGTTTGTATTTCAATAATATTAGTGACCGCAAAGAATTCTCACTTTATGACGAATTCGGAATCGGAGCGTTATATCAGTTGATTACATTTTTTGTAGCTACCATAATTTTCGTAACGGCTATGGGGCTAATAACTAAAAAGAAATTATCGGGAAAATAAATTATTCGGATAAATAAATGAGGAAAACAATGAAAGTATATTTTTTCTTATCAATAATAATAATTATTTTGATGTTTCATTCAAACACATCGGCTCAAAATCCAATTTATCTTGAGGCAGATAGATTATTCAAAAATGTCGCTCTTTTAACGGATAGAAATATAAATGAAACAGTATTGGAAAATATAGGACGTAACGTCGAAGGTCTCAACTCTTCAGGAACTGTGAGTTATTTCGGTCTGGCAAATAATCTAATTTTATTACAAGATTATCCGCGCGATTTTATTATATCGTTTAACAAACCGGCTAATGCGGGCAAAGCGCGTTTTGCACTGGAAGCAGATTCTTTATTTGTCGAATATATAATCGTTTTGTATAAACCTTCTAAGAATTTTCAAAACGACCCATTAGAGGCATACGTCCTCAAAATTCAGACTCATGACGGAAGAAAATTATTGAATCTTGATTTGGAAACACGATTGGGAAAAGGCGTCGAACGTGAAAAAAAGGCTGCCGAACTTATTATAGAAATGAGAGAAAATTTCAAAGAGGATAAACTAGAGAGATTAAGAAGCATTATAATAAATAATTCATCTGCTCGGTTGCCATACCCGCTGTGCTTAATAAAAGGACCTTGTCCAAGGTAAACGGAGCGAATTTTAACTCGACGTATTTTCTGGAATTATATCAACCTCTACGTTGACGTTTCGGTTTTTTCACTTTAACTGTGCGCGAATGTGTCGGCAGTTTTGTTTTTGCGGCTTTGTCTTTTACTTCGACTTTTAGTTTCTGCGGCTTTACCGGATTAGAAAATTCCTTAACTTCGTCCGCGTCGAGCTCGCGGTATGCGCCGACGGGTAATCTATCGTATTTGATGTGTCCGATGGCGAGGCGTTTGAGTTTGACGACGGAATGTCCGATGGAATCGAACATTTTGCGGATTTGCTGGTTGTGTCCCTCAAAAAGAGTAACTTCGTACCAGCCGTTCTGGGCGGTCGGTTTCAGGATTTTAATTTCGGCGGGCGCGGTTTTGAAGCCGTCTTCGAGGACGGTTCCGCGACGGAGTTTGTTTATCGCAACTTCGGTCGGGATGCCTTTGGTTTTTACTTCATAGACTTTCGGGATTTGCTTTGACGAAGCGACGAGATTTGTAAATTCGCCGTCGTTGGTCAAAATTATCAAGCCTTCGGTGTTGTAATCGAGTCGTCCGACCGGATGCAGCTTGCCGTAGCCTTTGACCAAATCCGTAACGAGCTTTCTGCCTTCGGGGTCGGCGGCGCTCGACAGGTAGCCTTTTGGTTTGTTCAATAAAATATAGACGTTCGAGCGTTTTTCGAGCTTTTTATTGATGAGCTTTCCTTGAACTTTGATGTGGTCAATTTCCGGGTCGGCTTTTGTGCCGAGCGTCGTGATGATTTCGCCGTTGACGGTTACATCGCCGTTTAGAATCAATTCTTCCGCGCCCCGCCGCGAAGCGATTCCGGCTTGAGCAATGAGTTTGTTTAGTCTTTCAATCATTTAACATTTACCATTTATCATTTATCAGATGTTCTTAATGAATGATAAATGATAAATGTTAAATGTTAAATGAACAATCAGCTTTCATCTTCGAGTTCAAAAACAGTCTGCGCGGAAGGCATCTGTTTGTACATAAATTCATTGACGCGAAAGACGAAATCGCGTTTGAAAAGTTCGTCGCGGCTTTCGAGCGAAGATATTTTAACCCGCTCGCCGCCGTGTATTTCCATTCCAAGCGACCAGAGCGGGTCGCCTTCGTCGTCTTTTTCTTCAATCAGGCAAAACGCGTCTATCTCATCAAAATGGTAAACCGTGTGTGTTCTTCCGGCGATGCCGTAGGTCGTATGCGCGATGGTTTTGTTATCGCGATTGAGGACGACTTTTGTAATCGGAGCGTGATAAATCAGCCGCAAGCCGACGGCGCAGCCGGTTGCGCCCATTAGAAAAGTGATAGGAAGCAGCCAAAAGGGAACTGTGCTGTGATTTGTAAAATTACCGAGCGAGCCGTAAACGAAAAGTCCGCCGACAACGAGGAAAAGCAGGCTGAAAAGCCACAAACATCCGGGCGTTTCCTGAATTATTAATTCATTTTCGGTTTGTTTGGTTTTCATACGGACAATACAAAGCAAATGCGACTTGTCCAATAAATTTTCGTGTCGGATGCTTTAAGTATTATCTATGTATTCTCGCCACGCGCTGCTTTTGAGCCGAAGATGTAACCTAAAATAGTCATGAAAATCGGTAACAGGGCTTTTACGGCAATTAAATCGAAAAGCTCTGTGATGCGAGTCCACGTCGAATCGTTTAAGGTGGCTTTATTAACTTCTTCCTGAGCTAATTTTATTGTATTGAGAGCATTCTGTTTTTGTTCTTCAGTTCCGGTGCTTAGCACATTGGCATTTTGCTTTATTACCTCTGCGGCGTTATTTTGTAATGCCTGGACTGAGCCGCTCTTGGACTGAGACGACACAAGAATAGACGACTGAGCCAAAATCACAAGAATGACTAAAGTAATAACAGAGCCGACTCCGATAGCGAGTCGCATTCCGGCTTTTTGAATAGCGGAAAGGTCGTCTAAACCGATTTCTTTTTTACCGCCGAGTTTATCATCCGGTATGACCTCTACATCCTCAATATGCGGTTTTTTGGGTTTCGGCGAATTTGGCTCAATAGGAGGATTTGGCGGCGACTCGATAGGAGGGCTTAATATCGGATTATCCTCAGCCGGCGGACTTATTATCGGAGTGTCTTCAAAAGGCGGACTCAATACCGGATTATTCTCAACCGGCGGACTAAA
This sequence comes from Pyrinomonadaceae bacterium, assembly GCA_049799955.1. Classification (GTDB taxonomy): domain Bacteria; phylum Acidobacteriota; class Blastocatellia; order Pyrinomonadales; family Pyrinomonadaceae; genus JBGTFE01. Next base: position 142,488 of record JBARIW010000104.1, read on the forward strand.
TGTCGGATTATCTTCAATAGGAGGACTCGTTATAACATCATCATCGCTGGGCGGACTTAATATAGGATTATCTTCCGGCATTGTTTAGCTCCCTTTAAGGTATTTTTATTCTGGCAATCGGATTGTCTTCACTATCCAGAATACCTACCTCTTTACCTTCCTCCGCAGTCCTATCTTTTAATTCTGAATAAACACTAACGGCATTAAGTAAAAGTTGGTTTACATCCAAATCGTGTTTAAGGGCGATTATTTGTATTTTTTTATCTAATTCGGGGCTTAAACTAAGTTTATAATCAGGCATAACTACTCCTTGCTTGTTCTTATTGAGAGTATCTTAGAACACTTCGGCTGAAAATCAAAGCATAAAATTTGTAATTCAAAATCAAGATACCAAATCTTCAAAGTCTTCGATTGACGGAAGTTCCGTCAAATCTTTCAAGCCGAACTGAATCAAAAAATCCTTCGACGTGCCGTACTGCATCGGTCTTCCGACAGTTTCCTTGTGTCCTTTCGTGATAATGAGGCGCTTTTCGAGTAAAGTTTTAATCGCCGAAGCCGACTGCACGCCGCGAATTTCCAGAATTTCGGGAACGGTAACGGGTTGTTTGTAGGCAATTACAGCAAGCGTTTCCAGCGCGGCGAGCGAGAGTTTCGCGTTCGGACGCGTTTTTAGGAACTTTCGGACTTCTTCGTGAAATTCCGTTCTGGTCGAAATTTGCCAGCCGCCCGCGATTTCGCGGAGCTGCAAGCCGCTTTCGCGCTCGTCATATTCCTGTTTCAGCCCTTCTATCGCGGCTTCGACCGTTTCGCGGTCTTCCTCCAGAACATCCGCTAAGACCTTGATGGTCAAAGGCTCGTCGGCAACAAAAATCAACGCCTCGACGACCGAGATTATCTCGGTGATAGTTCGAGTTTGTTTTTCTTCAGTTTCTAAATCCATAAAATAGGTGAAAAGTGATAGGTGATAAGTGATAAGTGACGGGAAAGAAATCTTTTTTAACCTATCACCTATCACCTATCACCTATCACCT
>JBARIW010000105.1:0-10000 GCA_049799955.1 Pyrinomonadaceae bacterium
TTCTCTGCGCCCTCCGCGTCCTCTGCGGTTTAATTTACATAATCCGATATCAAAGCTTTACCTGCCGCGCGACGTTTACGGCTTCGAGATTTCGTAAATCGGCTAAAACATTTTCTTCGAGCGGCGAATCTATTTCGATAATTGCTAAGGCTTCGCCGCCTTTGGCTTCTCTGCCGAGATAAAATCTGGAGATGTTTACTTCCGCCTCGCCTAAAAGCGTGCCGATTTTGCCGATGACGCCGGGAATGTCGCGGTTTTTTAATAAAAGCATAAAGCCGGACGGGACGGCTTCGATTGAGAAATTGCCGATTTCGGTGATGCGTCCTTCACCGTTTGCAAAGACCATTCCCGATGCGGTTTGTTCGCCTTGCGTTGACGCGACCGATGTGCGGATGTCGTAGTTTGCGCGTTTCGACTGCGCGTAGCTTGTCGTGATGCGAATGCCGCGTTCTTCGGCGATGTGCATTGCGTTGACGACGTTGACGCGCGCCGAAACATCGCGGAGAAGTCCGGCTAAGAATGCGCGCGTAACGGGCGCGGCGTCTTTTTCGGCAAGCTCACCGGCGTATTCGAGCTTAACTTCCGAAATCGGTTTTTCGTTCATAATCTGCGCTTGAAAGCGTCCGAGCTTTTCCGCTAAATTGATAAATGGCTGGAAGGCTTCGAGCTCGGTTGCGGCGAGCGACGGCGCGTTGACGGCGTTTCGAAGCTCGCCCGAAAGCAGAAAATCGCGCATTTGCTCGGCGACCGTCAAGGCGACGCCCTGCTGCGCTTCGGTCGTTGACGCGCCGAGATGCGGCGTCGTGATGATTTTATCGTTTTTAAGAAGCGGCGAATCTTCCGCCAAAGGTTCCTGGGCGAAAACGTCCATCGCCGCCGCCGCGACCGTTCCGTTTTCGATTGCTTCGAGCAAAGCGTTTTCGTCAACCAGACCGCCGCGCGCGCAGTTGACGAGGCGAACGCCTTTTTTCATCTTCGCAAAAGCGTCTCTGCCGATAATGTTGCGCGTTTCATCCGTAACGGGCGTGTGAATCGTCAGGAAATCCGCTTTCGAAAAAACATCTTCGAGCGTTCCCGATTCGAAGCCGAAATCTTTTGCCTGTTCGGGCGACACGAACGGGTCGAAAGCGAGAATATTCATACCGAAGCCTTTCGCAATCCGCGCGACGTGCCGACCGATTCTGCCCAAACCGATGACGCCGAGAGTTTTTCCGTTTAATTCGACGCCGACGAAGTTTTTTTTGTCCCAAACGCCCGATTGCAGTTTGGCGTGCGCCTGCGGCACGTTTCGCGCCATTGAAACGAGCAGCGCGATTGTGTGTTCGGCGGTCGTAATCGTGTTTCCGTCGGGCGCGTTCATCACGACGATTCCACGCTCGGTCGCCGCTTTTACGTCGATATTGTCAACGCCGACGCCGGCGCGACCGATGACGCGAAGGCGCGTCGCTTTGTCCATCAAATCTGCGGTGATGCGCGTTGCGCTTCGGACGATAACGCCGTCGGCGTCTTTTATTTCGGCGGCGAGAGCTTCGCCTTCGAGCTTTGTTTTCTTGACGACGTTAAAGCCGCTTTCGGTGAGCGGCGCGAGCTTGTCTTCATTTACATCGTCGGCGACGAAAATTTTTATATTATTCATAAAAAAGTCGGTTGTCAGTTGTCAGTTGTCAGTTGTCAGTGGTAAAACCGTTGTTAACTGTAAATTGTTTTACTAAAATCTTAGCATTGCGAAAATTTATGCACAAAGTGCGCCCGTCGTTTGGTGTCGATGCAACTGACAACTGACAACTGACCACTGACAATAGCTTTATGGAAATTTTTGTTTACCGGAAAGGCGAGAATAAAGTTGAAGAAGGCTTTAAGGCGGAAGATTTGCCGGAGCTTTTAGAGGACGAAACGAACGTCGTCTGGGTTGATTTTCTGGGCGAAACCGATGCCGAGATGGCGCTTGCAAAAGATGTTATGCTCAGATGCTTTAAGTTTCATTACCTGACGGTCGAAGACTGTTTCGAAACCAGAAATCAGCCGAAAGTCGAAGCTTTTCCCGATTATATCTATCTCATCGTTCACGGCGTCAAACCGGAAATAACCACCTCTGAAAATTTCGTCACCAAAGAACTCGACTGTTTTCTGGGCGACAATTTCGTCGTTACATTTCATAACGAGCGTTTCCAGAGCATAAAAGTCATCAAACAGCAGATTCGCGCCAGCACGTTTTCCTGCAAGCGCGGCGCGGCTTATCTGCTGCACCAGATTCTCGACCAGCTCGTCGATTTATATATGCCGATTGTCGATGAATTTGACGAGTCGATAAACGAGCTGGAAGAGCGGGTTTTTAGAATGCAGAAGGGCAACACTTTGATTCTGGAAGAAATTATGGATTTGCGCCGCAGCGTCGCGCGTCTGAAAAGAATTTCCTCGCGGCAGCTCGACGTGCTTTATCGCATCTCGCACGGCGAGTTTCCGCAGATTCCCGACAGCATTCTGCCGTTTTACCGCGACGTTCACGACCATCTTCTGCGAATTTCCGATTTGGCGGAAAGCTATCGCGACCTCGTCGGCGGTCTTTTCGAGATTCATTTCGCCGTTACCGCAAACAAAACCAACGACGTGATGAAAACTCTCGCCGTTCTCTCCGCGATTATGCTGCCGCTGACGCTGATTGCCGGAATTTACGGGATGAATTTCGAAAATATGCCCGAATTAAAATCACGAAACGGCTATTTTCTAACGCTCGGCTCGATGCTGTTTATCGCCGCCGGTTTGATTTTTTATTTCTGGCGCAAAGGCTGGATTTTTGAAAAAGAAGAGGACGAAGAAGATGAGAAGTGAGAAGTGAGATATGAGAAGTGAAGAAAAATATTACATCTCACATCTCATTTCTCACTTCTCACTTCTCACCTTTTTACATTTCCTGCAAAATTCGTTTCACCTGCGCGTCGCCGAAACCGTAAACGCCTTCGACGCTCGCAAATTTTTCAAAAATTCTGCCGAAATCGGTTTCGCCCGCGGAGATAATTTTTTCCAGAGTCTTTTTCGGACGCGTTTGTTTTTCGATTTCCGCCGCGCAAACCTCTTTTAATTTCGGGAAACATTCGGAATCGATAAGGCTAAGTTTTCTCAAACCGTCAAAATCTTTGTTTTGATAAGCCTTCCACAAATTCTTTCCGAGCAAAATATCAGCTTCGGTAAATTTGATTCTTTGCCCGAAACATTTTTGTAAATCCTCTTTTTCAAGTCTGCCGAAACCTTTCCATATTTCTGTTTCGCTTCGGACTACGGGCGCGACACGGTAAATAACAGTTTCTTTTTCGCTCAAAAGAAAAAGACAAAACCACATATTTACCTGGCAGAACAATTCGTATTCAAACCATAAATTCACCTCGCCGCCTTCTGCATTTTTCCGCATCTTTTCAAATTCTCCGGCGACGTTTTGCAGATACGAGCTTTCATCTCCGCTATAAACTTCGTTGATGAATTCGGCTCTGACGCGCCAGAAATCGTCGAGACTTCCGGCTTGCAAATCGCCTTCGATTAAACATTCGCGGCAGATGATAATTTCGCCTTCAATATCGCTTTCGTTAAAACTTTCGGCTACAGCGTCGCCGGGCAAAACGTGAATTTTCATAACATTAGTGTAACGGCATAAAGCAAACTCAAACAAACGCCGCCGTAAACTCCGGCTAAAATATCGTCGGCGCAGACGCCGATTCCGGCAGGCAGATTTTGCAGCGAATCTATCGGGTAAGGCTTCCAGATGTCGAACAATCTGAAAAGCAGGAATCCGGCTAAAATCAGTTTCCACGAAATATCGAACGGGACGAAAAGAAACACGATTAATTGCCCAATAACCTCGTCAACGACGGCTTCCTGCGGGTCTTTTTTCTGAAAAAGCCGCGTCGCGCGATTTGCCGCCCAGATGCCGAGAAGACAAAAAGCCAAAAAAATTATCAGATTAAATGCGTGAATCCAGGCAGTGATTTGCACCGCAATAAAACCTTTCGCCCCGAAATCAATAAAGGATTTTGCTTCAATCCAGCGAAACAGCAGATAAATCAAAACTCCGACTATCGAGCCGTAAGTTCCCGGCGCGAGCGGCAGATAACCGACGCCGAAGGTCGTAACCGCCAGCGCGAAATAGTCGAGCGGAGTTTTCTTTTTTATTTTCTCTCCGGCAAGCTTTTCCGCTTCGACCGTGGCGGAAATATGTATTAATTCATCGTAACTGGGCATTCCGTTATTAAAGATAAAGAGTTCGATTCTAAATTTTACATTGTAAATTCTACATTATCCCGCAATAAAAACACGTTTTAGTTTTGAAGAATTTGACGGTTTCTCCATAAATCTATTCGAATTTGCTACAATCTGAATATGTAATTTGTTCGGGTATTTTTCTGAACGGTAAATGCAATATCCTAAAAATGCCTCATCAATTACCTAAAAAAACTCAAACATTATCTTCCTCTGTGAATTTAATGATAAAGGCGTATTTTTTATTATGAGTTCGTTTGAGGTTTTTATTGATGCTGAGCTTCGCTTGGTAAAAGTTACGGCTTTCGGCGAGTTTTTTCAAAAAGACGGAGAAGAAATTATTACCACCGCGCGGAAAGCTGCGGCTGAACATGATTATAATATTATTTATGACATGCGGCAGGCAACGACAACGGTTGCCTTTGCGAGCTGGTTTAATTTACCGAGAAATCTGGATGTTTTCAAAGACATAGAGCCGTGGCGCACACGCGTTGCCGTCCTTGCTTCAAAACAGGATAAAGCCCTTAACGATTATAAATTTTATGAAACCGTTACGGGCAATCTAGGTCTTAAAATCCGTGTGTTTTTTGAAGAAACCGAAGCTATGAAATGGCTCGGCGAAAAACTATAGACTGAAAACTTTCAGAACTGTCCGGTAATAGTAAACTTATTTTCTTAAATGATTTCATATCAAACAATTTCGCCGATTAAATCATAATTGTGCGCTTCGTTGATTTTGACGTTGTAAAATTCTCCGACTTTCGGCTCGAAATGTTCGGGCATATCGTTGATTAAAATATAACCGTCGATTTCCTGCGCCTGTCCTTCGAGGCGACCTTGAAAAAGCAAGTCGGATTCCTGCGAAAGTCCTTCGAATAGAACTTTGTAAACGTTTCCGATTTTCGCGGCGTTTTTGCGCTTGGAGATTTTCGCCTGTTCCTTCATCAGGCGCGCGCGGCGTTGTTTGGCCATTTTCGCGTCAACTTTATCCGGCAAATCACACGCCGGAGTTCCTTCTTCGTCGGAATAAGTAAAAACGCCGACGTTATCAAACTCGCAGTTTCGCACAAACGTCATCAGCTCTTCAAAATCTTCTTCTGTTTCGCCCGGAAATCCTGTGATAAAAGTCGTGCGAATCGTGATTCCGGGAACTTTTTCTCTGACTCTTCTAATTAATTTTTCCAAACTCTCGCGCGTTCCGCCGCGTTTCATTAATTTTAAAACATTGCGCGAGCCGTGCTGGAGCGGCATATCGAGATATTTGACGGCTTTCCGCGTTTCCGCAATCGCTTCCAGAAAAGCGTCGGAAATATGCGTCGGGTAAGCGTACATCACGCGAATCCACTCCAAATCTTTGATTTCGCCGAGCGCGCGAATTAATTTCGCAAGCGCGTCCACTTCGCCCAAATCTTCGCCGAAACGCGATGAATCCTGCGCAATCAGAACGATTTCCTTCACGCCCTGCTTCGCTAAATCTTCGGCTTCTTTTAGAATCGAGCCGAAACGCCGCGAGCGAAAAGAGCCGCGCATTCCGGGAATCGAACAAAACGCGCAGGGTCGGTCGCAGCCTTCGGCGATTTTGATAAAAGCCGTGTAAGAATCAGTCGCGCGATAACGCGGCGTATCGAAATCGTAAAGATATGTCGCGGTTTTGTTGCCGATTGGCAGAAGCGGAAGCTCTTTGAAATTCTTCGTTTCATCTGCGGCTTCCAGAATTCTACCGATTTCATTCGTGCCGATAAACGCGTCGACTTCCGGCAATTCCTTCATCAAATCGTCGCGGTAACGCTCGACCAGACAGCCCGCAACGACGACTCTCTGTGCTTTTCCTTCGGCTTTCGCGCCGGTCGCTTCGAGAATCGCTTCGATAGATTCCTGTTTCGCCGATTCGATAAAGCCGCACGTATTGACGACGACCGTGTCGGCTTCGTCGGCGTTATTCGTAATTTCGTAGCCAGCCGCTTTTAGCTTGCCCATCATAACTTCCGAATCGACGAGGTTTTTCGGGCATCCGAGACTGACAAATCCAACTTTTTTCATAACTTATATGATAACGGAAATTGATTTTATTGCGAATCAATTATCGCGCCTGCGCTTTGGTCGGTGAAAGCTTTGGAAAGCGGCACGCTGCGTTTGAGACACTCGATTTTAACTTTACGATTTCGGCTCCAAATTGATTTTTTCAAAGGTTTCACAACCGCCTAAAAAACTGCCGATGTAATAATCGGTCTTAAAATTTTGCGAAGTAAGTTTCAAAAGAAACGGCGCGGAATAAGCTTCGGCGGTTATTATTTTGATTACGCCTGTCTTTGAATCTCCCGAAGATTGTAAATCACGATAAATCGGCTCGTATTTTTCGGCATCATAATTTCCCAAAAACTTTTCGGCAATTGAATTTTCAACTTTTACCGGCGAATTCCAAAACCAACCCGTTTTATTTTCGTTTGGAAAAAATATTTCTCCAATTAATTTCTGTGTCTTTGTATCGCTGTAAGACGTATCTTTCGGCGTAATGCGAAAAAGTTTGTAATTCACGGAATCTTTGGTGTTTAGCTCAATTTGATAGAAACCGCCGCCGCAGGCTTGTGCAAAATTATTTGTTGTAAAAACCAAAAGACAAAAGACGATTGATAAAGAAATTTTCAGCATAACCGTTTGATAAACCTCGTTTTAATTTTGTTGTCCAATCAATTTCGCCACAAACGCCTTTTGAAACTAAGACGATTTTCGGATTGTAAATTACCGCGCTGAAGTTTTAATCAGTTTCTTCCAAAGTTTTCAGCCAATTTTCAATTTCTGCTGCTTCGTCCCGCGACAAACTCTTTTCGCCGAAACGCACGCGGTTATATTTCTCCGTAATCTGCACGGCTTCGGGCATATTTAATGCGAAGGCGAATTCCAAAGGCGTTTGATGCGCGTCGCGCCGGAAACCTTTGCTTGCTAAAACTTTCTGCATTTTTTCGTAAAACTCGACAATCGTTGTTTCGTTCTTTCTCCTAAGCCACGCGAGAAGCTTTTGCCAAATCTCCAGTTTTATAATTTTGCGGTAAAGCCGGACGATTAGAAATATTCCCAAAGCGGCGGCGACTAAATACGCGATGCCGTAAGCAATCGCCGTCGCGCTCGTCTGCAAGCCTTTATCGCCGCGCACATCTCGCCACCAATCGCCGATTTTATCCTGAAAATCATTGAGCCACGAAGAAGTTTTCGACTGGTAATCCTGAAAGCTGTTTTTAACGTTGCGAAAAAGCGAACGCTGCTCGGAGCTGTCGTATGCGACAAAATACTGTATCCAGAAAGTTTCGAGCGCTTCGATATATTTGGTCAAACCGCTGAAAGCGCCCGTCGAAATTGAGCCGTCGGTTTGTCCGGCGTAAGGCGTCGGGTCGAACGGAACCCAGACGTTTTCGCCGGGAAAATAAACTTCGACCCAGGTGTGCGCGCTTTTTTGTTTGACGACGTAAACATCAGCCGTTTCGTTGTACTCGCCAAGCTGAAAACCGTTGACGATGCGCGTCGCAATTCCCTGCGTGCGAAGCATAATCGCCATCGACGAAGCAAAATATTCGCAATGACCTTCTTTTACGTTAAAAAGAAAATCCGCTAAAGGTTCTTCGCCGCCGACACGCAAATCGAGCGTGTAGCCGTATTGCGTTTGCAGAAATTTTTCGACCGCCGAGGCTTTGTCGTAGCGAGTCGTTTTAGTTTCGGTAATCCGCGCGGCAAGCTGTGAGATTCTTTCGTCCATTTGCTCGGGAAGCTGCAAATATCTCTGCGCTTCGGGCGAATAAATTGCCTTATCATCTCTCAACTCGGAAACGGTCGGCAAAGACGTATCCGAAAAAACTTTATAACTCAGCCGGTCAAAATCTTTTCTCAGGAAATTTATCGCGCCGCCCGCGTCTCGTTTAATATTTATAAAATTCCCCTGAACCGCAAGAGGTCGCGCCAGAATAAATAAAACGGGCGTATCAATCGGTTCGAGATAAATCGTCTGGATGGTTATTTTGTCCTTTTGCTCGGTTTTATCTAAATTGTAAATACCTTCGCGCTCATTTCTAATAATTTCATTACTGACATAGCTCGATTTCGACCATGTTTTATTATTAAACGTGTCGAGCGCAACGCCGCGCCAACGCGTTGAATTTAAGTTATCTTTCTTCGCATTTTCCAGACGAGCGCGCATGACGACTTCCTCGTTTTGTTTGAGCTGTCCGATTTGACCGAGATTAACCGTATCGGAAAAACCCGTAATGCTCGAAAAAGCATTTTTATTACTGCCGAACCCCGCGCCGCCGACGCGCGGAAGCATAAAAAACAACGGCGCGGCAACAATGATTATCAAAAAAAGCAGTGTTATCGAAGTCGAAGGCAAACGTTTTATCAGATTGTTTTTTAATTTGATTTTCTCAAGACTCGACTTTCCGCCGGTAGATTTCTCATTGACGATTCGCGAAGTTTTTCTTATCTCAAAAGCAATAATCGCGCAAAGCGCAACCAGCAGATACAAAATCAGCGCGCCCAAAAACAAAGGACTTATGCTGACACCGGCGGCAAGCAAAACTTCAAAAAACGACATCAGATAAAGAAACATCCAATCTCTGTCGCCCTTTTTCTGAAAAAGCTTTATAGCAGCCAGAAGCAAAATAAGTTTCGCAAGAATTGCGACAATCGCCGTCTCACTTGTCCCGAACCCGCTGATTTTATATTTCCAGTCAATATAAAAAAGTGGAACGACGAAAAACATTAAACCAGTCCCGATTCTGTCCGAAATCTGCCAGCGCGAATCTTCCAGAAACCACGCTGATACTAAAACCGCTATAAATAAAGTCGAAACAATGATTCCCGAACCGCCCGAAACCCAAAGCGTCAGAAAGCCGCAAAATACGACCGCGTAGGAGATGAATTTAAAGAATTTGTCGAAATTCATTGGAGTCAAAGCCAGTTTGATTATAACTTTACACGACTTTGTTGTCTAAAATTTATTTTCGGGAGTATAATTTACGAAAATAACCGAAAATGAATTTAAAGCGTTTTGTCGAAAACAACCTGCGAAGCAATCAGATACTAGATACCGAAACGGTTTTGGCGGCGCTATAGAATTATGAGCCAATTTGACAAACAAAAATGAGGAGGAGACTATGCAGCGAACCATTGCGATTTTTATTATTTCAGCGGTTTTGATTTTGCTTTTCGGGCTTCAGGTTTTGGCATTGAATATCAATGGAAAACCCGCTACGTTTGCAGATTTTGACGGCGACTCGAAAACCGATGTTTCAATCTTTCGCCCTTCAAACGGACAATGGTGGTTTTTGCGTTCGTCCGACGGTGGAAATTATACACTGCAATTCGGTTTATCGTCAGACAAACTCGTTCCTGCCGATTACACCGGAGACGGAAAGGCGGATGTAGCGATTTATCGTCCTTCGACAGGCGAATGGTATGTTTTGCGGAGCGAAAATTTTACTTATTACGCCTTTCCGTTCGGCATCTCGGAAGACGTTCCTCAGCCGGGAGATTTTGATGGCGACGGCAAGGCTGACCCGGCAGTTTATCGCCGTTCGACCGCGGTTTGGTATATCAATAATTCAAGCGACGGCTCGACAACGGTTCGTAGTTTCGGCATCGCCAACGACCTCCCGGTTGCTGCCGATTACGACGGCGACGGTAAATCGGATATTGCCATTTTTCGCTTGCATGTGTCGGAATGGTGGATTTTGCAAAGCTCGAACGGAGTCGTTGTCGCACACGA
>JBARIW010000106.1:0-1749 GCA_049799955.1 Pyrinomonadaceae bacterium
CAGTGGTGATCAGGAGCGATGCAACCGAAGCTGCGTCCTGCAGGGCGGTGCGAACCACCTTCACCGGGTCGATAACGCCCAGCTGCACCAGATCGCCATATTCGCCCGTGGCAGCATTGTAGCCGAACGAGATCGAGGCGTTCTCGAGGATCTTGCCCACAACCACGGAGCCTTCGGCGCCGGCGTTATTGGCAATGGTGCGTACGGGCTCCTGCAGAGCGCGCTTGACGATGGCGATACCAGCGTCCTGGTCGGCATTGGCGCCCTTGACGGTCATTGCGTTGGAAGCGCGCAGCAGTGCCACGCCGCCGCCAGCCACGATGCCTTCTTCAACGGCAGCGCGGGTTGCGTTCAGAGCGTCGTCGACGCGGTCCTTGCGCTCCTTGACTTCCACTTCCGTGGAGCCGCCGACGCGGATCACAGCAACGCCGCCAGCGAGCTTGGCCAGACGTTCCTGCAGCTTTTCCTTGTCGTAGTCCGAGGTGGTTTCCTCGATCTGCGCCTTGATCTGGCCAACGCGGCCCTGGATGTCTTCCTGGGTGCCGGCACCATCGACGATCGTGGTGTTTTCCTTGGTGATCTCAACGCGCTTGGCAGTGCCCAGCATGTCGATGGTCACGTTCTCGAGCTTGATGCCGAGATCTTCGGAGATCACCTGGCCACCGGTCAGGATGGCGATGTCTTCGAGCATGGCCTTGCGGCGATCGCCAAAGCCCGGGGCCTTGACGGCAGCAACCTTGAGGCCACCGCGCAGACGGTTGACGACGAGGGTCGCAAGAGCCTCACCTTCAATGTCTTCGGCAATTATCAGCAGCGGGCGCTGGCTCTGCACAACCGACTCAAGGATCGGCAGGATGGCCTGCAGGTTCGAGAGCTTCTTTTCGTGCAGGAGGATCACGGGATCTTCCAGAACGGCGGTCATCTTCTCGGCATTGGTCACGAAGTAGGGCGAGAGATAGCCGCGGTCGAACTGCATGCCTTCAACGACATCGAGCTCGGTTTCGGCAGTCTTGGCTTCCTCGACGGTGATCACACCCTCGTTGCCGACCTTCTGCATGGCTTCGGCAATCATGTCGCCGATGGACGATTCGCCATTGGCCGAAATGGTGCCGACCTGGGCAACTTCGGAGGACGACTTGATCTTGGACGAAGCGGCCTTGAGCGAGGCCACGACTTCTTCCACGGCCATGTCGATGCCGCGCTTGAGATCCATCGGGTTGAAGCCGGCGGCAACAGCCTTGACGCCTTCAACAACAATGGCCTGACCCAGAACGGTCGCGGTGGTGGTGCCGTCGCCGGCAATGTCGTTGGTCTTGGAAGCAACCGAGCGCAGCAGCTGCGCGCCCAGGTTCTCGAACTTGTCTTCCAGTTCGATTTCCTTGGCAACGGTCACGCCGTCCTTGGTGATGCGCGGAGCACCGAACGACTTTTCGATAACCACATTACGACCCTTGGGGCCGAGGGTCACCTTGACCGCATTGGCCAGGATGTTGACGCCGCGCAGCATCTTGTCGCGACCGTCGGTGGAGAACTTTACTTCTTTGGCTGCCATGTGAGGCGCTCCTTAAAGTGCAGACAGAAAAAAGGGCAGGGGAAGCCGGCTATTTGACTGGGCAAATAGCCTTAGGCTTCAACGATGCCCATGATGTCGGATTCTTTCATGATCAGCAGGTCTTCACCGTCGACCTTGACCTCGGTGCCGCTCCACTTGCCAAACAGCACGCGGTCGCCGGCCTTGACGTCCAGCGC
>JBARIW010000107.1:0-1629 GCA_049799955.1 Pyrinomonadaceae bacterium
AACCTGTCCTCCACTGCCGGACTGCAGGGCTACAAGGACCTGCCGGGATACACGGCTGCGAAATACGGAGTCCGGGGCCTGACCAAATCTGTTGCGATAGACCTTGGCCCGTACGGAATCCGGGTCAACTCGGTGCACCCCGGTGCGGTGCGGACGCCGATGACGGACGGACTGGAAGGAGGCCAGGAACATGTGGCGCTGCACCGCATGGGCGAGCCGGAAGAGATCGCCAACCTGGTGCTGTTCCTCGCCAGCGACGAATCGAGCTTCTCCACGGGTGCCGAATTCGTCGCCGACGGCGGAGAGACTGCCGGGCTGGCACGTTACGAGGTGGCGGAGCTGAGCTCGGAGCCCGGACAGGCGCCGTCGTCACCGGCGGGCGGATCCATTCCCGGCCAGCCGCCGGCACCACCGGAACCGCCGATCATGTAAGTCCTGCAATGCGGATTAGCGGGACAGCTCGGTGTCTGCACGCTCCGGGCTGCCGGTGTTGCGCTTGGGCTCAGTGAAGACGACGTACCGGTAGGCGAAGTAGCGGAAGACGTTGCCCAGCAGCACGCCGATGATATTGCCGGAAACGTTGTCCGCGAACTGGCTCGTGAAACCAAGGAGGTAATGGGAGACAAACAGGCATCCCGTGGCGATGCCCAGCCCCACCAGGTTTGTCAGGGCGAACAGGATAGTCTCCGCCCGCACACTGCGTCCGCGGGTACGCCGGAAGGTCAGGTATCGGCTGCCCAGCCAGGAGATGGTGGTCGCAACGATGACGGAAACAATTTTCGCCGAAATGGGATTGTCATCAAGGACGGTGGCGACGAGCAGGTTGAACAGGCCGATGTCGACCAGGAACGCGACGGTGCCCACGAAGGAGAAGGAGCCAAGTCGCCGGAGCACCCTCCGCGTCGTTGAAATGCCGTCCATGCTGCTACCAGTTCTTCTTCCGGTCCAGAACGGGCCGAGGCGTATTGTCCTGCAGCCCGGCCGCAGGCCAAAGAACCGCGGAACAGGGCTCCGCCTCGATGTTTTCACATGCACCAAAGCCGGACAAAATCGCCGCGCCCCTGCGTTACTGGACCTGCATGGGCAGTCGGACCGTGAAGACGGTACCTTCCCCGGCCTCGCTCTGCAGGGTAATGGTTCCGCCATGGGCTTCGACGATGTTCTTGCTGATCACCAAGCCCAGTCCCACACCGGGAATGGCGGCCTTCCGGCTGGTCCCGGAGCGGAAGAACTTAGTGAACACCTCGGCCTGCTCGGCCTGTGTCATGCCAATGCCCGTGTCAGAGATCTCGAAAGTCAGGGTCTCCGGGGTGCTCCAGGCGCGCACGGTGACCTTGCCGCCGTCGGGGGAGTACTTGACCGCGTTCGACAGCAGGTTGTCGATGACCTGGCTGATCCGCTGCGGATCCAGGAAGACGGGGAGCTCAGCCGGGAAGTCGGGGACGAGCTGGACCTTGTTGATCTCCGCCCTGGGAGCGGCAGAGGTCAGGGCGCTGTTGAGCAGTTCGGACAGATCCGCAGGCACCCGTTCAATGCTGCTCGGCCCCGCGGCAGCGGAGAGCAGGTCGGAGACCAGTTCCAGCAGCTTCTCGGAATTGCGCAGCGCAACTCGCAGCGACTCCGCGACGT
>JBARIW010000108.1:0-1807 GCA_049799955.1 Pyrinomonadaceae bacterium
CTATACGACAAAGGCTTGCTTTACAAGGGCTACACCATCCAGCCGTACTCGCCGGCCGCTGGCACCGGCCTTTCGTCGCACGAGCTGAACCAGCCCGGCACCTACCGCGACGTGAAGGACACGACCATCGTGGCCCAGTTCAAGGTGAAAACGGAAGAAGTAGAAACGGTAATTCAGCGCTTGAATTACACTGAGAACGGAGTTTCTGACTCGGATAAGCTGGTTAATTCGGACTTATTTATCCTAGCCTGGACGACTACTCCTTGGACGTTGCCCGCCAATACCGCTTTGGCGGTCGGCAAAGGAATTTCCTACTCACTGATAGCAACCAAAAACCCTTACACCGGAGAGTCAATCCGCGTGCTTCTGGCTGATGTGCTCGTCAAAAATTACTTCAAGCAGGAAGGTCTGTCAGCTGATTTCAACGAGTATCAACCAAATGGCAAGGTGTTGCCTTGGCGGAAAATCGGCGAAGTGAAAGGTAAAGACCTGGTTGGTGTTAGCTACGAGCGTCTCTTCGGCCACGACAAGGGCTTTCCGGCCTTTGAAGGGGAGGAGCGCGCCTTCCGCGTTATCAACGGCGACTTCGTAACCACCGAAGACGGTACCGGCATCGTGCACATTTCGCCCACCTTCGGCGCGGATGACTTCCGCGCCGCGGCCCTGGCCGACGTGCCCGCGCTGATGGTACTGGACGACGAAGGCAAGCTGGGCCCCATCGTGGACCGTACCGGCCGCTACGTGGCCCAAATGGGCGAATTCGGCGGTCGTTGGGTGAAAAACTACGATGGTCACGACCAGAGCGGGGCCGACTACAAGACCCTCGACGAAAGCATTGCCATCCGCATGAAAGGCGACGGCACGGCCTTCAAAGTAGAGAAGTACGAGCACACCTACCCCCACTGCTGGCGCACCGACAAGCCCGTGCTCTACTATCCGCTCGACTCCTGGTTTATCAAGACCACGGCGGTGAAAGACCGGCTCATCGAGCTCAATAAAACCATCAACTGGAAGCCCGAAAGCACCGGCACCGGCCGCTTCGGCAACTGGCTGGAAAACCTGGTCGACTGGAACCTGAGCCGCTCCCGCTACTGGGGCACGCCCCTGCCCATCTGGCGCAGCCAGGACGGCTCGGAGGAAATCTGCATCGGCAGCATCGAGCAGCTCAGCGCCGAAATCGACAAGGCCGTAGCCGCCGAAATCATGACCCACAACCCCTACCAAAAGGTGGACGGCGCTTGGGTAATGGCCGATAACTCGTCGGACGAGCCAACAATCAACAACCAACAATCAGCAACCAAGAAAATCGACCTGCACCGCCCCTACGTGGACGATATCTTCCTGGTGTCGCCCTCGGGCCAGCCCATGTACCGCGAAACAGACCTCATCGACGTGTGGTTTGATAGCGGCGCCATGCCCTACGCCCAGTGGCATTATCCCATCGAAAACGCCGAGAAATTCCAGAAGAATTTCCCCGCCGATTTCATTGCCGAAGGCGTGGATCAGACCCGCGGCTGGTTCTTCACTTTGCACGCGCTGGCCGTGATGCTGGAAGACTCCGTGGCCTTCAAAAATGTGATTGCCAACGGCTTGGTGCTCGCCAAAGACGGCCAGAAGATGAGCAAGCGCCTCGGCAACGCCGTCGACCCGTTTGCCACCATCAAGCAGTTCGGCCCCGATGCCACCCGCTGGTACCTCATCGCCAACGCGCCACCGTGGGACAACCTCAAGTTCGACCCCGCCGGCGTGACCGAAGTGCAGCGCCGTTTCTTCGGCACGCTCTTCAATACCTACTCGTTCTATGCGC
>JBARIW010000109.1:0-24778 GCA_049799955.1 Pyrinomonadaceae bacterium
AGGGCAAAATAAATATTTTGCGAACGTCCGTTAATAATTGAAGCATCATAAATTTCGCCTTGCTAAAAGATGAATGCGGAGTAAAATAAGAGAAAAAATTCGGGAGTGTTTAAATGCAAAACAAAAATCAATGGCGCGGTGGGTTTTTTAGTTTATTAATTTTACTGAGCTTTCTGGCTAACGCCGTCCCGCTCAAAGCACAGGACGTTGTAACGTCCGACGACCTTTCGGGCGGATTTACGTTTCGCGTTTCGAGCAAATCAAAGCAAAATAAAACTGCTTTTAAAAATGCATCGAACTTTAAAAGAACCAAAACTCAGACAATAGCGACGACCAAAAGAATCCAAAAACAAACCGTTACGATAGCTAAAACCAAGCCGAAACGCGCCAAAACAAAGGAAGTTAATCCGGGCACTATCGATAACGCCGCGATTGCGCGCAAGTCAAAGGAAGAAGCTTCACAAATTTTTGCCGGTGCGGGCGAATATTTTCTCAATAAAAACGACCCGACCCAGTCAGTAGAATTTTTCCGGGAGGCGATGAATCTCGACGCCAAAAATACAAACGCTAAACTCGGCTTGAGCGAAGCTTTTACACGTCAGGGAGATAAATTTCTTGAAGCCGAAAAACCCGACGCGGCAAAAACACTCTATCTTCAGGCGATTGAGCTGAACGAAAAAAACGCGGGCGCGGTTGCCGGTTTGAGCGAAGCGTATGAGCTGCTCAATGAAAATGACAAAGCGCTTGAATATTATCAGAAAGCTATCGCGCTCGACGCCGATTTGACCGAGCTTTACACGCCGATTGGAGTTTTATATTACCAGAAAGGCAACATTGCCGAAGCCGACAAATATCTGACAAAAGCATTGGCGGTCAGCGCCGACAATGTCGAAACACAGCTTTTTCTGGGGCTGGTTCGATACAAACAAACCCGGAACGACGAAGCGGCGGTGGCTTTTCGCCGCGCCATCGAGCTTGACCCGACTTCAGCCGAAGCGCATTACTATCTCGGCGAAACGCTCGATAAGCTCGGCAGAGGCAACGAGGCTATTTCCGAATATAACGAAGCCGTCCTGATTAATCCGAAATACACCGAAGCGTGGTTCGATTTGGGCGTAGCTTATTACAACGACGGAAAATACGAGGAATCGATAAATGCTTATAAACAAGCGCTGAAACTGAAAAATGATTTGGGCGAAGCTCATGTTAATTTGGCTGAAGTCTATCGCCAGATGAATCGTTTCGACGATGCCGTCAGCTCATACAGGCTTGCCGTCGCCTTTGTCAAAAACGACGCCGAGCTTTACAGCAGATTCGGTTATGTGGCTGGACGAATTGCCGCCAATCCGGCTAAAACGTCTTACTGGAATCTGGCAATCGACAATCTCGAAAAGGCGCTCGCCATCAGTTCCGATTATATCGATTACACAAATCTCGGTTGGGCTTATTTCAACTCGGCGCAAGCCGATTTCAGAAGCGGTAAAAAAGCCGAAGGTCAGGCGAAACTGGAAAAAGCCAGACAAGCTTTACTCGAAGCAGAGAAATTAAATCAGAAATTTCCTGCATCGTACCTGAATTTAGGAATGACGCAAGTGAGTCTGGGCGATAACAAAACGGCAATCGAAACATTAAAGAAAGCCAACGACCTGCATAAAGATTGGGTTCCGGCGCTGCACGAGCTTGGCATTGCCTATCTGAACAGCAAAGATTTTGATAATGCCGCCAAACAATTTCGTCGCGTCATCGAGCTTGACGATAAATTTGCCGCCGCCGTTTATTTGCTCGGCATAACGGAATTTCAACGCAAAAACACAAAAGAAGCGAGGAAATTGCAGCAAAGACTTTTGGAGCTTAACCGGCGGGATTTATCGGTTGACCTCGACCTGATAATTTCGGGCGTCAAAAAATTTAATTGAGCCTTGAGTTGAGAGTTCGGAGTTAAAGCGGTTAAAATTTTATTCCGAACTCTTTGCCCGATGAATTCTCCGTTGAATATTCAAAAAAACGTGCCTTTAGCCGATAAAACGACCTTAAAAATCGGCGGAAAGGCGCGTTTTTTTGTTGAAGCGAAAAGCGAAAACGACATTGTCGAAGCCGTTCAATTCGCCGAAACTAACAATCTGGAAATTTTTATTCTCGGCGGCGGAAGCAACGTTTTGATTGCCGACGAAGGCTTCGACGGGCTCGTTCTGAAAATCGCCCTGCGCGGAATTTCCACGGGAGCGCACGCATTTCTGCCTGCATTGAGCGCGGCGGCGCGAAAATCTCATATTCTTGTAACGGCGCAGGCGGGCGAAGATTGGGACGAATTTGTCGCGTTCTGCGTCGAAAACAATCTCGCGGGCGTTGAATGCCTGAGCGGAATTCCGGGCTTTGTCGGCGGAACTCCGGTGCAGAACGTCGGCGCATACGGGCAGGAAGTTTCGGAAACAATCGCGTCCGTCCGCGTCTTTGACCGTCAATCAAAAAACTTTGTCGATTTATCGAACCGGCAATGCGGATTTGCCTATCGCGAAAGTATTTTCAATACGACCGAAAAAAATCGCTATATTGTTTTAGCCGTAAAATACAGTTTGCGGCGCGGGGGCGAGCCGAAAATCGTTTACGCGGATTTGAAAAAATATTTCGGTGAAAAAACGCCGAATTTGCAGGAAACGCGGGATGTCGTCATCAGGATTCGAAGCAGTAAATCGATGGTGATAAACGAAAATGACCCGAACTCGCGAAGCGCAGGCTCATTTTTCAAAAATCCGGTTGTCTCGAAAGCAAAACTCAGCGAAATTTCGGCAAAAGCCGCATCTTTCGGGATTGAAAGCGTTCCGAATTTCGTCGTTGACAATGAAAACGTAAAGATTCCTGCCGCGTGGCTGATAGAAAAATCCGGTTTTCAAAAAGGTTTCCGAAAGGGAAACGCCGGACTCTCGACAAATCACACTCTGGCAATCATTAATCTCGGCGGCGCAAGCGCAAAAGACATTCTGGCTTTAAAGAAAGAAATTCAGGCAAAGGTCGCCGAAAGCTTTGATATTCAGCTCAAAACCGAGCCTGTTTTTGTCGGTTTCGGCGACGAATAATTTTACCGAATCTTTACAAAAAAAGCTTGCCAGCAAATCAAATTCGTGCTTAAATATTCGTAACTGCAAATCTAAATTTCTTTAGGCGAAAGTTACACTCTTTTTTCAAAAAAAGTTATTTGTTTCAGAACATCTGAACATAAAAAGTCGAGAATCGATGATTCCCGAAAAAACGTTTAATTTTTATCTTTAGGAAAAATTTATTTGTCGTCAGCTCGTAAATAACCGGAGATAAATTTATGAAAAAAGAAGTCGAATTTGAAGCAGAATCCGTACCCGAAAAAGAATCCAGCAGAAGAAAATTTCTCGGCAATATCGGCAAAGCGGCAATTACCGCCGCGACCGCCGCGACAATCGTTCCTTTGCTTGACCCGAAATCGAAAGTCTCAGCCCAAAAACGCGCCAGCAGCAGTTTGACAATCGGCTCGCAGCGTCGAACAAAATGCTATCAAGTGCGTGTTAGCGCCGCGGAAACAAATTATCTGAATACTTCAAGCTTTCCGCGAGTCGGCAACGGCGATGAAGATTTGTATCCGAACAAAATCGGAAATTACTCGAAAGGCTTGCCGCATCTGGCAAACGGCGAAGTAGATTTGACGGCTTATTACGCGCTTGTGAGCGCTCTTTTGACCGCAAGCACAACGCAGTTTGAGCAGATTCCGATGGGCGGAACCGTAAAATTGACGAATCCGCAGTGCGGGCTGGCATTCGATATGGAAGGCGCGGATGCGTCCAGCTTCGTTCAGCCGCCCGCGCCCAAATTTGCGAGTAGGGAAATTGCCGCCGAAATTGCCGAAAATTACTGGATGGCGATTTTGCGCGACGTTTCTTACAGCGATTACGAAACGAATTCGGTTGCCGCTTCCGCCGCCGCCGATTTAACGCTTTTCGGCGCGGATTTCAAAGGCGCGAAAGATACAAACGGGATGGTTACGCCGAAAGTTTTGTTTCGCGGTCTGACGCCGGGCGATAAAGCCGGACCGTATCTTTCGCAGTTTTTCTATCTGCCGTGTTTCTTCGGCGCAAACGAAATTAATCAGAAAATTCGAACGGTTCTGCCTGCGGGCGGCGGCGGACAAAATTATTTGACCGATTTTAACAGTTGGCTGGCGGCTCAAAACGGTCAGATACCTTCGGGCGGAGATATTTTTGACCCGACGCCGCGCTATATGCGAAACGGGCGCGACACCGGGCAGTGGGTTCACGTCGACGTTTTGTTTCAAGCCTATTTTCAGGCGTTTTTGATTATTGCCGGTTTGGGCGTTCCAGCGGATGCGGGAAATCCGTATGCAAATTCGGCGACGCAAATCGGTTTCGGAACATTCGGCGGACCGCATATCGCAACGCTTTTATGCGAAGTTTCGACGCGCGCGCTGAAAGCCGTCTGGAATCAGAAATGGCTTGTCCATCGCCGTCTCAGACCCGAAGTTTTCGCCGAACGCGTTGACCGAACCGCGTATCACAGCGCAGGTTATCCGGTTCATCAGGAAATTCTAAATTCGGTTACGACCAACACGCGTCTCGGCGGACAGCTTCCGGCGGGTAACGCGCTTTTGCCGCTGGCTTTTCCCGAAGGCTCGCCGACGCATCCTTCATACGGCGCGGGACACGCAACGGTCGCGGGCGCGTGCGTTACGATTTTGAAGGCTTGGTTTAAAGAATCGACCGTAATTCAAAATCCGGTCGTGCCGGATTCGACCGGGCAAATGCTGATTCCATACACCGGCGGCGATACTTTAACTATCGGCGGCGAGCTTAATAAACTCGCTTCAAACGTCGCTCTGGGACGCAATACTGCCGGCGTTCACTGGCGCTCGGACGGCACCGAATCGATGCTTCTGGGCGAAGCGGTCGCCATCAGTATTTTGCGAGACGCCAAATACTGCTATAACGAAACTTTCAACGGATTTTCGCTGACGAAGTTCGACGGAACAATCGTTACGGTTTAGCGAAAGGGAAAGATTGTGGGAGTTTTTTACGGAAAGCATCGGGAACGGGATTTCCCGCCGCCCATCCGTTCCATGCGCTGCGCGTACCGGTATGTGGAGATGAGCCGCCACTTGTCCATTGGTCGAGGCAGGCGTCGCAAGTCGCCGTCGTAACCCGCCAGTTATACCAGACGTTTGTAGTTACGTTAACAGCCGTCCAGCCCGCGAAAGTGCCGGTTTCAAACCCGCCGTTTGTTACGAGTTCAGCGGCTGAAGCTTTTTGCGCCGTGTAGGAGGAGAAAGTTAAAAGCAAAATCGTTAATGCCATAATCAGGCTTTGTTTTTTCACTATTGTTTTCTCCTTAATTAGAAATATTCTTTAACTTAACGCCCCGAACGAAGCGAAAACTGCTCAATTTTTTTTGAAAGTTTTTTCTCCTGTCTTGTAGTAACTTTTTCCTCAAAACATTACCTAGAGGCAATAAATTTTTTTGAATTGTTAGAACTTAATTCAATCGGGTATAATTTTTCTTAAGAAGATTTCTTCAATTCAATGCCTAAACGCACAGATATTCACAAAATTTTAATTATCGGTTCAGGTCCAATCGTCATCGGACAGGCTTGCGAATTCGACTATTCGGGAACGCAGGCTTGCCGCGCGCTTCGCGCAGAAGGCTTTGAAGTCATTCTCGTCAATTCCAATCCGGCGACGATTATGACCGACCCGGAAACTGCCGACCGAACTTACGTCGAGCCTCTAACGGTCGAGACGATTGCCGCGATTATCGAAAAGGAAAAGCCCGACGCGCTGCTTCCGACAGTCGGAGGTCAGACGGGTTTGAATCTCTCGGTCGAGCTTTACGAGCAGGGAATTTTAGACAAATTTAATGTCAGGCTCATCGGCGCGAATATCGAGTCAATCAAGGTCGGCGAAGACCGCGAGCTTTTCAAAGCCGCGATGGACGAAATCGGTATCCCGACGGCAAAAGGCGGTTTCGCGCACAGTTGGGAAGAAGCGGAAAAAATTGTCGAAACGACCGGCTATCCGGCAATCATTCGCCCGTCATACACGCTCGGCGGCACGGGCGGCGGAACGGCTTATAATCCCGAAGAATTTGAAGAAATTGTCGAATCCGGTCTTGCGGCGTCGCCGATTTCGCAGGTTTTAATCGAAGAATCTATTTTAGGCTGGAAAGAATTCGAGCTTGAGGTAATGCGCGATTTAAACGATAACGTCGTCATCATCTGCTCGATTGAAAACTTTGACCCGATGGGCGTTCACACGGGCGATTCGATTACGGTCGCGCCCGCGCAGACGCTTTCGGATGTCGAATACCAGCGTCTTCGGGATATGTCCATCGCCTGTATCCGCAAGGTCGGCGTCGAAACGGGCGGCTCGAATATTCAATTTGCCGTCAATCCCGAAAACGGCGATGTGCGGATTATCGAGATGAATCCGCGCGTGTCGCGCTCGTCCGCGCTCGCTTCAAAAGCGACCGGATTTCCGATTGCGAAAATCGCCGCAAAATTGGCGGTCGGCTACACGCTCGACGAAATTCCGAACGACATTACAAAGAAAACTCCGGCGTCGTTTGAGCCGACGATTGATTATGTCGTAACGAAAATTCCGAAATGGGCTTTCGAGAAATTTCCGCAAGCCGAAGACGTTCTCGGAACGCAAATGAAATCGGTCGGCGAAGTAATGGCAATCGGCAGAACGTTCAAAGAATCGCTTTTTAAAGGCTTGCGCTCGCTCGAAGCCGTCAAACCTCTGCGGCTGGTAGACGTTCCCGACCACGTTTTGCAGAGAAAGCTCGCGCGCCCTAATTCGCAGAGATTTTCTTATATCACTTACGCTTTGCAGCACGATTATTCGATTGAAGAAATTCACCGTTTGACCAGAATCGACCGCTGGTTTCTGGAACAGCTCGTCGAAGTGATGAATTTGCAGGAACACATCGAAGAGAAAAATTTAAAGGAGATTCCGACCGAAACTATTCGAACGGCGAAAGAATTTGGCTTGTCCGACAGGCGAATTTCATTTCTCACCAAAACGACCGAAAGCGAAGTCAGGGAACATCGAAAAAGCCTCGGCATCGTCCCGGTTTACAAGCGCGTCGATACCTGCGGCGCAGAGTTCGAATCGTTTACGCCGTATCTTTATTCGACCTTCGAAGAAGAATGCGAAGCCGAGCCGACGAATCGCCGTAAAATTATGATTCTCGGTTCGGGACCGAATCGAATCGGGCAGGGAATCGAGTTCGATTATTGCTGCTGCCACGCCAGTTTTGCGCTTCGGGACGCGCGTTTTGAAACGATTATGGTCAACTGCAATCCCGAAACGGTTTCGACCGATTACGACACTTCCGACCGTCTTTATTTCGAGCCGCTGACGTTTGAAGATGTAATGAACATCGTCGAAAAGGAAAAGCCCGAAGGCGTAATTGTCCAATTCGGCGGGCAGACGCCGCTTAATCTTGCGGACAGGCTTTCAGAAGCAGGCGTGCCGATAATCGGAACTTCGCCGGATTCGATTGACCTTGCCGAAGACCGCAAAAGATTCAGCGAGCTGTTGAGAAAACTAAATATTCCGCAGCCTGAAAACGGAACGGCAGTTTCAGCCGAAGAAGCAAAAATCATTGCCGGAAAAATCGGTTATCCGATTGTCGTGCGTCCTTCTTTTGTGCTCGGCGGGCGGGCGATGGCGATTGTTTACGACGAGCAAAGTCTGGACGAATATATGCGAACGGCGGTTGACGCTTCGCCCGAAAAGCCGATTTTGATTGATAAATTCTTAGAACGCGCGGTCGAAATCGACGTTGACGCGCTGGCTGATAAAGATACGTGCGTTATCGCCGGAATTCAGGAACATATCGAAGAAGCCGGAATTCATTCGGGCGATTCTTCCAGCGTTTTGCCGGCGCAGAAACTCGCCGAAGAACATCTGGAAACCATCAAACATTACACACAAAATCTCGCTAAAGCTTTAAAAGTCGTCGGCTTGATGAATCTTCAGCTCGCCATCAAGGACGACCGCGTTTATGTCATCGAAGTCAATCCGCGCGCTTCCCGAACCGTTCCGTTTGTCGCCAAAGCGACAGGCGTTCCGCTCGCCAAAATCGCGTCTCTGGTGATGGCGGGCGACAAAGCTCTGGCTGAATTTAATTTGCCGGAAGTTTTAAGCGTTCCGCATATTTTCGTCAAATCGCCTGTTTTCCCGTTCAAAAAATTTGCCGGAGTCGACCCGGTTCTCGGACCGGAAATGCATTCGACCGGAGAAGTTATGGGCGTCGGCGCGAGCTTTGGCGAAGCTTACGGCAAGGCGATGGAAGGCGCGGGACTTGTTCTTCCGCTTGAAGGAAAAGCGTTTATCTCGGTCAACGACGCGGATAAAGGTCAAGCCGTAATTCTGGCGCGGCGACTGAAAAAACTCGGCTTCGATTTGGTCGCAACCTACGGCACGACGAAACGTCTTCTTGAAGTCGGCTTAACGTGCGAATCCGTTTTCAAAGTCAACGAAGGTCGCCCGAACATTGCCGATTTAATCAAACAGGGCGAAATATCTCTTATCATCAACACGCCTTTAGGGAAAACTTCGCATTACGACGAGCAGGCGATTCGCAAAGCAGCTTTGCAGTTTAACGTTCCGTGCGTAACGACGATGACCGGCGCGGAAGCTTTGATTGAAGCGATTGCGACGAAAAAATCACAGGAAAAAGTTATTGTCAGAAGTTTGCAGGAAATTCACAACGGCAGAAAACTAGCCGCCGACGAAAATAGATAAATAGAAAAATAAATTTGATACGGCGGCGGCAGATTCGCTTTTTAGCGCAGTTTATCAAGCCGCTTGCGGGCGCGTTCGATTATCCATTTGCGCTCGTCGCCGAGTTCTTCGCCGAGCAGGCGCACTCCTTCTTCGAGCAGAGGTTTTGCTTCGTCGCGTCGTCCGAGCGACAGCAGACATTCGCCGAGAACGCTTTCGGCTTCCGCCGCAAACCATTTGTCCTGTATGTTTTCTGAGCGAAGGTTTTCAAACGCTTCGCGCAAAATCGGTTCGGCTTGGGCATTCTCGCCGCGGGCTAAAGCGGCTTTTCCCAGCTCAAGCAGCGTAACGCTCGTCATAAAATGCGCCGCGCCGTATTTTTCGCGCTGGAGCGGCAAAATCTGCTGCAAAATTCGCTCGGCTTCCGTCTTTTCGCCTTTTTCATTGAGAAGCTCGGCGAACATGGTTTTTGTCGCAAGCGTCTCCGGGTGATTTTCGCCGAGCTTAACGTTTTGGACGGTTAATGCTTCTCGAAATAAGCTTTCCGCTTCCGCGAAATTCTGCTACATAAAAAGAAAATGCCCTAATTCTCTACATCTGAACGCCGTGCCGGGATGGTCGTCGCCGAGAATTTTGCGCTCGATTGCAAGCGACTCGCGCAGGGCTGATTCGGCGGCGGCATAATCTTTTTTCTTTTCCAGAAGCGCGGCGAGATTGTTCAGACCGAACGCGACGACGCGGCTCAAATCGCCGTGAAGCTTTCGCCTGATTGCCAGCGATTCTTGCCGAAGGCGCGCCGCTTCGTCGTAATTTTCGCGGCTGACGTTTTGAAAAGAAGCGAAATTATCAAGAATTCTCGCGGTATTTTCATTTTCGCTGCCGAAAATCTTACGGCTCAAATCGAGCGCTTCTTTATACAAGGGTTCAGCCGCGTCAAAATCGCCTTTGTCGGCGACGGCGTTTGCAAGATTGCTGATTTTTACCGGTATCGACGGGTGCTCTTTGCCGAAAATGCGGCGGGCGATTTCGAGCGACCGGCGAAAGAAGTTTTCAGCCGCCGGATAATCTTCGCGCTGATAAGCGATACTTCCGAGCGCGGTCAGCGTTTCCATCGTGCGCTCGCTTTCGTTTCCGTAAAGATTTTGTCGAATCCGCAAGGCTTCTTCGAGCGTTGTTTCGGCGGCTTTGAATTCGGCTTTGTGCTGGAAAACGAGCGATAGATGGTAAAGCGCTCCGGCGGTTTCTTCGCTCATGTCGCCGAAAACTTCGCGCCGGATTTGCAGGGATTTTTCGAGCAGTCGCTGCGCGTTGTCGTAAAGCGCGAGACTGTCGTAAACGCCGCCGATTGTTTCCAGAAGCATCGCCTGAACTTCCGGCTGGTCGGACATTTCCTGTTCGACGCGCGCCGCGCCTTTGTCCAGAATCTCGCGCGCCGTTATCGTGTTGCCTTTGGCTTCGTTCGGGTCGGAAACCTTAAAAATTTCCGCCAGAAAAGCCGAGACTTTTTCGGCGCGGAGACGCTGCTGCTCGGCGCGAATGGCTTGCGAGCGAAATGCGGCGGCGAAGCCGACAATTAAAATTATAAAAAAAGCGCCAATCGTGAGCGAAAATTTGTGTCGCCATAAAAACTTCCGGCTTCGATAACGAAAACTGTCTTTATGCGCGAGAACGGGCAAATCGATTAAATAACGGCGAATGTCTTCGGAAAACTGCTCGACCGAATCGTAGCGTCGATTCGGTTCTTTTCTGAGGGCTTTGAGCAGAATTTTATCCAAATCGCCGCGCAGCTTCTGCTGCAATTTTCGCGGATGACCTTCGCGCGTCCGGCTGATTGATTCGGGTGAAATCGTGCTTTCCTCGCCGTTAAATTTTGTAACGACTTCTTTCCGGCGAACAATCGCGCTCGGGCGTTCCGGTTCTTCTTCGCAGATGACGCGCTCGATTTCGGCGACCGTTTGATTTTTCAGATGATACGGTCGGTGTCCCGTAAGCAATTCGTAAAGCAGAACGCCGAGACTGTAAACGTCGCTCGTCGTAGTTATCGGAAGCCCGCGCACCTGTTCGGGGCTGGCGTAATCGAGCGTCATCGGGCGCGTGAGAATTCCGGTCGCCTGGACGATTTGCGGAAATAAATCGGGTTTGAGCAGTTTCGCAATCCCGAAATCGAGCAGCTTCGGCTCGCCGTCGGGCGTGATAACGATGTTCGAAGGCTTTAAATCGCGATGCACGACCAGATTTTGATGCGCGTAGGAAACGGCGGCGCAGACTTTGCGAAAAATTTTCAGACGCTCGACGGTCGGAAGCTTGCGCGTGTCGCAATAATCGCCGATAGATTCGCCTTCGATGTATTCCATTACGAAATAAGGCAAGCCGTCATCGGTCGTTCCGCCGTCGAGAATACGCGCGATATTCGGATGGTCTAAAGATGCGAGAATCTGCCGCTCGTTGCGAAAACGATTGAGAATTTCGTCCGAATCCATCCCGCGTTTGACGAGCTTCAAAGCGACGCGCTTGCGAAATTCGTCGTCGTCGCGTATCGCCAGACAGACGACGCCCATTCCGCCGCGCCCGATTTCGCGCAGGATTTTATAAGCGCCGATATGCTTTCCTTCGAGCGAATTTGATAAATCGTAGTTGAGAAGAAGCGCCGGAATCTCCAACGGGGAATTTGCCAGAAAATTCTCTCCGGCTTCGTGCGAGCGGAGCAGTTCTTCGACCTCGCGGCGCAGCGCGTCGTCGCCGCTGCATTTCGACTCCAGCAATTCGGCGCGGCGTTCCGGTTCGCACTCGGCGGCGAGCTGAAATAGAGAGCTGATTTGTACCCATTTATCAGGATTCATAATCATTCAATCCTAGCGGCGGTTCTGCTCTACTGCGTCAAAGTCTTGTGCAGCCAAGCCCGCGCCAGATTCCAGTCGCGCATTACGGTGTTGACCGAGATTTCGAGAACGGTCGAGATTTCTTCGTTGCTCAATCCGCCGAAATAGCGAAGCTCGACGACGCGGGCGCGGCGGGCGTCGATTTTGGCAAATTCGCGCAAAGCTTCGTCGAGCGCGAGCATCTCACCGGCTTTTTCATCGGAAATTTCGGCAGCGTCGTCGAGCGATATTTTTATCGATTTACCGCCGCGTTTTGCATATTGATGACTTCGCGCGTGGTCAACCAGAATGCGCCGCATCATCTGCGCGGCGATGCCGAAAAAATGCGCGCGGCTCTGCCACTCGACTCTTTTCTGGTCAATCAATTTCAGATAAGCCTCGTTGACGAGCGCCGCCGTTTGCAGCGTATGCGCCGAATTTTCGCGCCGCATATAGGAACGCGCGAGTTTTTGCAGCTCGCCGTGAACAGCCGGCAAAAGCTCGTCGAGCGCGGCTCGATTTCCGCCGCCCCATTCGACCAGCAGACGCGTTATTTCAGGCGCGGCGTCGGGTTTTAAGGTTTTCTGCTCCATACGTCGAAAATTTCCTCTTTAAATATATTTTCCGCCCGCCTGGTGATATTGCTGAAAAGTTCTCGCGTGTGTAGGTGAAGGCAAGTTTTTCGATAACTTTCGTGAGTCGTAAAAAAACGAATCACAGGAACGATTTGAAAATTATGAAAACAAAAGAATGCGAAAAATTAAAAAATCCAATCGCTGCGGTTAAAGCGTTTGCCTTCGATGAAAAATTGCTGTTTATCGCGGCAATGATAACAACTATTACGCATAAATTACAAGTTTTTTCGGGCTTTGCGGGAAAAAAACGGTATTGAAAAACGAACGTTCGGCGCAGGGCAAATAAAAAAATAACAAAAAAGGAGAAATCAAAATGAAATTACAACTTAAATTAAAATCCATACGTCTTTCGGCGATTGCGCTCGCGCTCGCCTTCGTTTGCGCGTTTATAACTTTTGCGAACGCCAATCCAAACCGCACGGCTTCGATATTTGCGGAAATTTCCGCGCTTTCGTCAATGTCGCGGCTGGACGGAATTTTCGGCGCGAGCAGCGATTCGGGCAATTCAAACCGAACGGACAAACCTGCCGTTGATTCGCTGCGGACGCCGCCGGCAAACGG
Source organism: Pyrinomonadaceae bacterium (assembly GCA_049799955.1). Lineage (GTDB taxonomy): Bacteria > Acidobacteriota > Blastocatellia > Pyrinomonadales > Pyrinomonadaceae > JBGTFE01. The sequence continues at coordinate 12,820 of JBARIW010000109.1, forward strand.
CAAAATCGCGTTTACAAGCCACCGCAACGGCAATCGTGAAATTTACGTGATGGACGCCGACGGCGCAAATCAAACGCGCCTCACCTCTAACACGATAACCGACTCGTATCCTTCGTTTTCGCCCGACGGCAGAAAAATCGCATATTTCAGTTTCCGCGACGTAAATCCGGGAATTTATATTATGAACGCCGACGGTTCAAATCAAACCCATGTGCCTAATACTACCGTCAACGACACTTTGCCTGTATTTTCGCCCGACGGCGGCAAAATCGCGTTTAGCAGATATATTGACGACAATCTGGAGATTTACATAACCGACATCGACGGCACGAATCAAACGCGCCTGACGACCAATCCGGCGAATGATTCCGACCATTCGTTTTCGCCGGACGGCGGCAGGATTATTTTTACAAGCGACAGAGACGGTAATTCGGAAATTTATCTCATGAGCGCCGCCGACGGAAGCAATCTGATAAATTTAACCAACAGCCAGTCTTCGGAACTCAGTCCATCATACTCGCCGGACGGCGGCAAGATTTTGTTTAGTCGTGGTTCGAGCCTCGATTTTGAGATTTTCGTAATGAACGCCGACCAAACCAATCAAATCGCCTTAACAAATAATTCGACGGATGATTTTAAACCGTCATTTTCGCCGGACGGAAGCAAAATTGTTTTTACCGGCAACCGCGACAACAACCGCGAAATCTATACGATGAACTCGGACGGAACAAACGAAATTCGTCTGACGAACAACCCGACTTTCGACGATTACGCCGCCTGGCAGCCCGTCATCGCCCGGACGTCCGCCGCCGGCGAGAAAATCGTCTTTACCAGTTTACGCGACGGCAACTATGAGATTTATACGATGAACCCCGACGGCACGAACCAGACGCGCCTGACGAATAATCCGATGACCGACGAACAGCCTTCGTTTTCGCCGGACGGCACGAAGATTGTATTTGCCTCGAATCGCGACGTTATCCACGAAATTTACATAATGAATTCTGACGGCACGAATCAGACGCGCCTGACCTCTAACGACGCGACCGATATTCAGCCATCATTTTCGCCCGACGGCAGTAAAATCGTCTTTATCAGCGGGCGCATCGGCGGTAATAATGTTTTTATAATGAACTCGGACGGCGCAAACGTAATGCCGCTGACTACCGGCGCGGCAAGCTGCGCCGACCCGATGTTTTCGCCCGACGGCAGCAAAATCGTCTATTCACGCAGCAATGCCGACGGTATGTCTTACGATGAGATTTATGTGATGAACGCCGACGGCTCGAATCAAACGAATCTGACAAACAATTATTATTCAACCGATTCCGAGCCTTCGTTTTCGCCCGACGGCAGCAAGATTGTATTTACTTCGAACCGCGATAACTGGTTTGATATTTATGTGATGGACGCCGCCGGAAGCGCGAATCCGGCTCGTTTGACAGTCAACGAGTATATCGTTGACCGTCACGCTTCATATTCGCCCGACGGCAGTAAAATCACATTCGAGCACTTTAACTACGAGATGGGCGAGATTTACACGATGGATGCCGACGGCGCGAACCCGGGGCAGATTACCAATAATTCGAGCGAGGATTTACAGCCGAGATGGCAAACGTCCGCGCCTCCCGCGCCCTGTACATTCAGCATCAGCCCTTCGAGCGCGACAATTCCGGGCGGCGGCGCGAGCGGCTCAATCGACATCACGGCAAGCGATTCGACCTGCGCGTGGACTCTTGCGAATAATACGAATTGGATAGAAATAAATGCGGGCGTAAGCGGCGGAACGGGCAGCAGCGTTATCGGCTACAGCGTCGGCGCGAATACCGGCGAAGCCCGCGCGGGAACGCTGACCATCGGCGGGCAGACGTTTTCCGCCAGCCAGGAATCTTCGCAAATCGGCGTTTACATTCCGACCGGTTTAACCGGAATGCGAAACACTACGACGACCATTCCGGTTAAAGTCGCAAACAATACAACCGGACGCGGCATCATCTCGTTCGATTTTATGATTGAGTATAATTCGAACCTGTTAGGTCATCTCAGCCCGTCGTTCGACCAGACCGGAACGATGTCGAGCAATATGACGGTTACGGTCAACAATACGCATCAGGGCGAGCTTCGCGTTTCGGGTTACGGCACAACGCCTCTGAGCGGTTCGGGAACGCTTCTCAATTTAACGTTCACGGTTCAAAACGCGCCCGCATCCTGCACGAGTGTGTTTTTCGACCGTTTCCAGTTCAACGACGGAGTGCCCGCCGCGACCAGAACCAACGGCGAATTTTGCATCGAGCAAACAGCGGTTACGGGAATTGTTACATACGCCAACGCGCCCGCGCCGCTCGGAGTTCGAAATGTAAATATGACGGCTTCGGGAAGCTCGAATTTTACGGCGACGACCGCCGCCGACGGCAGTTATTCGCTCGACAGGTTCATCGGCGGCAATTACACGGTTACGCCTTCGAAAAGCGGTGAAATCAATAACGCGATTTCGGGTTTGGATTCTTCGCAGATTGCCAGGTACAGCATCGGACTCACGCAGTTATCCGAAACGCGCCTGCTGGCGGCGGAAGTCTCCGGGAACAACCTTGTGAACTCATACGACGCGGCTCTGATTGCCCAGTTCGCCGCGAACATCAGCAATCCCGGCAGCGCCGGAACGTGGAAATTCCTTCCGGCTTCGCGTTCTTACTCCAACATAACCGCAAATCTGAGCGGGCAGGATTATTCGGCGATTTTGATGGGCGACGTAACCGGCAACTGGACGCCGCCGAGCCAGCTTGCAGCGCGCGGCGCGGCTCAGACGATTCAGCCCGATGCAAACGCCGTCGCAGTCGGACTTCCGACGCTCAATGCGGCGCGTAATCAAACCGTTATCGTCCCGATTTCGGTCGGCGACGTTACGGGCAGAGGCTTTATCGCATACGATTTTGAAATTTCGTATAATCCTTCGGTGCTTCAGCCCGACGTTGCCGCGCCGGTCAATACGGCGGGAACGATTAGCAGCAATCTGAGCGTGGCGGCAAACCCGAACACGCCCGGTCGCCTGTTCGTTACGGCATACGGCATCAACGAATTGCAGGGCGCGGGAACACTTCTCAACCTGCGTTTCAAGGTAATCGGGCAGGGCGGGCAGGCGTCGCCGCTGAACTTCGAGCGTCTGGTTTTCAACGAAAATCCGGCGCAGAGCGTAACGCAGAACGGTCAGCTTACGGTGCTTGCCCCGACATCGTCGCAGGTTCCGGTCGGCGGGCGCATAACGAGAGCCGACGGCAACGGCATCAGCGGCGCGCGCATAACGATGACCGATGCTCAGGGCAATGTCCGAATGGCTTTGTCCGGCAGCCTCGGCTATTACCGTTTCGACTCGGTTCCGGTCGGCACAACCTGCGTCATCGCCGTTTCGGCAAAACAATACTCGTTCGGACAACCCGCGCAGGCGGTCAGCGTAAACGACAAAAACGATGACATAAACTTCGTCGCCGGGAACTGATGAGAAGAAGTGATAGGTGATAGGAAAGGAGTGATAGGTGATGGGTGATAGGTAAAAGGAAGTTTCTTTCCGTTCACCTATCACCTGTTACCAATCACTCCTTAATCCTATCACCGTTCACCTATCACTTCTTCTCACTTCTTATCCCCTCGATTTTTAACATGGTTAGATAATCCGACAATTTTTCTGCCGATAGTATTTAATTCCGAATAAAGCTGTTCGTAATTTTGTTTTTTAATAAATCCTAATTTTTGAGCGATAAGTAATTCGGTTTCAAGCTCGCTTGCCGAGCCTTGGGCTATCGAAAGAAATTGTAAAAATTCATTATCATATCGCCGCGCCGCGCCTTCTGCGATATTTGCAGGAATCGAAACCGATGCCCGCCTGATTTGCGAAGTCAATCCGAATTTCTCTTCCGAAGGGAAAGTTTTCGTGCACTCATAAATTTTCACAACAAATTCAACCGCCATTTTCCAAACATCCAAATTTTCATGTGGTCGCATATAATTATTTGTTTTAAGAAGAGATAAGGAGTGATAGGTGAACGGTGATGGGTGAACGGAAAGAAACATTCTCTTACCTATCACCTATCACCGTTCACCTGTCACTCCTTCCCCCTCACTTCTTCTCTCCTATTACTTCTTCCCCGCCTTTCGGCGCGGCGGCGAGATGCGAGGCGATAGCCCATTCGGCTAATTTTTTCGGGTCTTCCTCGTATTTGTTCACGACGATGCTGTTTGCCTTGCGCCCTAGTCTGCCGAGTTCGCGGAAATTTGCTCTGAGCGAGCCGGTCGCGCCGCCGCGCTGTTCTTCGGCGATGTCCTTATCGGTCGAAACGGCTTCGATTTTGGTAATCAGCGTCATCAAACCCGCGCGGAAGTTCGGCGTCGAAATATAGTCCTGCATCTCGTCTTCATAGTTCTCCGATTCCGCGTAAAAAGCGCGCCCTTTTGCCAGCCAGACTTCTTCGGCGTCTCCGTAGGGTAAATTAAACAAATCTTCGAAGCCTTCAAATTCTTCCGCCAACGCGTCGCCCGCGCGAGCCGTCTGCCGCATCAGTTTCTTGAACTTCACAAAATTCTCGTCCTTCGCGGCAACTTTCTGGCTGACCGCGCCCGAACTCTGCACGCCCGCGTCCGCCAGAATCGCGGCAATCACCATATCCATCGCCGCCGCCACGCGCCCGCCCGGCGACCCCGCCGGAAAATCCGTCTCATTACTCGTAAAAAAAGCCCGCCTCGCCTGTCCTCTGTTTAACTGTCTGACCTGTAAATTGTTCATAGAAAGAAATCCTCCATTCCGGTTAAATTTAGATTGTGCTTCAAGCAAAAAAAGACGAAGAAAACAAACTTCCGGCTTTCCGAATTTCGGAAAATCGAAGCTGTAAATTGTCTTCTTCGTCTATTAAAATGGATTATATACCTGAAATTTTACCTGTCAAGCGTTATTTTTGCGTAATATAACAATAACGAGGTGTAAATATTCTTCTTCCAAATCAATTCCCAAAAATCTTCTGCCAAGCAAATTCGCAGCAATACCTGTCGTGCTTGAGCCTGTGAACGGGTCTAAAATCCACGCATTTGGTTTAGTTGAAGCAAGTTTTTATCTAAATGATACTAATTGTATGTAGACTTATTGTATGCAATCGCTAATCTAATTCAAGTGGAAACAGACATTGTAAAAAAATTCGGCGAGAGAATAAGAAACCTCAGACAAGAGAAAAAATGGTCGCAGGAAGTCCTCGCTGAAAAGACGGGTTTTCATAGGACTTATATAGGAATGGTCGAAAGAGGCGAAAGAAACCTTTCATTAAAAAACATCGAAACTTTTGCCAATACTTTTGAGATTACTTTGCCGGAGCTTTTGAAAATCGATATTTGAAAACTTGAGTATGAAATTAGATAAAGCGATTGAAGAAATAAAAAAAGTTATCGGCATACCTTTCAAAACACTTTACAAAATAGAAGAATTAGAAGGTATTAAAATTGCCAAAGGGAACACAGGGAAATTGCTTGAAAAGATTATTGGCTTACCTCCCGGAAATACTCTACGCGATTTTGAAGATGGTGAATTAAAAACTAATAAATGTAATGCTCTTGGGAAGCCTTTGGAAACCATGTTTATTAGTCAATTATCCAGCAGATTCGATGATTTATTAAACGATGTTAAGTTCGAAGATAGTTGGATTTATGAAAAAATTGATAAATTACTCTATGTTCCTGTTGTGAAAACAAGTGAAAATCCGGATGATTGGTATTTTCTAAACTATAAACTCGTAAATATCGAAAAGGACTCAGAACTATACAATCAACTGGCTGAAGATTTTGAAATTATCAAGAAAAAAATAAATGCTGATATATTAATAAATGATGGATTTATACATACTTCAAGCGGCAAATATATTCAAATAAGAACCAAGGATGCAAAGCCTTATAATCCAATTTTCTCCAAAAAATTAAATCGCTTTGTTTCAAACAAAAATTTCGCTTTTTATTTCCAAAAAAACTTTATGATTGATATTCAAAGTAAAATTGATTGAGTCGCTTCTTTAGATTGTCCTACCTGGTAGTTTGTAATTAGTAATTCATCTAAACTTCCTCTTTTATCAACCTTAGAGTTTATAAATCTTTTAGCTTTCACTCGATTTATTTTAAATTTACTAAAAAGCTCGTCCAAAAAATCATTGTCCTGAACATCTGAATTGCTCAAAATCCATTTGCTGTTCCGGTCATCGAGCTTTATACAAAAATCTCTTAATCTGATTTGTTCATTGTCGTTAAAATCGCTATCGGCGTAAGAATTAAAATTTGATGTTATGCTCAATGGTTTGTAGGGCGGATCGAGATAGAAAAATGCATTTTCAGCAGCAAAAGACAGCGTTTTTTCAAAATCATCGTTGAGAATTTCGACGTTTTGCAGAACATCGCTTACAGCTAATATATTTTCCTCATCGCAAATTGTCGGGCGTTTATAGCTTCCCACCGGAACATTGAAAAGGTTTTTTCGATTGACGCGATATAAGCCGTTAAAACAGGTTCGATTTAGAAAAATAAACAAAGCAGCTTGTGTTATCGGCGTAGTTTCGCGCGTGTTGTATAGCTCTCTTTTGGAGTAATAATATTCTTTCTTTATTTCCTCATCGCTTTCTAATTCGTGATACTGTGCCTGATATTCTTTTAAAACTTCAATAAGCGGCTTCGGCTGTTCGGCAATGATTTTATAGACATTAATTAAATCAGCATTAATGTCATTGATAACGGCTTTTTTCAAATTAGGAAAATTATTCAGCATCCAAAATAAAACCGCACCGCTTCCGACGAATGGTTCAATGTATGTAAATTGATTTGACTCGACCATCGGCGGCAGATTCCGTCGAATTTCTGCAATTAGCTGTGTTTTTCCGCCCGCCCATTTCAGAAAAGGTTTTGCGTAAGATTTTTTTGCCATACGAACTTGATAATTCTAACCTGAATTTTCATTTATGAGAATATCCAAATATATTTACTCAAGCAGGCTTTGCCTAAAAAGCCCGTTTTTTCAAAGACTTTTTAGGCAGACTTAAACGCTTTTTATCCACTCTCTTTTATTTAGGCAAGTTTAACCGGTTTTCGTGAACTTTCACAGCACAATGCGTTTACTTAAAACCTGGCTTTGCACAAAAATTATGTAAAAAAAGAAAAAAGATAAAATTGAAACTTAGCTGTTTTCTCTGTGAAACTCTGTGGAAACTCCGTGTTCTCTGTGTTGAAGATGATTTCAACACAGAGAACACAAAGTTTTTCACAGAGTTTTACAGAGTTTTTTTACGCTTGATTTCATAATTTTTGTGCAAAGCCTTAAAATCTCAATTCAACCATATCATCGACCAAATCATTTATCGTAATTCCGGCGAGTTGCGAATATCTCAGCAAAACATTAAGCGGCGGTTCTCTAGTTCCCTTTTCATATTGGGAGATTGAAGCGCGGTAAAGCGGCACTTCCTTAACATTCAGGCGCAAAATCATTTCATCATACGTTTTGATTTCCAGATGCTCTCTAACCTGTTTCAATTTCTTTCCCAAATGTTTTGGAATGTATCGTTGCGTCGCTCCCATCAAGTCAATCCTCCTTGATGAAACTTGACACAAAGAAGTTAGTAAATCTTACCACGAAAATTTACGGAGTGAAATTATGCTTATTCTCCCAATCACTGAACACGAAGCCGAAACGAAAATTTCCCTGAAAACAAACGAACAAGTTAGACACAAAAGGAAAGGTCGGATGTTGTAACGACATCCGACCTTAATATTTCTTGAGCAAGGTTAGGCATTTTTTGTCCGCACTCTTTTATTTAGGCAGGTCTAATTTATCGTCAATGATAGTTTCTACCGGTACGCCCGCAATTCGTGCATAAGCCAAAGTTATTAACAAGGTCGGCACGCGCTCGCCAGCCTCGTAAAGCGAAATATATGCTTTGTAAACTTTCACCTCTTGCCTTTCCAATGCCCGCGCCATTTCATCCTGAGACATTTCTAAAGCGAGCCTGACCTGTCTCAATTTTTCCGCAATTCGTTTCGGTTGTTTTGCCTTTTCGCGTCCCATCAAAAATTTCTCCTTGACACGAAAAGCGAATTAGGCTTAAGATAGTTTCTAATTAGAAACCGTGTTAAATTATTTAACCGATGCGCCGCGTTTTGTGGAATCTGAACGCAACATTTAGACAAAGGCTACCACTCGCTGAATTGTAGGATTTGGCATTGATTTTTTGTCAAAGATTTAACGATAGATTCTAACACGAAATTTCGCAGAGTAAAAAAATATGCTTATTCTCCCAATCACCGAACACGAAGCCGAAACGGAAATTTCCCTGAATACAAACGAACAAGTTAGACACAAAGGGAAAACTCGCTTTTATCTTTTCTTGTTTGTGCTTTTAATTCTCGCTTTCATCGCCGCTTTGCTTTGGATTTTCTCTTGGCATACTACAACTTAAAATTCAATTCGGGCGCGAATGAAAAGGTCGGATGTTGTAGAGGCATCCGACCTTAATACTTCTTGGGCAAGGTTAAGCACTTTTTGGGCAAAACGAAGATTTTAGGCAAAGCTGGCTTTGCACAAAAATAGAAAAACTTTGCGTTCTCTGTGAAACCTCCGTGTTCTCTGTGTTAAAAATTGATTTCAACACAGAGAACACGGAGATTTCACAGAGTTTCACGGAGAATTAATAATTCCCTCAGCTTATTTCTCTATTTTTGTGCAAAGCTGGCAAAGCCGCTCAAGCAGGCTTTGCACTTTTACTCGGAAAAGCTTGATAAAGGCTGAATAATTTAGCATTTTATGAACAAATATTGCGCCTTATGCAATAAATTTTGAATAAAAGTGCAAAGCCGCTCAAGCGGCTTTGCACCAAAAGCCCGATTTTAGCCCGACTTTTGGTGCAACCTTAAACACTTTTAGTGCAAAGTAGGCTCTTTCCAGAACTCGCCCGACACTCCGAACTCATTCATTGATTGAATCAGACAGCAAATATTATGGCACAGGATTTTAGCTAAAGCTTCATTCGTGCGGCTCGTTTTGTTCTTTGCTCGGACACTTCCGCTAAACTTCGATTTTATCATTGAGAAAGTCGATTCGACGTTTGAGCGTTTGTGATATTCCTTTAAGAACAGTTCTTGATGCAGAGCGTAAAAGTGGTACATCTTATTCCAGATTGTGTTTTCCTTCTTGGTCGGCTTGCTGTTGGATTTGAAAGCGATAAACGGCGCGGCATCGTTCATTGCGGCAACGTTCATATTATGATTGCTCAAATAGGCTTTGTCGGCTGAAACCGTTCGCATCTGGAAGTTTTCCCGCGTATCGACAACAAGCGGCTCAAAAGAATTATGGTCGTTTTCGTATTTGTCCGTGATTCTGACAGCCGTTACAACATTCGTTAGCGTTCCTGTGCAAATGTGAACTTTCAGCCAGTTCTTTCGGGCGATTAAATTCGGTTCTTCAAACTTCGCAAAACTCCAACTAAAGCCGTGGGTTGTCGAAAGACCGCTTGAATCTATCGCAAAATCTTTTTCGAGTGCGGTTAGTGGCAAGCTCGTTTCCTGTATCATCATTTCTAAATGAGGCGTAAGCATTTCGTTGTCGAAGTAACGCAGGACGCTGTTAAAATGCGGCAAGGCTGAGATATAGCCTTTTTCTTTTGCTTCGCTCAAATCGGTCGTAAAACGTCTGCCCGACACAGTAGAAAAGACTTTATAAGCGCAGGCAAAAAGCATATCTGTAAAAGGCAATCGCGGTCTGCCGTTTTCTTGTACAGGTTCGCCGATGCCTTTGCAGAGTTCAGCTAAGAGTCTTTGAAATTCGGCTTTTTCGCTCATCTGCGATTTGTTGTAAGCTGTCCAGTTCTGCGGATAGGTCGGGCGCGTTTCCACAGGTTTCGGAAGTTGGTTGATTTCTTCGCGGGTTAATTCGTCTAAAAACTCGCGTTCAAAGCGATTCTGCGCGGCGAAAATGTGTTTGCATTTCTGACGGCGAAATTCAAAGTCGGGGCAACTGCAAAAATACGGTTTCAGTCTGACTTTATATGTGATTCGTCTGTTTGCGCTCGGAACAAACCAAAAGCCGTTTTCTCGCTTGATTTCAAATTTTCGGGCGATTGCGATTCCGCGAACTTCTCTAGGGTTACGTATAGTTTCCATTGTGTATCACCTCGTTTTATCTTGTAATACACAGCGCGAGAGCGTATAATAAATGATGCGTGGCTATACGGCTTCGGCTGTGTGGCTAAAGCCTCAGAGGAAGTAACAGCTTCCTTTGGGGCGGTTCAGAACTTATCGGAGAGTAAGAGATTCGAACTCTTGAAACGTGGTACTAGCACGTTCACCCGATTATCAGTCGGGCGCATTCGACCGCTATGCTAACTCTCCATAAGTTGTTCTAAGCTTAAGGCAACATTGAAGTTACAGCTTCGTGTTGCCTTTTCTTTTTCAATTAGCTATTTTGAATATAACATAAGAGTTGGAAAAATGCAATTCTTTATCGCTTCATCTGGTAAAAATATAACGCCAACTATAACGCTTGCTAAGCGTTATAGTTGACACAATAAGCGCAATAAGCTAAATTACAAATGGAGGTAATTTAGCTATGGCAAAAACTAGAAGTCCGAACTATCCGCAATTAGATTTTGGAGGTGCGCTTGAGAAAGCTAGAATTATATATAAATCAGCACACCAACATACTATTTCCGATGATGAAATAGCAGAGGCATTGGGCTATGTGAGTCTGAACGGGCGTTCAATGGGCGTTATTTCAGCCATTAAAAAGTATGGCTTACTTGTGCCGGAAGGTGAAGGGTATAAGATTAGTGAAGATGCTTTTAATGTCTTTGAACTTCCTGTGGAAAGTAAAGAACATTTTGAATCATTAAAGAAGATGGCTTTTACTCCTCAGATATTCGTTGAAATAAGAGAAACCTATGGCGAACAGTTACCCAGCAATCAGATTTTAAGGCACTATCTCATAAAAAACAAGTTTAATCCTAATGTTGCCGATGAAGTTGTTAAGAATTTTCACGCAACAATTGACCTTGTAACGCAAGCCGAAGAGTCATATAATAAAAATATGAAATCAACTGCTTTATCATCTGAAATGATGCCACCAAATTACAAGGTAGCCCCTCCGCAAAGCGCTTATCGCTATAACCCTATAATTGAAGTAGGCATGGACAGAGGAGGTTCTTCGGATAATGTCGAAATTAGTAAAGAATTAAAATTTGCATTGTCAGATGAAAGTGAAGTCCAGCTTTTATTTAGAGGGGAAATTACACAAACTGGAGTTAAGAAATTAATTAGGTTACTTGAAATAAGTTTTGATTTGCATGAAGAGCCTATAAAGCCGCCCGCTCAGCAATCTTTGCCAAATATGATAGAGCCAAGTCGAAGGCAGTTTAATTTTGATGAAGATGAAGAACCAAAAAGAATTGCTGATTTTTCCGAAGATAAACCACCAATGACTTAAAAATGAAGGGTAGACACAATTTTTGTGTCTAGGTCGGTAGGTTTAAGTTTTGGTCTTAGCTGGGTAGCCATTGCGTCCATCCATTTTTAACATAGTATTGCAGAATTATGCTGATTACGTGTATTGAACTCAGCTAAATAAAATAAGGTAGAGACAAGTTTTGTCTCTACCTTAAAAACTTTTTAAATAGCAACGGCTCAATTTGAGCCGTTCATTAGAAAGCTAACCTTACATTTTGTCGGTTAGAGTCAAAAATATCTAAGATTAAAATATGAACTTAGCTAAAAGCCCGCCACTTCCGACAGTCTTTTTAGTGCAAGTTTAAGCACTTTTGGTGCAGAATCGACTTTTGGCTTTGCACCAATACTCAGGAAGAGCCGAATATTCGTCTGTAAAAGTTTGATAAAGTGAATAATGTTCGGAATTACGCTTTTAAGTTATTCTAAAACCGAACATTATTCATCATTCAAAGACTTT
>JBARIW010000110.1:0-2933 GCA_049799955.1 Pyrinomonadaceae bacterium
GCTTGACGACTCTGCAATCAGCAACGTAGCTTGGCGAACGACGAGATAGGAGACTAGGGGGGAGAAGCCTTTAGTTCGGCCTATTGCCTCGTTTTCGCTGCCTCTCTGGCCATTACGGTCACAGAACAAGGAATTTGGAACACATGGCTACCATTCAGGAAGTCTACATTGCCCTTTTCGGCCGTCCGGCCGATCCAGTTGGGCTGCGCTTCTACAACGAAGCAACCGACAACGGTAACAACCTCGACGCCGTTGGCGCCCTGACCGGTTCGGACGAATATCTGAGTGTTGATTGCCACCAGGATCTGACCCTTTAGGGGCAGAAGTTTTCGCTGAGATTTGACCCATGTTTTGATCGTTTCCCTGGCTGTTGGTCGGGGGACACAGGAGTGATCGACATGGCGTTATTGAGCGTAATCAGGCGCTGGCATTTCCGTGAGGGGGTGCCGATCCGGGAGATCGAGCGGCGCACGGGATTGTCGCGCAACACGATCCGCAAGTACCTGCGGTCCGACACGGTGGAGCCGAAGTTCAAGGCTCCTGCTCGAGCGAGCAAGCTTGATCGGTTTGCCCAGAAGCTTTCGGACTGGCTGCGAGTGGAGACCGTCAAGTCGCGCAAACAGCGCCGGACCGCCAGGCAGATGCACCATGACCTTGTGGTCCTGGGTTATGAGGGCTCCTACGAGCGCGTCGCGGCGTTTGTGCGGAGCTGGAAGGCAGAGCGGCAGCGCGAGCAGCAGACCAGCGGGCGCGGCACCTTTGTCCCCTTGGTGTTCGGGCCAGGCGAGGCCTTCCAGTTTGACTGGAGTGAAGACTGGGCCATCCTGGGTGGCGAGCGCACCAAGCTTCAGGTCGCCCACACCAAGCTGTCCCATAGCCGGGCATTCATCGTGCGGGCCTATCTGCTGCAGAGCCACGAGATGCTGTTCGATGCATTGACCCAGGCGTTCCGGGTGCTCGGTGGCGTGCCCCGTCGCGGCATCTTCGACAACATGAAGACCGCCGTTGATCGGATCGGCACCGGCAAGACCCGGCAGGTCAACGCCCGTTTTGCTGCCTTGGCCAGCCACTACCTGTTTGAGCCCGAGTTCTGCAATCCGGCCTCGGGGTGGGAAAAGGGCCAAGTGGAAAAGAATGTCCAGGATGCACGCCGGCGGCTATGGCAGCCACTACCCAACTTCCCTGACCTCGCTTCCCTGAACGCCTGGCTCGAAGAGCGGTGCATCGCGCAATGGGGCCAGATCATACACGGCGGTCTGCCGGGCAGCGTCGCGGATGTACATGCCGACGAGGTCACGAACCTGATGCCGTTGGGGCGGCCCTTCGATGGATTTGTTGAACAGACCAAGCGGGTATCGCCGACCTGCCTGGTGCACTTCGAGCGCAACCGCTACAGCGTGCCAGCCTCATTTGCCAACCGCCCGGTCAGCCTGCGGATCTACCCAGAGCGGATCGTCATTGCGGCCGAGGGGCAGATCCTGTGTGAGCATGAGCGGATCATCGAGCGGTCCCACCACCAGCCAGGACGCACGGTTTATGACTGGCGGCACTATCTGGCGGTGATCCAGCGCAAGCCGGGTGCCCTGCGCAATGGGGCTCCCTTCGTTGATCTGCCAGAGGCGTTCCGGCGACTGCAGGGTCATCTGCTCAAGCACCCCGGCGGTGACCGCGAGATGGTGGAGATCATGGCGCTGGTGCTGCACCACGATGAGCAGGCGGTTCTGTATGCCGTGGAGCTGGCGCTCGAAGCGGGCGTTCCCACCAAGACCCACATCCTCAACCTTTTGCATCGTCTGGTCGATGGCAAGGTCAGCCAGGTCGCGGCGATCGATGCCCCCCAGGCGCTGGTACTGCGCCAGGAGCCCAAGGCAAACGTCGCGCGCTACGACACGCTGCGCGGCAAGGATGTGCGCCATGCGTCATGACCCTGCCAGTGCCGCCGTCGTGGTCATGCTCCGCAGTCTCAAGATGCATGGCATGGCTCAGGCTGTAGGCGAACTGGTTGAGCAGGGTGCACCAGCGTTCGAGGCCGCTGTGCCGATCCTGTCCCAACTGCTCAAGGCCGAACTCGCCGAGCGCGAGGTCAGGTCCATTGCCTATCAGCTCAAGGCAGCCCGCTTTCCGGCTTACAAGGATCTGACCGGCTTCGACTTTGCCGCCAGTGAGATCAATGAAGCCGCGGTACAGCAACTTCATCGCGGCACGTTCATCGAGGGCGCCGACAATGTGGTGCTGATCGGTGGCCCCGGCACCGGCAAGACCCACATTGCCACCGCACTCGGCATCCAGGCCGTGCAGCATCACCACAAGAAGGTCCGCTTCTTCGCCACCGTTGACCTGGTCAACGCACTCGAGCAGGAAAAAGCCTTCAACAAGGCGGGCCAGCTTGCCGAGCGTCTGCTGCGCCTCGACCTGATCATCCTCGATGAACTGGGCTATCTGCCATTCAGCCCGTCAGGCGGAGCGCTATTGTTCCATTTGCTCAGCAAGCTTTACGAGCAGACCAGCGTCGTTATCACCACCAACCTCAGCTTCAGCGAATGGGCCGGCGTGTTCGGCGATGCCAAGATGACAACCGCTCTGCTCGACCGGCTCACCCATCATTGCCACATCCTGGAAACCGGCAATGACAGCTTCCGGTTCAGAGCAAGTTCGGCAGAACCCAAATCGCGAAAGGAAAAGCCCACCACTTGACCATCCCCGCATCGCGGGAAACTATCGGCCCACCGGGTCACTTCTCAATGACAATCCCGGGTCAGATCTCAGCGACAATCAACAATCTGTCCGATCTTGCCACTGGCTCGAACTTCGTCGCCTAATTAGGCCCGGAGCTTCCAGTTTGACCCCGCCGTCTTCGGACGGCGGGGTTTTTTATTTCACCTACCAATTGCGGACTGACGCGGAAGGAGACGCCCTCCTAAAGTGTCTCTATC
>JBARIW010000111.1:0-1813 GCA_049799955.1 Pyrinomonadaceae bacterium
CGGCGTGCCAGTCGTTCCCGATGTATACAGAACATAGGCCAGCGCTCCGGATGGCCGCGACCGAAGCTCAACCGGCTCGTCAGGGGCGGCATCCACGCTCAACACCGCCACGCCAAGCTCCTCGCCCAGGCCTCTCAGTTCCGCACTCGCCAGCACGCAGCCGCAGCCGCTCTCCGACATGATCGCGCGCAGCCGCGACGGCGGATCCTCAGCAGACAGCGGCACATAGAACTTGCCCGACCCCAGCACGCCCAGGATCGCCGCCACCATCATCGGTGCGTGCGGCAACAACAGCCCCACGGCCTCCTGCGACGAACCTCGTTCCTTCACCAGCAAGGCCGCGATCCGCCCGGCTTCGCGATCCAGCCTGCCATAACTCCAACAGTGCTCGCCCGCCACCAGCGCAAGCGCTTCCGGACGAGATCTAACCTGGGCAAGGAAGCAATCGGTAATCGACGGCGAATGCGCAATGCACGCCGCAATATCCGATCCCAGCGAAGCAGCATCCAGCCCCCGCAGCCGGCGCGACGCCTGCTCCGACACGCCCACCATCGACAGCTCCGACAGCGCAACACCGGGGTGTGCTACCGCCACCTCAAGCAGCGCTGCCCAATGACCCGCCAGCCGTTCGATCGTCGGGCCATCGAACAGGTCCGTCGCATACTCAAAATAGGCCTGCAGAGCTCCACCCACTTCGCTCACATACAGCGCAAGGTCGTACTTCGCCGTCGCCCGCCCCCCTCCCGTGCGGCGCAACTCCAGACCCGGAAGCTGCAGCCCCTCCTGCGGCACGTTCTGCAACGCGAACAGCACCTGGAAGATCGGCTGCCGGCTCAGGTCCCGAACCGGCTGCAGTTCCGCAACCAGCTTCTCGAACGGCAGGTCCTGGTGTGCATACGCCCCCAGCGCCGTCTCCTTCACCCGCCTCACTAGCTCGCGGAAGCACAGCTCGCCGGAAAGATCCGTCCGCAACGCCAGCGCATTGACGAAGAACCCGATCAGCCCCTCCACTTCCCGATGCGTCCGACCCGCAATCGGAGAACCCACAACAACATCGCTCTGCCCACTCCAGCGCGACAGCAAGACCTTGAACGCCCCCAGCAGCACCATGAACAATGTCGCGCCCTCGCTGCGCGCCAAATCGTTCAACGACGCCGTCAACTCCCCAGGCAATCCAACGGTGAATCCCGCGCCGCGATAACTCTGTACCGCCGGACGAACCCGGTCGGTCGGAAGATCAAGCGCCGCCGGCGCTCCGCTCAGGTGACGGCGCCAGTACGCAACCTGCTTCTCCAACGCCTCGCCCGTGAGCCAGCCGCGCTGCCACAGCGCATAATCCGCGTACTGAACCGCAAGCGCAGGCAACGGCGACGGCCGGCCTTGCGAGAACGCTGCATACAGCGCTCCAACCTCCCGGATCAGGACCCCGATCGACCAGCCGTCCGACACGATGTGGTGCATTGCCACCACCGCGATATGCTCTTGTTCGGAAAGCCGAAGCAGATGCGCCCGAAACAGCGGTCCCCGCTCCAGATCAAACGGATGCTGTGTCAATGCCTGAACACGCCCACGCGTCATTGTCGCGCGTTCGTCTTCCGCAAGTTCGCTTAGATCCTCTATCGCAAGCTCAAACGATCCTGCCGGCTCGATCACCTGCACCGGCCCGCCGGCCACAACCGCAAACCGCGTCCGCAATGCCTCGTGCCGCTCAACCACCGCCGCAAACGCACGCTCCAGCGCCACAACATCCAGTGCGCCGCGAAGCCGCACCGAGGCCGGCATGTTGTAGGTCGAACCCAACCCTCCGATCTGT